>NZ_OX216966.1:0-622500 GCF_945605565.1 Paenibacillus dendritiformis | reverse complement strand
GATGTTGACGTAATCATCCAGCGGCGTCTTCTTCACGATCCCGTGACGGGTAGCGAAGAACAGGAACTTGTCCGCTTCGAATTCCTTGACCGGAATGACGGCGTTGACCGATTCTCCCTGCTCGATCTGAATCAGGTTGATAATCGGCGTTCCGCGCGCGGTGCGGCTCAAGTCAGGCACCTCATACGCCTTGATGCGGTACACCTTGCCTTTGTCGGTGAAGAACATCAAGTAATGGTGCGAATTGGTGACGAACAGATGCTCGACGAAGTCGTTATCCTTCGTATCCATTCCGACCACGCCTCGTCCGCCGCGCTTCTGGCTGCGGTACGTCGTAACCGGCAGGCGCTTGATGTAGCCGCTGTGCGTAATCGTGATGATAACATCCTCTTGCGGAATCAGATCCTCGTCGAGAATGCTGTCTTCGCCGATCGTAATCTCCGTGCGGCGCTCATCGCCAAATTTTTGTTTCACTTCTTCCAATTCGTCGTTGATAATATTCAACACCAGCTGCTCGCTTGCCAAAATTTCCTTCAATTCGGCAATCTTCTTCATCAACTCGGCGTATTCTTCTTCGATCTTCTCCCGCTCCAGACCGGTCAGGCGCTGCAGGCGCATATCGAGAATCGCCTGAGCCTGCTCGACGGACAGCTGGAAGCGGCTGATCAAGCCTTCGCGCGCGATATCGGCTGTTCGGGAACTGCGGATCAGCGCGATCACTTCATCGAGGTGATCAAGCGCCACGCGCAATCCTTCGAGAATATGAGCGCGAGCTTCCGCCTTCTTCAGATCGAACTCGGTGCGGCGGCGAATGACTTCGACCTGGTGCTCCAGGTAATAGTAGAGCATTTCGCGCAGGTTCAAGACGCGCGGCTCCTGATTGACGAGCGCCAGCATATTGATGCCGAAGTTCGACTGCAGCGCCGTATGCTTGTACAGATTGTTCAGCACGACGCTTGGATTGACATCCCGGCGCAGCTCAATCACGATCCGCATGCCGTTGCGATCCGATTCGTCGCGCAGATCCGTAATGCCCTCGACCCGCTTCTCGCGAACCAGCTCGGCAATCTTCTCGACCAGCTTCGCTTTATTCACCTGATAAGGCAGCTCATGAACGAGAATGCGGGCTTTGCCGTTATGCTCTTCAATCGTTGCTTTTGCCCGCATCGTAACCGAACCGCGCCCGGTCATATACGCTTGGCGAATCCCTTCGCGGCCCAGAATCAGTCCGGCCGTCGGGAAATCCGGACCCTTGATATAGTCCATCAGCTCAAGCGGCGTAATCTCCGGATTGCGGATAAGCGCCTGAATGCCATCAATGACCTCTGTCAAATTATGAGGCGGAATGTTGGTCGCCATGCCGACCGCAATCCCCGATACCCCATTGACAAGCAGGTTCGGGAACCGTGCCGGAAGCACGACCGGCTCCGTCTCTTCCCCGTCATAGTTCGGGGCGAAATCTACTGTATCTTTATTAATGTCACGCAGCAGCTCCATCGCAATCTTGGACAGACGCGCTTCTGTATACCGCATCGCTGCCGCGAAGTCCCCATCTATCGAACCGAAGTTCCCGTGACCGTCGACCAGCATATAACGCAGAGAGAAGTCCTGCGCCATGCGCACCATCGTTTCATATACCGCTGAATCACCGTGTGGGTGATACTTACCGATGACTTCCCCGACAATTCTTGCCGACTTCTTATATGGCTTGTCCGGCGCCATGCCGAGTTCGGACATCGCATACAATATCCGACGGTGTACCGGCTTCATTCCGTCGCGCACATCCGGCAGCGCACGGCTGACAATGATGCTCATCGCGTAATCGAGAAAAGATTCCCGCATCTCCATGCCGATGTCGCGATCTTTAATTTGCGATTGTTTTTCTTCCGCCATGCTGGACCTCCTCATCATTCTTGTTCACAGCGTCCACAATGTATGGCAAAAAGCAATGAGTTTGCTTAGCAAGCGAAAACGGCTCCATTGCCCTGATTGGGATCGAACCGTTTCCCTGTATGAATAAGAGCAGCCATCCTAGTGAGCTGCCTATTATTCACCAAGTCCATATCTACGCTATTTTTATTATATTACTTTCACAAAAGATGTACAATTAAACGTTACGCCAAATGACACCAAAAACCGAACGATTCCTTTTGCAAAATAGGCTTTTGTTCTTTTCCAATCGGCCTATAACGACATATCCTTTATTATACCACACTTGACTACTAGAAAAGATGACGTACTCAGGTTCATCGGAAAGGATGGTTGAATGGCCATACGACGTGTTGCCAGTAAGTTGAAAAAGACGCTGGCCTTGCAGCGCTCCGCCGAGCTCAATGCGTTCATTCCAGAGACGCATCCCTTCAAGGAGAACCATCTGGAGAGTATGCTCGAGGCGCATACCATGGTCTATGTCAAGCCGAACCGGGGTACCCATGGCCATGGCGTCATGCGAGTGGTCCGGGAGGAAGAGGAATACCATCTGATGACTGGCACGCAGGTGTTCCGTTACGCCACCTTCGAAGAATTGCACCGCGCGCTCGTCAGACGAATCGGCTCCAAGCTCTACTTGATTCAAAAGGGAATTCATCTTCTCACGTATGAAGGCAAAAAGTTCGACATTCGCGTACTGACGCAAATGAGCCCGAAAGGCCGTTGGGTATCGACAGCCGTGTTAGGCAAAGTGGCCGGCTCCAGCAATGTCGTCACCAACTTCAATAGCGGAGGGAAGCTGGCTGATATTAACACGCTCCTCAAAGACACCATGACGGAGGAAGAAAAGGTCCAGCTGATCGCCCTGCTCAAGCGGTTGGGGGTAGAGGCGGCGGTGGAGCTGGAAAAAAATTTCCCCGGCATCAAGGAAATCGGGTTAGATGTCGGGCTGGACGAAGACCGCCATCCGTGGATATTCGAAGCCAACACGAAGCCGGATATCACCGCGTTCCGCAACATGAATTTCAGCCAGTGCGATTACCGCCGCATCCGCAAATATGGTGTCGCCTACGGCCGCCTGCGCGCCCGCAAACGATCCTCCTAACCGTCCCGCGCACCGCAGGCACACAGAGGTGCCTCGCCCTCCCCAACAATGCAGCGCAGAAAACCCCGGTCCTTGAAAGGGACCGGGGCTTGCATTCTTCCGCTTAAAAATCGAGATTTTTGACAAATTTGGCGTGGCGCTGAATGAAGTCGCGGCGCGGCTCCACATTATCGCCCATCAATGTGTCGAACACTTCGTCCGCCATCTTCGCATCCTCGAAGGATACTTGAAGCATGGAGCGGCTCTCGGGATCCATCGTCGTCTCCCACAGCTGCTCGGCATTCATCTCGCCGAGACCTTTGTAGCGCTGCACATTGACTTTGACGCCCTCGCCGAATTCGGCAATAATCTCGTCTCTCATCTTCTCGCTGTCGGCATACCGGACCACCTTGTTCCGCTCGATCTTGAAGAGCGGCGGCTGAGCGATATAGACGTAGCCCGCTTCGATCAGTCTCCGCATGTAGCGGTAGAAGAACGTGAGAAGCAGCGTCCGGATATGCGCGCCGTCGACGTCGGCATCCGTCATAATAATGATTTTGTGATAACGGGCCTTATCCAGATCGAAGTCCTCGCCGATCCCGGTGCCGAGGGCCGTAATGATCGCCCGGATTTCGGCATTGGACAAGATTTTGTCCAGCCGGGATTTTTCGACATTCAAGATTTTCCCCTTGAGCGGAAGGATCGCTTGGAAGTGACGATCCCGGCCCTGCTTGGCCGAACCGCCCGCAGAATCCCCCTCGACGATGAACAGTTCGCACTGGGAGGCATCCTTGGATGAGCAGTCTGCCAGCTTGCCCGGGAGAGAGCTGACTTCAAGCGCGCTCTTCCGGCGGGTCAATTCCCGGGCACGACGTGCGGCATCCCGCGCGCGCGCCGCCTGCAATCCCTTCTCGACGACCTTCCGCGAGATGGCCGGATTCTCATCCATAAATTCCATCAGCCGCTCGGCGAACAAGGACTCGACGATGCTGCGCACTTCGCTGTTCCCCAGCTTCGTCTTCGTCTGGCCTTCGAATTGCGGCTCCGGAATTTTGACCGACACGATCGCTGTCAAGCCTTCCCTCACATCATCCCCGCTCAAGTTGGACACATTATCCTTCATCAGGTTCATTTTACGGGCATATTCGTTAATGATCCGCGTCAATGCACTCTTGAATCCGGACTCATGGGTTCCGCCTTCATGCGTATGAATATTATTGGCGAATGAATAAATATTTTCCGTATAGCTGTCGTTATACTGAAGGGCGATCTCGCATGTAATATAATCCTTCTGCCCCTCAACATAGATCGGCGGCTCATGCATTTTTTCCCGGTTACGGTTCAAATATTCGACGAATTCGATAATCCCTCCGTCGTATTTGAATGTCTCCGTCTGATCGTTCCGCTCGTCCGTGAGCACCATTTCAATGCCTTTATTCAGGAACGCCAGCTCGCGGATACGGGAGACAAGTGTCTCATGATCATAGACGAGCGTATCCGTGAAGATTTCGGGATCCGGCTTGAAGCGAATCGTCGTCCCTGTCTCCTCGGTATCACCGAGCACTTTCAGATCATACTGAGGCACACCGCGGCGATACTCCTGCTGATGGATATGGCCGTCCCGCTTCACCGTAACGATAAGGCTCTCCGACAACGCATTGACGACCGACACCCCTACGCCGTGCAGACCCCCAGACACTTTGTAGCCTTCGCCGCCGAACTTCCCGCCGGCGTGAAGCACCGTCATGACGACCTCTACGGCCGGACGCTGCATCTTCTGCTCGATACCGACCGGAATACCGCGCCCGTTATCAATGACCGTGATACTGTTATCTTCATGCACGATCACTTGAATCTTCGTACAGTAACCGGCCAACGCCTCGTCAATACTGTTGTCGACCACTTCCCATACCAAATGATGAAGCCCTCTGACGCTAGTGGAACCAATATACATCCCCGGCCGCTTACGAACCGCTTCCAGGCCTTCCAGGACCTGAATCTGGCTCTCATCATAAGTGTTTTGATTCAATGACATGCCCTCACCTACTTCTTATTTTTCAGTTCCGCCGCTGGTTCATCCGCTATACGATGCGGCTTGCAGGCATTTCCGGCGCCCTTCGGCGCCAGACCGGTCCGGCAAGCGAAAGTGTCGTATGCCTACTCGTTGTAATGACGCGCCCGCTTCTTCAGCGTAGTAGATGAAATGGGCGAAAAGTAAACTTTTCCTTTCGTGACGACAATCGACTTGGCTTCTTCCTCGCCTATCGCCTCCACGTTTTTGACCTTATGGGCATTCGCCACGAATTGCTTGGACAGCTTGGATGATTTCTCAATGGAAACATCGAAAATAGCGACCAGTTCCGAAGAACGAATGACCTTTTCTCCACCCAGGTGAATATACAATCGGACTTCCCCCTTAACGCATGACTTGCCCGTTTTCCACGTGGAACATATTTGCATCCTGAAGCCGGCCAATGTTGATGCCTTCGATGCCCGTCGTCGTGATGAACGTCTGGACCTTGCTCTGAAAGGTCTCAATGAGCTGCGTCTGGCGGTGCGAATCAAGCTCGGACAACACATCGTCCAGCAGCAGCACGGGATATTCACCGATTTCTTCATGCATCAGCTCAATCTCAGCCAGCTTCAAGGATAAGGCCGTTGTTCGCTGCTGACCTTGCGAGCCGTACGTTTGCACTTCTTTGCCGTTAATGAAAAAGGCGAGATCGTCCCGATGCGGCCCGACAAGCGTTATGCCGCGCCGCACCTCCTGGTCTTTCATTTGTGTTAACTTTAACATAAATTGTTCAAATAAAACAGCGTCATCTTCTTCCGCCGCCGCGAAGGATGGCACATACTCAATCTGAAGCGCTTCCTGCCCATTGGTGATGCCTGCATGTATCTGCTCGGCCCAACCTTGCAGCTTTAGTAAATATTGTTTCCTTTTCCTTACAACTTTAACACCATTAACCGCAAGCTGCTCATTAAA
Source organism: Paenibacillus dendritiformis (assembly GCF_945605565.1). Classification (NCBI taxonomy): domain Bacteria; kingdom Bacillati; phylum Bacillota; class Bacilli; order Caryophanales; family Paenibacillaceae; genus Paenibacillus; species Paenibacillus dendritiformis. The sequence goes on along the minus strand of NZ_OX216966.1, from coordinate 616,501 downwards.
AATCTCGAGCATCGCATCCGGCTGCGCGCCGGGCTTGCTCCACATCTGCTTCAACAAGTTGTTGCGCTGAATCAGGACCTTCTGATACTGCTGCAAATGGTACAAATAGCTCGGTTGGACTTGGCCGATCTCCATATCGAGGAAGCGCCGGCGAATGCCTGGAGAGCCCTTGACAATCTCCAAATCCTCCGGCGCGAACATGACGACATTGAGCGCGCCGATGAAGCCACTCAGCTTTTTCTGCTCCAGCCCGTTCAGCTTCGCCTTCTTCCCCTGCTTGGAAATGCTCAGATCGAGCTGGACTTGGCCATACTTCCGCTCCACGAGCGCCTTGAGCGAGGCTTGATCCGCTTCCCAGCCTATCAGTTCCTTGTCCTTCGAGGTACGATGCGATTTGGTCAGGGCAAGCACAAAGATCGCTTCCAGCAAATTGGTCTTGCCCTGGGCATTATTGCCGATGAAGATGTTGACCCGATTGTTCGTATCCAGCTCCAAGCCCTCATAATTGCGGTACTGCTTCAGCGCCACGGATTTGACGAACACCGGCTATGCCTCCTGCGCGGCAGTGACGCGGAAAGCACCGCAGCCTTCCACGTTCACGGTATCCCCCGCGTACAGCTTCCGTCCCCGGCGGGATTCCGGCTCTCCGTTGACCTTGACCTGATTCTCGGCCAGGATCACCTTGGCATGTCCCCCGGTCGAAGCGCAGTCTGCCAGCTTCAGGAATTGCCCGAGCGTAATATATTCCGTATGAATCGTAATCTCGTTCATGATCGTATCCTCCTTGGCAGCCTCCCTGCGGCTGCGCTCCCCTGCCTGTCTCCGGTTAATTGGTCGTCCGGTATGGCAGAATGAGATGAAGGCTGTTCACCTTCTCCGTTGGTTTAATGATAATCGGACTCATGGCGCCCGTAAATCCAATGAATATATGCTCACATTCCACGACCTTCAACACATCGAGCATATATTTGGAGTTGAACGCGATGCGCAGCGGTTCCCCATTGAATTCCTTCACATCAAGCTGCTCGGTGACCCGCCCGAGCTCCGATGAACTCGACGAGATCTCGATCGTGCCGTCTTCCTTGGTCTGCAGGCGGACAATGTTCGTCTTCTCCTCGCGGGACAGCAAGTAGGCCCGGTCGATCGCATCCGTCAATTTTTTTGTATCCAAAACAAGTTCTGTTTTATACTGCTGCGGAATAATCTTGGAAGTATCCGGATAAGTGCCGTCCAAAATTCGCGAATAAAACAGAACGCGGTCGATTTTGAACAATACCTGATTGTCAGCCACGACGATGTCGACAATCGTGTTCTGATCCGGGATGATCTTGCTCAATTCATTGAGCGTCTTGCCGGAAATGACGACATTGTTGAAGCGGATATCTTCTTCGGCTTCAATATCAGCGACCCGGCTCGCCAGCCGATGGCGGTCCGTAGCGACGAACTTGAGACTGCCTTCCTGCAAATTCCACAGCACGCCAGTCAGGATCGGCGTCGTCTCGTTGGTGGAAATGGCAAAGACCGTCTGCTTGATCATCGTCTTCAGCAAATCGCCGTTCACGCGAATAACCTGGTTCTCCTCGATGCTTGGCAGCACCGGATATTCTTCCGGATCGAGGCCAACCATCTGGATGTCGGTCGAACCGGAACGGAGAAAGGTCTGGAAATGATCTTTGACTTCGATCTCGATGTCTTGGGACGGCAGCTTCTTAATAATCTCGACAAAAAACTTGGCCGGCAGCACGACACTGCCCGGCTTGTCCACCTGAACAATCGTCTGGCGATCATCCTCCACCGGAATGAAGCACTGAATCGAAATGTCGGTATCGCTGGCCGTCAAGGTCACGCCTTGATAAGTCACGTCTACCTTGATCCCGGTCAAAATCGGAATCGTCGTCCGGCTGGAAATCGCCTTTGATACATTTTGTATCGCTTCATTCAGTTCATTTTTCAATATGGAAATTTTCATGTCGTCACTCCTAACGCCTATTGTGCAGTGCAATTCATGAGCAGCGAAATTCGCTTGCGTTGTTATATGATGATCTATATTAATCTTTTAAAAAAGTAATAGTAATAGTAGGGGCCCTGAATATGTGGATAACTATCCGGAATGCGCATAAAGTAAAGCCTATCCACATGTGTATAGATTGTGCATAGGCTTTTTATGTTGTTCACAGCGTCGGATTTTTGATTTTGTCGATTAGGCTCTGAATCACTTTGTATAATTCCTGATCTTGCTGAATGTTTTGGGTAATTTTTTCGTGCGCATGGATGACGGTCGTATGGTCCCGGCCGCCGAAGGCTTCCCCTATCTTGGGCAAGGAGTAATCGGTCAGCTCGCGGGAGAGATACATGGCGATCTGCCGCGGGAACGCGACGGCCTTCGTCCGCTTCCTCGCCTTGAAATCCTCCATCTTCAGCCCGTAGAACTCGCCTACCTTCTGCTGGATGTCCTGTATCGTTATCATGCGCGGACGGCTGGACGGGATAATATCCTTCAGCGCTTCCGCCGCCAGATGGGTCGTTATATCCTGGTTCGTCATCGTGGAGAACGCGACGACCCGGGTCAGTGCCCCTTCCAGCTCACGAATGTTCGTGTTGATCTGATTCGCGATATAGCCCATCGCTTCATTCGGGATATCGAGGTTTTCCGCCTTCGCCTTTTTGCGCAGAATCGCGATTCTCGTCTCCAAATCAGGGGGCTGAATATCGGTAATCAAGCCCCATTCGAACCGGGAACGAAGCCGTTCCTCCAGCGTTTCGATCTCTTTGGGCGGACGATCGCTTGAGATGACGATCTGTTTATTTTCGTTATGAAGCGCATTGAAGGTATGGAAAAATTCCTCCTGCGTCGATTCCTTGCCGGCCAGAAACTGAATGTCGTCGACGAGCAAAATGTCGACATTCCGATATTTGTTGCGGAAGCTCTCCCCCCGGTTATCCCGGATCGCATTGATGAATTCATTGGTGAACTTCTCGGAAGTGGTATATACGACGCGGCTCGCCGGATTATGCTCCAAAATGTAATGGCCGATGGCATGCATCAAGTGGGTCTTGCCCAGACCGACGCCCCCGTACAGGAACAACGGGTTGTATGCCTTGGCCGGCGCTTCCGCCACCGCGAGCGAAGCGGCATGGGCGAAGCGGTTGTTCGAGCCGATGACGAATGTATCGAACGTATACTTGGGGTTGAGCATGGTGGAAGCCGGCTCATCCTGAACGGCAGGGCGGGCCGGAGGATTCTGTGGCTGCGGAATGTCCGGTTCCGCAAGGGCCGCCTCCTCGATGATGAACTTGACGTCCACCTGATTGCCCGTAATTTCTAAGATAGTTGAGCTAACCAGCTTCGTATAACGGCTCTCAAGCCATTCCACCGCAAATGTGGTCGGTGCGGTAATCAGTAGCTGCGTGTCCGTAAACTTGACCGCTTGAGTGGCTTTGAACCAGGTATCGAAGCTTGGTTTGCTAAGCTTGGTCTGGATGACGGACAATATTTCCTGCCAATGTTCATTCGCTTGGCGCTCCACAGATCGTTTCACTCCTTCAAACCTTCTGCGTCGTCATTGACGCGATAACCGGCGTGCTTCGCCGCTCCATGAAAAGGACAAGGGCCCCGACAAGACGCGATAAGGGCTCTCCAAGGCACAGAAAGCCCTTATAAAGAAGGGCGTATTGTCGGGGTCTATGCTGACATGTTATGACGGCGTTCGGCTTGCGCGTTGCCGCGAAGCGAACGGGCATGATGTCGAGATATAGCGATTCGAATAATATATTATCCACAATATCAAGAATATGTCGAACCGTATATAAACGTTATATTCGAGTTGTTCACAACTTTATCCACAGGTTGTTGATAAATAAATATCCACAACGGTTATTCACAACCGAAAAGCAATATAATCATAGCAGAAGAAGCCTTGTTTTTCAATGATACCGCGATAATTATCCACAAATTCAATAACTTGTGTACAAAAATTATATACACCACTAGATATTGTTTATAACTTGTTGTCATTCGACAAGAGCGGACACTGTGCATAAATGGTTGTGCACATGTCGTCATGGAAATCTGTCGATTTCTCGACGGTTTTGCACATGTGAATAACTTCGTGGCAGCGTAAGCGCGAATCGGGGCTGCGGATAAGTTCCGGAGACAGACTTCCTATTAAGAAAAGAAGTAAAGAGGAGGGAGGGGACCAAACGTTATCATTGACTTTTAAGAGGTATTCTGTTTAAATGTAGAAAGGAATTTTGTGCGAAAGTGTGAACTGACGCAATCAATGGGACTCCCATGACATATCTCATTCGAGGAGGTGCGCTACGTTGAAACCAACATTTAAGCCAAATGTGAGCAAACGCAAAAAAGTTCACGGTTTCCGTAAAAGAATGAGCACGAAAAACGGCCGTAAGGTTATTGCTGCTCGTCGTCAAAAAGGCAGAAAAGTACTGAGCGCATAAGACGCGTGAATGCAAGACCACCACGGTGGTCTTTTTTTCTTAAAGGGGACCGCTGCGATTCAATCGCATCTATTTATAATAGAGAGCCTGTTCAATCCGCGATACGCGATATGAGGGTCAAGAAGGATGGCGGTCTGCAAGCAGTATAGAACAAAGCCATGAATGTCCTGACAGATACGGCCGGCTGGCGGCAAGGGGGCATCATGGCCGTTTTTGCTTGCTTCCGAATCAACCGCTGTTCCGACTGCAGTCGGGGAGCGTTTATTCCGCCTGGCGGAAGCACATACTTGGTTAATGGAATGCCGCAGAGACTATTGCAGGCTTCGTAAGAAGGGCAGGAGTAAGCACGTGCAGAAAAAGTACCGGTTGCGGGACCGATCCGATTTTTCCCGGGTATACCGATACGGCCGTTCCTTCGCTAATCATCAGCTGGTCTTATATGTTTTCCATCGTCCGCAGGTGGAGCGGTTCCGCGTAGGGGTCTCCGCCAGCAAGAAGATCGGCAATGCGGTCATGCGCAATCGCATGCGGCGAATGATTAAGGAGATTGTGAGACGGGAGGCCGATCGGGTTATCGATCATGTCGATTTGATTTTCATCGTTCGCAAAGGCGCGACAGAGATGAATTACGATCAATTGACGAAGAGCGTGCAGCATGTGATGCGCAAGGGATCCGTGTTCAAGCAATAGGCAAGAATAGAGCGGCTTGGACCGTTTCCTTTAGCGTTTGAAATATGATATATTTACTTTGGAATCGGTTGGTTCAAGAGAGGAGTTTTTGCTATTGTCGCTGAAGAAGTTGTTTCATAATCGAAAATGGCTCTTCGTGGCGGTTTCTGTGCTGTTGCTGGTTGTATTGACCGGATGTACGACATCGGCCACGACATTGAAGACAGAGGACTTGCTGCAAGGGAACTTCTGGGAGCGCAACGTCGTCTATTATTTCTCGTTAGCACTGGATACGTTTGCAACCTGGTTCAAGGGAGAGTATGGCCTGGCTATACTGCTGCTTACCATCATCGTCCGTTCTCTTATTTTACCGCTCACCGTGAAGCAGATGCGCAGCTCGAAGGAGATGCAAAAGCTGCAGCCGAAGCTTGCCGAGCTCAAGAAGAAATATGGCGACAATCCGCAAAAACAGCAAGAAGAAACGATGAAGCTGTTCCAGCAGCATAATGTGAATCCGCTGGCCGGCTGCTTGCCGATGATTGTTCAGATGCCGGTATTTATCGCCCTGTACAACTCGATTTATTTGAACTCGGAAATTCGCGAGCATACGTTTTTATGGCTCAAATTGGGACAAACCGACCCTTACTATGTACTTCCTATCATCGCTGCATTGACCTCGTTCATTCAGACCAAGATGATGACTGCGCAGCAAAAAGGGCCGAATCCGATGCAGTTCATGCTGTACGTGTTCCCAATCTTGATTTTTGTTATGTCGATTAACTTCCCGGCGGCCTTGCCGCTGTATTGGGTATATAGCAACCTGTTCACGATTGTGCAAAATTATTTCCTTTATCGCAACAATGATAAGGAGGTCAGTCCGGCGAAATGAACACGCTCATTGTATCGGGAAAAACTATCGAAGATGCAATAAAAAACGGATTGGCACAATGGAAGGTGACGGAAGATCGCGTCACCGTCCGCGTATTGGAGAAGCCTTCGCGCGGATTGTTCGGATTGATTGGGGTGCGCCCGGCTACCGTGGAGCTGACGCTGCTTGAGAAGCCAGCGTCACCTGCACCGGAGACGAGCCCTGCCCCGGAAGCGAAGGCGGCGCCGGCGGAAGAGGCGGCGATGCCGTCCGCCGAAGCCGCAGCTGAGGCAGAAGCTGCGGAGCAAGGCCCCGATCCTATCGAAGAGGCGAAGCGGTTCATTATCGACGCGGCCCAGGCGATGGGATTGGAAGTGGACGTATCCGCGCATAAGCGCAAGGATACCGTGACGTTCGACATTAGCGGACCCGATCTCGGACTTATTATCGGGCGCCGGGGCCAGACTTTGGATTCGCTGCAATATTTGACGAGTCTGGTCGCTAACCGTTATTCTAAGCACCACCTTCGAATTATTCTTGATGCAGAGCAGTTTCGCGAGCGACGGAAGAAGACGCTGGAAGCGCTGGCCGACCGGTTGGCGAACAAGGCGGTTCGCAACCACCAGGATGTCGTGCTGGAGCCGATGACGCCGCAGGAGCGGAAGATCATTCATGCCAAGCTGCAGGATCATCCGAAAGTGAAGACCTACAGCAAGGGCGAGGAGCCGAATCGGCGCATCGTTATTTCCGTGAAATAATCCGCATGGTATTATTGGAGTATTCTCTATTATATAGACGTGGAATTCAAGCACGAACGCAATGATTGCGCCTATGTCGGGGGTAATCATTGCTTTTTTTTAACAAAATTCAATGTCCGGTATACGTACAGGATAGAAGCATGTGCGAAGACAGGAGGGAGTTCACATGATGTATGATACGATCGCAGCCGTCTCGACGCCGCTGGGCGAGGGCGGAATCGCGGTGATTCGGGTGAGCGGGGAAGGCGCGCTGAGCGAAGTGGAGAAGCTGTTCCATTCCAAAGTGAAGCTGACCGAGGCGGACACGCATACGATTCATTACGGCCATATCGTCGATCCGAAGACCGGGGAGCGGGTCGAGGAGGTGCTGGTGAACGTGATGCGGGCACCGCGTTCGTTCACGACGGAGGATGTTGTCGAGATCAATACGCACGGAGGGATGATCTCGATTCGCAAGGTTATGGATCTGCTGCTGGAGCAGGAGATTCGGCCGGCGGAGCCAGGGGAGTTCACGAAGCGGGCTTTCCTGAATGGACGGATTGACTTGTCGCAGGCGGAAGCTGTCATTGATCTGATTCGCTCGAAGTCGGATCGGGCCTTCTCGGTGGCGATGAAGCAGGTGCAGGGCCATCTGTCGAACAAAATCAATGCGCTGCGCCATACGCTGATCGAGACGCTGGCCCATATCGAGGTGAATATCGATTATCCGGAGCATGACGTGGAAGAATTGACGAGCGCCTTCATTCAGGAGAAATGCGGCCAAGTCAAAAAAGAGATTGAACAATTGTTAAAGACGGCGTCCGAGGGGAAAATATTAAGAGAGGGCATCGTAACGGCGATTGTGGGGCGACCGAATGTAGGGAAGTCCTCGCTGCTGAATACGCTGGCCCGGGACAACAAGGCGATTGTGACGGATATTCCCGGCACGACGCGTGACGTGATCGAGGAGTTCGTCACCATTAACGGCATTCCGCTTCGCTTGCTGGACACGGCCGGTATCCGGGAGACGACGGATATCGTCGAGCGCCTCGGCGTGGAGCGTTCCCGCAGCGCCTTGCTGGAGGCGGATCTGATCCTGTTCGTTGTGAATAACAATGAGCCGCTGCATGAGGATGAGCGGGAATGGATGAAGGAATTTGTGGGTAGACAAGTCATTGTGATTGTGAATAAAATGGATCTGCCTCAACATATCGATATAAGCGAACTGGAAAATACGTTCGGCGCAGACGCCATTGTCCGCATGTCGGCGAAGGAGCAGGAGGGCGTAGATGCCTTGGAGCAGGCGATCTCGACCCTGTTCTTCAGCGGAGGCATCGAATCCGGAGATTTGACGTATGTGAGCAACGTGCGCCACATTGCGCTGCTGAAGAAGGCGCTCCAGGCGCTTGATGATGCGATAGACGCTTCCCGCCAAGGCATCCCGATCGATATGATTCAGATCGATGTGCGGTCGGCCTGGGAGCAGTTAGGTGAAATTATCGGCGATGCCGTAGGCGATTCGCTGATTGATCAAATATTTTCTCAATTCTGCCTCGGCAAATAAAGGACGGGACGAAGATGGGAATAGAGGAGGGATACGATGCCATTCGATGCAGGACACTATGATGTGATCGTGATCGGCGCCGGACATGCCGGCTGCGAGTCGGCCCTGGCAACAGCCCGGATGGGCTGCAATACGCTGCTGTTGACGATTAATCTGGATATGGTGGCCTTCATGCCGTGCAACCCGTCGATCGGGGGGCCAGCCAAAGGCCATGTCGTGCGCGAGATCGACGCCTTGGGCGGCGAGATGGGCCGCAATATCGACAAAACATTTATTCAAATGCGCATGCTGAATACAGGCAAAGGACCGGCGGTGCACGCGCTGCGCGCGCAAGCGGATAAGGTGCTATACCAGCAGGCGATGAAGGAAACGGTGGAATCGACGCCGAATCTGACCCTTCGCCAGGGCATGGTGGAGGAGTTGCTCGTGGAGGACGGCAAATGCGTCGGCGTCGAGACCAAATCCGGCGCCCGCTATACGGCGAAGGCGGTAGTCCTCACGACGGGGACGTATTTGCGCGGCAAAATTATTATCGGCGAGCTGATGTACGAGAGCGGGCCGAACAATCAGCAGCCTTCGGTCAAGCTGTCGGAGAACCTGCGCAAGCTGGGCTTCGAGATGGTCCGGTTCAAGACCGGAACGCCGCCGCGCATTAATAAGCAGTTCATTGATTTCTCGAAGACGGAGATTCAGCCGGGGGACGAGAATCCGAAGTTCTTCTCGTACGAGACGAAATCGTCCGATAATGAGCAGCTTCCGTGCTGGCTGACCTATACGTCGGAGGAGACGCACCGGATTATCAACGAGAATCTGCACCGGGCGCCGATGTTTTCCGGTGTCATCGAGGGGACCGGACCACGTTATTGCCCATCGATCGAGGACAAAATCGTCCGCTTCGCCGACAAGCCGAAGCATCAGATTTTCCTGGAGCCGGAGGGCAAACATACGGCGGAGTATTATGTTCAAGGGCTGTCTACCAGCATGCCGGAGGACGTTCAGCTGCAGATGATCCGCTCGGTTCCCGGATTGGAAAAAGCGGAAATGATGCGCACCGGCTATGCTATCGAATACGATGCGGTCGTGCCGACGCAGCTGTGGCCAACGTTGGAGACGAAGCTGGTCGAGAATCTATACACGGCCGGACAAATCAACGGAACGTCCGGGTATGAAGAGGCTTCGGCCCAAGGCATTATGGCCGGCATTAATGCGGCGCGCAAGATTCAGGGCAAGCCGCCGGTTATCCTGGACCGATCGCAAGGCTATATTGGCGTCTTGATTGACGATCTGGTGACAAAGGGGACGATGGAGCCTTACCGTCTGTTGACGTCCCGGGCCGAATACCGCCTGCTGCTCCGCCATGACAATGCGGACATTCGCCTTACGCCTATCGGCTATGAGATCGGCTTGATTACCGAAGAGCGCTATGCGGCCTTCCAACGCAAGATGGAGCTCGTCGAGCAGGAGATGGAACGGCTGCGCGCGACGAAGGTGAAGCCGGATGAAGCGGTGCAGGCCATGCTCGCCGAAGCGGGATCAGCTCCGCTGGTGAACGGCTGCGACGCCATTACGCTGCTGCGTCGTCCTGAAGTGGCCTACGCTCAAGTGGAAAAGCTGTTCCCATCTCCGTATGAGCTGGATGAGGAGATGAAGGAGCAGGTTGAGATTCAGATCAAATATGCGGGTTATATCGAGAAGCAGCTGCTGCATGTGGAGAAGCTGCAAAAGATGGAGAAAAAGATGATTCCGGCCGATATCGACTATCAAGACGTGCAGGGCATCGCTTCCGAGGCGAAGCAGCGCCTGGAAAAGGTGCGGCCAATCTCTATCGGTCAGGCGTCCCGGATCTCCGGGGTGACGCCGGCGGATATTTCCATCCTGCTGGTCTATATCGAGCACTACAACCGCGTGACGGCGGCGAAGCAGGAGGAAATCCGCAACGGTTAGGCCTGCTCTGCTCGCGGAGGGCGGGATTTCATATGAGGGACGGAGAGATTCAAGCTTATGGATGCCGTACAAGAACAGTTTGCCGGCTGGCTGGCCGGGCACGGATGGACGCTCACGGAACGGCAGCGGGAGCAGTTCGAACAATACTTCCATATCTTAGTTGAGTGGAACGAGAAGATGAACCTGACCGGGATTACCGAGCGGGATAAAGTATATGAGAAGCATTTCTATGATTCGCTGCTGCTGGCGGCCCATGTCAACATGGAGGATGTCGTCACCATGGCCGATATCGGCTCGGGAGCAGGGTTCCCGGGCATTCCGCTTCATATCCTGTTCCCGCATGTCCAGCTGACGATTGTGGACTCGCTGAACAAGCGGATTCAGTTCTTGAAGCATCTGGTGCAAGAGCTGGGGCTGACCGGGGTCGAATGCATTCATGGCCGGGCGGAGGAGGTGGCGCGCAAGCCGCAATACCGGGATCGGTTCGATCTGGTAACGGCTCGCGCCGTAGCCCGCCTCAATGTGCTGAACGAATTCTGTCTTCCGTTCGTGAAGACGGGCGGCCTGTTCGCCGCGATGAAGGGGACGAATCCGGCCGAGGAGATTGCCGAGTCGGCAAAGAGCTTGCAGGTGCTGCAGGGCTCCTTCCTGGCGGATCATAAGCTCACCCTGCCGGTGGAACAATCGGAACGCCATATCATTTTGATTGCCAAAAAAGGACCGACGCCAAAAGCATACCCGCGCAAGCCGGGAATGCCGTTGAAGGCGCCGATACAATAAAGGAAAGGAGCCGGTGTGTGTGCCGGCTCCTCAGACTGTCGGCAAAGTCCTGTCGACAGTCTTTTTCTTATGCTAGGCGGGGCCGGGGAAGGCAGGATAGGTTAGGTCAGGGCGCAAGCTGGTCCCTGTGTGAAGCTAGATGGTCTACGCATGGAGCAAGATGGTATGCGCCTGAAAATGCTGCACAGGCGCAGCATTTTTAGCCTCAAGAGGCTAAATTCCGATAAAATCCTGCAAAACTGCATCATTTCGCCATTTTGAACGCTATCTGCGCCTTACGTAGGGTAATTGCTGTAGTTTTGCAGCAATTCTATTTTCGCATACTCGTGCCAATGAAATTGCTGCATTCTTGCAGTATTGGCGGAGCAGATGACTAGAATGACGGGAGATACTGCAGCTTTAGTGAAGCAGATGAAAAAGCCATCGGCAACCTACGACTCTGCTGCGGTTTCCGTTGCATCCGTACCGCAGAATATTGGAGGAGTTCAGGGGCTCTCCGAATCCGGATTATTTGGAGAACATGCTTGCGCAGGAGATGAGGCTACTGGCCGGGCAAGGCCTGTCCGACAAGGAATTGGTTCTTACGGAATGGAATCCGACCGCCTATCATCGGGAAGCTGACGAATTGCGGCTAATCTCGCCAAATAGGTCCTCCGTTTCGTCATTGTCAGCTCTACAATTTCGAGCGGCTTCCCCGGATCGGCAATTCCATTTTCTATGGCAATATGTAGTTCAGCTTGCCGTTCGCGGAACTTTGTCAGTAGTTCATCACCGGAAAGTCCTTCTTTGATCAAGTCTTCTATATGAGATCCGCGAAAGAATAATGGCCTGTATGTTCGCATACAGGGCGAATCATGATGACGCTCCCCTTGATACAAAACTCTACCTCGTCTTTAATTACTGCTTGTTCGAAATATTTTAGAGGTATCGTAACTTGGCGTTTCTGAGAGACACGTGCACGTTTCCATTCCATACGATCAGCCCCTTTTAAATATGTACTATATTACTTATATCTCATTATTATTTACATAACAATCATGAAATGGTAATGTATAAACAATTACATTCCATTATAAGGAAGTGATAATGTGAGTTCCGTCAGTCTGGTGTTCTTAACCTTGGGGGAACTGCTTCAACGTTATCGACAGGAACGGGGGATGACGCAGGTACAATTGGCTGAATTATCGGGAGTGAGCAGAGGGAACATTTCAAAGCTTGAGAATGGAGTAATTCAGCGGCCAGATTATAAAACTATCCAGCCGATTATATCGGTATTGGAGATTCCTCTTTAAGAACTGCTGGAACCACTCGTGTTTGCAAAGCCCCGATCAGATACGTTATTGGCACTACTACATGACTCATTTTCATTTCAAAATGCATCTCTAAGCGCCAAGATCGCTTCATTATTATTATTAGAATCCGAAGATGAAAACAGCGGTGCAATAGCAGAGAAAATAATGCTAACTGCAGAGCAGTTTCCCGACAAGACTGAAATTAAGCTTGCCTTGTTCGATACGGTCATCGCATATGCCAGAAGTCACGGTATGCAGCCCCAACTTGCACAAGGGTTGCTTTATAAGTATTTGGTGGAACGGGATGATTTCAGCAAGCTGGAAGAGACATTTCAATCGGGAAAATCCATTTTGAACTATGCCGAATTCCTATCTATCGAAAACCGAATCACCTTATACCACAAGTTGGGTGTCCATGCCTATCACTTGCGGAGATATCCTGAATGTATCGAATTATGCAAGCGACTTGTCTTTGAAGATCAGACAGAGAGCAGCTTCAAGGCTTATTCTATTTTGATGATCTGTACTTCCTATTTCCATCAGGAACAGTACGAGTTTGCCGAGAAATATTTGAAGGCATTCAGCTTGTTTAAATTTCCCTTTGTAAAAGAGAATGTGGACTTTATGAAGGCAAAACTTAACCAGCGTAGAGGAAAAACAGAGTTGGCGATTGCTCAATTACAGCAATGCTTACAAATATATTCGCATAAAATTAACATCGTGAATTCGCTTCTTACTGTATATTTTTCCGAATCCGATTTTGATTCTATTGAAAAGTTACTTCAACGTGAAAGCGACTTTATCGGCTCTGATCTATCAAATCCTTTAGTTAAGACAGAACACGCATATTATTATATGAATAAGGGTAAGTACCTAAATGCGATAGGTTTACAAAATGAAGCAATCGCATATTTCATAAAAAGTGTATCTATACTTCATGAACTTAGCGAAGAAGATGAAGAACTAATTTGCAAAATTGAAAACGCCAGAATAAAAATGGAAAAGGCAGTTCAAGAGGGAAAAAATCTTACTGATGTGGATGTAGTAAACCTCAGCCAAGAGTTAGATGACTACTTAGTAGAAATTCAGAAAAAAGGGCTTATTAAAAGGGTCTTGTGGTTAAGCTGATACATTCACTATAAACGTTTGCATAGTCAGAAAAGATGTTGAACCTGGTAAAGGGTTCAAGTGTGGGTGAGTTGCCATGGACAATATAATCATTGAGCCTGGTCGCAGTATAGGAACGATTAAGCTTGGGATGACCAAGGGTCAAGTAGATGAATGTATTCAACAGTATATTCAGCAGTACAATGATGAAGCGGATCGCCATTTTGAAAGCTATATTCTCCCGGAATACGATAAGAACGAAAGACTCAGAGCGATACAAGTAGTGTGTGTCTTAAAAGAATTTGCGACCATTGTATGTTATGGAATCCATGTCTTCAATACAAAGGCCGAAAAGTTGATCGAAATAATTGATAAAATGACCCCATACTTAAGAACAAGTGAGCCCGATTTAGGATCTATTTTTGACTTTACAGAGGTTGGTCTTTCTTTCTACAGGTCTAACGTCTTTACCGAAAAAGAGATGGAGGAAGACTGGTTCAAGGTAAAATCGCCAGAAGAGCAGGAAGATGACTTGAAATATTTGTACTTTGAAACCGTGATGGTCTGTGGATTGGAGTATTATGATTTGTTAAGAAAAGCGAGGGAAGGAACGCTACTAGAATAAGAATAAATATATTATCATGACAGAGTCGCAGGAGTAGTCTTGCGACTCTGTCTCGTAGGTCAAACTACTAATAAGTTTCAACGTTGTTCATGTTCGAAATAGATTATGCATTCGTGTATTTTAACATATCACAATTCTTTATTTTGGGGAATTGGAATCATTGAGCCTCGTCACCGCTCAAATTCGATAACAGAGGAAGATTTGGAAAAAGACTGGTTTTGGCTCATAAGAAAGACTGGAGGAGAGATGTAATGAAAAAGTCAATCATTGGAAGTGTACTATTATTTAATGGAACTATGATTTGCTTGACGATAATCATTCTTGCTGCGTTATATTCATCTAGTATTAACACTTGGAGGGGAACAAAGTTCTGGTTTGCAATTTTTGGTGCATCGGATATCAGTAATGCTCAAAGCCTGTTTTTAGGCATTCCATTCGTAATTGGCCTCATGTTATTTTTCTTTGGGTTACTCGTGTTAATCATTGAATATTTCAATAAAAGTCATTAGAGCGTGGATTTTATACAAGATTATAAATCCTTGCTTTTGGATAATGTTCCGCTGTATGCTCCCGAGCTATCTGTTTTAAAAGATTACGTATTAGTGTATTTTGACATATAAACAATTCTGTATTAACATTTTTTGAAAACATTTGGATGGATTGGAGCGTTTCCATAATCAGGAGGGATGCGTATGCGTTATTTTTTTTGTTTCGTCATTATGATGTCCATAATCATAACGGGATGCACTTCTGAAGAGAAGCTTCCCAGTTCAAGTGGTGATTGGCGAATCAGTTCCGTTACCTTGAACGGATACTTGTATCGGATAACCGAAGAGATGGTAATGGACATCGATCACAAAATTGGTACGATTGAAAAGTATAGTGATGAGGAGTCGTTTCTGAGATCCATAGAGGATACATTTTCTAACACATACCCAGTTGGCACCAATCTATATTCGATAAAGGGCATTCCCGTGATGGAAGCGATAGCGGCGGAAGTAAAAAACAACACCTATCATAAGTTAATTTGTGAGGGAAAGGTTTATGGGAATGGGTCAGGAGAATTAAAATAATCCCGCGATGAAATTTTGCAGCAATAACCCCAACGAGCATTCATGAAAAACCTCGAAGTTAATTTAGGAAAAAGTATAAAGTGTTTTCAACTGGGTTTAAATTTGCTTCCTCGCTATACTGAATGGCTTAAAGTCCGAATCATAGAAAAATAGTCAATACTGCTACAATATTACGTTAATAGGAGCGGATTGATAAATGTGGACCTAATTAAGTAGTAGTGACAATCTGATCATGGACATGTTTAACGCAGCATTGTGGTTGGAAGAGCCATGGAAACTGATATTTCTACTGGTCCATGTCTTTACTGAAAAAGAGATGGAGGAAGACTGGTTCAAGGTAAAATCTCCAGAAGAACAGGAAGATGACATAAAGTATTTGTATTTTGAAACAGTGATGGTCTGTGGATTGGATTATTATGATTTGTTAAGAAAAGCGAGGGAAGGAACGCTACTAGAATAAGAATAATATATTATCATGACAGAGTCGCAGGAGTAGTCTTGCGGCTCTTTATGATTTACCCAAGCTCAATGTACCATCCAATATGCCGTGAGCTTCGGCTATCAGCAAGAATGAGTATTCACATGTTCTGTCATTGAATTAATCTATCATGAGACAGAGGCGAAGTAAGGTTAGATTCGGTCTCTAACGTTAAGCCAAACATTTGGTTGGACTAAACCGTTTCCATAATCAGGAGGAATACGCATGCGTTATTTTTTATTCTTGACCTTTATCATGTCTGTATTTGTTTCAGGATGTTCTTCTCAAGAAAAGCTGCCGACATCAAGCAATGAATGGAAAATAATTGGTCTCACATGGAACGGTTATATGTACCAAGCAACCGAAGAAATGGTAACGGAGATCGACAAAAAAATAGGCACCGTTGAAAAATACAGTGATGATGAATCGTTTTTGAGATCTATTGAAGATACATTTTCTAACAAATACCCCGTTGGCACCAATCTATATTCGATAAAAGGCGTTCCTGTCACAGAAGCGATTGCTGCGGAAGTGAGTAACAACACCTATTATAAACTATATTGCGAGGGAAAGATTCGCGGAGATGAATCGGGAAAATGTAAATAACCGGACTGTGTACATAGGCCGCTTTTTGATGCAATGGACAAAGCAGGTTTGCACATTATCTAATCTCAGATCAGTTCCGAGAATATCTATGAAACGCAGGAACATCATGGTATCATGTAAAGTAGAGCAGAAATGGTTGGCAATGGAATTGGTGATTTGTTCCACGTGGAACAATATTTTTGTTCAAGTTCTATCCTTGCAGGAAATAGGTGCCTGCTTGGAGAATAGATAGGATAGAGAGTAGCTGTATTCATGTGTCAGCATGGATATTGCACGGGTAGGCTTTTCATGTAGGTATGGATTACGGATTATACAATCCGATGGAGCAGAGCAACTGCCGCTTCTTCAAGTGTCTGGCATTATTTTGAAGTTAGGTGGTATTATCGGATATGAAAGAACAACTGTCTCGGTTATTCGGTTTTGCAGAGCGGGGAGCGCTGGATGAGGTCAAACAGCTTCCGGTGGACGAGATTGTCACCAGCCCTTATCAACCGCGCACCATTTTTGATGATGAACGAATTGATGAATTGTGTCAGACGATTAAGACCCATGGTGTTATTCAACCGATCGTGGTTCGGCAGCGTAACGGCAAGTATGAGATTATTGCCGGGGAGCGGCGTTGGCGAGCAGTGAAAAAGCTGGGCATGGACACCATCCCGGGGATTATTCGAGAAATTAACGATTCTCAAGCGGCGTCTATTGCCCTCATTGAGAATTTGCAGCGTGAAGGGTTGACCGCGATCGAGGAAGCGGTTGCTTATCAGAAGCTGATCGATCTCCATGATCTGACACAAGAAAGCTTGGCGCAGCGATTAGGCAAAAGCCAATCGACAATAGCCAACAAGATTCGGTTGCTTCAACTTCCCGAAGCAGTCAAGACAGCTCTGATGGAACGCAAGTTGACGGAACGTCATGCCCGGGCACTGTTGAGTCTCGATTCGGAAGAATGGCAGCTCAAGCTATTGAATGAGATCATTACTAAAGAACTGAATGTGAAGCAGACGGAAGCGAGAGTCGCTTTCTATAAAGAAGTCAATAAGGCCAAAAAGACGAAACGCATTTCGTTCACGAAAGATGTGCGCTTGGCCTTGAACACGATTCGCCAGTCGATTGATATGGTCTCTGGATCCGGCCTGAAGATTAAAACGGATGAGAAGGATCATGAGGATCATTACGAAATTGTGATTAAAATTCCGAAACGATAAAATCACGTCTTGAAGTCCAATCATGTGCTGCATGTCTACCATTGCTTACAATCGGATGAAGACGTTGGTGTTGTTCGCATGGCGGAACGTTAGGGCGGCAGCCAAGACGCCGCTCTTTTTATTGCATAGGAAAGCAATTGAAGTCTCGATGCAGCTGGAGAAGGCAGAAAGAATCAACATTGAGGTGAAGAGGAATGGCTAAAGTCATTGCCATTACCAACCAGAAAGGCGGCGTCGGGAAGACCACGACGACGGTGAATTTGGGTGCGGGTTTGGCGTTGCTAGGCAAGCGGGTATTACTGGTAGATATCGATCCGCAGGGCAATACGACAAGCGGAGTAGGGATTAATAAAGCGGATGTAGCCAACTGCATTTATGATGTCATCATTAATGACGTCCATCCCAAAGATGCGATCGTTCCTACGATGGTCGAAGGCTTGCATATTATACCGGCCACGATTCAATTGGCGGGGGCCGAGATTGAGCTGGTTCCGACGATTTCACGGGAAGTCCGGCTGAAGAAGTCATTGCAGCTTGTGGCCCATTTGTATGATTATATATTGATTGATTGTCCGCCGTCCTTAGGGATTTTGACGATTAATTCGCTGACGGCCTCTCATTCCGTCATTATTCCGATTCAATGCGAGTACTATGCATTAGAAGGCTTGAGCCAACTGCTCAATACGGTAAGACTGGTGCAAAAACATCTCAATACGTCCTTGCAAATTGAGGGCGTGCTGTTGACGATGCTGGATGCTCGTACGAATCTGGGCATTCAAGTCATCGAAGAGGTGAAAAAGTATTTTCAGCAAAAGGTGTATCAAACGATCATTCCTCGGAATATCCGTTTGAGCGAAGCGCCGTCGCATGGACAGTCGATTATGACCTATGATCCGAAATCGAAAGGCGCCGAGGTATATTTGGAACTTGCGAAGGAAGTGATTTCATATGAGTAAGCGTTTAGGACGTGGCTTGGATGCGCTCATTCCTTCTTTATCCGTGAACGATGATGATAAGGTTACGGAAGTGTCCTTGCAGCAATTGCGTCCGAATCCTTATCAGCCGCGCAAAAACTTCGATGAACAGTCGATTCAGGAATTGGCCGAGTCGATTAAGCAGCATGGTGTTATTCAGCCGATTATTGTTCGGAGCGTCGTCAAAGGCTACGAGATCATCGCAGGGGAACGCCGTTACCGGGCTTCGCAATTGCTGGGGCTGACAACAATACCGGCCGTGATTCGCAGCTTTTCCGATCAGCAAGTGATGGAAATTGCCCTCATTGAGAACCTGCAGCGGGAAAATCTGAATGCAATCGAGCTGGCGCTTGCTTATCAAGGACTGATGGATCAATTCTCGCTTACGCAGGAGGAGCTGTCTGTTAAGGTAGGCAAATCGCGATCACATATCGCCAATTTCCTGAGATTGCTTCAGCTTCCGGAAGAAGTAAAGGAGTATGTTTCACGTGGAACACTGTCGATGGGACATGCACGCGCTATCGTAGGCGTAAAAGATACAACGAAAGTGAAGCAGCTTGCGAAGTCGACGATCGATCAAGGGTGGAGCGTCAGACAACTGGAAGAAGCGATACAGCAGCTTCATCAGAAAAACAAACCGGCAGACAAGCCGAAGGCTGTTCGCCATGATCCATACCTGCATGAGGTAGAGGAGAGCCTGCGCGAACAATTCCGCACCACGGTCCGGATTAAGCAAAATAAAGACAAAGGAAAAATTGAGATTGCGTATTTCAGCAAGCAGGATTTGGAAAGGTTGCTGGAACTGCTGCAGACCGTTTCTTCCAATTAATAATTTTTGCAAAAAAGCTGGACACTTGGTTGTCATCCTTTGCCCAAAGGATTAAACTAAGAATGCCAGTTTTTTTCTTTTTTGAGACCCGATTTTCCAAGCAGATTCCGGCTTGAAACGGATGATTTCCAGGGATATATTGGGATTAAAAAGGTTACAAAAATGTTCTATTTGCCCATGCCGGGATAAGGTAAAGTTATAGGTAGAATGAGGTGGATGAGATGCGCGGAAGAGAGGATGCGCCTCCAATCATTTATATGGATCATGCAGCCACCTCGTGGCCCAAGCCAGCATGCGTTATGGAAGCGATGCAGCGGTCGATGATGGAAGAAGGAGGCAATCCGGGGCGAGGCGGGCATCGGATTGCCGTAAAGGCGAGCAAGCGCATTCTTCATGCGAGAATGGCAGCGGCCGAGCTGTTCCAGGTGGCCAATCCGGTAGATATTGCCTGGATGTCCAATACGACGATGGCGTTGAACACGGCCATTCATGGCTACGTCCGGCCAGGGGATCATGTTGTAGCAACGGGTGTGGAGCATAACTCGGTTACTCGTCCGCTGGAGTGGTTGATGCGCCATCATCGGGTTGAGGTCACTTATGTCGAAGCGGATGCATCTGGAACGGTTGAACTGCATCGGATTCGGCAGGCTATGAAGCCTCATACCCGGCTCGTCATCTGCAATCATAGCTCCAATCTGTTCGGTTCCATCCAACCGGTAGGGGAGATTGCGGCTATTGCGCATGATTATGGCGCGAAGCTGCTTGTGGATGCGGCCCAGTCGGCGGGGCTGCTGCCCATCTCGGTGGCGGCGCTTGGCATTGATATGCTTGCTTTTCCCGGCCACAAAGGTCTGCTTGGGCCACAGGGAACCGGCGGGCTATATATTGACCCCGATCTCGATGTTCATCCTCTCGTACAAGGCGGAACGGGAAGCTATTCCGATGAAGCGGTTCACCCTGCCACGCGGCCGGACTGCTATGAAGCGGGGACGCCGAATACGGTCGGTATCGCCGGTATGGAGGCAGGGGTACGATATGTATTGCGGGAGACGGTAGAGGCCAGGTATAAGAAGGAATGGGGACTCACTCAGAAGCTGATGGAATCGATTGAACGGCTTCCAGGCCTGAGAATTCTTGGACCTGCGCTTGGGCAGCCACGGACGGGAATCGTATCGCTGATCAGCGAACGTATCGATAGTTCCGTCTTGGCCCATCGTCTCGATCGCGAATTCGGCATTGCGGCGAGGGCGGGATACCACTGCACTCCTGCGGCCCACCGGGCAGCGGGGACGTTGGAATCCGGCGCTTTGCGCATTAGTGTCGGTTGGAATACGACAGAGGCAGATATCGAAAAGGTAACGGAAGCTTTACATTGGTTATGCATCGGATAAGCTAGAGGCAGGAGAGAACAGAGACCTATGATGAATGAGTTATGGAATGATTGGTTACCGCTGGTCGTACTGTGTACGGCAGGGTTATCTCTTATGTTACTATTATTGGTATGGATTCAGGGCGTGAAGCTTCGCAAGCTGCGGCGGAAATACATGTCCATCATGGGGGAGAGCGGCGTCGAGCAGCTCGATCTGGTGTTGTCCAGCATGCATGATGACATGAGCCGGTTGCGGAGCGGAATCGAGCAGCATCAACGGCGCATTCAGCAGCTGGAAGGAGCCGCTGCCAGAATGAAGTCCCATGTCGGCATTCAGCGTTACAACGCCTTTGCAGAGCATGGGAGCGAATTGAGCTTCTCGATTGCCTGGATCAACGATGAACAAGACGGCATTGTGCTGACAGGCATTCATGGGCGGGATCATTCCTATGTTTACGCGAAGCCTGTGGAGAAAGGCCAATCCACGTATTCCTTATCACCGGAAGAGAAGCAGGCTCTTGAAGCGGCGGCAGCCAGCCGTGGACAAGCCGCCACGGCGAAGGCAGACAGAGATTAGTTAATCGGGGTTGTCCCTGCGATCGATTGATGAATCACTTCTCCGATCAGTTCGGCCATGCTCATGACCAGATGAAGCCGAGTGTTCTGCAGCACGAAATATTCCATGAAGCCTCCGACGTTGACGATGCCGGTTATGTGCATGTCGCCGACCGGGGGCAATTGTTTGTTCACTCCTGCGCCCGGACGGACAGGACCATGCTGGATCTGAACCGCGCCTACGCTGCTGCTCTGGCCAAGGCAGGCATCGACGGCCAAGATGAAGGTAGTCGGATCTTCCTGCCGCAATTCGTCCAGCTTGTCCTGCAAATTCATGGCATGGACTGGCTGCTGCAGCGTACCGAAAACACGGTACTGGGAAGTGGCTAACTTGACCAGATACGTGCCGACGAGCGGGCCAAGACAATCTCCGGTGGAACGATCAGTGCCAATGCATACAACCGTCAGCGATTGGTAAGGGGCGCGCATGCGCAAATGCTCGCGGCAGGAACGGACCAGCGTCGTCAGCGCTTCCGGCGTGTTGTAATCCACTTTGCATGGCGGACAATCTATTGGAGCGGGAGAATTGAAGAGAGAATAAGTCACGGCGCAACCTCCGTTTCTACGAAATAGTAGTAACTAGTATATGGATGAAAGAGGAGTTTTATACTCGGAAGAAGGAAATCATACCGTTAAGGAAGGGTGCGCCGTTATGAATGGAACGGAAGCGGAAGAATGGCTGCTGGCCTTTGATTCTACCCAGCATGCGCTGCGAATGGAAATGCTGATGGACTATCTCGAGCTGGACATTGACACTTGTCCGACACCGGCGCAGATTACGGCAGGATGCGCGCTGTCCATTCAGTTCCAGCCTGACGATCTGGAGGCGGTCCGAACGCTGATTCGAACCGAGCGGATCGAGATTCGCGGGATATTCTATAAGCAGGACGATCAATATATTCAATTGATAGAATCGGTAGAGGAGTGAGATGATGCTGCAGGCAGAACCGGCAGAGACGAACATGATGGAACAGAACATCGAACAGACGGTTAGCATATTTCAGAAATGGCAGCATCAGATTATAGACTGGATAACAGATCCTTCCACTTGGGAGTGGCTGATTATCAAGTCCATCCGGATCGTGCTCATTATTCTCATTTCCCGGATCGCGATCAAGGTGCTTTTCCGCATGATCGACAGGGCGATGAACAAGAAGGGAAGGGGCAATCTTACCCTTAACCCGCGCCGCCTGCTCACGATTGTGAAGCTGCTCAAAAATGTAACCTCATTGACACTGAACTTCACGATGATTATGTTCATTTTAATGGAGTTCAACGTCAATCTGGCTCCGCTGCTGGCTGGGGCAGGGGTCGTTACGTTTGCGATCGGCTTCGGCTCGCAGAGCCTGGTTAAGGACGTGATGACCGGATTTTTCATCATTTTCGAGGATCAGTTCGCCGTCGGGGACGTGATCAAGGTAGGACAGTTCCAGGGCACCGTGGAAATGATCGGTCTGAGGTCTACGCGGATACACAGCTGGACAGGGGAGATACATATTATCCCCAATGGAAGCATTACGGACGTAACCAACTACTCGATCAGCAATTCGTTAGCTGTGGTGGATGTCGTCATTGCTGCAGATGAAGACGTCGATGCGGCGGTTGAGCGAATGGAGAAGATATTGGCAGCCTTGCCGGAGCGCGAGCCGAATGTGATTCGGCAGCCGCAGGTGCTCGGGATTCAGACGATGACCCGCACCGAGACGACGATCCGCATCATCGCGGAATGCAAGCCGTTCACCCAGGCGCAGGTGTCCAGACTCATCAATCTGGAGGTTAGAAAGTCGCAGCACCGCAAAGAGGAGGAAGCGGCAGCGATTGAAAACTATGAAGGAAAGGGGATCTCGACGAATGGAACGTAAGCAATTTCAATTGGGGGATGTCGTGCAAATGAAAAAGCCGCATCCATGCGGCACAAATGAAATGGAAATTATTCGAATGGGCATGGATATTCGGATTAAATGCGTAGGCTGCAAGCATAGCGTGCTCATTCCTCGGGCCAAGTTCGAAAAAAGCATGAAAAAAGTGCTTCGATCGGCAGAGGCGGAGTCCTAAAAAAAGTCGAGTAAAACATCTTGCATTCTTCAAGTTCATGTGTTAAAATGAATTGTGCTGTGGAAAGGTACCCAAGAGGTCCAAGGGGGCTGACTCGAAATCAGCTAGGCGTGTCAAAGCGTGCGTGGGTTCGAATCCCACCCTTTCCGCCACTTTCAAAAATCCCGTTGTTATGCAGTTTTTATAACGGAATGTTATGCGAAAGCTAACCGAATTACATAGGTTGGTGTACTAGTTAATTACGGGACACCTAACTGATTTGTTTACCTCGTACGCAAATAAAGCGTAGGAGGTATTTTTGCGTATGGATAAGCGCAAAGGGAAGAAGACTATAGGGGCGCGGGTACCTGTGCCGACTGCTCGCGTCGAGCCGCAGACGTGTTCGTTGGAGAAAGCCGTTGATTTTGTCGTCAAGGTGAAGCGCGGCCTTGTTGCATCGTCCGTAAACGTCCGCATTCGCGTTCTAAGGACGTTCTTTAACGTTCTGCATCAAGAAGGCATTGAAGGCTCTAGACATAAATCATGGGAACAGTGGCCCGACATAATGGCGTTGATACTGGATAGCGGAATACGGCTCAACGAAATTGGCTCACTCGAAAAGAAGGATATAAATTTCGCCAAAAGGCAAATTGTTTTGCCCGCGTTCAAGAACAAAAATCGTAAATCGCGAATTCTGCTGCTATCTGCGGAAACTGTTCGATTACTAAAGCAGTTGATGGCGGAGTCTTCCGCAGTCTTCGATTCACCTTACGTTCACAACGAATTACGGCGAACAACTAAGCGAGAAGACAGTCAAGAAGGCATTCAGTAAGTACGCAGAGAAGGCGAAGATCGCGCGATCTGTATCGTCTCACATTTTGCGCCATAATTTCGGAACAATGTCAGCAGAGAGCGGCATGTCGATATTTCACTTACAGAAAATTCTAGGACATGCGGAGATTGCAACGACAGGGAAATATATGCCATTAAGTGAGGAATGCATATCTGAACAGCATGGAAAACAATCGCCTTTGTCAAGGATTATGCGAAGAAAGAGAAAGGGGAAAATACGGATCGTAAAACTGTCAGATGCTAAAAATATGTAGTATAATAATAATTAGCTAAGAGAACCTAGGAGCGATTATATCTGACGGTATTTGAATCTGTAACTTTAATGATTTCATTTGGCACCTTTGTCATTGCATTAATAGGATTGGTGATTACTATAGTATTTGGCGTTTTGTCTCAACAGAACAGCAAAAAACAACCCTAATGTCTTGGCGGATTGCGGGTTGTTTTCGAAGGTGAAAATATTACACTATCTCTTAGCTATGGAGGCGTCATTCCCAGTGACGTCTCTTTGTATATTCTATATACTATATAGCATAACTTAATAATAAACTTTTGGTTTACGTATGTAAAGTTTTTTCGCTAAATCCACGCATCTATTCGGAACTTCATCGTCATGTGGGCAGGCCATCTTCGGTTTCCGTTCCGCAAGGGTGTAATACATACGTTAGCGTGTTGGCTGCTTGCTTAACGACTAACTGATACGGTACCTCTTACGCGATTATGCGTAGGAGGTCTTTTATTTATGACATTAATATGGTTTACCCCGTCCAATAAATAGGATATAATTACCATGCAATAGAATGGCTTTATGGGCGGTCGGCTAATCTCCCGGAAGGGAGGTGATGCCAGTGAGCGTATACGAAGCGCTATCCGTTATGTTCCAATTTGGACTTTGGATATTCGCGTTACTGACGTTTGTCGTGACGCTGCTGATATACCTGCACACAAAAAAATAGGCCGCCCCCAAGCTAAGGTCACGGCCTATTCAGGTATTACCTTGGTTGTAAGCCACCGCCTTTGAAGCGGCTATTGCGAAAGAGTCGTGTTGCAGCACGGCTCTTTTTCTTATTTATATGATAGCATAGCGATTATTATACGTCTACTTTATTTGGCATTTGTGCGAATCCGTGGCTCTGGCCCAACGTACGTAAATGAAAGGACTCCGCAGCTGCAGAGTCCTTTCCTGGTTGACGGTGCATGATTAGACCTTCTTTACTTCACTTCTTCAGATGGCTCAGGTTCATCATATATGGCAGACCATACAAGATCTGTGATTCAGACTAAAGTGTCTTTGGCACAACCCCTCGCTTCTCTTATGATGTTATCGTAAAGTGTGCGTCATCACTTGGCTGTTTCGCTGCAATGTTCAACGGAACCCACCTCGCTTTGCACCGTCAGTCGTTATTATGGCTGTTCATGCCGATTTTATGCGCAGGAAAATGTTTTATTTAGTGTGTAAGAGCGTGTGATTTCTTTTTCCATTTGCGGTCCTTGTTGGTTGTCTCGGGAAACGTCTCGCCTTTTTTCAATCGAATCTGCTTCGGATCCTGAATCTCCGTGTGGAAACTGGCTTCGCCTACCTCCATGTAGATACCGTCGTTGGGCGCCTTGTCTCCCGGTTCAAATTCGGTGCGTTCACCCATCCTTGCCACCTCCTGACATCGGCAGAATTGTCGCTTCTTCAATGGGTATTGTTCGCGTCCGGTTACAGATTCATGAGTGGAGAAATGTAGGAGAG
This sequence comes from Paenibacillus dendritiformis, assembly GCF_945605565.1. Lineage (NCBI taxonomy): Bacteria > Bacillati > Bacillota > Bacilli > Caryophanales > Paenibacillaceae > Paenibacillus > Paenibacillus dendritiformis. The sequence goes on along the minus strand of NZ_OX216966.1, from coordinate 590,684 downwards.
AGAATGGCCCCCATGGAACCCATCTTGCTTCGGGGTGACGGTAATCCGGGATGAAAAATGCCAAGACAGCAAAGGAATGGCTTGCACCATAGCCCTGTTTTTGATATATTTATTTAGTGCGAGTTTTCTCGCTCCTTGCTCCTGACACACCGATCAGGGGCCTGAAGTCCAAGAGGAGGTGAACGTGAAATGCGCAAATACGAATTGATGTACATCATTCGTCCAGACATCGAGCAAGAAGCTGTCCAAGCTGCAGTCGACAAATTCCAAGGCGTCATCTCTAACGAAGGCGGGGAAATTACGAAGCACGACGTGATGGGCAAACGCCGGCTTGCTTATGAGATCAAGAAGTTCCGCGACGGTATCTACGTTCTCGTGAACTTCACTGCACAACCTGCAGTGGTTGCCGAGTTGGAGCGTCAATTGAAGATCTCCGACGAAGTTATCCGCCATCTCGTAACAACAGACGTGGCTTAATTGCCAACCATCGTTTTCGTAAGGATACGTCGAAGGAGGGGATTACATGTTGAATCGCGTGATCTTGATTGGTCGTCTAACCCGTGACCCTGAATTGCGCTATACGCCATCCGGAGTTGCTGTGACGCAATTTACGTTGGCGGTCGATCGTCCGTTCTCGAACCAGAGCGGCGAGCGGGAGGCGGATTTCATTCCAGTGGTTACATGGCGGCAGTTGGCAGAGACTTGCGCTAATTATTTGCGTAAAGGTCGGCTGACGGCAGTGGAAGGCCGAATCCAAGTCCGTAATTACGACAACAATGAAGGGAAGCGCGTATACGTTACGGAGGTTATCGCCGATAACGTACGATTCCTGGAGTCCAACCGCGACAGCGGGGGAAGTCGTGATGATATGGGCGGAGGTTATGGCGGCGGACAGCCGAACAATAACTCACGGCCATATGGCGGAGGAGGCTCTAACCAGTCCCGCGGTCCGGCAGCGGATCCATTCTCTGACGACGGCAGACCGATCGATATTTCTGATGATGATTTGCCATTTTAATAGGGAAAGGACTGAATGGAATGAGCTTCAAGCAAAATGAAGGCGGCGAACGCCCTGAGCGTCGTTTTGGCGGCCGTAAAGGACGCAACAAGCGCCGTAAAGTATGTTACTTTACTGCGAACAAAATTACGCACATCGATTACAAAGACACGGATCTGTTGAAGAAATTCATCAGCGAGCGCGGTAAAATTCTGCCTCGCCGTGTAACAGGAACAAGCGCAAAGTATCAACGTTTGTTGACTGTAGCGATCAAACGCTCCCGTCAAGTAGCGTTGCTGCCATACACAACGGAGTAATGCAAGAGAGCAGCCGGGTCGACGACTCGGCTGTTTTTTTATGTCTTCTTTTACATGTCCCAGCCTCAAAAAAATATAAATTTCCCCTTAAAAACCTATTAATTATTCCCACATTTTCAATATATAAACCAAATCTGTGACGAATCTGTATTTTATTTTTTGATCAAATACATGTAAAATAAGACTTGTTGTTTTCTGTAATTCGACAATGTATGGTAAGATCCAATGCAATACCTCATGGCTCCACTCATGCGACTAGCTACAAAAATAGACAAATCGGACCATGAGCTAACTAGGGGTAAGCCGAACATGAAGTGAAGTCGGCTTCATCTTCCTCGGCATGAGCTGGAAGATGATCCGGATTGAACGAGTGTCGATCGGCAGGATGCGCCATTCATCAAGGGCGTGTCCCGGAGCATAATATGCTAAAGGAATGCATCGCACGGATTGCGTCTTATGGGGAAGACGCGGCGGGAAGAAGCGATGTTTCATTTGTTGATCAGTTGTGTAATCATCCGGCAAAGGGGTGCGGCAAAAGAACTTGCCCAAGAAAGTACAGCAAAGAGAAAACAGGGCAGCGGGCAGGGCGCTACAAATTCATCAAAAGGAAGAAGTTGATAGCATGAAAAAATATAAAAAATGGTGGATAGCCTTCCTGGTCATCGCCATCATCGGATTCGGAGGATTTTTCTTCCGGAAGCAGATCGCCGTTTTGGCGTTCGACATGTTCCTGTCGGGGCATGTAGAGGAGACACTGGAGAATTCGTACAAACCAATTGAGGGAAAAGAGGAAGTTATCCGCAAAGTTACCGAGCCGTTCTCGGTATTGCTGTTAGGCATCGATGCCCGCGGCAATGAAGTGGGGCGTTCGGACACCATCATTTATTCCGTCGTTCGCCCGGAAGACAATAAAGTGCTGCTGCTGTCGATTCCGCGGGATACGTACACCGAGATTATCGGTAAAGGGTTCGAGACGAAGCTGAACCATGCCTACGCTTACGGGCAGGCCAAAATGAGCATGGACTCCGTGGAGAACCTGCTGAAGCATAAAGTCGATCATTACGCGACCATTAACTTCGAGGGCTTGAAGGATGTCGTTGATGCGCTGGATGGCGTAGAGCTTCCGATCAAGGAAGATATTGTGAACAAGGATCCGAACCATGAGAAATTCCGGATCGAGGCCAATAAGCCAATATACAACGGACAGGAAGCATTATACTTCGTCCGCTATCGCGAGGATTCTGACATGAACCGGACGATGCGCCACCGGATCTTCTTGAATGCCGTCATGCACCGGGCAATCGAAATGGACAAAATCGGCCGAATTCCTGAACTTATTCAAATTATGGGTGATAATTTCTCGACCGATATTCGTCCTAAATTCATGATTGACCTGGCGAAGACGATGTTCACGCAGTCGGATACGCCGCAAATGAGCAGCTACATGCTGCATGGAGACGGCAAGATGATGAGCAATGTGTGGTATTACATGGTCGATGAAGAAGATATGAATTATGTGCAGACGCTTCTTGATAATTGGCTGGATCCGAACACGAAGAAGGCCGATCTGATGGAACCGCGTGAAGTAAAGGGAGATTAAAACGAAAAGAGTCAGTCGTGATTGCGGCTGACTCTTTGTTTTTGATAAGGGAAATGTGTTAATTTAATCTTAGGGAGAAAAATGGCCCCTGCTTGACATGAGGAGGAGACCACGCGGATGAATATTGCTTTTTTCTTGACACCCAAACATGAAGTCGTATGTTTGACGGTGAGCGCCACCTTGCGTCAAACCTTGGAAAAAATGGAGCATCATCGCTATACCGCCGTGCCCATATTGAATGATGAAGGGGAATTTGTGGGGACGGTTACCGAGGGAGACCTGCTGTGGCATATGAAGAATTCGAATGGGAGCATTACCTTCGAGAACGCGTCGCGCTTTTTGCTGAAGGATGTGCCCTTGAATGTGCGCCATAGAACGGTGCGCATCGATTCGAATATGGAGGATCTGATCAACTTGGCCAAGGTGCAGAACTTCGTTCCGGTCGTTGACGATATGAACCGCTTCATCGGCATTGTCCGGCGCAGCCAAATTATTGAATATTGCGAGCAGTTCACGTCGAAAGCCATGAATATCAAGTAAATATGGTATAATGAAGAATGACGGTTTTATTGGGGACAGGGAAAAAATAAGGAAGTTAGCCCCGGTTCTTGCGTGACGAACGGGATAGAACCAAGAGGGAAGAAGAGCTTCTCAAGAGGTGAATAGGTTGAAATATCGCTGGTCATCGTTAGCATGGGCGGTTGCGGCGCTCGTATTGTTATTATCCATCCTACAACCGATTCAGGTGTTGACGATGAGTTTTATGGCGGTGCCGTTTGTCATGCTCTACGCAACACAATCCCTGCGCGGATTTATTCTGCATGGGGCGGCATTGTTATTGCTTGTGTATGTTCTGCTCGGCAGCTTAGGGATGGTAGGCGTGCTGACGGGTGTATATTTTATGATTCCGGGAATCGTATTCGGTCATATGTTCAAGCAGAAGCGGCCGGCCTTGAACGTATATGTCGCGGGAACGGCCACATTTCTCGTGGAATCGCTGCTGCTGTTGGCGCTCGCGAAGCTGGCATTCGACTTCAATGTGTATAACTACATTATGTCAGTGATGAACGAGAGCATGGCCGGATTGCAGCAGACTACACTGTTCCCGGCGGATCTGACGCAGGAGATGAAGGAGCAATTCGTTATCCTGCTCAGCCAAATGATCCCGTTCATGCTGATTATCGGCGCGCTCTATATGGGCACCATTACGTATGCGATTAGCCGGGCGCTGCTCACGGCGCAGGGCATCCAGGTGCAGAAGCTGAAGCCGGTTCGGCAATGGATGCTGCCGCGGGCATTGATCTGGTACTACTTAATTACGATCATTCTGGATCTGATCGTGCAGAAGTCATCAGGAAGCTTCCTGACTCTGATCCTGATCAACCTGGTACCGCTGCTTCAAATCGCTTTCATGGTGCAAGGCATCGGCTTCCTGTTCTTCCTGGCGCATTCGCGCAAATGGAACAGGGCCATTCCAGTCGTTGCCACCATTGCAGTCATCTTTCTGCCGTTCCTCCATGGCATTTTGCGAATTATCGGAATCGTGGATCTGGCCTTTCCGCTTCGACAGGCCATGTCCAAGCCAAAAGCGTAGGGTGAGAAGCTATGCCTAAAATGTTGTTCCAACGCTGGTATTTCAAGCACATCATCTGGACGTTCGTGCTGCTCGTCGTGGTCACGAGCGTCCTCGCTTATTACAACTGGATGGTCGGCTTGCTTGCCTTCGCCGGCATTGCCGCATTGGCTGTGGCTTCGCTGGCGGCGGAACACAAATTCCGGCAAGAAACCGAATTGTATCTGACCACGCTGGGGCTTCGCGTCAAGCGGGCCGGAGAGAGCGCCATCGTCGATCTGCCTTACGGCATTCTTCTGTACAGCGAGAACCGGGTCATCGAATGGCATAATGCTTATGTGGCGCAGCTTGTGGAGCAGGACGGCCTGATCGGCCAGGAATTGGGGGAGGTCTTCCCTCAGCTCCAGGCAGGCAAGGATTCGGAGCACGCGCAGGAGCTGTTCATCGGCGGACGCATCGTGCATGCGGATATTGTCCCGGGGGAGCGGGTCGTCTACTTCACGGACATTACCGAGATATGGACTATCCGCAAGCGGTACGAGGAAGAACGCATCGCCGTAGGAACGGTCATTATGGACAATCTGGAAGAATCGACCCAAGGCATGGAGGACCAGCAGCGGACCGGGCTCATTGCACGCGTCGCCGGACAGATTACGGAATGGGCGGCAGAGAACGGGATTCTGATCCGGCGGCTCTCTTCCGAGCGGTATTTCCTGGTCATGGATGTACAGACATTGAAGGCGCTGGAACAGACCCGGTTCGCGATTCTGGACGAAGTGAGAGAGGTGCTGTTCGGCAATAAGCTCCCGGTTACGCTCAGCATGGGGATTGCTGCCGGAGCGGACAGCATTGCCGAGCTCGGCCGGATGGCTCAATCCAGCCTGGATATCGCATTGGGCCGGGGCGGGGATCAGGTCGCTGTCCGCATGGGCCAGCGGCTGTCTTTCTATGGAGGCAAGTCGAACGCGGTCGAGAAGCGGACGCGGGTGCGTGCGCGCGTCATCGCGCATGCGCTGCGCGATTTCATCCAGCAGAGCGACGCCGTGTTCATCATGGGGCATAAAGTGCCGGATACCGATGCGATCGGTTCGGCGATCGGCGTGCTGCACGCATGCCGGATGCTTGATGTCGAGGCGTATATTGTGCTGGAGGACAGCAATCCGTCCATCGACCGGATGGTGGACCACCTGCGGAGGGACGAGATTCTCTGGTCCCGCTTCATTACCCGGGGCGAAGCCGTCGAGATGATTACCGAGGCCAGCCTGGTCGTCGTGGTCGATACGCACAAAGCTTCCTTGGTGGAAGAGCCGAAGCTGCTGCGCTCGGAACGGATCGTCGTCATCGATCATCATCGGCGCGGCGAGGAATTCATCAACGACGCGGTGCTTGTCTATCTGGAGCCGTATGCGTCGTCCACGGCCGAGCTCGTCACGGAGCTGCTGCAATATATCCAGAACCGGATTAACTTGAGCATGCTGGAAGCGACCGCGCTGCTGGCGGGGATCACGGTGGACACGAAGCATTTCACGCTGCGGACCGGTTCGCGCACCTTCGATGCGGCCAGCTTCCTCCGCCGCCAAGGCGCCGATCCGCTGCTCGTGCAGCGCGTATTGAAGCAGGATCTCGAAGAATATATCGAGAAGGCCGAGATTATCCGGCGCGCGGAAATGCTGTACGGGCATATTGCGGTCGCGGTAACGGAGCCAGGACGCAAATATTCACAGTTGCTCATCGCGCAGGTAGCTGATACGCTGTTGAATATGACCGATGTGCTGGCATCGTTCGTCATTAGCGAACGTCCGGACGGACTCATCGGGATTAGCGCGCGATCGCTCGGGCAGATGAATGTCCAGGTGGTGATGGAGCGGCTGGGCGGAGGCGGCCATCTGACCAATGCGGCCGTGCAGTTGGCATGTCCGCTGGAGGAAGCGGAGGCCAAGCTGAGACGCGTGCTCGAAGAAATTGATGCGGAAGAGGGGTTGTTCGAATGAAAGTCATTTTGTTGCAGGATGTTAAAGGACAAGGCAAGAAGGGCCAAATCAAGGAAGTCTCCGAAGGATATGCGCAGAACTTCCTGTTCAAGCAGGGACTTGCGCGTCCGGCGACGGAAGGCAATCTGAAGACCCTGGAGCAACAGCATAAATCGGAGCAAAAACGCAAGGAGCAGGAGAAGCTGGATGCGGAGAAGCTTGCTGCGACCTTGAATGAGACGACAGTACCGCTGTCGGCGAAGGCGGGAGAAGGCGGCCGCCTGTTCGGGGCGATTACGACGAAGCAGATCGCGGAAGCGCTCAGCAAGATGAAGCTCAAAATCGATAAGCGTAAGATCGAACTGGACGAACCGATTCGTTCGCTCGGCTATACGAATGTAACCATAAAGCTGCACCCGGATGTAAAGGCGACAGTGAAGGTTCACGTCACGGAGGAATAAGATGAACGACTTGTTCGTTGATCGAATTCCGCCGCAGAATCTGGAGGCGGAGCAAGCGGTACTCGGGGCGATTCTGCTGCAAGCCGAAGCCTTGATTACGGCGATGGAACGGATTCAGCCGGAGGACTTCTACGATCCGGCTCACCAAATGATCTACGAGGCGATGATTGAACTCGGCGAGGAAAATCAGCCTGTCGATCTGATTACGCTGACGGCCAAGCTGCAGGCGAAGCAGCAGCTGGAGGATGTCGGCCGCATCTCGTATCTGACGAAGCTGGCCAACGCGGTGCCGACGGCGGCCAACGTCGATTACTATGCGCAGATTATCGAAGAGAAGTCGATGATGCGCCGCCTTATTCGGACCGCGACCCAGATCGTGAGCGAGGGCTATTCCGGCGGCGAGGATGTCTCCGGCCTGCTGAGCGATGCGGAGCGGCGAATTCTGGAAATATCCAATCGCCGTTCGTCCACCGGCTTCATCGCGATCAAGGATGTGCTGATGGATGTGTACGAGCGGGTCGAGTTCCTGAGCGAGCATCAGGGCGGGACGACGGGGATTCCGTCAGGATTCCCCGATCTGGACAAGATGACGTCCGGCTTCCAGCGAAGCGACCTCATTATCGTGGCGGCCCGGCCATCGGTAGGGAAGACCGCGTTCGCGCTCAATATTGCCCAGAATGTCGGCGTGCGGGCGAAGGAGACAGTGGCGATCTTCAGTCTGGAGATGTCCGCCGCACAGCTCGTTCAGCGGATGATCTGCGCGGAGTCGAACGTGGATGCAGGCCGGCTGCGTACCGGACAGCTGGAGGACGATGATTGGGAGAAGCTGACGATGTCGATTGCGGCGCTCTCTGAGGCCGAAGTCTATATCGATGATACGCCGGGCGTGACGGTCGCTGATATCCGGGCGAAATGCCGGCGTCTGAAGAAAGAGCGCGGGCTGGGCATGATTCTGATTGACTACTTGCAGCTCATTCATGGCCGCGGCAAGCCGGGAGAGAACCGGCAGCAGGAAGTATCCGAGATCTCCCGGACGCTGAAGCAGATTGCCAGGGAGCTCGAAGTGCCTGTCATCGCCCTCTCGCAGCTGAGCCGGGGCGTGGAGCAGCGCCAGGATAAGCGCCCGATGATGTCCGACTTGCGGGAATCCGGTTCGATTGAGCAGGATGCCGATATCGTCGCCTTCCTGTACCGCGATGACTATTACAATCAGGATACCGAGAAGAAGAACATCATTGAGATCATTATCGCCAAGCAGCGGAACGGTCCGGTCGGAACCGTCGAGCTCGTCTTCCTCAAAAATTTCAATAAATTCGTAAGCTACGAACGCAATCATCATGAAATGCCTACAGGATAAACATTTAATGGTATTCATAGCGTGCGAGCGTTACTTTTCCGAACATTGATATGTGGTCGGTACGTAACGTTCGCTTTTTTATTGACTTCATCTTCTAACGCTGATACACTTAAAATGCTGCCTTCGGAAGAATGCAGCGAATATTGGTGTGTGAACACCCGACGGGGGTATGAAAATGTCTACAGTAGTCGTCGTAGGAACCCAATGGGGTGACGAGGGAAAAGGGAAAATTACCGATTTCCTCGCCGAAAGCGCAGATGTAGTGGCGCGATATCAAGGCGGTAACAATGCGGGGCACACGATCCTAATCAATAATAAAAAGTATAAGCTGAGCCTAATACCATCCGGCATCTTCTACACGGACAAAATCTGTGTCATCGGTAACGGAATGGTGGTCAATCCAAAGGCGTTAATCGAAGAAATTGGATATATTCACGATAATGGCTTCTCGACCGATAATCTCCGCATCAGCGATCGCGCGCATGTCATTATGCCATATCATATGGTGCTGGACGGGTTGGAAGAAGAACGCAAAGGACCGAACAAAATCGGGACGACCCGCAAAGGGATCGGACCTGCGTATATGGACAAAGCAGCCCGCAACGGCATTCGCATCGTCGACTTGCTCGACAAGGACGTATTCGAGGAGAAATTCCGCCATCTCGCCAAAGAGAAGAACGAATTGATCCGAATGTACGGCGGCGAAGAGCTGGATGTTGAAGCGACGCTGAACGAATATCTGCAATATGCGGATGCAATCCGCAAGTATGTCGTCGACACTTCCGTCGTGCTGAACGATGCGATCGATGCCGGCAAAAAGGTGCTGTTCGAAGGGGCGCAAGGCGTCATGCTCGATATCGACCAAGGCACCTATCCGTTCGTTACGTCCTCGAATCCGACGGCAGGCGGCGTCTGCATCGGTTCGGGCGTGGGACCTTCCAAGATCGAAGAGGTTATTGGCGTCGCCAAGGCCTATACGACACGCGTCGGCGACGGTCCGTTCCCGACGGAGCTGAACTGCGAGACGGGAGACTTCATCCGCGAAGCGGGCCATGAATATGGCACCGTTACCGGCCGTGCCCGCCGCGTCGGCTGGTTCGACAGCGTCGTCGTGCGCCATGCACGCCGGGTAAGCGGCATTACCGGATTGTCCTTGAACTCGCTGGATGTGCTGACTGGCTTGAAGACGGTCAAAATCTGCACGGCTTACAAATACCGTGACGAGGTAATTGAGCATTATCCTGCGAACTTGAACATGCTCGCGGAATGCGAAGCCATCTACGAGGAAATGCCAGGCTGGACGGAAGACATCTCGCAATGCAAGACGATGGAAGAGCTGCCGGAGAGCACCCGCAACTATGTGAAGCGGGTCTCGGAGCTGACAGGCATTCCGATCTCGATCTTCTCGGTCGGACGCAATCGCGAACAGACGAACCAGGTTCGCCCAATCTATCGCTAATACATGAAGACACTTGAAGATAACCGGTTGTTCCTGAGAGGAACGGCCGGTTTTTTTTTGCGCATTTGTGGGCATACTAAGCAGTAACACAAATGCAACTCTATCCGTTCTCTCTTCCATTGCTAGACGGACGGGTAGCTGGCTGGGAGGCATCATGTATGCGTATGACGCTACGCATTATCCGCCTGATCGCCATCATCGTGACGGTCAGCGTATTATCCGGATTTATCACGATAGCCACGACAGCGGTTGTCGTCGATCGCTATATTCAATCGGCGTTGAACACGTTCCAGATTCCGATTGAGCGGCCTTCTCTCACGCTCACCACGATATGGGGGGAACTGATCGGAGGCGGAGGCAAGGCGCAGCCGGACAACAGCAAGGAGACGCCGCAGCGTCCGCAAACGCCGGCAGCAGGCAAGAAAGCATCCGATCCGCCGAAGGAGGACCCGGGTGACGGAGCGCTGCCTGTGATGGGGGGAATCTCTTCCGCCGAGGCCGCGGAGCGGGAGCGGGTCGTCATCTCCCCGGATGCGTTGTCCCGAAATAAAGAGGAGATTGCGCCATCCGACAAGGAGCAACTGTTCGCGACCTTGATGAAGAAGCTGCCCCAAGAGGAGATGCAGCGGCTGTCCACACTGATGGAGGACGGCTTGACGGCGGCAGAGCTGACGGAAGCCGAGCAGATTTTGGCGAAGTATTTGAATGACGAGGAATACGGGCAGATGCTCGAATGGTTGAAGGGCGAGCCTGACACAGCGGAGGAGCAGCCCTCTTCATCCGATGCGAACAGCGAAGCGAACGATCCGGAAGGAACGCCTTAAGTCTTCACCGGGCCGGGCCTAATCGCAGGACGGCAGCTTGCCAATCATGAATAAAAAACACGGTTATGACGCATCTTGCATAGCAGGGCGGCATAACCGTGTTTTTTCGTGGATGTCAAAAAGTTGGCCTCGGGTTCAAACCACCTTCTCCGTGCTGACAACCGTTCTTTTTAAACGATAAGTGAACGTAAAAACCGAAAAGATCCTTACTTTTGCTCATTTTTTCATCAGTTGCATTGTTCTTTCGACCTATGTTACAGTAATAAAGGTGGAAAAAAGATGACAAAACTTTAACCATTTGTCGGGGTCCGCAGCATGATGCAGAGACAGAATGGATACGGATACAGGGAATCGAGCCTTGCCGGTACGTCATGTACAGGCATGTATGGCCACCGTTCGATGTCCCGTTGTAATCGGCGCAGAAGTCTTGATATCAGATGTGAAGCAGAAGGAGACTGACATGGAACGTTACGATAGCGATCACCGGACGGATGAGAAGAATTCGGTCTCAGGCAGCCGGTGGCAACAATGGAAGGCAGCGTGGCGTCGGATGATGCCGGAATCCGCCCAACAGTGGATCGCTGCTCATCGGAAGCAACTCGGCCTGACTCTGGGGGGAGCGGCGCTTATCGCTGCATCGATCTGGGGCGGAACTGCCTATGTTCATGCAAATACGGTAACGTATTTTCACGTATATAACAATAGTGAATGGTTGGGAACGGTCTCCAGTCTGGACGAGCTGGAGTCGTTCTATGTGAAGAAGCAGCAGGAAGAGCAAGGGAAATATCCGAACGCCCATATCCAGATCGATACGAAGAATATCCGTACGGAGCCCGATTCCGGCTTCAAGGCGAAGCCGACGACGGCAGAGACGATTGCCAAGCTGGATAGTACGCTGAAGCCGTTTGCGGCTGGCGTCCAGCTCAAGGTGAACGGCAAGAGCATCGGCATCGTGAAGGATGAAGCGACGGCAGAGAAGATTCTCACCCAGATTAAGTCGAAGTATTCCGGCAAGGCGGGCGCAGGCACATCGGCCAAGGAGGTCAAAGTGCTGTCCGCACCGGTCCGTTCGGCGAATGCGACGAAGGCGATGTCCCGCGTGGAATCGGTCGAGTTCCGCGAGCGGATAAGCATGGACGAGAGCAATACCGATCCGCAGCAGGTGCTGGAACCGGAGGAGGCGCTCCGGATGCTGACGACTGGCGTAACCAAGCCGGTCAAATATGCCGTGAAGGAGGGCGACACGCTCTCTTCGATCGCCAAAAAGCAGAATGTGCCGCTGGAGACGATCTACCGCAACAACCCGAACGTCGGGGAAGAAGTGCTGAAGCCGGGACAAGAGCTGGATCTAACCGATGCGAAGCCGATGATTACGGTCAAGACCGTGGAAGCGTACAGCGAATATTTGGTGACGGAGCCGCAGCGGATCATCAAGGAGGATCCGGACATGCGCGCAGGCGAATCCAAGGTCGTGCGCAAGGGCAAGCAGGGCCTGAAGCGGATGTCGTACCGTCTGACGAAGGATAACGGCAAGCTGACTCATGAAGAGTGGATTGAGCAGGAGGTTATCGAGCCTTCCGTTCCCGAGATTATTTTGCGCGGAACGAAGGTGGTCCGCGGCGAAGGGTCAGGCACCTTCGATTGGCCTGTCAACGGGGCTACGCTGACCAGCGGCTTCGGAAGCCGCTGGGGCCGGACGCATAAAGGCATCGATCTCGTATCGTCCGATCGCTCCATCATGGCAGCGGACGAAGGCGTCATTATTTTTGCCGGACAGAAGAGCGGCTATGGCAATGCCATCATCGTCGACCATAACAACGGCTATAAGACGCTGTACGGCCATCTCAACTCCATTGGCGTCAATGTCGGCGATATTGTTGAAAAAGGACAAGATATCGGCGTGATGGGCAATACGGGCAATTCGACGGGCACGCATCTTCATTTTGAGATCCACGTGAACGACGAAGTCCAGAATCCTTTAAAATACTTATAATTCGAGTAAGTTCGAGTTCAAAAAGACCGGTTTTCAGCACCGAGAAGGTTGCTTGAACCCGAAGCCGACGCTTTCGTAGCGAGTTTTGCTTCGCAAACCTTGTAAGGAGCAGCGCAGTGTAGGCGAGACTACATGGGCAGCGGACTTTTTGAACAACCTATTATGAACGATACCGAGGCGGGAGAATCATTCCCGCCTCTTTTTGGTGTATACATGGCAAAGCCGGAAGGAAAGTGTACAGCGAAGAAGAATCTATAATTTTATCCAATCCGGGTTGATATTCGGGATGTGCCGGCAAATATGGTAATATAGAGGGGCACGGATCGTGTGGAACTGATTCTATCGATTCATCGCAAGTTGGAACCGAATGATAACAGGGGACATTTTCAAGATAGAGAGAGGTGTGGCTTCATGCACGGCAAAATTCTCGTGGTGGATGATGAGCAGCCGATAGCGGATATTCTCAAATTCAATCTGGAAAAGGAAGGGTACGAGGTCATCTGCGCCTTCGACGGCGGCACGGCGGTCGAGCTGGCGCTGTCGGAGAAGCCGGACCTGATCCTGCTTGATCTGATGCTGCCGGTGAAGGACGGAATGGATGTGTGCCGGGAGATCAGACAGCATCTTCATATGCCGATCATTATGCTGACGGCGAAGGATACGGAGCTGGACAAGGTGCTGGGACTGGAGATGGGCGCGGACGATTATGTGACGAAGCCGTTCAGCACGCGCGAGATGCTGGCGCGGGTCAAGGCGCATCTGCGCCGGCAAAATAAAGCGTCCGCCCAAGCTGCGGCCGATGAGCAGGGCACGGATAATGGCGAGAAGCAAGGCTTGCGGCTGCATGAGCTGCTGATTGACACGGATATGTATGTCGTGTACAAGAACAAGGAAATGCTCGATTTGACCCACCGGGAGTACGAGCTGCTTCATTATCTGGTGCGGAATGCCGGCAAGGTCATGACCCGAGAGCATCTGCTGCAGGCGGTATGGGGATATGAGTACTTCGGCGATGTCCGTACGGTAGACGTGACGATTCGCCGCCTGCGCGAGAAGATCGAGGATGATCCGAGCAAGCCGGAGTACATCATTACGCGGCGGGGCCTCGGTTACATGATGCGTAATCCGCGTAACGGGGGCTTCTAAATGAAGCGGGGGATCGGCCGTTTTTTTCGCACCATTCAGGCGAAGCTGATCATTATTTATGTATTGCTCATTCTGATCGCGATGCAATTAATCGGTGTGTACTTCGTCAGCTCGATGAAGAATTCGTTGACGCTGAACTTCTCCCGGGATCTGCGGAATACGGCAGGGCTCTTGTCTCTGTATACGGGCCAGACGTTGAAGGGCGACGAGACGGTAGACAATCCGAATACGATTAAAGAGATTGATCGGTTCGTGCGCAACTTCATCAATATGAACGGCATGGAGATTCAGGTGCTGGATGCGACGGGGCGGGTGTTGACGACTTCGTCGCAGACAAGCACGGAATATGTCGGACGCAAAAATACGGAGCCAGTCGTGAACCGCGCGCTGCAGGGCATCAGCTATAACGAGGAAGTCATCATCGACGACAAAAACGTGCGCAAGCAGATTATGGCCCAGCCCGTCTACTCGAACGGGAAGCTCGTCGGCGCGTTGTATATTGTCGCGTCGATGAAGGAACTGTACGAGACGATTAACGGAATCAACCGAATCTTCTTCTCGGGGATGGCGATCGCCCTCGGCCTGACGGCGGTGCTGGGCATCATTCTGGCCCATACGATTACGCAGCCGATCAAGGAGATCACGAAGCAGGCGACGAAGGTCGCGGAAGGGAACTTCGATGGCGAAGTCCCGGTGCTGGGCACGGACGAGATCGGGCAGCTGAGCGAGGCGTTCAATTATATGACGCGGCGGCTGCAGGAAGCGCTCAATGCGAATGAGGAAGAGAAGGAGAAGCTGGCCTCCATTCTGACCAATATGAGCGATGGCGTGATCGCGACGGATGAAGCGGGACAAGTCATACTCGTGAATCGGCGGGCTTGCCTGATGCTGGGGATTCGGGAAGCCGATGCCTCGGGCCGGCCGATCGCCGGACTGCTGAGCATTCCCGATCAGCAGGTCGAGCAGCTCGTCAGCGGGGAGAACAACGGGATGCTGCTTCCGGCGCACGGGGACGGCGAAGCGGCCCAACCGGGCGGCGATACGGTGCTGCGCGTCTCGTTCACCCCGATTCACCGCCGCGGCGAAGGCATGACCGGATCGATTGTCGTCCTGCAGGATGTGACCGAGCAGGAGAAGCTGGAGCAATCGCGCCGGGAATTCGTCGCGAATGTATCGCATGAGCTGCGCACGCCGCTCACGACGATCAAGAGCTATGCCGAAGCGCTGGAGGACGGCGCCCTGGAGGAGAAGGAGCTGTCCGGGCGCTTCGTCGGCGTCATCCGCAATGAGACGGAACGGATGATCCGGCTCGTGACGGATCTGCTTCATCTGTCGCGGCTTGATTCGAAGCAGGCGATTATGCGCAAGCAGCCGACCGATATTGCCGAGATGCTGGAGGATGTGCTGGACCGATTCTCCTTCCAATTCCGCAAAAAGCGGATAACGGCGAAGGCATCGGTCGAGGGAACCAATATTCCGGTCGTCATCGACCGCGATCAGATCGATCAACTGCTCGACAATCTCGTGTCGAATGCGTTGAAATATACGGCTGATGGCGGCGAAGTCACCTTGTCCGCCATCTTCCGGGAAGATAAGCCGAGCGTTGAGGTGAACGTGAGCGACAACGGCATCGGCATTCCGCAAAAAGATCTGGAGCGTATCTTCGAACGCTTCTACCGCGTCGATAAGGCGCGATCGAGAAATATGGGAGGAACCGGTCTGGGGTTGTCCATTGCCCGGGAAATTGTGCGGGCGCATGGCGGGGATATCCGAATCGAGTCGGAATGGAATGAAGGCACGAAGGTAACCTTCACCCTTCCGGTATCGGCCGAAGGGAGTGACCCAAGCGTATGATCGAGCGGCTGAAGACGATATTGCTCACCGTGCTTGTGCTGCTTAGTCTTCTCCAGAGCTTCTTCCTGATGTACAGCATGCCGTATTATAATTTCGAGAAGAAGACGACCAGCGACTATATCAAAACGGAGCCGCTCGGACCGGAGGAACGGCTCGAAAATCTCGTCTTCCCGGAACAGATGATTCTCCACCTGGGAGAAGACAAGCATACGATGCTGTATCCGGGGACGACGTTCTACAATATGATCATGAAGCGTCTGCAGGGGCGGACGTACGACGGCTTCCAATACCGTCCGGTCTCATCGGTCGAATGGGATCGGGTCCGGGAGCAGAACGAAGGGATCGAGCTGAGATTCAACTCGCCGGTTCCGGCGAAGCTGCTGCAGCGGGTATTCCCGCTTGGGGATGACACCACCTTCCTGGAGGAGACAATCAAGCGGATATGGCTGTATGCGAATCCCGAGTCGAACGAGGTGCGGGTCTTCTTCTTCAATGCGAAGGGGGACGCGGTCTATGAATCGACACGGGCCGATCTTTCGGTTCAGGATGTCGCGCAGCAGGTCGAATTCGGCCGCACCTGGACGCCGTACCGCATGGTTGGCGGCATGTTCTACATGCCGGAGGAGCCGCTGGAGGCAGTTGAGGTGGAGCTGCCGTACGAGCAGATTACGGTGGAGCAGATGCAGCGCAGCCTGTTCTTCGATCCGACCTTGACGAAAAATATCGTCGCAGGAGGCTCCGAGATCTATACCGACGCCAAGCGGGGCCTGGAGATTAACCGGGGGGAGCATTGGATTATCTATTCCGATCCGGCGGTGACGACGGAAGGGAGGCAGGATGTCGCAGCGGATGCGACATCGGCGGTCCGCTTCATCAACCAGCATGGCGGATGGAACGGGAAATACCGCTTCACGCTGCCGAATCCGAACGAGAGACAGGCTGGATTGTACGGTGGCGCGAATGAACGCGGAGTCGTCATGCGGTTCGAGCAGTATTGGGGCTCGTACCCGGTCGTCAGCACGCCGGAATTCCATTTCGGCTATATGCAGGTGACGATCCAGCAAGGAACGGTCACCAATTACGAGCGCTCGCTCATTCAGCTGTTCAACCGCTCCGCCGAGAAGGAGATACGCAAGCTTCCGGCCGGAGACGCCTTGCTGAACAAGCTGAAGACGCTTGGGCGGATGAACGATATCATCAGCGTCGATCCCGTCTACGTGCCGCATTTCGGCAAGGAGACGATTCACTTAGTGCCTACGTGGCAGGTGAAGTTCAATGACGGATCGACGACGCTGCTGCAATAGGGCGAATCGTGCTCGATGCGGAACCGGAATCATGAAGCGCAAAGGAGGATCGGCATGGATTGGAGCCGGGCCAAAAATATTTTGATATATGCGTTCCTGCTGCTGAATATCGTGCTCGGCTACCAGCTGTGGCAGGATATTCGCGATCAGCTCCATTCCGATCTGGACTGGACGTCGCTGTCCGAGGAGACGCGCCAGATGATGGATATGAAGAGAATTCAGGTTACGTCCAAAATACCGGCGGAAACCCCGGCGCTGCGCGAGATTACGTACCGGTTCGTCCGGCGCGATCCGGAGCCGGTGCCGCTCGAGAATCCGCAGGACAGCACCATCATTTTCGCGGAGAAGGATCTGGTGCGCGGGCTGCAGGGAGAGATTCCCCATATTGAAATGTACCGATATGATTCGTTCAGCGGAAGC
Source organism: Paenibacillus dendritiformis (assembly GCF_945605565.1). Classification (NCBI taxonomy): domain Bacteria; kingdom Bacillati; phylum Bacillota; class Bacilli; order Caryophanales; family Paenibacillaceae; genus Paenibacillus; species Paenibacillus dendritiformis. The sequence goes on along the minus strand of NZ_OX216966.1, from coordinate 573,409 downwards.
GTCGACACCTTCATGCTGCACCAGCGGCTGGCGAACGGGCTGCCGATATTCGAAGTGACGCTTGAGCTGAGCACCCGCAGCCAGAAGATTACGGCCTACCGTCAGCAATATGTGGAATTGATCGAGCCGAAGGTCAATCAAGAGCAGAAAATTTTGTCCGCATCCAAAGCGCTGCAAAGCGTTATCGACAATGTGCTGGCGCCTGGCTCGATTGTGAAGGACATTCAGCTGGGCTATCACGGCCAGCTTTTCGACGCAGATACCCAGGTGGCGGCGCCTTCCTGGCGGATTTTGCTCGAAAATGGCGAAGTGTACTACGTGAATGCGATGAATGGAGCGGTGGACAGTTCGCAAGCGGGAAAGAAGGAGAGCGAGAAATGAGTTTACGATTTTCAGTGTTGTCGAGCGGATCGACAGGGAATGCAACCGTGATCCAAAATGACGATTCGACGGTGATGATCGACGTCGGTCTGAGCTGCAAGCGAACCGAGCAGCTGCTGGAGGAGCAGGGACTCTCCGGCAAGCAGATCGACGCGATCTTCGTCACGCATGAGCATTCGGATCATATTAAAGGATTGGGTGCTTTTGCGCGGAAATACGATCTGCCCATCTATGCCAACGAGAAGACGTGGGATGCGCTGGAGAAGCATGTCGGCAATATCGCGGAGGAGAACCGCATCGTCATGCAGACCGGTGAAGCCCGCGACTTCGGCGATCTGCGCGTGGAGTCGTTCGGCATCTCGCATGATGCGGCCGAGCCGGTAGCGTATCGCTTTTTCGAGGGGGAGACGAAGCTGTCGGTGGCGACCGACTTGGGTTATATGAGCGATAAGGTCCGCGACGCGATCGCCGATTCCGATGTGCTCGTCATGGAATCCAATCATGATGTCGAGATGCTTCGCGTTGGGCGTTATCCATGGAACATCAAGCGCCGCATATTGAGCGATCTCGGCCATTTGTCGAACGAAGCGGCGGGCGAGGCGCTGTGCGAGGTCGTCACCGGCAACACGCGCCGTACATATTTGGCGCATTTGAGCCTGGATCACAATATGCAGGATTTGGCCCGGATGACGGTGCAGGACGTGATGGAAAGCAAAGGCCATTTTTTCAAAGAAAGCGAGTTCCAGTTGAAAGATACGTATTATGACCGTCCGACGGCATGGGATAAGGTTAGCGAGAAGTCTCCGGTTCGTCGGTAAGCCATCGATCGACTTCGTGCGCTTTGCGCGCGATGTCCTCATCGGTGATGAGCCCTTTCTCGACCAGCAGTTCCATCAAGGTGGACAAGGCCAGCGTAAGGCGGTACTGGTCTTCCTTCAAATCGGCAAGCTGCCCCACAATATTGACGTCCGACCAAGCGGAAGAGGCTGTTTTCATGTGCATTTCCTCCTTCATAAGGGAATAGGATGGTAAAGAGTTACAATGCCGTCTCTTTTCTCTCAATGAGAACGATGTATGATAGAATATGTACGAGGAAACGAAATGATGACATGCCTGATGCATGAACTGTCCGCTGCAGGCATCTCATATATAGTGTTGACCGTTTGAAAGCCTGGCATTCCTGTGTAATGGGTAGTAGGATGCATAGAGTCGGAGCAGCAGCCGAACGTGGCGAGAGCCCGGTTGAGGGGAGTGGGTTCGGATGAGCTTGTTTGAGGATGATTTTTTCTCACCGAAGGTGAGACGGCGGATCGAGCGCAGATGGTGGTATCGGCGTACCAGAGCTCCCCGTGACGGCTGGAAGCGGATTCGACGGTCAGGAAGCGGCAAATGGTCCACGGTGCAGGTAGCCGTGGTCAGTTCAATCATCAGCGCGTTCGTCGCCGTCATGCTGTACAGCTGGCTGATCGGCTCGGGAGAGGCAGGCTCTCCCGCCGTGGCCGTCTCCGGCAATGCGATGGCGAACGATCCGTACGAGCGGATCGTTCAGGCTGCGGACAAGGTCAGCCCGGCCGTCGTCAGCATGGTCAACAAGCAGAAGCAGATCGGCGATGAAGACGGCGTGGCGCAGGATATGAATCTCGGATCCGGGGTCATCTTCAAGCAGGACGGAGGCAAGGCGTATGTGCTGACGAACGAGCACGTCGTTCAAGGCGCGGACGAATTGGAGGTTGTGCTGGACAACGGACAGCGCAAGAACGCCGAGCTCGTCGGCAAGGATCGCGTCATGGATGTCGCGGTGGTCCGGATTGATGCGGCCGGCGTGACGGCCGTGGCCGAGATCGGCGATTCAGGCACGATTCGGCGCGGCGAGACAGTCATTGCCCTCGGCAATCCGCTCGGCTTCGGCGGGTCGCTGACGGCTGGAATCGTCGGGTATACGAACCGCTTGATTCCGGTATCGCTGAACCAGGACGGGGTATACGACTGGGAGCAGATGGTGATTCAGACCGATGCCGCGATCAATGAAGGCAACAGCGGCGGGGCGCTGGTCAACCTGAACGGCCAAGTGATCGGCATCAACACGATGAAGATCGCGACGACGGGCGTGGAAGGATTGGGCTTCGCCATTCCGATCAATGAAGTGATGGATACGGTCAATCAGATTATGGATGCCGGCAAGGTAGTGCGGCCGTATCTCGGCGTCTATACGGTTGATGTCAACAATCCGTACGCGCCGATTACCGAAGAACAGCGCGAAGACATCCGACTCCCGAAGGACGTGAGGGAGGGCGTAATCGTCCTGGAGTCATCCGGTCCCGCCAAGCAGGCCGGCTTGAAGCTGAACGACGTCATCGTCCGGTTCGATAAGCAGGAGATCGGTTCGACATTGGAGCTGCGCAAATATTTGTACGAGAAGAAGCATATTGGCGATAGCATGGACGTTCAGTTCTATCGGGACGGCGTGCTTATGACGGTGACCGTGATATTGGCGGATAAGCCGGACTAATCGGGACACAATGACAAGAGTACGGTGCCTGTCCGCGGCGATGTGAACTCGTTGGGGGCACCGGAACCGGAGCAATGACTTTTCCAATACTGACAGCAGGTTAGGCAAGAAAGAGGGAACATGCATGTATGTCGTCTGTAAAGAACACGTAGAATTGGCAATCGATAAATTCGTAGATGAGTATGAGGATGCTCCCGATCTGGTCGATTTGGACGAGGTCGAATTCAGCGATTGGGAGAAGCCGGTCAAATGCTGCATGAATTGCGATCAGGAGGCCAAATTTCTAATCGTGTGAGGGACAGGAGAGGAATATCGTGCGCAGCACGGAAGAGCAAGGGCGCTGAACCGGGAGGTCGGCGGCCCTTGTTTTTTTGTGCGCATCGCTGTGGATAAACGGGATAAGTGAACCGGAGGAAGGTTGTCCACATGTGGATAAGGCAGGCGGAGCGGGCAAATGTGGTTATCCACAGCGTTGTAGAATGAGGATGATGGATGACGTTGCTCAGGGTCGAAATCAATCGAATCAAGAGGAAGACTACCCTAGGGGAGAGCCGGGGGCATCATCGGATGGAGATAAGTTGCGGCAGTTCAGGAGAAGGAAGCGAAGCTGGAAGGGGAAGGGGTGGCATCCCTTTTGTTCAATATCCCAATCCCTCAGGGCTATCCTCGGAAATTCAGATTTTGCTCAAATGAAAGCTTGTAGACGGGCCTGAGCGAGTGGGATAGTGTCTGTAAGAGAAGAAATACCGAGATACCGGTGAAGAGAGGGCAAAGGAGAGAGGCCCGCAGCACTCGTATGGCCGCTGAGCCGACGGGATAGCCACAGCAGGCAGGAAAGGCAGGCCCGCCCCAAAATGCAGCAACCGGAGACGAGGTCTCCGGTTGTTACACATTCGCTTCGCTTATATGGCGGGAGCGCCGCCGGTGCGGGGCCGGCGGCGGAAGCGGCCCGTGCGGTTCGGGCGGTCCTCCCGGAACATGAAGAAGTAGCATATCGCCGAGGTCACGTAAAGAACGCCGGTGATGGAGAACGTCATCGCGTAGCCCCAATAGTAGCCGTATGATGTGACGAGGTACGACTGGACGGAACCCATGCTGGCCCATCCGAGCATGAAGGCGGTCTGGGTAAGAGAGTTAGCGATACCACGTCGCGAATCCGATATGCGGTCGACCATGATGGCGGATTGAATCGGATTGGCCGCGTTCATGAGCGCTTGCCGGAACAGGAAGCTGATGGACGCGATGAGCAGCAGGTTCGTGAATCCGGTCAGCAGCAGGAACGGCAAGGACATCAGCTGAAATAAGACGACAGCGCGCACTTGTCCGACGCGGTTGACCAAGGTCGGGCCGATGAGCATCGAGACGATGGTCATCACCTGGCCGAGCGAGATCAGCAATCCGACGGCGGTCAGCGAGACGGAGAACCGATTCGTGAAATACAGGTTCAAGTATGGCACGACCAAGCCGGAGCCCAGTCCGACGAGCAGCTGGCAGAACGTCAGGCGGCGGATGACCTTCCATTCCCGCTGCTTCGCCGCGGCGGGCGCCGGTTCGGACGCCAGCGCAGGAGATGGAGCGGGAGCGGGCTCCGGCTTTTGAGCGGCCCGCTTGCTCTCCTTGACCAGCAGCAGCGGCAGGAAGGCCGCGAAGCTGGCGGCGCCGCCGATGAGCAGCACCGACTGGAGGCTGATGATCTTGCTCCAGCCGAACGCCTGCAGGACGTCGGCCAGGTAGCCGCCGCCCATGCTGCCCAGCACCTGCGCGGCCAGCACCATCGAGGAATGATAGCTGAACAGCTTCAGCCGCTGCTCCTTCGGCGTATTTTCCGCCAGGAAAGGAATCGCAATCACCTGGAAAAAGGCCGCGAAAATACCGGTAAAGACGGCCAGCATCTGCAGGCTGAACGGCGCTTCGGCGAAGGCCCGCAGCATGAAGCTGATACCGGTCACCAGTGAGCCGGCAATCAGAATCCGCTTGCGGCTGGAACGGTCGCCAAGCAGTCCGATCGGGATGAACAGGATCGCCGTCGCCAAGGACTGGACGCTGATGATGGTCCCGTTCATCTGATCGTTATAGCCGAGCGATTGGACATATAGATTATACAGAACGGAGAACATGCCGGTTCCGATCTGATAGAGAAGGTTGGCAATAAAAAACAGCTGGATATTCCGGTTCCAGCTTCGTATCTCTGTCGTTGCATGATGAAAAAAGCGCATTCGTGTCACGCCCCCATTTTTCTTGCTGCCTCTCTCATTGTAACAGGGGGGAATGCGGGAATAAAGAGGCCTTGTAGGGAAAGGCCTCTCCGGCAGGGTGGAAATTACAGGTCAATGGATGAGCTTGCTCTCCTTCGCTTTGCGCACCAGCCCCGCGCTTGCTTTGTTGATTGGGCTTTTGAGGACGAGGCCGATAAGGAGGAAGAGGCCGGCGACGACGGCCAGCACGATGATGTCGCGCCGCACGATATCCCACAGAATGCCGCCGACCGCTTCCCGCATCATACTGATGGCGTAGGTGAACGGCAGGAACGGATGAATCGCCTGGAAAAAAGGCGGTGTCGTCTGAATCGGGAAGGTGCCTCCGGAGCCGGCCAACTGCAGGACGAGCAGCACGATGGCGATCGCCTTCCCTACGTTGCCGAAGACCGAGACCAGCGTGTAGACGGCAAGCATGAAGACGGCGCTGATGATGAGGCCGAACACCACGAACCAGCCCGGATGCAGTACATAGGTCTTCAACAGATAAATATCACCGGTCGTTACGAACAGCGACTGAAGCAGAGCGATCGTCAGGAAGGTGAAGTACCGTCCGAAGTAGATTTGAACATTCGTGTAATGCTTGTCCTCTTCATGCACCTCCACCGTCAGCAGCGAGACGAGCAGCAGCGCTCCGACCCACAGTGACAGCGTGGTGAAGAAGGGAGACATGGCCGATCCGTAGTTCGGGATCGGGAACAGCTTGTTCTCCTTCAGGACGACCGGCTCGGCGAAGAACTCGCTCTCCTTCTCGAAGTTGTTCTTCAGCAGATCGATAATTTCCGTAATGTCGCCCTGTGCCTCGAACGCACGAATTTTGTCCGCAAATTCCGTAATTTTGGCTTGAACGGCAGGCAGGTTTTTCTGAATCACCGGAATCTGCTCGGTGCCGATCGCGATCACCTTCGAGGCGTCCTTCAACAACGTCTCGATGTCCGGAATATTCTTGATGGCATCCTGGAGCACCTGCTGCACTGTGGCGATGTCCTCGGCCGCCTTGTCCACCCCTTGCAGCATGGCAGGCTTAATCTCGCTGTCGTACCGGTTCAGCAGCTCCCCCGCAATGGCTCCCGCATCCTGGGACAGCCGATGGAGATGGTCCAGCAGATCGGCGCCGACCTCTTCTCCCCGATCGACGGCCGCCTTGATCTCATTGACGGTCGCGGCCTGCTGGGCAAGATTGTCCGAGAGCTGCCGCAGCCGATCGGTGACGCCGTGGAACTGGCCGCCGGTGACCGCTTGGCTGAGCCGGTTGAACCAATCCGCGGTGCTGTCCGCAATCTTCACTGCGGCGCCCAGCTTCTCCGACAGCCGGCCAAGCCCTGTGCTGGCCAGCGACGGATCGGCCGTGACGTCCTGGAGAATCGCCGTAACCTGGTTCACCGATTCGGCTGCCTGCTGCAGGGTGCTCAAGTCCTGCTTAATGAACGGAGAGATGGTCTCGATGCCTTCCCGGCTATATTGGAGCAAGTCGGCGAGCTTGGACGAGAATTGCTGCGCGTCCTTCGCCAGTTGGGTGACGGTGGGCAGATTCTTCAGTGCCTCATTCACGATCCGGTTCGCCGTAGTCACGTCTCTCATCGCGGTATTGACCGCATCCGAGAAGCGGGGGAATGATTCTTCGAGCTTGAACACGAGATTTTTCACCTTCTCAATGGTCGGAAGCTCATTGGACAGCTTAACTCCGAGCTCATTGAAGATTTTGAAAATCGCCCGGTTGGCCGTTCTGACGAAGTTGTCGCTGACCTCCTCGATGATGCCGGTAGCGCCCTTGGACGTAATTTTCGGAGCGACGGCATTTATTTTTTCATTCACAAAGTAGAGAATCTCGGCCTTGATCGGCTCATTCGTGAGCACGGACCCGATACGGGTGGAGAAGTCCTCCGGAATGATGATGCTGGCGTAGTAATTGCCGTGGCTTACGCCCCTCATCGCTTCGTCCTTGTCGACGAAGGTCCACCCGATAAGGGTATTGGTCTTCAGATTCTCAATGACCTCATTGCCGATATTGACGGGCTTATCCATAATCTCTGCCCCTTGATCGAGATTGACGACGGCGATTTGGATGCCGCGCGTATTGCTGTACGGGTCCCATGATGCTTCAATATTGAACCACGCGTAGAGGGAGGGAAGAATGCTCAAGCCGAGTATAATGACGGTGGCGGCCCAATTGGAGCCGATTCGCTTCAGGTCGTTCGCATAAATGGAAAAAATATGTTTCATGATGGCCCCCGCTTCCAAGGTAATGTTTTCAGTATTTGCCAAAGGAAATGCAATCATGCGGAGGGGCTGGCGAGGACGGAGGGATCGATCCGTGATCGCGGTAATGTATGCGTTTGCTGCATTGCAAGGAATGTCCTGATGGGAAATGGGAGAGACTCCCCGGTCTTGACAAATGGCGCGGATATGAGAGGATGGATGAGTTAACGAAGAAAACATCCATGATTCTTCCGAAGTCAGACAGAAAGAAGTGTGTTTGTGTGAAAAAATACGCCATCTATCTCATGCTGGTCGGTGTGATGGTCGCATGGGGCTTGAACGTGACGGCGACGAAGGTGCTGGTGACGAATTTCATGCCGGTCACGATGACCGCATTCCGCATTATGACGGCGGCGCTGAGCGTGTTCCTGCTGCTTGTTCCGATGCGTCAGTTGCGGCTGCTCCGGGGCAAGGAATGGGGCTACGTGCTGATCGCTTCCTTGTTCAATGTGGTGGGGCATCATTATTTTTTGTCGCTTGGCCTGGCCAATACGTCGGCTTCCAACGGCGGCCTGATTCTCGGTCTGGGTCCGTTATTAACGACGCTGATGGCGATTCTGTTCCTGGGCACCCGGATGACCTGGTTCAATATGACCGGCATCGTGCTCGGCTTGTCCGGCGTCGCCTTCATTGTTACGCATGGCAGCTCGGGGATGAGCGGCGTATCGATCGGGGATGTGTATGTGTTCCTGGCCATTCTGGCGCAGGCGATAAGCTTTATTCTGATTAAAAAAATGGCCGCTACGCTCGATCCGCGGCTGATGACGGGATATATGCTGTTTTTCGGGTCTTTTGGATTGTACGCGTTAAGTCGGGTGCTGGAGCCGGAGGGGATGGCCAGCATGGCGCAGACCGATATCGGGCTGTGGGCGGTCTTCCTTGGTTCGGCGGTGATCGCGACGGCCGTCGGGCATATGACGTACAATTACGCGATCGGCCAGGTCGGTGCCGCGGAGGCGTCGATCTTCATCAATCTGAATCCGTTCTTCGCCTTGATTGGATCATCGCTCCTGCTGGGCGAGCCCGTCACGCTCGTGCAAGTGTCGGGGTTCGTGCTCATCCTGATCGGCGTCCTGTTCGGCTCGGGCGCCCTCGAGGAATGGCTGCGCCAGCACCGCCTGCGGAAAGGGGATCATCGCGGCTATCGGACGCCGGAGAGCAAAGGCTGCAGCAGCGGCTCTTGAACGTTCTTGGCGGAAGCCGGGAAGCGGTGGCGAAAATATCGAACGGCCGAGGACAGAGGAAGGGCTGTTCCATAAGTAGGTTTTAACTACAGTGGGACAGCCCGACCCTGCTCCACACAGCGCGACTTGCCGAAAAAGCTGCGGAAATACAGTTTTCCCCTATGTGGTGGATCTCGTCTCTCAGTAGAAAAAAGCGGTTTTAAACGCTATGGTGCGAAATCCGCCAAACTGCACGATTTCTCGAGACACGCCTATTCGGTAAGCGAAATGCTGCGCAAGTACAGCAATTCGATAGGGACGACTTTCTCAGAAAGGGAATCCTGCAAAACTGCAGGAATTTCACCCGTTTCGCTTCGACTTGAAGCCAAAGGGCCTAAAATGATGTAGATTTGCAGCAATTCCTCGGGATGTGGACTCATTGAGTCGAAATTCCTGTAAAATAGCAGCAATTCCCTCCACATGTTCAAGCCCCAGGAGGCAACGATGCCTCCAGGATCCGACGCGGTCTCTTGGATCCCGTAAAATCAGGCCGTTGAGAAGTCCATGGGGATTTTCGCCACTTCATTTTTTACATGGTGGATCTCGTCTCTCAGTAGAAAAAATCGACTTGAAACGCTCTGAGTGCCAAGTTTTGATTAGGTCAATGGACATCTCCACCCTTCGTAAAAAACCCGTCGCCGTCTTTTCCACCTCTATTCTCTATTGTCCCGTCTTGCCCTGTGTCATGATTCAATGCCTACGGGAAAGTCCCTTTTTGGCGTGCTATGTATTGAAATAAAGCTTCCCGCCTGTGACTCGTGATCGAATAGTCCCGGTTAAAAGCGCTGGTGAGTCACAAATTCCCGCACCGGCTTGCGGTAGCCGCGCGGCCGCAGGCTGGACGCGTCTTGCTTGCCAATCGTGATCAGCATGACCGGAATGTATTTGTCGGGAATATTCAAGATCGCCCGTACCTTGTCTGGATCGAAGCCGATCATCGGGCAGGTGTCCCACCCCTTAGCCTTGGCGGCGAGCATGAATTGCATGGCAGACAGGCTGGCATTGCGAATCGCCTCATCCCGCTTGAACGTCTCTCCGCGCTCTTCATAGAATCGGATCGTATCCTCTGCCATCATATCCGCCTCCTGCTGGCTCAACACGCCGAGGTGGACCAATCCTTCGTTCAGTTCCCGCGCCTTCAGATGAGCTTCCGTGCTGCCCAATACGGCAATGACGCCCGAAGCCGTCTTCACCTTGTACTGCTTGTTCGCTGCCTCGTACAGCTGCTCCTTAAGATCTCCATCCGTTACGGTAACGTAATGCGCATGCTGCAAATTGAATGCGGACGGGGCGAACTTAACCAACGAGAAGATCTCTTCCAGCTCCGACTCGGAGATAGCAATGTTCTCTATAAACTTATTGGCGGATCGTCTTTCTTTGATGATAGCTTCAAAATCTTGTGTCATCGTAAACACGCCTCCTACGAAAATCGTTGATGGTCCTATTTTACCACCATTACTTATTAAAAGTAAGTACATATTATAATAAAATTAACATTATTTTTGTTATTTTAATTTTGAGGCATGCAAACCAAGATCGGCGAATTGATAAGATTTTGATAAGAATGGGCTTCGGACGGCCCGGGCACGGATTTTTATGCTAATTTGAAGTCAGATTGCTGGGCGAAAGGCGGGTGGAGAACTTCTGCTAATTTTGACAATTTAGAAGGACATACACGCGGAATGAAGCACATATCGGCGCTCCCGGCCGCATACATATAGGGTCTTAAGGGAGCTCTCTGAAATTTTATTTTAGGAGGAATGGATGAGGGATGAAATGGGAACGAAAGGGGCCAGCCTTGCTTCTGAGCCTGTGCCTGATCTGGTCGCTGCTCGCTCCGGCCGGACAAGCTCTGGCTAGCGAGCTGCCGCAGACCGAGTTCGGGCAGGTGCTTGACCGGAGGCAGATGGAGATCGGCCCGGGAGCCACCTACACCTGGTACAACATGAAGCTTCCGCAAGGCTTGGAGAAGGTGCATTTCATCGAATTCGATCCGAAGAATGAGGCGCTCGATCTGCAGCCGGGCATGACGGATGGCAAGGTATACGGCATGCAGGGGGTCACCAAGATGGCGAGCGATGCGGACAAGCAGGGGAACCGAGTCATTGCGGCCATCAACGGCGATTTCTATGATATGTCCACCGGCGTGCCGCTCGGCCTCTTCATGGGGGATGGCGAGATTCTCGTCAGTCCGCCCGAGCCTGCCAGTTGGTATGCCTTCGGCCTGAAGGAAGACGGCACGACCATCTACGGGTTGAGTCCGACCCTCAAACGGACGCTGCATCTCGGCGGCAAGGATGTTGAACTATCGGACATCAACCGCATGCGCGGCACGGGAGACAAGCTGATGCTGTATACGTCCGCCTTCCATGCATCGACGATGACGAATCAGCTTGGGGACGAGGTGGTGCTGGACGTAGTGTCGGGCGAGGTGAAGAGCGGGCAGACGCTGAAGCTGAAGGTGTCCGAGCTAAGGCTGCATGCGGGCGATACGCCGCTCGGCGAGGGCAAGGCGGTGTTGTCGGCGGCGGGATCCTACCGCGAGCTGCTGCAGGGACTTCAGGTCGGAGATGAAGTCACGATCGACTTCGAGCTGGAGGAAGCGTGGCGCGACGTGAAGATGGCTATCGGCGGCGTGGCCCAGCTGCTGAAGGACGGCGAGGTGCAGCCGCAGAACGACAAGGCGCTCTATCCGCGCGTCGCGATCGGCACGAAGGCAGACGGCTCAATGGTCATGATCGAGATTGACGGCCGGGCGCCGGGCTTCAGCGAGGGCGTGTCGTATGATGACCTGGCGAAGGTGATGAAGGACATCGGCGTCGTCAATGCGCTCTGTCTCGATGGCGGCGGCTCCTCCACGTTCGTGGCGCGACTGCCGGGCGTGCCGGAGCGCCGTATCTTGAACCGCCCGTCAGACGGCGGGGAGCGGAAGACGGCCAACGGGCTGCTGCTCGTGAACAAGGCCCCGGAGGGCGAGGCGGCGCGGCTGGTGGTGCAGCCCAATCTGGAGCGGTTGCTGGCCGGGTCTTCCTATACGTTCAAGACGGCGGGCATCGATGCGAACGGCCACCCGGCTGAAGTCGAGGGAACGCCGCAATGGAGCGTCGATCCGGCGCTCGGAACGATCGATGAGAACGGCTTGTTCACGGCAGGGGATACCGCCGGAACCGCCGACGTGAAGGCCGGTCTCGGCGGCTTGTCCGGCCAAGGGGAGGTCGAGGTGGTGAAGGAGTTGACCGAGCTGCGCTTCCCGGATACCGTTCGTACCTTCGCTTCCGGCGAGAAGGTAACCCTTCAGGTGAGCGCTCTGCGGGACGGGCAGGAGATCGTGGCTGATAACCGCCGCTTCACCTGGCGGGTGGAGGGGCCGATCGGGACGATCGATGAGAACGGCGTCTTCACGGCGACGGACGAAACGGAGAAGAGCGGGCGCATTGTCGCTGCTTACGGAGGCATTGAGGCCTCGATGGAGGTTAATGTCGGATTGCGTCCGGTCATTTTGGAGGATTTCGAATCGGGCATGGACCGGTATTTGGCGACAAGCGGGGACAGGTATAAAAGTGTCCGCGTCAGTGCAGAGACGAACGAGGAGTTCGTCCGCTTCGGTTCCTCCTCGGCCAAACTGGAATATGATTTCACCGATACGATCGGCATATCCGGCGCTTACCTGGCCGCGAAGGATGATGCGTCGCGCATCCAGATTCCGGGGTATCCGGAGAAGATCAGCGTCTGGGTCTATGGCGACGGCAAGGCGCACTGGCTGCGCGGCCAGATCCGCGACGGCAATAACGCGGCGGTGGCCCTGGACTACACCGAGGAGAAGGTTGGCGTTGATTTCACCGGATGGCGGTATCTGGAGGCGGAGGTGCCGAAGGGCAGACCGCTGCCGTTAACGATGGATCGGCCGATCCGGTATATGGAGACGAAGAATGACAACAAGACGGCAGGGGTAATTTATATCGATCAGATTCGGGCGCTGTACGGGCCGGCTGATGATGATCTGGATCCGCCGATCTTGAAGGAGTTCGCTCCGGCTGACGGCAGCACGGTAGATACGGCGACGCCGGAGATTCATGTGTACGCCGAGGATGCCGGGTATGATCCGGTGGCCCATCCGGGCACGACGCTTATCGATTCCGAGTCGATCCGCATGATGGTCGACGGGAAGCTCGTGCAGCATAGTCTCTACCCGCCTAAGGGCAAAATCACGTATATTCCGTCAGTGCCGCTCGCGGACGGCGTGCATACGGTGAAGGTGCGGGTCAAGGATTTGTCCGGCAACCCGACGGAGAAGGAGTGGAGGTTCGAGGTCGATACGGGCGCTCCGAAATTGATGTATACCGGTCCGGATAATGTGTACGCCGGCGGCACGTATACGGTCGATGTTACCGCTCTCCGTGCTTCCGACATCCGTCGGGCAAGCATCGCTTTCGATTTCGACCCGGCACAGGCGGAAGGACTGGAGGTCGTGCCTGGCGCCAAACTCAAGGAAGGCCAGCTTGCATCAACGGTCGATCAGGCCAGCGGCGCGGTGGAGGTTACGTTCACGGGCCTGTCCGATTTGACTCTGTCCGAGGACGATGTGCTGGCGCAGATTCGGTACCGGGTGAAGACGAACACCGAGGGCGAGCTGCGGGTGAATTTCCGATCGGGTTCAATCGCGTTCGCCGATCAGGATGACGTCGACTTCGATTTCTTCGGGCTGCCGCTGGTGGCGGCGGTACAGTATCATCTGCGGCTGAACTGGAACCCGGACGGCATCGCCCAAGGCAATGAGACGGTGTTCGGCGTCGTCGATGAGCAGGGGCAGCCGATAGAAGGCGCCCGGTTGATGACGGCGGACGGGCAGGAGATTGGCGTAACCGATACGGAGGGCAAGCTCGCTACCCGCGCCTTGACCGGGACGGTGACGGAATATGCGCTGCAGGCGATGAAGGATGAGCGCTACAGTCCGGTCGTGAAGTTCAAGGTATCGCCGCTGGCGGGCGGCAGCGATCCGTACAATATCAGTGTCGGGATGGGCGCTGATCCGGCCGCGTCGCGCGGATTCACTTGGCATACGCATGCGAACGTGGAAGCGACGGTGGTGGAGGTGGCGAAGCAGGACGGATTTTCCGGCTTTGACGGAACCGGCGTAATCAAGGTGAGCGGCACAAGCAGCCTCTATCACACGTGGGATATCGGTACCGTGCGCGTGCACAAGGCGGTCGTGGATGGGCTGGAGCCCGGCACCGCTTATGTCTATCGTGTCGGCGATGGCGACAGCCATGTGAGTGAAGGCTTGTTCCGGACGGCGGGAACGGCGGAGAATCCGACCAAGTTCTTGTTCTTCGGCGACTCGCAGGCCTCCAATGCGGCCGGCTTCAAGCTGTGGGGCGATATTCTCCGCAAAGCCGTGGCCGATCATCCGGACTTTGATTTCATCCTGCAGGCCGGAGACATGGTGGAGGACGGCTTCAAGGAGAATGAATGGAATATGTGGTTCAAGGAAGCGCAGGATATATTGACCGATACGACGATTGTCTCGGTGGTCGGCAACCACGAGGTGACGGGCACCCGGAAAAATGACGATTTCCTGGCGCATTTCAATAACCCGCAAAATGGAATCGATAGTCTCAAAGGCAGCAATTATTCCTTCGATTATCACAATGCCCACATCGTGGTGCTGAACAGCGAATATGACTTCGAGGCGCAAAAGGAGTGGCTGCGCCGCGACCTCGCCGCCACGGACAAGACGTGGAAAATCGTCACGTTCCATCGCGGTCCGTACGGCAGCGTCTATGACTCCGCCCATATTCGCGAGGCGTGGACGTCGACGTTCGACGAGTTCCATGTCGATCTGGCGATGAACGGGCATGACCATGTCTATGTCCGTTCGTATCCGATGCGCGGCGGGAAGCCGGTCGGTGAAGGCGAGGGCACGACGTATGTCGTCGGCGGCTCGACCGGACCGAAGTTCTACGCCGTGACGGAGCGTGAGTGGCAGTATAAGGTGGACGGCGAGCAGACGCAGATTTACGGTGCCGTGGAGATTCGAGGCGGCGAACTCACGTTCACGGTGAAAACGCTCGGCGACCGGCTGGTCGATCAGTTCACGCTGCGGAAGGGCACGACGGAGCCGGTGCCTCCGGCCGAGGTCGTGCTGGATCCGCCGCAGGCGAAGCTGGCGGTCGGGGAGAGCGTGAAGCTGAAGGCGACGGTGCTGCCGGCGGAGGCGAGCGATAAGACGGTGACGTGGTCCGTCTACCGCTCTTCCGCCGATGGCGTCGCTTCGGTCACGGCGGACGGCTTGGTAACCGCCCATGCGCTCGGCACCGCCGTCGTCCGGGCGACAAGCGTCGTCGAAGCGGTTTATGCCGACAGCGTCATTACGGTCGACCGTCTGCCCGAGGTTATCGTCGACGAGGTCCGGCTCGACCGGACGGAGGGCACCTTGAAGGCGGGCGAGACCTTGCAGTTGAACGCGTCCGTGCTGCCGGAGACGGCCGATCCGTCGGTCATCTGGTCGGTGTACCGCTCTGCGCCGGAGGGCGTGGCGACGGTTAGCGATCACGGCCTGATTACGGCGGTGAAGCCGGGGACGGCGGTCATCCGCGCGCTGAGCCAGGCGGATGCGTCGAAGTATGCCGACTTCCGGCTGACGGTGACCCCGGCCGTGGAGCCGCCGAAGCCAGATCCAGAGCCGGAGCCGGAACGGCCGAGTGATAGTGGCGGGTCCCGGACGGAGCCGAGCGTGACGCCGAAGCCGCCGGAGCCGGCCGCGAAGGTGGATCCGGGCCGGATTGGCGTGAAGGCGAAGCGGGATCCGGGCGGCGCTCTCGCCCGGGCGGAGGTGACGGCTGCAATGCTGGAGCAGGCGCTGCAGGCCGTCGCGCCGGATCGGCGCGGCGTGAAGAGGGTCCGCATTGAGGTGGATGCGGACAAGGACGCGACCGGCGTCGCGCTGTCGCTGCCTGCGGCGGCGGTATCGGATTCGAGCCTGCGGCAAGAATACGAGATCGTGACGCCGCAGGCGACTGTGACGGCACCGTCGGGACTGGTGCCGGAAGGGGCATTGGCGGACGATGCGAAGACGGTGAGCATCGTTATCGCCCAAGCCGACCGCAGCGCATGGCCAGCGGGACTGGCTGCGCAGGCAGGCGGCCGCCCTGCGGTGGAGCTGTCGCTGCTGGCGGACGGGAAGCCGCTGTTCGCCGGAAAGCTTGGGGAACGCGTGCTTGTCGCCGTTCCATATGAACCGGCTGCGCGGGAGCTGGCGCAGCCGCATCGCATCGTCGTCCGTACGGTAGATGCGGACGGCCGGGTTATCGCGGTTCCGAAAGCGCGGTATGATGCGAAGTCCGGTATGGTGTATTTTTCGGTGAACACATTGGGTGTTGCGGCAGTTACCTTCTATGCGGATGAGTTTGACGATATCGGACAGCTTGGCTGGGCGAAGACATCGATAGACGCTTTGGCGGCGAGAGGCATCATTAGCGGTATTGGCGGCAATCGGTTTGCGCCGCAGTCGGAGATTTCCCGGGCAGACTTCACGGTGATGCTCGTGCGGGCACTGGAGCTTCAAGCGGCTGGCCGCGAAGGGGTAAGGGGCTCGGGCTTCGCTGATGTGGGCGCTGGCGCGTATTATGCGGATGCGATTGCGGTCGCGAAGGAACTGGGCTTGGTACGGGGCAAGCGGGATGGCTTCTTTGGGCCGCAATATGCGGTTACCCGCCAAGATTTGTTCACGATGACAGCCCGCGGGCTAGAGCACGTCGGCAAGCTGAAGCTGATGAGCGATCCGGCAGCGTTGACCAAGTTCGCCGATCATGAGAAGATTTCCGGCTATGCGAAGGAGGCGCTTGCCGCCTTGCTGGAGGAAGGGCTTATTCAAGGCAGCGGCAGCAAGCTGCGTCCGGACGGTTACGCGACCCGGGCCGAAGTCGCGGTCTTCTTGAACCGGATATTGGCGCTGGTTCAGGAACAGGAATGAGCTATTAAGTAGCAGGATAGGGTAGTGAAGTTGCTGGAGTGGGCGCTCTCTGTGTGAGGGCGCCTTTTTTATGCCTGGGGTTCGTTGGTATGTTCAAGGCCTTATCGTCACTATCCCATTCGGTCAGGATAACGGGAACGGAGCTTTGAGGTGAGGTCACAGACGAGCGCGGTTTTTGCGGAAGCGACGTGCAAGTTATAGCTGCTTATGGGGGGCTGCTGATAGCAACGCGAGCGGGATGGGGTATCTGGTGGCGTTGAATAGACGCGTCGAGGAATTGTCGGGTACACTAGAAGCAAGCATGGAACTTTAAGAGGCGATGGTTCTCTTTTGGATAAAGTAAACAAAACGAAACGGGGTAAGCGAGACGAATGTTTATTCAATTGGTATGCGTTGGGAAGCTGAAGGAGAAATACTTGGTGCAGGGGATTGCGGAATATAGCAAGCGGCTGGCGCCCTATGCGAAATTCCAGGTGGTCGAGGTGCCCGACGAGCAGGCGCCCGAGAAAATGAGCGACGCCGAGGTGGAGCAGGTGAAGGAGCGGGAAGGCGACCGCATCCTCGGCCACATCAAACCGGATGCGCATGTGGTGACGCTGGCGATCGACGGACAGCTCTGGTCGAGCGAGGACCTGGCCTCCCATATCGATCGTCTGGCGACCTATGGGACAAGCCACATCGTCTTTGTCATCGGCGGCTCGAATGGCCTATCCGACGCCGTACTGCGCCGCGCCCAGACGAAGCTGTCCTTCGGCCGCATGACGCTGCCGCATCAACTGATGCGCCTGGTGCTCGTGGAGCAGATTTACCGGGCGGTGAAGATTAATCGGGGGGAACCGTATCATAAGTAGGGCGAAAAATAGGGGGTGCCTGGCACTTCCTTTTTGCTGATATTGTTCTCTCATTTAAAGAAATCTTCGCGTTTTTTCAATAAGGCGAACGAATGCAATGCTTATTTTCGGAGCGAGGCATTATATCGGTGAGTGTATACAAACCATGTAATGCTTGCTGTTAATAATGCCGACGAAATCAAAGCTGTAAGAACACTATATGTTCGCCAAATAAGTATCTCTGACCAATCTAATGCATAGCATATTATACACTGGACAATCGTAGCAATCAGCAAAATAGCTGTTACGATTATTCGCTTTTTTGTCATTGGCTGCCGCTCATTCGTTTTCCTTCTGCGTAATCCTAAGAGAAAGAACAGAACAGCCAATAGGCAAAGAATAATTGTGGTAGACGACAAAATGATGTCCAAAAGCTGTGTGCCGCTTATTCCATATGACTGCGTCAGATTGCCGTCTAATATATCTTTAACTTTTAGTACCATGCTTCTATTGATATTTTCGCCGTTGGTCAGCAAGCAGATGGCTATTCGTTCATTTAGCAGTATGACCATTTCGGTTCCGAAATTGGGATTGCCCCCTGGGTGCTCTATCATCGTTTGGTTGGCGTTTACCGACCAGCCCGCCGCATAATACATTTCGTTGACAGCCGGAACAGACCTATCACCCTGATGTGATTTCTCGATAACCGTATGGAATATTTCGGGTATGTCCTGCACAATACCCATCTGTATGCCCATCCAACGCGCCATATCTTTTGTACAAGAAATGATGTAGCCTGCGGGTTTATTCCCGGAATAATCCGGCGCGTTATATGGGGTTGTCATAAAAAAGGAAGAACGGTAGCCCTGTGCCAACTGTCCGGTGGCTTGAGCATCTTCTTTATAAACATACGTCTGGTGAAGACCCAGTGGCTGAAATACCTGTTCCTTCATAAATTCTTCATAGCTTTGTCCCGACACAATCTCAATAACCAGACCTAATACGTCATAATTAACAGTTCCGTAATTATACTGCTCACCAGGATAGAACGACAATTCAGAATCTACGAGCATTTCTACGGTTTTTTGCAACATATCCGGCGTATTGCCTTGTGGAATGTTTTGACTGTGACTGCCATTTGTTAAGCCGCTAGTATGGTGTAAAAAGTTATTGAGTGTCATACTTTGCATATCAACGTGTTTCCCCTGATACTTTAACGTAAACCAAGGCAAATATTTCTGGATAGAGTCTGACATTGACAGCATTCCTTGTTCTTCCATCAGCAGAATACCCATGCCGGTAAAAGCTTTACTTACCGAAGCCAGCTCATATAGAGTATTTTCACTTGCCGGCAGTCCCTTTTCACGATCTGCGTACCCGGAAGAAAAGTAGAGCACTTCATTGTTCACAAGTATTGAGATTGACATTCCCGGTACACCTGATATACGGCTTGCATCATCCAACAATGTTTGTATTGAATCAGATTGCGAATCTGATAATGCATAACTTGGTGTTGCGAATCCGGTGAACAGTATAAGTAATGCAATCATAAAGACAATAATTTTTTTCATAGTCTCTCCATTCCCAAAAAACTCCCGTACGGAAAATATAAATAATCCGCAGTACGCCTTATTCCCCTAAAGTGTAATAAGATATATATTATGAAGCTTATTATTGCAAAATCTTATTGTATGTGAAGAATCATACGATATAAAAAATTAGATTGCTATCATAATCTTCTACTTACTACGAACTATTTTGCTAGGAACACAAAAAGCCCCCTCTGCTTCATTAGCGGAAGGGGCAATAGTTTGGAAGTATTCCTCAATCTTCTCATCAAAGGTTAGCTCGATCTCTTTGTGATGCACTTATTTACTGCTACAGTCAGATAGAAACACTGCATTTAGTCAAACTTGAATAGCTCAGAAGACTCCAATTGTGTTGATGTCGACCTTTTTCGGTGATATTCCAACTGTAAACAAGGTTGATAGTCAAGCATTTTGAGGCGATTTCCGAAAAACAATAATAATATGGGAGATTATTACCTTATGGACGAGTTCTTTTGATAGGAGTTAAGTTCGCTTTATAGATGATATGGTGAACCGTACCATAAGTAGGGCTAAGAAAACGGGTAGGGGGTTAGTATTCGTCCCTTTACCCGTTTAATTTTTCCCTCTTTGTGCTTCGTGATGCGTTCAATTCCTCAAGCACGGATTTGGGCTGTGAGCACGCCACCCTTATGATCCCGACGGTACGGCAAGCCCGGCTAACAACGCAGCGGCTTCTTGGCGAAGCATTGGGCGCATAGGTTCATAATTTATCGCTCCATTCGCTCCAATCTTTACTTCAGGACCAAACAGTTTTGCGGCAGCAACAAATTGTACGGCATCCCGGGCCCAAGATGATGGTTGTTTGCCACGTAGCTTTGCTTTTTGCGGTTGGTCCGTTCTATACGTCTGCGCAAATCTCCATGCTAATAAAGCAGCTTCCTGCCTCGTTATCGCTCGATTCGGTTCAAAACGTCCGTCCTGTAATCCTGCGACACCTAAATGCTCAACGGCTGTCTGAATTTCCGGTGCAAGCGGATGGCCCACCGAATCGGTGAATCGGACAGGCTGCTTGCTTAATTGAAATCCGCCAATCTGCACCAGCATTTGAATGAATTCCGCCCGGGTTATAGCTTTTTTAGGTCTGAATGTGTTTGGGCCGTCATCGCTTACATTTTGAAGTTTTCTTACCAGATAAATAGAAGAGGCATACGGATGATTTTTAGGTACGTCACGGTATTGCTTAGGGTTTGGCAATTTCTCGAAAAAACTGTCTGGGGCGTTGTAATAGAAGTAGTTGATCCCCCCGTTACTATCCTCTTTAAAGCCCGCTGTCATGCCGTCCTCGTCTTGAAACAATAAAGCTTCTAGCTGTTTCAGCTTATGAGTACCCATCTGATCTTTTACCGTAATTGTACCGTCCTTACCTGCCGTAATACTCGAGATCGCCATCGGATTCCGCAGGTTTCTGTATGTGCCTTCAAATCGAGTCAACTGTTTCTGTGCCGGTTTAAGTTGAGCCGTTGCGGCAGAGCGTTGATCGGGATAAAACTGCTGCATGAAGGCGGCGAACAGTTCGATTCTCGGATCTATCGTCTCGCCGTTCACGATAACCATCGCGCCTACTTTGTGCTCGGGCAGCATCCACATCCAGGAATGAGCTCCAGCAAGATCCCCGCCTTTCCCGATGACAACCTCTCCATTGTGAAGGTGCTTAAGGAAAGATTCGAACCCATATGACATTACAGGCAGCTTCGAATGAATGCCGTATTGAAAGGACTCCATGGTCCGGGTCGTTTGTTCCTTCAATATTCGATTGTCCCCGAGCTTGCCTCCATTTAACATCGCAGTTATGTACTTGGCCATATCGCTTCCGGTTGAGAATAATCCTCCGGTTGGGTCAATATAGGGGGTATTATCGTAGAGAGCAATCTCGTTGCCTTCAGGATCATAGCCTTTGGCGAGATTTGCTTTGACATCGGCACTCATTGTAAAATCGGATCTATTCATACCGAGCGGTTTAAATATATGCTCTTTCATGTAGCTTTCAAACGGGAGCTTCGATACATTTTGTACGATATATCCCTGTTGTACGAAAGCTATATTATCATAACGGTAGGCCTCTCCAGGTTTGCGTATGACAGTCGGTATATTTTCTTTTACATAGCGATCAAGAGATATGCGGCTTGCTGCTGCGGAACCATCTGTGTAGTTATACCCGGTTGTATGGGTCAACAGATGTTTCATCTTAAGCGGGAAGCCTGTTTTATTAGGGATGGTGATGTCTGCCATATATTTGGATATGTCATGTTCCAGATCGATTTTGCCTTGCTCAACGAGCTGCATGACTGCCGTTGCTGTGAAAACTTTGGATATTGACGCCATTCTGAATACAGTCTTATCGGGGTCAATAGGCTTCTTGGCGGCCACATCGGCATATCCGTATCCTTTATTGAGCAGTACCTTATCATCTTTGACGACAAGAAAGAGTGCGCCTTTGAGCCGCTCCCTGACATCGGGACGCGAGAAATAAGAATCCGCAAACCTCTCTACCGATTCGGTTGTGATTGGAATGGCCTCTCTCGAAGCGGTGGCTGTTTTCTGCACCGATGCGCTGTGATCTTGTGTGGCATATACCGGTATGTCGGGCGTCATTGCAGTCAATCCAATGAGGATTGCAGTGGCAAGGACAGCAGGTTTGAACCCTTTGCGAATTATGGTTGTCATCTATTTCTCCCCCTCGAAATGTATAAGCGTTGGCTATTTCGTAGCCCGCTTCCATGTTGAGCAATATTAATATATCAAATAGGAATCCACGGCAAATCCGTATCTGCCGCATGATATTTGCGTGATCGCGCAAACATCAATCTCAATCGATATTGAAATACTCATGATAAAGAGCTTGCGTTCCAGCTGCTTGTCGAGAGTGAGAATCATATTCCCTCCAAATTAACTTGTAGGACAGTTTGATCCCTTACTAAATGATGTTATTAGTTGAAATGAAGATACTATCTCTTTTAGAGTTTCGAGTACTCAGTCTAAGAAATCAAAAGGCACCCAATCGGGTGCCTTTTGATTTCGCTCTATAGATGTTAAGGTGAACCGTATCTAAATAGTGGTAAGGCGGAGAGTTGAGGTTGTTGTAAATACGAAAAAGTGGGGAATCAAATCACACACATTGCTTTAGCGGTATATACCAGTACTTCATTAAAATGATTCCCTTGAAATTCTTCTACGGTGTAGGCTTCGGGAGCAGGATCCAATCTTCGTTCACGCAATTTGCCGCGCGTGGGACCTGCTCCATATAAACATAAACACTGTGTTCTTTATCTACTGGATTCGCCCAGCAGCAGATGGCGGATCGAGAGATTGCAGTAAGATGCTCATGAATAGAAGCAACCCGCAAACTTTGGCGTTTAGCGGGTTGTTTTCTTTACAGATCAAGCTTCTTACTATCGCGTTGTTCAAGTTTGCGGGCCGTCTGGCTTGGTTCGACATTTTTTTGATTGAAAGGTTCTCAATTCGAGATCAAAAACGGGTTTGTCACGCCGTACCAGTAATTTTCATTTTTATAGTGATGCCATAAATGGACTCGGAGTTCTTATATGTAAAAAGGAAGCGATGCGTAAATACTCGGCATCGGCATAATCGGCCATGCCTCTGGCTAATGCAATCCATGATCCAATGGTTGCCAGGCTCGGAAGCAGAGCTAAAGCTAACCAGGAAGATTCCTCATCTCATGGATAAATCGTGGAAAGAGAAAAACTCTCTCTTTTACATATTTAGTCTGCATTCAAAATACCTCCTTATTGCCATTATTCTGGGAACACTGGGAATGCTGATTCAAGTAAATTGCCGTCGCTCAAGATAAGTCAGGGGAACCGTATCCTAAAGAAAGGCAAGTTTTTGCTCTGGGTGGGGGATAATGAATTCATTGCGTGCGAAAGAAAGGAAGGAGCTGTATGACACGGAAATGGACCATCCCTTTGTCATCTTGCCTGAAGAACAAGCGCCCGAAGCCCTTCAGCATTGTGAATGTTGCGAGCTATCCAAGCAACGGACTCGTGTTATCTGGGGTGAAGGAAATCCGAAAGCCAAGCTTATGTTGATCCTGGATAATCCGGGAGCCCGCGAGGATCGGGAAGGAAATTCGTTTTTGTGCGGCACCCGGGAAACACTCCAACTCGGCTTGAGGGAAGCGGGTATCGATACGAACTCGGTTTATGTCACCTATTTGCTTAAATGCAGACCGATGCGTGCTTATAATAAACCTGAGGCCAGAACAGCATGTCTTCCCCATCTACAATTACAGCTCCTGCAGAAGCAGCCGTCGGTATTATTTGGTTTTGGGAATGTCGTGGCGGAAGCAATATTCCCACAGAAGGAGAATGCGAGTGTCAAGGAATTGCGAGGGAACTGGCACGAGTTTCAGGGTATCCCGATCAGCTTTACCTATCACCCGCTTGCCGTAAGAAGGAGACCCAATTTACTAAGGTTCTTCGTAGAGGATTTGAAAGCATTGAAGGAGAAGTGGAAGGGAAGATCAACACCGCATACATAAGCGGTCTACATTTTATGTGGTAGGTGGTTGGCGGTATCAAAATGTGTTAAGCAAAATGAATTGAGGTAAAGCATTATGTCTAAAATTGATAATATGATGGCGATTCTATGGATGTTGAATTCAGGCAGGAAAATTACTGCAAAACAAATAGCTGAAAAGTTAGAGATTAATATAAGGACGGTTTACCGTTATATTGATGCGCTTTCTGCCAGTGGTGTCCCGATTATATCGGACACAGGTCATCATGGGGGGTATACCCTGTTGAATAATTTTATTAAAAGTCCTCTTCTTTTCGATGTTGATGAGAAAACTGCATTACTTCATGCTGCTGTTTTTGCCCAAGAAGCTGGCTACTTTTTAGGAGAGGCATTAGACCGAGCGACATCAAAGCTAACAATGTATTCAAATCAAGAGCAGGAAAGAAGGATTAAGCAACATTTAAAAGGGCTTGAAGTCATAAGTCCAACTGGAAAATCATCTATGGAGCCAATATTGAAGCAATTGGAGCAAGGTATAGTAAACGAATCATCTGTAGAAATTGAATATCATACAAATCGTGAAGAGCAATCCAAGCGCAGGATGGTTGATCCATATGGAATGATTTATTGGAATAATAACTGGTATGTCATTGCATTTTGCCATCTGAGGAATGAAGTCCGCAGTTTTAGAGTAGGGCGAATTCGCAGTATTATTCAAACAGAAATTACCTTCAATCGTCCAACGTCCTTTTCGGCCGGTGAATTTTTTATGAAAAGCCTGCTTCCAGAAACAGCAGATAAGCAAGGACTTATGCCATTAGTTGTTGGCGGTACGACCAGTGCGTTGGATAATTTATGCCAGCATTGGTTTTTAGGGCATCATTTCAAAGAACGAACTTCAAAGAAAGCTGTATTTCTACTTGAAGAAGAAGCAATTCATACATATGTACCGTATTTACTGTTACCTTACGGTAAATCTATTCAAGTCATTGAACCACTAAGTTTGAAGCAAAAACTTATTGAGGTTCTATATGAGTTAATTGATTATTATCAAGCTTAAAAACTTTACTGACGGAGGATGTCAGTAAAGTTTTTTTATATTAGGGTATATCGATTCATCCCTTACAAAAGGAGTGCTGTTATGCATACAAGAAAAGTGTATCTTTATGTATTTGATACGATGTCAGACTGGGAGGTAGGTTATTTAATTGCGGAACTCAACTCGGGAAGGTATTTTAAAAAAGAATTAGTGCCTTTAGAGGTGGTTGCTGTAGGCATTGATAAAAATCCTGTTACTACAATGGGAGGATTGAAAATACTGCCTAGTATTTCTTTTGATGAGTGTATTTTGGAAAGTACCGATGTTTTAGTTCTTCCGGGCGGAAATACTTGGACAGAAGCAATTCACGAACCTTTATTGAAAAAAGCTTCTGCATCTTTAAAAGAAGGTACTGTTGTTGCGGCGATTTGTGGTGCAACAGTGGGACTTGCAAAGATGGGATTGCTAAACTCAAGAAGGCATACAAGCAACAGTCTAGAATATATGAAAATGATCTGTCCCAATTATACTGGAGAAAAATATTATGAAATGGAACCAGCAGTAACTGATGGGAATTTAGTTACGGCATCAGGAATAGCTCCGTTGGAATTTACGCTGCATGTGTTGAAGGTGCTGGATGTATTTGCACCGGAAACATTACATTCATGGTTCAATCTCTATCAGACTCATGAACCAAAATACTTCTTCGAGTTAATGAATTCTCTCAAATTTACCGAATCAACAGGGGGAGGAACTGGACGCCCGGTACCCGGCGCGGACTAGGGAAATGTTTCGCGTCATTGATGACGAGATGGATTTTCCATGAGGCTGCCTCAGAAGAAAAATGCGATTACCGCTTATAGAAGCAACCCGCAAACTTTGGCGTTTGGCGGGTTGTTTTTTCTTTACAGTTCGAGTTTCTTACTATCGCGTTGTTCAAGGTTGCGGGCAGTCTGGCTTAGCTCAACATTTTTGTGGTCCTGAAAGGTTCCCAATGCGAGATCAAAGACCGGGTTTGTAACACCGTACCAGTAATTTTCATTTTTAAAGTGATGCCATAAATGGACTTTCTTCATCCAACGGCCCCATGAGGTGACGGGGGTAATCGGAAGATGTGCGATATAGTGTTTCCACTCATAAAACAAGAGGAACAGGATCACTCCAGCGATAAAAGCATTTGCAATCACGAGGCTTGCTGAAATAAAGTAGGCAATGGTTCCCGCGATGAGGATATTCGGCAGAGTGTACCACAAAGGCAGAAACAATAAATGCAGGTCATTTGGATTGGAGTGATGATCATAATGTAAACGCTTAAGTAATTTTAAGAAGAAGGGGTTCTTCGGAGTTCTTAGGTGAAAAAGGAAGCGGTGCGTGAAATACTCGGTAGCGGCATAAGCGCCCATGCCTATGGCGAAAGCAACCCAGGGTCCGATGGTTGTGAGGCTTGGAATCAGAAAGCCAAAGCTGACCAGGAAGATTCCGCTCATGATGCAGATATCGGGGAAAAAGAAAAACTCTCTTACATATTTCGTCTTTATTGAAAACACCTCCTTAATGCCATTACTTGGGGCCAACGTTTCCGTGTTTCTTGGGAAGCGGCCTTTTTGCCGAGCTGATCTATAAATATGCAGGAAATATGGAGGTGTTGCCGGTTAATCACTGGGACTTTAGTTATCGAATGATTGAAGCTGTGGAATTTGTAATGGAGAGGGCGTACTTCATTGATAATGACAATCGTTGAGACGGAGGGTATGTATGCTCATTCAAGTAATTGGTTTGAGGGGGGCATGAGATCGACAGGTACACCCATCATTCTCCATAATGCGATATGGAAAGTTGGCGGGGTAGGGCGAAATTTTGGTCAATGACCTACAAGTTTAGATATTTGTTAAGCTAACGGGAAACGATAACTCAAGAATTCCACGCATGCAACCCGTAAGACCACTAAATATTGGAGTTTGGTCCTTGTAGGTCTAAGCTCGCGAAAAAGCACGCCAGCCAAGAGCCGATACGCCCGCTGCGGGTGGAACTTCGATCGATAACGAAAGCGCCAAAGCTGCGGGAAAGAAGTCTCCGGCCAAGGCGCTCTACGTTCCTGCCCGGCACTGATCCCACCGCATGGAGCGCAAAGGCTTTGGGACTGTTCATGGATAGCACATGAAACCATCTAAATGTTTGTTCGATATTCGTTGGATGTTGTGATAAATGCGACTCAGGTAGAACGGATTCCTTCAAATGCGTTTGTTACTAGATGTTGCACATAGGGTTCGTCCAACGTTTCGCCTGTCACAAGCAAGCGATAGAAAATCGGCCCGTAAATGAGATCAATGCATATGCCAATGTCGAGATTTTTTTTCAATTCCCCGCGTTGGACCCCTTTCTCCAAAAGACTTCTTGCCTCAAGTCGGCGGGGACGGAAAAATCGAGCTCGATAGGCCTCCGCCAATCCCGAATCAAACTGCCCTTCTCCTAATAACTCCGTAATGATGGTCCCCTCGCGACTTATCAAAAAACCGGCTAAATTCGTGGCGTGAATTAGAATATCATTCAATGCCGAACCCGTATCAGGCACGGGCAATCTGGCCGTGGCGGCATGCAGGAAACCATCCATGACCACGGCAGCCTTGTTAGGCCACCATTTATAAATTGTGGCCTTGCTAACTTGAGCACGTTCGGCAATTTTATCAACGGTGACGGCTTGAAAGCCATTTTCCAACAATAACTCATAAGATGCGGAAAGGATAGACTTTTGAGCCTCTACATTACGCGGCCTGCCTCTTTTGCCCTTCATTGTAATCATCACCTTTCGTCAATACATATCTTAGCCGATAAAAATAAACTATACGTTCAGTATACCAATTATGAACAAAAAATAAAGCTGAAACTACCTATTTACAAAACTAAACGTTCAGTATATTATTTTGTTATAAAATTTATAAACTATACGTTCAGTATTTAAAAATGCGAAGAAGGAGGAACTAACATGAGGAGAATGTTGAATGAACTTGTAAATATCCGATAAGCAATGAAATTACACACCGTAGAACATTATATTTCTATATAAGGAGCTGCCCTAAAATGAATGCTTTAAAAAAACAATCAACCGAGAAAGATATCCCGACATGGTTAACCATACTTCTGGCTGCCGCATGCGGTATCATTGTGGCTAATCTTTACTATGCGCAGCCCTTGGTTGGGGTAATCAGTTCTTCAATCGGGCTGTCCGCAAACAGTTCTGGCTTTATCGTGACGTTAACGCAGATTGGTTACGTAGTCGGCTTGTTATTTATCGTACCTATGGGAGATATTGTTGAAAATCGAAGGCTGGTTGTCGTCTCTTTACTTCTCACAGCGGTTGCCCTTGCAATCACTGCAGTATCGAAACAAGCCGTGTTGTTCTTAGCCGCTTCGTTTGTAATCGGGTTAGGGTCGGTGGCTGCGCAAGTACTCGTACCTTTTGCGTCATACCTTGCATCCGAATCTTCACGCGGTCGTGTGGTCGGCAACGTCATGAGTGGTTTGTTACTTGGAATCATGCTCTCGCGTCCTTTGTCGAGCCTGGTAGCCGACTTCTTTGGCTGGCATGCCGTATTCGCTTTGTCTGCCACAGCTGTTATTATTTTGGCTGTCGTACTGTCGAAGGTGTTACCTGCAAGAAAGCCTTCTACAGACACACACTATAGAGCTCTACTCGGTTCGATGTGGCACTTGCTGCGAACAACTCCAATTTTACGCCGTCGGGCTGCATATCATGCATGTGTGTTTGCGACTTTTAGCTTATTTTGGACAACAGCTCCGTTACTGTTATCTAGCCCGATCTTTCATTTTTCCCAGAAGGCCATTGCGTTGTTCGCGCTTGTCGGAGTTGCGGGTGCAATAGCAGCGCCCGTCGCAGGGCGATTGGCCGATCGCGGCTGGACTAGACCCGCAACAGGGATTGCACTCGTTACTGTCGTCATTTCTGTTCTGTTACCGCTTATGATCCGTACGGGTTCACCCATCGGAATAGCCGTTCTCGTCGTTTCGGCCATATTATTGGACGCCGGCGTATCCGCAAATCTGGTGCTCGGACAACGCGCGCTCTTTTCGTTGAATCCGGAATTTCGTAGTCGCCTGAATGGGCTTTTCATGGCTATTTTCTTTTTGGGCGGTGCCATCGGATCCGCAATTGGGGGGTGGGCATACGCCACGAGAGGATGGAGTGCCGCGTTATGGATTGGAATAGCTTTTCCGATCGTTGCCCTACTTTATTTTGCTACAGAGAAGAAGTAGGTCTATGAGTAGAATTTAACCTCCTGCAGGTTAACGGTCTGGTTGCTCACTCCTTTACCGCAAAAGCCTCACTGAAATTTACTGGCTTTTATTTACTTTGTAACTGTCATATAATAGTAAATATCTTAATCTTTCAATGATAGTGGTATACTATGATCAGGCAATAATAGAAAAGGTATATGATTCCGATCACGTTCCGGCTTGCTGTGTTAGGGGGAGCAGGCAGGAGCGACTACATCTTTTCTTCAAATATCAGCGTATAAGGGCGGTAAAAATGAGCAGCAGACAAACCGAAACAGACGTTATCTTAATTGGTGCTGGAATCATGAGTGCGACTTTGGGGACATTGTTGAAGGAATTAGCGCCGTACTGGGAAATTACCGTGTTTGAGAAGCTGGCAAGCGCAGGAGAGGAAAGCTCTAACGAATGGAATAATGCGGGAACGGGGCATGCTGCGCTGTGCGAGCTGAATTACACAACCGAAAAGCCGGATGGGGCCATCGATATTAGCAAAGCGATCAAAGTGAATGAACAATTTCAAGTTTCCCTGCAGTTTTGGTCTTATCTTGTCAACAGCAATCTGATTCGGAATCCGCAAGACTTCATCATGCCTTTGCCTCATATGAGTTTAGTAGAAGGGGAGCAGAATGTAGCGTTTTTGAAAAAACGTTTTGAAGCGCTATCAAACAACCCCCTGTTTCAAGGGATGGAATTTTCCGATGACCCGGAAAAATTGATGGAATGGATTCCTCTTATAATGAAAGACCGGACCCTGAATGAACCGATAGCGGCAACAAGAATCGAATCCGGCACAGATGTCAACTTTGGCGCTTTAACGCGCATATTATTCGATCACTTAAAGAATAAAAACGTCGATATCCATTACAAACATCGTGTTGAGGATATGAAACGTACTAGCGATGGCTTATGGGAATTGAAAGTACGGAATGATAGCGGCGAAGTTGAACGCCATACTGCTAAATTTGTCTTTATCGGCGGCGGGGGAGGAAGTCTTCCTTTGCTTCAAAAATGCGGTATTCCTGAAGGAAGGCATATTGGAGGATTCCCGATAAGCGGGTTATTTATGGTGTGCAATAATCCGGAAGTGGTAGCACAGCATCATGCCAAAGTATATGGTAAAGCGAAGGTTGGCGCACCTCCAATGTCCGTTCCGCATCTTGATACCAGATTTATCGATAATCAAAAATCGCTGCTCTTTGGGCCGTTTGCCGGCTTCTCGCCAAAATTCTTAAAAACCGGTTCCATGTTTGATTTGATAGGTTCGGTAAAACCGAATAATGTGTTGACGATGTTGGCCGCGGGCGCAAAAAACCTTTCGTTGACAAAATACTTAATCCAGCAAGTTTTGTTATCCAAGGAGAAGCGCATGGAAGAGTTGCGAGAGTTTATCCCGAACGCCAAAAGCGAGGATTGGGATCTACTGGTGGCGGGCCAGCGCGTGCAAGTCATCAAAGATACGGTTGCTGGCGGTAAGGGAACGCTTCAATTCGGTACGGAAGTCGTCAGTGCCGCCGATGGATCGATAGCCGCCTTGCTCGGCGCTTCTCCGGGGGCTTCTACCGCCGTTTCCGTCATGCTGGAGGTCATCGAAAAATGCTTCCCGCAGCATCTGAAAGAGTGGGAACCGAAAATAAAAGAAATGATCCCTTCTTATGGCGTGTCTCTCGTGGAAAATCCGGAGCTTATCCATGACATTCGTACTTCAAAAGCGCGGACGCTTGGTCTCAACAGTGAACTGCAGCCTGTGATGTAGACCGAGCAAAAGGAAAAAATGAATTAGTCTCCTGGAATACATGAATCGCATTGTCAATATCCCCTTCAGGTGTACTCGTTTCCTCATAAGGAATTGAGGCCTCTTTTGAGTGACTGCTTGAAGGGGATGATCACTTATATTTTATCTGTAGAAATACGCTCAGATATTTTGGTAACATTGTCGAATCCGAAATCCAAGTTTCTCGTCATGTACTTATTAAAAAAGCTTGGAGCGATTCCTGTCAAATGATGAAAGAAGGATACTTCTACTTTCCAATCGTTTTCAATCATATGACCAATATCCAAGAGCCCCCTTTTTGAAACCAGATCAATGATTGTTTTGATTTTCATTGGTTTCTGGATTGGAATGACATCATCAAGCGGTTCAACTTTTAAATAACCTTTCCGGTGCATTGCCGCGTAAAAGTTCCGATGATCTTTGGGTTCGATGATCCCAAGATTAGCTGCCCTATATCCCAACACTTGCAACGAAGTTTTCCATTTCTCTTTCAAATCTAAATAATCATCTGGATTCGTGATATGGGATACATCCTTCATATCAAATGCGAAGTCGTCTTCCGGCAGTAATAATGCTCCGGCAAATATATTCGCTTCATTCTCAATCATTTTGTGCTCTTTCCGATCTAAGTTAGCGAATTCAAGGCGATAATGAAGCAACAAATGACCCAATTCATGTGCGATATCGAAGTTCCTCCGAACAGCCGATCGTTTCATATTACCCAAAATGATATAGGGTCGATCGTTTTGGGTCCAGAGGCTATAAGCATCAATCTCCTCGCCAATCGCCTTCTCAAAAACGAACACTCCGCTCTTTTCGATCAGGAACACGAGATCATCATTATTAGAATTCGGTAAGTCGAGCCTTTTTCGCGCTAAATGAGCGACATGATATATTTGAGTAGATCTGTCGTCACCTGTATGGTTTAAATACTCAATAACCTCGTCCCTTAACTTAATAATTTTTAAGGTAGGAAGGCTGACTTTGGCCGTTACATAGTTGACAAAAGCATCTAAATATTCAACATGCTTCGCTTCTGCCTGCGTTTTCGAAATGACATTCAGTACTTTTGAACGATATGCGATGTTCATTACGTCGACATTGGCAGGCGTCATGTACCGTGCAAGCATGTCTTCCGTATAAAAGTATTTACTTTTTACGCTAAAAATTCGTTTCAATTCGTTCACGATCTGCATTTTCGGAGATGTATAAGCGTTCTCGTACTGCCAGACGGCTTGTTCTGTAACACCTAACATTTCGGAGAGCTGCTTTCGCGAATATCCATGCATGATCCGTAAATTGGCTAGATTTTTACCAATGAACATGCCTGCTCCCTCCTTATTTACCTAACACCATTCTGTTGTTTATGAATTTTGTTGTTCCTCTTCATAAATCCCGATATCAAATGCGGCAGGATCCATAACATCATCGTTCATTTCAGGTGCCACTACATCGCGATCCTCTTCAGTTGCGGTGGTCTCTCTTTTTACCCGCGGTACTCGCGAAGTTCTTGCAGGACCGTATTCAGCGGCTTGGGGCGGGCTAAAATATTGCTGCCGAGCGAATGCAAGGCATACACGGGCCCAAAGGGCAACGAACACCAGCCGAAGACGCAAATAAAGCTGCAAAATAGCAAATTAAGCAGTGGAGTGGGATGGTAGCCGCTCACATAGTAGCTGGACTTGGTACGATAGGAGACGATGATCCAGGAGAAACAAATTTCATATTGCATAAATTGGGTCTGGCTGTCGATGAGGATGCCGTTATAGTGAGCGCCGTCTTGACGAATCAGAGCGGCATTAGACAGCAGCCATGCATTCATTTTTGCGCCGCGCTTGTTATCGATGTAGATGAACAGACCATACAGACCGACCGTACATGCTGCCAGCAGCAAGAAGATAGAGAAGCTCGTATTGCCGCGAGGCAGACTAAGTGCAAAAGCAAAACCGATAATACTGGCTATCACCAGCAGTGCTGAAGGCATAGGTTTTCCCCCTTCTTTTCCTCTATCATCGGCATAACCGCTACTTTTTTCAAGAGGAACGGGCGACATGATTTAACTCTTTTAAAAGCTCCCACCGCTGGATGAATTGGATATAAGTGTTAAAGTTAAAGAGTCTCATTCTTTTTTGTACATAGGCAAAATAGAAGGGGAAGTGTTATTTAACTTATCCAACTGTTGTTGTTCCACCAACGCCTATCAGAACCGCAAAAAAGCCAGCGTCTCCGAACATTAGAAGCGCTGGCATTCTTTTTTATCAGGCTTATTTCAATATAAATCTCCCGGTCACCGGGTTATGATCGCTGTTCTCGAAGTTCAGATCGTGTCCGGCCACATCAACGATTGCGACATTCGGAGAGACGAGGAAGCCGTCGATGACAGCGAGGAAGTTAATCCCTGGCCGATACGCGCTGTCCAGCGTGCGGACGGAAGGCGTGCTCGGGTCTACCGCCCATTGAAACCCAGGCGGAGCGAAGGTATCGGGGAAGGGCTGCAGCCACTCCGGCCATTCCTGCTGCGAGGGAAAGCGGCTGTGATCGGTTCCCGGCAAGGAGTGGTTCCAATCTCCGCCGAGGATGAGATAGTTGTCCTTCTTCATTTCTTGATGAATATAGTCCGCCAGGAAGTCGAGCTGTTGTTTGCGGATAGTGCCGCCCTTGTCGAAGGCCGATAAATGCAGGTTGAGCAAGACGAGTTCTTTGCCGTTATCGACGGGCAATCGGCTCTCGATAAATGCACGATCCAGTTCAAATAGCTGCACTGGCCAGCTCTCTTTGCCAGGCAGATCGAAGCGGGTATGCGAGGTGCTGGAGAACGTGGATAATGTCAGCAATCCGCTCTGCACCGCGCCCATCGGATGAGTCAGCGGCACGGGCACCCATGCCACCTTATAGTTATAGGCGAATGTGTTGCTATATCCCGGCAGGTTATCGCTAATCATCTGGACCTGGTTAATATGATTGCTGCGTGAAGAATTAACGTCTACTTCCTGCAAGATATACAAATCGGATCGGGTGCCTTTTAGAAAATCTGCAATAGCCTTCAGGTTCGCTTCCGTCTGTTCCTTGCTGCTGGAGCGGGACTTCGTTCCGCCGTCCATGAAGAAGTCCTGTCCTTTGTCGAGACCGGCGTAGCCGAGATTGAATGTCGTGACGGTGAACGGCTGACCCTGCTTCAGCGTAGAGGCAGTATTATTATTGGATAGAAGTTCTACTTGAGCAGGGGGCTTATAATCAACCGCTGTCATATAGATGAGAAAAATGGCAAGCGCAGCAACGGGCGTGAGCACGACCCAGGCCAGCCACTTTAACAATTTTTTGATCATAAGATGGTTGTTACCTCCTGGGTTATCAATCTTGCCGTGCAAGTAACCAGCCTTGAAGTCCCTGGCCTGCAGCAGGACAGAGACGGTTCACGACGGGCTCCTTATACACTATTAATGTTGTTTATCCGGAATGACAAACGATACGGTTGTTCCCTCATCCGGCTGGCTCATAATAGACAAGCCGCGGCCGTACAATTGAATCAATCTTCGATTCGTGTTAGCCAGCCCGATTCCGCCCTTTCCTTTCATGGTCGGGCTCAACAGATGGGCTACCCTGTCCTGATCTATGCCGCTGCCGTTATCGGTGACTTCAATCAGGGTGAAGCCTTCCTGGCGAGTAATCCGAAGCTGAATCGTGCCGCCCTCATTGCGGCTGAGGAGGCCGTGCTTGACGGCATTCTCGACCAGTGGCTGAATGGAGAGCGGAGGGAGGAACACGTCGATGTCGGGCTCAACCTCCCAGGCGATAGACAGCCGGTCTCCGAACCGCTCTTTCTCAATGTATAAATAGGCTTGGACAAGCTCCAATTCACGTGACAGTTCGACCATTTCCCCCGTGTTGAGATAATCGAAGCTAATCCGTAAAAAGGACGCGAACGCATTGCCCAGCTTGCGCATTTTTTGCGTGTCGATCACGCTTAGCGCCATCAGCGAATTGAGCGTGTTGAACAGAAAATGAGGCTGGATCTGCGCTTGCAGATAGGCCGCTTCCATGCGTAATCGTTCATTAATGGATTGCTTCAATGTAGTCAGGGCCTTGATGCGGGATTTCAGCTCGAGAGCGTCTACTGGCTTCGTCACATAATCGTTGGCTCCCGCAGAGAAACCGGTATAGATGTCCGCTGGTTGACTGCGAGCGGTAAGGAGCAGGATCGGCAGCTCGGATACGGAATAATGCTCTCTTACTCTCTGTGTCAACTCATAGCCGGACATGTGGGGCATCATGACATCGGCGATCAGTAAATCCCATTGCTGTGTCCCCAGAAGCTCCAATACTTCGCGGGCCGATTGGACGGTGGTGATCGTATACGGTTCCGTCGACAGGATTCCAACCAGCACATTCAGGTTCACCGGATCGTCATCCACGGCAAGAATATGGATGTTCCCGTCCTGCAACAGCGGCGGGATCGGTACGGTGGCCGCCAATTCGCCGGTTGTCGGATTGGCAAAGGTAAACCCGGCCGGCTCGACTCCTGTCCCGTCTGTTCGCTGACCGGGATGAACAGGGCCCTGTGACAGCGGAAGAGACGACCGGTCAGCCAATGGCAGACTGAAGCTAAAAACGGAGCCTTTGCCCAGCTCGGAGCGAACGGTCAATATGCCGCCGTGCAATTCTACCAATTGCTTGCAAATGCTCAATCCGAGTCCAATTCCTCTCCCATCGCTGATTCCAGGAGAGCCTTGCTCATAAGGGAGGAACACCCGCGCCTGGGTCTCCTCATCCATGCCGAGTCCGGTATCGGAGACATGGATGACGGCATGCTTGCCCCTTGTCCGGGCGGAAACGGCGATCGTTCCCTCCGTCGTATATTTGAGGGCGTTATGCAATAAGTTGTACAAAATTTGCACAAGCCTTTTCTCATCCCCCGTTACGGGAGGCAGCGATTCGTCGATATCCATCTGCAGTTGGACGGGCTTGCCTTCGGTCAGAAATTTCAGCATCGCGATGACGCCGGGAACGAGCGATTGAATCCGCAGCGGCTCTTGCTGCAGCACGACGCGGTGCTCTTTGAGAAGCGCGACATCGAGCAGATCGCCTAGCATATGCGACATGCGGCGGCTGATCGTGATCAGCAGCTCCATATCTTTCACGCTGCTTGCATTCATCTTTTCCTTCTCTTTCGTTACCACGGTTTGAGCGATATTCATAATCCCGTGCAGCGGCGTTCTCAGTTCATGCGACGTATTGGCCAGGAATTGGTCTTTCAGCTGATCGGCTTCCTTGAGCTGTTCGTTCAGCTTGGCGTTCTCCTTGGCATTATGGATATATTTTTTGAACCAATACGTCGAAAATCCGATAATGGCCACCAGAATATCGATGAGATAGTAGACGGTCGTAACCTCTTTAACCGACTCCACGATGCCCCATAATAAGTTGGATATCATGCCCGCTGCGGAGAGCAGCAGAAACACGACGTCCTTGTCGCCCTGCCTTTTGAAGATCATCGTTCCTACGATATAAAAAAACCAAGCGAACGAAAAGAGATAAAAGGCAATAAACAGGTTGAAATGCACTGCGCCGTAGACCCATGAAGCGGGAACGGCAAGCAGAAACCCAGTAAAGCAAACGATTGCCGCGGTGTATGCACGCAGCCATACGTTCCCCGAAGAAGCCGAAGCAAATCTTCTGAAAATAACAAGAATAAAGTAGTTTTGCCACAGGAGAGCGATCAGCTTGATCTTGATCGCCCACGTATAGTTGATTGGAAGCCATAATTGCAGCACGTTGTCATGACCGATCAGTACCGCGATGCCGACGGTCAGCATTAACAGAAACGTAATGAACAAAGCCCGTTCTTGACGGTTGAATAGGTAGAGGATCCAGGCATACATACCGTGCAGCAGCAGCACAACGAATGTCACTAGCTGAAATCCGATAGAATACCAACGCACATAGTCAATGGAGGCCTGAGAGCCGAAGCGAATCGAGCGTACAAGACCGCCGTTAAAAGGTTCATCGAAGTTGGCCGCGTGAATAAGCACATCAAGCTCCGTTGTCCCTTTCTCAGAGTGGGTAGCGGTGTAAGAGACGCTTTTGGGCCAGTAATCTTTCTCGGCCGCGGCAGGTTTCCCGACGCCGTATTTGTCCGATCCGTTTATCTCCACTTGCGAAGAAGCCTGAATCCCCTGGAGCCAGAGCGCGACAGGCTCGTCCAGCGGATCGATCAGAATGCGCAGCCGGTACGTTCCGTACCCGTACGAAGTACCGGAACCCGGGTTCACCGCGCTCCCCCAATCTCCTGGAATCTGTATATTACGATGCAGGTTATCCTCTGATTGCAAGTCCGGAAAAGAGATGAATTGATTAGGGTAGAAATGCCATTCGCCGTCCAAATAGAAGGGGGGCGATGTCTCCAAATCGATACCGCGTAAATCCATTACGCCATTAACTGCCCGATGTTCTCCCGATGTAGGAAATAGCTCGGACCATGCCCATCGCAGGCAGAGGAGACCGCCGAAAATCAAGATTAGCAAGGCTATATTTCGATATTTAGGGGAAATTTTATTTATTTTGGGCACAGGCTCAATGAGTGGGAACATATAGCACTTATTCCTTTACGAAAATGGTCTATTGGATGATTCCATAGAAAGGTGTCTGCAAAACGGATATTTGCTGCCCTCTATCAAATTCATTGCAGACCATCCGTTAAGGTGCATATTGCCAAAGTTATGTAAAGATGAGCGTTCAATAGGGTGAAGATCGCCGTCATGCTTGATTCATTTGATTATAAGTCTTTATACGGATGTAAACAATATTGCGGAACGCATTCGAGGCGCATCTGGCCCGAATTCCTTCCGAGCGTAATGGAATCGGGATCATTGAGCAGGTCACG
Source organism: Paenibacillus dendritiformis (assembly GCF_945605565.1). Taxonomy (NCBI): domain Bacteria; kingdom Bacillati; phylum Bacillota; class Bacilli; order Caryophanales; family Paenibacillaceae; genus Paenibacillus; species Paenibacillus dendritiformis. The sequence continues at coordinate 535,911 of NZ_OX216966.1, read as the reverse complement.
TTAGAAGCTGTGTCTGAAGGGATTGATCATCCATATGAGCTATTCAAGCAGGTGGGGGACCGATTGCATGTGCTCGGAATGGGTGATCTGAAGTACTGGTACCGATTAAAGAAAATGTCGGAAGAGCCTTCTCCGTTGCTGCAACTCGAAGGGCTGACCGCATTTCCGGACTATCATGATTCCGTACCGTCCTTTCGCCTATGCGTGGTTCGCCTTACTGATCTGGGGCAGCAAGTTCTGACCGGGGAGGCGAACTGGGAAGACATGATAGGGGCCGATGAATGGTATGGCGGCTTCCATCGCTTCACATAGGGAAAACCAGCTAGCGCACATGCGTTAATAAGCGGCTGCCTCGCGGTAGGTTCCAAGGGGCAGCCGCTTGCCTTACCGGCTCTTTCGTCACTTTTGTCTCAAGGCTTATCCAGCTCTAAAGGCAAAAACGCATATTCTCCGTTTCTAACCATCTCACCTTTACGGACGGGGATGGGTTGTCTGAAAATTGGCCCGTCAATGACGGTCGTATGGAACTCGCCGCCTTCTCCGCAAGGATCGATGCCGCGGGCGAGAAGCTCTTCCACATACTCGTGGGTCAGCAATCGGCCCAAGTCGTCCTCCCGCATGGCTAACGATAAATTCACGGTCACTAGCATCGTGACGAAGCCGAGATCGATAAACTGCCGGACCGTCTCCAGATGATCCATCTCCCAGAGGGGCATCCCCAGCTTTAGGCCCGCATTTTGCGTTACCCTGTCATGCCAGCAGCCATGCGCGGGCACATCCAGGTCTCCGGTGACCAACACTTCCGCTCCTTCGCTTTTCGCTGTGGCCAACAGGATCATAAAGTTCTTCTCATAATCCGCCCAACTCGTAGCGGCCGTATATACAGGCAAGCCGATAGCTTCCGCTTGGGCTTGTATCACCTCGGGCGGCATGCCATGGGAGCGGGAGCGCTGCCCTTCTTCCTCTAGCATGACGATAAGGCCGGTGGCTTCTCCAACCTGCATCGCTTTATATAATGCCAGTGTGCTGTCTTTCCCCCCGCTGAAGGAAGCGACAAATTTATGCCCGCGGGCGCCGTTTTTCCAATCTGCTGTCTCTGTCATGTCTGTCTTCTCCTCTGTTGTCTATGGCTTGGATTATATGTTTTCCAGTTCCGGGCAGAAGATGAGCTGCTCTTCTTTCATTATAATCGATGGCGCTGGTATTCAGTAGCAGGATCGCGGCGAAAGCCCTCTGGCAAGAGGGCTTTCGTTTATTGTCATGCAAGAGTGTTCGTCCTTGAGTGGTCTATCCCGATTCCATGATCCGCACGTCTGCTTCTTGCAGTTCGATTTGCCGAAAAAACTGTAAAAGTGCAGTATTTCCTTATGATGCTTATTCTGTTACAGGCATTCCTGCAAAACTGCAGGAATTTCAGCCATCTCCATAGATTGAACCCCAAAGTAACCCAAATTGCTGTCTTTTTGCAGCAATCTCATCAACTAGCGGTTCAAATAGCGAAAAATCCTGCTTGTACGCAGGATTTCGCTTCCTCATCACAGATTTTCCTCCGCCTTACCCGTCTTCTTCCCCGCTTTCCGCATCCCCCGTTGTCCCGTCTGGCCCTTGCCGCATATAATTAGAGCCACCCTTTGTCATCGGCAATATTCACGGCCTGCTGCCTCGATTCGGCTTCCAGCTTCTGAATCGCAGAGGACAAATAGTTCCGCACGGTACCCTTCGTTAAGAAGAGGGCCTTGCTGATATCACTCGTCGTCATACCTTCTTTGGTGAGGCGCAGCATCTCAACTTCCCTTTCGCTTAACGGATTATCTTCTTTCATAAAGAGCGCTGCCGCCAAATCGGTGCTGATCACCCGTTCCCCAGCCATGACTCGGCGAATCGACTCGATCAGATAATCAATCGGTTCATCCTTTAATAAGTAGCCATTCACTTGAGCCTCGATCGCTTTTTGTAAATAGCCGGGACGGGCAAACGTAGTGACGATCATGATTTTGCAGGGCAAGTCGGCATTTCTTATTTGCTCAGCCAGCTCAAGGCCGTTGATGAGAGGCATTTCAATGTCAAGCACGCACACATCAGGCTGGTGCTTCTGTATCGCCTCCCAGGCTTGCTTCCCGTCCGGCACTTCAGCCAGCACCTCAATATCTGGTTCAAATTTCAACAATGAGGCGAAGGCGCCGCGCAGCATTTGCTGATCTTCGGCAATGACGACTCGAATCATGTTGCGGGACTCTCCTTTCCAGGCTGGCGAAGCGGAAGCTGCATAGCAATAGCCGTTCCCCCGCCAGGTGAATGAAGGTTCCATGAAGAGCTTGCATCCGCTCCTTCATCGACTGAATTCCATTTCCGATTGCTTGATCCAGCAGGCCAACTCCGTCATCCGTTATCGATACACAATACAGATTGTCCACCGTTTCCAGCTTGATTGTACATTGCTTTGCCTGACTGTGTTTGACAATATTGGTCGCCGCTTCCCGAACTGCGAGCGCAATCATCGTTTCTTCTACGCTAGCCATCAGGGGAGGCATTCCAATTTCCACGATTTCAAGTTCAATGCCTGCCGTATGCAGCAGCTTGCGGGAATGCTCTATTTCATGAGCCAGAGAGATGAACTTCATATCGGAAACCAACTCTCTCACCTGCTTCAAGGCGATTCTCGATGTGTACAGTATATCCTTCAGTTCTTCCTTGGCCTGCAGCGGGTCTTTATCTACCCATTTATTGGCCAGCTCGCATTTCAGTTTAATCATCATCAAGGTCTGCCCTAACGTATCATGAAGATCCCTCGCAATACGCTGCCTTTCCTCCTGTTGAATGTACTTTTCAAGCTGTTGATTGGCTGCATCCAGCTTGCTCTGCAAGCGCTTGGCTTTTTCCGTAATATAAATGACGATAGGGAAAAGCATTTGGACAATCATAATAGGCAGGAATAGAAAATTGTCTGTCCTCTCCCAATGAACAAGGATAAACATGAGGGCAATGGCGGCACTCCCGATACCAATATGCCACTTGGACTTCGACCTTCCGATCAGGTCGGCAAATATAAATCCAAATATCAAGAGGTTCGTGTCGATGTACAAACCGATCAGAGCAGTTGTAGCAAGACCGGCTAGAACTGCCGCTAGAAGATACCCATTGCGATACCACAGTCCGATATAAAAGCAAACAAGAAAGGAAAGCAGAAGAAGGAGACTTCCCACAAGACCCGGATTCGAACTGGAACTGAGAACCATGTAAAATAAATACACGATCGCGATCACATCTAAGAGCAAATAATTCTTGATTTGATCTCTCGGGTAAATCTTGAATATCATGGATGACCTCCAGTTCGGTTGTCGGGTTATCTGGATTCGAAGATTCCCAGTGCACGTCTACGGACTGATTCCATAGGCCCTGCCTTAAAGGCACGAAGCCATGTTGATGCAAACCATAGCTGGAAGATGGAAATGCCAATCCAGACCGCTATAATTGTCAGGGAATTCAGCTTCCCGCCTAGAGCAAAGCCCCAGCCATAAAAAATGACGGAAGCGATTATGTTTTGCATGACATAACAGCTCAAAGACATCTTCCCGGCATGTTCAAGAAGACGCCAAAGCCAGTTCAACTTCGTATATTGTATCATTTTTCCAATGAGTGCTATATACCCAAGGGAAAGGAATGGGGCAAATAAATAGCGCACAGGCAGATCAAAGGCGCCCCCAGGAATAAAAATCAACAGATTCAGCGGCAGACCAAGAAAAAGCCCCAATTTCAACAGTTTTTTACGCTGTCTTTCGCCGTTCTCATCTTGGGCAAAGACCCCTAAGCGCATGAGACGAACGCCAAGCAAAAATAAAAAGACATTCATGGGAATCACGAAAATGACTTCTAATCGAAGCTTCAGGAAATGAGACAGCCGATATTGGAATTGCTGCAGCCAAGAACCGTCTTGATAAAGAGTGACGATATGATCGAAGCTGCCCAGCGATATATTGGGTGCCATCAAGGAAAGAAGCAGGATGGCCAAGATGATGACCGCATGGACGCTGCCAATCGCTCTCATCGTAATCGAGATGAGGCGGTCACCGCCTCGGACGATGAACGCTGCAATCATGCCAGTGATGCCGTAGCTCATGAGGATGTCAAACTCCATGACCAGGGTAAAGTGAAGCAGGCCTTCCATGAACAGGATGATGAGGACCCACATATAGACTCCTGGCCAAGCTTTTCCTGTGCGTATCGCTTGCTGATACTTTAATTCCATTCCTACACCGAACATAATCGTCAACAAGCCAAGCAGCTTCCCGTTCACGAGGAATAACACGATCATCCTGAGCAGATCATCGGGCTTCCACCAACCGGTATAATTGTACGTCATAATATAAGATAAATCCCCTAAGTGCGCGAATATCCAGATGTTCGTCCCAAGGGTTCCCAGGATGGCGAACCCTCGCAGAATATCAAGCAGGGGAATTCTCCCTTTGCGTTGCTCCACAGTACTCACCCTCTTCTCACATTGATTAGCGTGGTTTTATTGTAGTTGTGAGAAGAGTGACAAAACATTCACAAGTGTAAAGAGATATTGATGACAGGTGTCATCTCTGCGTGATTCAAGCGCTAACTTCGCCGGAATCATTGCATCCTGTTTCACAATCAAGGTGGAGGAATATATTAACATATGCTAATATAGGTATAAATACATAGTGGGAGGTTCTTTCATTTGATTGGTCGCAGCGGAAATCCGACGCTCAACGAAAACACGTTTGAGAATAGCGGACATTACAATGGACAAGAGACGATGACGATCGGCGGGACGGTGAACAAATCGTTCATGACGCTGGCGCTGCTCGTGGGGGCAGCCGTGATCTCTTGGACTATGTTCTTCAATGGGTACGAAATGTTTCCTTATATGATAGGCGGAGCGATTGGCGGCCTGATTCTGGCGCTGATCATCAGCTTCAAGCCTTCGACGGCGCCGATTTTGACGCCTGTCTATGCCATTGCGGAAGGGTTGTTCCTTGGGGCTCTGTCAGCCAATTATGAATCATTGTACTACGGCATTACCCTCCAGGCGGCATTGCTGACGATGTGCGTGTTCATGGGCATGCTGCTTGCCTACAAGACGGGCATGATCAAGGCGTCGGCAGGCTTCAAGCGCGGCGTAGTCGCCGCTACGGCAGGAATTGCGATTGTCTATCTGCTCAGCTTTGTGCTTCGGATGTTTGGCGTAACGGTGCCTTATTTGCATGACAGCACCCCGATCGGCATCGGGATCTCGGTCGTCATCATCATTATCGCGGCTCTGAACTTCGTGCTGGACTTCAACTTCATCGAAGAGGGGGCGCAGCAGGGCGCGCCGAAATATATGGAGTGGTACGGGGCGTTCGGCTTGCTCGTGACCCTCGTATGGCTGTACATCGAGATTGTCCGTCTCCTGGCCAAGCTCGCGAATCGGGATTAATCGAATAGGAACAGGTTAGCGGGTTGCGGAGTGCCTTTATTGAGGCACTCCCTTTTTTGTGCCCATAACGGGGATGGGGCCTGCTCTCAAGACATTTACCGTGGGCATGAAGAATAGGATATACGGAATCGCTTATACAATGGAACATGTCATGAAGGGAGAGGTTCTTTTGGTGAAGTATGGGCTGCCCGCACTTATCGCTGTCATGGGTGTCCTTTATATTTTCGTGATTCCTGACGAGCCGCAAGCGGTCAAGCTGCTGTTCAAATTAATTCCGATGTGGCTGATTATCGCCTACGGCTATCTGCAAATGCCATCCAAACGAAAGAGCTGCCATTGGATGATCGGGATCGGGTTGTTTTTCTGTATGCTGGGCGACGGACTGTTGGTCTGGTTCATCGTAGGGCTTGCGGCCTTCCTCATCGGGCATTTGTTCTATGTGACTGCATTTATAAGCAGATGGCGCTTCTCCGCCATTCGCTTCTTCATGCTCATTCCGATCCTGGCGTATGCCTCGTTCATGAGCTGGCATCTGATTCAAGCGCTGATTCAAGCCGATAATTACGCCTTGGCTGCAGCTGTGCTTCTCTATATTATCGTCATTTCCTTCATGACCTGGTCTGCGATCATGACCGGGAATAAGCTTGCGATGGCCGGCAGCGTCTTGTTCGCGGTATCGGACTCTATATTGGCGTGGGATAGATTTGTATCCGATATCGTCTTCGCAGGGCCGTTGATTATGATAACGTATTATTCAGCCCAGTTCCTCATTGCTTCCAGCCTCAGAACGATCGCGCAAGACAAACCCAGCACCGCCATCCATTCAGGCGACCTTGCTTGAAATAGGGGCCAGCAGCAGCACGATGTTAGGCTTTTTCATACAAAGAAGCGGTGACGAGGTCAAGATGCTTCAACTCATGCTCCATGCTGTGGAGTAAGGAATCGAACACATGGACCATGTCCTCATAGTCATGCTTGAAGTACAGCTTCCCGGAGCGCCCAATGGCTGCAACGGCCGGATAATAATATCCGGATTCCCCCAGACAGAAGCAGTCCTCCTGGGCAAAAGCAAGAATTGCTTGATAATCGTGGGAATTTGCGATTTCGTCCAGCTCGTCCGGAAGAAAATCAAAAGTGTAGTCATACCATGAATCAGAAAAGCGGCTATCGGGCCAATCATGAATATATTTGAAATAGACCATGCTGTCCAAGCCCGAGAACTCTTGCAGGAAATGCTTCGCACTGTCGAACAGCTCCACGCCTTCAGCCTGGCAGCGGAGCTCAAAGCCCGAAATATCGACATGCCTGTCCTCATGCCAGCCGGCCTTTTTCAGTAACAAGACCAGTTGTTCCTGTTTGCTGACTTCATGTTGTGACTGCTTTGGGGTTTTACTCACCATCATCAATCTCCTCTGTTCAGCAAGCTTACTCACATCTTACCAGATGTCTGTTTTCTTTTGTTACTACATATATATCGGCCCGCGAAAGGGTCTTCGCACCCAGACGCGAATAAATATACCTGAGATAGATTTGGATTCGTTGAAATGAAGACCTACGGAGGATGATACGAAGGTGAGGGATATGATGAACAAACCAGATCTGTTCCGCAGCGGGATTACCAGCCTGCGGGATAGCGCCAAGATCGAACAGATTCACAAGGGATACTCCAGCGACAGCAAGTATATCGTATATGGCCAGAGCGGCCGGCCTCAATATATTTTAAGGGCGTATGGCATCGATCAAGATGCGAACAAAAGGCTGGAGTTTAACAGGCTCAGCATGATGGAGGAACAGGGGGTAGCATGCTCCCGGCCGGTTGACATCGGCGTCCTCCCTGATAAGCGGCTCGGGTATATGATTGTCTCCTACGTGGAGGGAAATGAGGCGTCGGAAGAACTGCCGCTCCTCACCGAGAACGAGCAGTATGCGATTGGCGTGCAAGCGGGCGAGGAGTTGAAGAAGATCCATCAGGTCGCCTGCCCGGACAGCATGAAGTCCTGGCAGGACAGGATGGCCGCCAAGCATCAGCGGTACCGGACGGAATACGCCAGCTGTGGTGTGGCGATAGACCATGAGGAGAAGCTGTTAACCTTCATTGACAGCCACCTCCACTTGATGCAGGACAGGCCGAATCTCTTCCAGCATGACGACTACCACATCGGCAATCTCATCGTGAAGGACGGCAAGCTCTCGGGGGTCATTGATTTCAACCGAAGCGACTGGGGAGATCCGCTTCATGACTTCGTGAAGGTCGGGATGTTCAGCGCCGAAGTGAGCGTGCCTTTTGCAGTCGGGCAAATTCGGGGATATCATCATCACAGTGAGCCTGACGAGGCATTTTGGCGGCTGTATTCGCTCTATCTGGGCATGACATTGATCTCATCCGTTGTTTGGATTCTGAAGGTGCGGCCGGAGGAGCTGGATTCCATGATGATGAAGATCGACAGAGTCATGGATGATCATGACCATTTCGAGTTGATTGTGCCGAAGTGGTACAGTAGGTTTCAGCATGAAGCTTAGTAATCGTGTTGCCATCGCCGAAACTTCGACGGAGGATATCCAAACTAAGTCCTATGTTCCGACATCGCTCAAAACTTACACATCCGGAGAATTAGCGAAATATTTTGGAGTAAGTCAAACCACCATAACCAATTGGCATAAAGAAGGTCGGTTTGAAGGAATTACGTATCATCCTGGTAAGCAGCTTCGTGTTCCGGAAGATACGCGGTTTCGGCTTGCTTCTGGCGGAGTGATTCCTATTTCGGAAGTCGTAGAAATGTGGCATAAGGAAAATGGGTCAGTTAAGGAAGATACCGAACTAGAATTCCTGACACGCCAAGTTGCCCTATACGAAGAAAAGTACAAAGGGGAGTTTAGAAACACGATTGGTCGGAAGCTCCAAGAGAATTGGACAGTAGAAGAAGAAACCGACGCTAGAGCATGGAAATATTTTTTGTCGAGACAAGCCAATGTCTTTAGGGATTAAAAAGAGCAGTTTTCGATTTCTAAATATGGAATACGATGATATTATTCTGGAAATCGGGCCCGGGGCGTTCAGCCTCCCCTCTGAACCACGATCTGTAAGGCAGGCTATTGTATTCCGTGATTTTTCGAAGTTGCAATGCCATGAAATAATTGATGCAAACGGTGAAATTGAAAGCTACTATTACAACTGGAATGATTCTAATGGCAATCTTATTATGAAATTTCATGCACATTTCCATCCGGCAGGAACACCGTATGAGATTGCCCGGTTTGATCCTTTTCAGACGCATATCCCAATACTATTTTATATGTCATCAAGCAAGCGCTTTATGTGTGAAGCACCTTGCGTTAGGGCGGATTATCCCGCTCTTTTTTTCTTCGTTTATGAAGTAATCGTCGGGTCCAATGAATTTGCCAATATGAGAAATCTATGCCAGTATATAAACATATTAATAACGATTGGAGCTAATGTAATTATGTCTAATTTGCCGAACTGCCCACAATGCAATTCTGAATATACGTACGAAGATGGACATCTGTTGGTATGTCCGGAATGTGCACATGAGTGGACGCCAGGGGCTGAAGCGGAAGCTAACGAGGATGGACGAGTCATCCGAGATGCCAATGGAAATGTGCTGAACGATGGGGATTCCGTAACTGTGATCAAGGATTTGAAGGTCAAAGGAAGCTCATCCGTTGTGAAAATCGGAACAAAAGTTAAAAATATACGCCTGGTCGAGGGGGATCATGACATTGATTGCAAAATCGACGGCTTTGGAGCGATGAAGTTAAAATCTGAATTCGTGAAAAAGATTTAGAAGGATAACCTTGGCTCAAGTGCGCGCCCGGAAGCGGCAGCAAGAGGAGCATAAAGAGAAGCTGTGGAATGCTCTTCTGTCCGGGTATCGGTCGGTCAGAGCGTTCTCGGAGCAGGATGAAGCAGCGGTAGAATTGTTCGTCATCACCAGAAGATGGTGGGTGATGGGTCTGGATGTCGCCTTTATCCATAATGATACGGGCGCGCTCGATTTCACGGAAGACTGGCTGAACGGCTTCGTAGAGGAGTTTCGTGATACCGGCATGATTTCCTAGGCGATAAGCGGAGGACATTCTTTATTCTATTGCATGCTGATAGTAACTCAAAGCCTTACTGTCCTTTTGCAGGGAATCGATCATCCATACGAGCAATCTCCTGCTAGAACGGGATCGATAATGAACAAAGCCGTCAACGGCTCCTTTCAATAACGAATCCATGCGGGCAGCATAAAGATTAATATGAGCCTGATGAGGTGTAGTGGCAATAAAATGCTGCATTTTGTTATAGGAGAGAGAGTAAGCATCATCCTGAATCCCTGTCGGGCGGTCTTCAAATAAATAGAGATGCGGTCGAACAAAGTTGCCTTGCAAATAAGGCAGCTTATTTTTTTCAGGGCATACCACCACATTAAAATAATGCATTCCTTTTCACCCTCCTTAAACATAATGGGTTCACATTCACTAACATTACTGATCCCTAATATTAGTGTATATATGAACAGATATCAAACAAATCACTTCTTTAATACTCTGTTTTCAGGTATGATGCTTCTCTAACCTGAAAGAGAGGTGGTAAATCCTTGTTGCTGAAGTTGATTGGTGAGAGATTAAGATATTTGAGGAAACGAAATAATCTCACGCAAGAAGAATTAGCGGAAAAAGCAGGTCTCAATCCATCGTATATAGGCTCTGTTGAGCGGGGAGATCGGAATATTTCCATAGAAACACTGGAGAAGCTTATCCATGGTCTCAATGTTACTCCTACTGAAATGTTTCAATTACACGAGATGGACGTGTTATCTTCCAATCTGGAAGATGCGCAATTGCTGGAAATTGTAAATTCACTACTTTATAACCGAACCTTGGAAGAAAAGAAACTAATCTACCGCATTATTAAAGATGTTCTGGAAACGTTGGACTCAAAAGATCAATGAGTTGATTGCTTTCACTAGAATATAGCGTAAGCAATCGTTTCCCCCCCTTATCTTATGGCTAATATGAATGCTCGCATTGTTCGCCGTTGTTATGGAGACGGGCTGGTTTTTCAACCCTAACCACGACAACCTTGACAAAGCGCGCCCCATCGCGTATGTTGTTAGTATCAAGTAGATAATATCAAAAAGTTACGAACAGGTGATGAACAATGGAGCTGCGGGATCGCAATGGGCTGACGGAACGGGAGTTCCTGGAGCAATACCGCGCAGGGGATTATGAGCGTCCGTCGGTCGCAACGGACATGGTCATCTTCACGGTGACGGATACCGCGGAGGACAATTACCGCAAGCTGCCGGAGAAGGAGCTGCGCATCCTGCTCATTCAGCGCGGCGGGCATCCTTTTCTGGGGCAGTGGGCGCTGCCGGGCGGGTTCGTCCGCCCTGTGGAGACGACGGAGCAGGCGGCGCAGCGGGAGCTGCGGGAGGAGACGGGCGTGGACAACGTCTACCTGGAGCAGCTGTATACGTTCAGCGAGCCCGGGCGCGACCCGCGAACGTGGGTGATGAGCTGCTCGTATATGGCGCTTATCGACAGCAGCCAGGTGCAGGTGGAGGCGGGGGACGACGCCGACAACGCCGCCTGGTTCCAGGTCTCGTACCGGCTGCTGCGGGAGTCGAAGGAGCTGCTGGAGGATGGGTTCATCAAGACGCGGCAGTACGAGCTGAGGCTGGTCAACGGAGACGACATGTTGACCGCCGTGGTGGAACGGAAGATCACGTCGACGGATACGGCCTATGCGACCGAATATGCCATCGTCTCCAACGAAGGGCTGGCCTTCGATCACGCGAAGATCATCGCCTGCGCCATCGAGCGGCTGCGGGGCAAGGTCGAATATACGGACATTGCACTGCATCTGATGCCGAAGCTGTTCACCTTGACGGAATTGCAGCAAGTATACGAGGTCATTCTCGACCGTGAGCTGCTGAAGGCCGCATTCCGGCGGAAGGTGGCCCATCTCGTCGAGGAGACGGACCATTATACGGAGAACGCCGGTCACCGCCCATCAAGGCTGTACCGGAGAAGCTGGGAGAGGATATGATGATGTACAACATAGAAGAGCTGCGGAAGGCTTATAACGCGGGTCAGAAATTCAAATATGTGTTCTTCTGGGGACATACGCCGCCGGCAGACGGCAGCATCAATCAGAGCTGCTTCAGCCAATGGTGGATGTGCGAATTCACCGTCGACGGCGAGCGCTATTCCTGCGCGGAACAGTATATGATGGCGGAGAAGGCGCGCCTGTTCGGGGACGATGAGATGAAGGCGGCGATTATGAACGCGAAGCATCCGAAAGAGATGAAAGCTTATGGCCGCGCCGTGAAGAACTTCGACAAGGACATATGGGAGAGCAGCTGCTATGAGATCGTGAAGCGGGGCAACCATGCCAAGTTTTCGCAAAATCCAGCGCTGTGGAATTTCCTCAAAACGACGAAAAACCGGATCCTCGTGGAGGCAAGCCCGCGCGACCGCATCTGGGGCATCGGGATGGGGAAGGCCAATCCGGACGCGGAGAATCCGATCAAATGGCGGGGCCGCAATTGGCTGGGCTTCGCATTGACCGAGGTCCGCGATCAGCTTTTAGCACAAGAAGGGGAGTAGTATGAAAAGAAAGGGAATCGCACAAGATACGCTGCGCTATATGCAGCAAGGATATTATGAAATGAACGGGCGGCGGGTCGATTTCGCCGCGGCGCAGCAATATTCGGAGGATAACAGCGTTCTCATTACGCCGGAACAGGGGGCCGAGCTGGTGCGGAACTGTATACCGCCTTCCGCAGGGAAGCTGGCGGAGCATACGGTAGCCAACGAGGCGACGGTACAGGCGATTCTTGATTTCGCCCGGGCCGGCACCGAGCGGGTCGGGGTGCTCAACTTCGCCAGCGCCAAAAATCCGGGCGGCGGCTTCCTGAACGGGGCGATGGCACAGGAGGAGAGCCTCGCCGCATCAAGCGGCCTGTACGCCACGCAGCTGCGCCATGAGGGCTATTATCGGGCCAACCGCGCTTGCAAATCGATGATGTATACCGACCATGCCATCTATTCGCCGGATGTGGTGTTTTTCCGCGACAAGCGGTTTGAGCTGCTGGAGCAGCCGGTGACCGCCTCCGTGTTGACGCTTCCGGCAGTCAATTACGGACAGGTGCTGCTGAAGGGGGAGGACCCGGAACATGCGCAGCGGGTCATGCAAGATCGGATGCGTCTGGCGCTGGCCATTTTCGCCGATCGGGGGGACCGCAATCTTGTCCTGGGAGCATACGGGTGCGGGGTGTTCCGCAATGATCCGGAGCTGGTCGCCGGCTGGTGGCAGAAGCTGCTCCTGAAGGAAGGCTATGGTAGGTTCTTCGAGCGAATTGTATACGCCGTGCTGGACAGAGCCAGGGACGGGAAATGCATTCGTGCATTTGACAGCCGCTTCGGGAGTCAAGTAGGCTAACGATATATGCATTCCGGGGAGGTCATGGAGTTTGAAGTATTTGACCATATTTGCTTCCAAGAACGATATTGATGATATCGGGGACAAGATAGCCTCCGTGTTCGCGACAGGCTATAAGATCGAACAAGCAGGCAATGACTATGTCGTTCAATCCAACTCGCTGTTCAAAAAGCACAAGCTGACGATTCGAGTCTCGACCGAAGATACGAATCCCGATTATTTCGAAGCCAATATACCCGGGATGATGGGGTTTTATGATCGGATTCCTTTTGCCGACGAGAACCGGAAGCAACTGGTCCTGACGCAAATCTCCGTCTTCAATACGCTGCTGGCGATCGAAGCGGAGAAGGAGCTGAACGAAGGCCAACTGCAATTATGCACGGCGCTGATGTCCGCGGTTGAAGGCATCGGATTCCTGCAGGACGGGACGCTGCTCGATAGCGACGGGCAGGTGATTGTCTACCCCGACGGAACGTCGGGACCGGCCGACTTCACCCCCCGGGCCTGCACCAATAAAGTGATGGGGCCGGAGATGACTTCCGAGGAAGGCGAGCGAAGGAAGCGCGCATCCATCGCCTATATCCAGGAGCGCGGGATTCCGCATCTGGAGACCTTGCCCCTGCTCCCGCCCGCGGCGGCGTGTATGTGGAAGCCGCAAGAAGACGTCGCGAGAAGAGCGGTCGCTCTATTAATCGTGATCCAGTATGCTTGCGACGTCGCTCAAGGCGGAGATCTGGAAGAATCGAAGGACTTCGTGATGCGCATGCTGCGTAAATTCGAGGTGGAGGACCAACTGACGGAGAAGGAGCGCAAGCTGCTGCAGGATGCCGAACCGGTAGAGCAAGAGGCGGTTAATATTGTGTGGCAGTATGAAGCGTACTGGACGCTTATCTGGGCGCTCGGTCTGGTGGAATCGCTCGACTTCCCCGATCATATTTGCGACTGCGAGTATGCGATTGAGGTGGTGTCCAGATGCGAATCGTTCGAGGAATTCTACGGGAAGACCGTCCTGCGCAGCCAGGAGGAAATCATGGATGAAGCCGACAAAATCTACCGGCTGCATTGGGCATGCGTCGATAGCCGGATCCACGGGAAGGAAGCCCCGGCTGGCATGAACGAAAGCATTGTCATGGAGAGACGCAGAGGATTGTTCTGGATGGTCGGCTGCGACGAGGAAGATTGGGATCATATCCCGATGGATACATAGACCGTGGAATCATATCATGATGAATGGATCTACCGCATAGAGATACAGCAAGAGGCACCGGCGCTTAAGTCAGGTGCTTTTTTGCTGCCGATCGCATACCAGACTCCCTTTTTTTGATAAAATATACGGGGATACGGGCTTGCGCGCGTATATCGGTTTAGCTGCCACGATCACTACATGCGTTACGGGAAAGGATTATATTATGAAAAAACGTTGCATCGACATTTTTGTCATTATGGTAGGGGCATTGATTTTTGCTCTGGCCATCAATTTGTTCGTCATTCCGAACGAGCTTGGCGAAGGCGGGGTGACGGGGGTCACCATCATTCTGTATTATCTGTTCCAATGGTCTCCGGGGCTCGTCAGCTTCATTCTGAACGCCATTCTGTTACTCGTCGGGTACAAATTTCTCGACAAAAATACGACCGTCTACACGATCATCGCCGTCATCTTCAACTCGCTGTTCCTGCATCTGACCCAGGATTGGCGCATTGAATCCAATGAGCTGATCATTAACACGATATTCGGGGGAATCTTTACGGGCGTAGGGATCGGATTGATTATCCGGGTAGGCGGAACGACCGCGGGAACGACCATTTTAGCCCGCATCATGAATAAGTATCTGGACTGGAACGTGAGCTATGCGCTGTTGTTCTTCGATCTGATCGTCGCCTTTTCCTCCTACTTCATTATTGGCGCGGAGAGTCTCATGTTCACGATTGTGATGCTCTATATCGGGACGAAGGTGATGGACTTCATCATAGAAGGCGTCAATCCGAAGAAGGCCGTTACGATCGTGTCCAAGGAACATGACAAGATCGCCGAGCAAGTCAATGTTGTCATGGATCGGGGGGTTACCGTCTTATACGGGCATGGGCATTATACGAAAATGCCGAAGGAGATTCTGTATATTGTCATCAGCAAGCAGGAAGTGAGCACGCTCAAAAAGATCGTAAAAGCGATTGATAAAGATGCCTTCATTACGATTCATGATGTGCGGGACGTGTTCGGCGAAGGGTTCGTCGATATATCGAAATAACCCGCTCGGACATGAAAATATCCCCATCCTCCGCCCCCGTAGGGGACGAGGATGGAGATGGCAGTGGCCCGCTTGAGGCCGATCCTATTTTCTGATTAAAAGTCTCGTATTTGGTCGAACACGCTGAACAGCTTGGCGGTATCCATTTCAACCCCGGCGGCGCTTAGTCTGGACTGGGCGCCTTGAAGCAGCTCGTCCAGCACGGCAAAGATTTCTTCCCGCTCGACCGTCTCGATGAAGCCGGTGTGCTTGTCCATCGCATTGAACGCAGCGGTGTACTTGGCGACGGCGGCTTCCAGTTCTACTTCCGCCTCTGCCGCTGTTAGGCCATTGCCGAGCCGGGCTTCGGCGGCCGCGATAGCAGCCAATGTCTTCTTGTACTGATTCATGGCCTTCTTGGCATGGGCAGGCGCGATACGATCCCGGCCGTCCCAATCGCGGAACGGGTTGTCGACGTTTTCCGCGAGCCATTCCGGTTTGCGCGGCTTGGTGATAGAGAGGTTAAGCCCGCTGGCGGTTTCCTTTTTGTATCTTTTCTTGATGGAAGCGGCCGCATCGGCCGGCAGGCTGGCCATCCATAGTGAGGAGAGCGCCGGCATCCGATCCGGATCGGGGAACTCCTCGCCCGTGAACCCGAACACCTCATTGGTGCTGAACATACGGAGCTGGGACAATTGCGCGATGCTGCCCAGGTTGCGGATATGTCCAGGCTTGCCCCACAGGCGCAAGTCCCGGAGGAACGGATAGCTTCGAACAATCGGCTCCAGATCCAGGTCCCGGATGCCGTTCAAGTAGAGCGCACCCAGATGATCCAGACCGCAACCGAGTGGAGCAGTTTCCGTAAAAGCAGCCGTTAGCCATTGCCCCCCGTCCTCCGCATGGATGGTCAGGTTGGGTGACGGTACGCCCCCTAGCGAGAGGTGGCGCAAGCCTTCATTCAGGAAGAGCGCCTCCAGCCCGTCTGCCTGCATGATAAGCCGGCTCAACCTGGAGCCGCGAACATCAAGCGAAGCGCCGCCGGGATGCTCCAACTGCAATTCGGCAATGAACGGATTGCCTGCGATATAAGACAGCAGTGCCTTATCGGGACGGCTGGCGATAATTCGCGTCAGACATGGCAGCTTGTCCAGCTCGGACACGTCGGAGAGGCTCCGCAGAAGCTCGTCATCGGCGACATTCATGGAACGTCGAACCTGCTGGCCGCCCACTTCAATCATCGTGTCATCCTGCGCTGCTTCTTTGAAGCGTTTCCGCCGTTCCTCGGGGATTTCCATCCATTTTAGCTGCCGGTAGACGCTGCCGCCGACATTCCAGCCGCCGCTGTAACTGTTGGTCTTCTCTGTTACCTTCGGGGGCACATTGCCTGCCAAAATATAATTTTGGGGGACAATAGCGTCGAGGTAGCTGTGATCGATCCGGTGATTCCAGAAGAAATAATCGCAATACAGCGGCTTCATGCTCTCGAGCTCTTCTTCATTGGGCAGATCGTCGCCGATCCAGTCCAATTCCAGTACGGCGGCCAGACTCCTTCCTTTGCCCGAGTCCGTCTCCTTCAGCATGGTCACCTGGCAAGCGGCGTATTTCCGCAGCGGCTCCACCCATACGCAATAAATATCTCCCGTCTTCGGCTTCATATCCGGTCATCGCCCTCCCGTGAACAATCCGTGCCCCGGATTGTCAAGTTATTCATCATTATAATATGCGGAGGATCGCTCCGCATGGGCCGGGAGATACCAATTTATCACGGCAAAAAATGATTTTTATCATATTTTCAGGACAATTTCTGATGACATCTTGCAAGCTATCGCATATATTAGGTAATACCTAATAAATTTAGCCGACAGCTAAATTTCCGGAAACAGGAGGATCATTCATATGCTCGTATGGATGCTGCGCAAGGTGATGGCGGAGAGGGGAATATGGTCAGGGGCGGCATTGTCCCGTTTGCTGCGCGAGAGAGCGAATTATATTTTGTCCGCGCCGTCGATAAGCGCATTGATGAACGGACAGCCGCGGCAAATGAAGGCCGAGACGCTGGACGCCTTGTGCACGGCGCTGGATTGCACGCCCAATGATTTGTGGGTGCATACGTCACCTATGAAGAAGAAAGGAGTGAAATGATGGCAGAACGTGCGATATTGCCTTTCGGGGACCCTATATTGCGCAAGGTGGCCAAGCCCGTAGATGAACTGACGCCGCGAATCATCAAGCTGCTGGATGATATGGTGGAGACGCTGTATGCCAGCGACGGACGCGCCGGTCTCGCCGCGCCGCAGGTCGGGGTTCTGCGTAGAGTCATCGTGATGGATTGCGGCGAAGGCTTAATCGAGCTGATCAATCCTGAGATTGTGGAATTAAGCGGGGAGCAGGATGGAGTGGAAGCCTGTTTGTCCTTTCCCGGCTATTACGGACATGTGAAGAGGGCGAATGAGGTCACCATTACGAGTCTGGACCGGGAAGGAAAGCCCTTCATGTTGAAGGGGGAAGGATATCTTGCGCGCTGCATTCAGCATGAGATTGATCATCTGAATGGCGTGCTGTTCGTGGATCATGTGAAGGACAGATGGTTGTATCATGAGAAAACGAAGCAAAAAATAGCGCTGCTGGATGTGATTCGGTTAACCAATCAAGGGTCGTAGAATACCAATTAATAGATTTTATTTACATATAATTCTCGTGAATGTATAATAAGTAAAACATTTTCATGCGATAATCCCTAGGATTCTACCACCCGAACAGCACTATTTTGGCTGACCCATCATTTTCTATTTCCAGTAGATGCATGCGATTGATGACATATGACGAACACAAGGAAGGTGGATAGAATTTTGGAATTTATCTACGATATTATTTCTTTTAACAATACGTTTTGGTCTTATGTATTGATTGTGATTTTGATTGCGGCAGGCTTGTACTTCACGTTCAGAACGAAGTTCGTCCAATTTAGAATGGCGGGCGAGATGGTTCGCTTATTGGGTGAAGGCGCAAGCAGCTCCAAGAAAGGACAAGGCGGGGTATCCTCGTTCGGCGCATTTTGCATCAGCACGGCTTCCCGGGTAGGCACGGGGAACCTGGCGGGGGTAGCGCTCGCGATTGCCACGGGCGGCCCGGGAGCCGTCTTCTGGATGTGGCTTATCGCCTTGATTGGATCGGCTACCGCGTTCATCGAATCGACGCTGGCGCAAATCTATAAGGTGAAGGACAAGGGCGGCTTCCGCGGCGGACCGGCTTACTATATGGAGAAAGGGCTGAACAAACGCTGGATGGGCGTGCTGTTCGCCGTTCTCATCACGATATGCTACGGCCTTGTATTCAACTCCGTGCAAGCGAACACGCTCTCCCTGGCCTTGGAAAGCGCCTATGGCATGGATCGCTTCTGGGTGGGCGTCGTTGTCGCTGCCCTCACCGGATTTGTCATTTTTGGCGGCGTTCATCGAATCGTGAAGGCTTCCGAATATTTGGTGCCCGTTATGGCGGGCGGGTATGTGCTTCTTGCCCTCTATATTGTGGTTACCAATCTGTCGGAGCTTCCTGCGGTGATCGGACTTATTGTCCGGAGCGCATTTGGCTTCGAGCAGGTGGCCGGCGGCGGATTGGGCGCTGCGATTATGATGGGGATTAAGCGGGGGCTGTTCTCCAATGAAGCGGGAATGGGAAGCGCTCCGAATGCCGCAGCAGCGGCCGACGTCACCCATCCGGCGAAGCAGGGCTTGGTTCAAGCTCTGGGCGTGTTTGTGGACACGCTGTTGGTGTGCAGCGCAACCGCTTTTATCGTTCTGTTCTCCAGCGCGTACGGCGCTGAAGATCTGACGGGTATTGAGCTTGTTCAGGCCGCGTTGGCCAATCATATCGGCGGCTGGGCCGTTAGCTTCATCGCGATTGCCGTGTTCCTTCTCGCCTTCAGTTCACTCGTGGGCAACTATTATTACGGGGAGACGAATATTGAGTTCATCAAGAGCAGTAAAACATGGCTGTTCCTTTATCGTCTTGCCGTGGTGGGCATGGTTCTGTTCGGGTCCGTTGCCAAGGTCGCGATCGTATGGGATTTGGCCGATCTGTTCATGGCGTTCATGGCGATTACGAACCTGATTGCCATTGTGTTGCTGGGCCGAATCGCGTTCGACGCGCTGAAGGATTACCAGGAGCAGAAGCGTCAGGGCCGCAACCCGGTCTTCCATCTCTCTCATTTCCAATCGCTTCGCAATGTCGAATGCTGGGGAGAACCAAACGAACCCGATCTCAAATAAGGTTTATATTTCAGTTTGAAGAAGGCGGAGCCGTGGATGCGGCTCCGTTTTTTTGATTTCCATCGTATGGATTGGATTCCAATGAGTTGAAGGGTGTTGTATAGTAAAAAAGTACGGATCGCGAGGGTCCATGGTACTACGTCATACATAGATTTTCCACATGGAAGGGGATGGAAAATGGGCATATATCGGAAGGAATCCGGACATCGGCCTGTAAAAAAAGCGGGGAAGCGAATCGATGTCATGGTGAAGGCGGTTCTCATTGCGGCGGTCGTCATGCTGGCGGCATTTCCTTACGGCCATCCGTCGCCAGTGCAGGCGGGAGCGAAGACAATCACGATTCAGCAAGCGCTGCACAACCAAAAAAAGCTGGCTGCGGCCAATGCACATTATATGGCGGTGAATAGCGACGGTTCGGTAAAGACATGGGGCCAACGGCTCAAGGGCGAACCGTCGGTTCCGAAGAAGCTGCGCGATGTCGTGGCCGTTACTTCATCGCGTAACGCGGCGTTCGCACTCAAAAAAGATGGCACGATCGCGCAATGGGGTTCGGGTTCGGGTCTCCATTCCTCGCACAGCGGCACAGACTTGTCCAAAATAAAGGATGCGGTGTCGATATCGGCCAATCTGGGGACCTTGTTCATCGTCCACCGGAACGGCAAGGTAAGCTACTACCACCATATCAATGACGGAGGAAACGGAAAGCTCTCCATTCCGGCCGGCTTGAAGAATGTAGCGGATGTGTCTTCGGGACCGTATCATGTGCTTGCCTTGAAAAAGGACGGAACGGTTGCGGCATGGGGGAAGAATTATGAAGGAATGGCCAAGGTGCCGCCAGGACTGAACAACGTAGCGGCGGTCGCGGCAGGAAGCAGCGTGTCCGCCGCGCTTCGGAAGGACGGCACGGCGGTAGCGTGGGGCAACGGATTTCCGAAGGGGAAGATCCATGAAGCGCCCTATCGGGACATCGTAGGCCTGTCTGCGGGCTTCAGCGAGATTTATTTGCTGCGGGCCGACGGTTCATTGGCGGTATGGAGAGAACAAACGATTTCCCCAATCGCAGGTCTGCCGAAGCTAATGGCGATCTCGGTTCAGGGCGAAGACGGGCTGCTCGGCATGACCATGGACGGATCGGTCATGCAGTTGGATGTTCCGCGGCAGGTGCAGCTTCCGGATCATTCCGCGACCGGGATTGTCTCGCTCTCCTCCAATTACGCGGAGTATGCCGTGGTTCATCAGGACGGCACGGTATCGACGTGGTCACGGTACCGGGCGTCGGAATCGGGCAAGAGTCCGGCCGCAGCGACCGATATTGCGGCGATATCGCTCTCCTCGAACAAGCATGCCTTGGCTCTGAAGCGGGACGGCACGGTGGTCTCCTGGGGCAGTAATGAGCAAGGAGAAGCTAATGTGCCCGTCGGCCTGAACGATGTTATGGTGGTGGCTGCCGGCTATCAATATTCTCTTGCCTTGCGGAAGGACGGTACGGTCGCCACGTGGGGGAGCGACAAATTCAATGATATCACCGGAGCGGCAGGGCTGACCGATGTCGCCGCCATTGCCGCCGGAGCGCCGAATCTGGCCCTGAAGCGAGACGGGACCGTTGTAGCCTGGGGATATGCCGCGCACAAGTTTCCAGAGGGGATTCCCGCATCCGTTGCGATAGCGAATGCCGGCGGTTCGTTCTCGGCCGCATTGCATGTGGACGGTTCGATTACGGTATGGGATGATTCCCGTAATATCGTAACAATCAATGACTTCCGGGATCGGGAGCAGGAGGTAACATCGATCCATCTGGGGAATGGAGGCGAACTGTGGGTGCTGTTGAAGGATGGTTCGGCCGTTGCGTTTCATTGTTCTACCGGCGCTGAGCTGCAGCGCATCGGCAAGGATATCCATCTGGTTCAAGTGTCCGGCGATATCGGAATTCGGAGCAACGGGGAACTGGTTCCGCTCGAACCTTATTTGAATGGACGATAACTCCGTACTTCTGTATGCGGAAGGAGGCTTCTTATGCTTGCAAAATGGCTGAACGAATCGGCGTCGACGGTCGTATTTTCGGGAGCGGGCATGTCGACCGAGAGCGGACTGCAGGATTTCCGGTCTGCGGACAGAGGGATGTGGAACGATCGGGACCCGGCGGCATTGGCCAGCCTGGACGCGATGGAGGAGCACCATGACGAATTCGCCCGGTTCTACCGGTGGCGCATCGGGGAGATGCTGAAGCATGGGCCGAATCCCGGGCATCGGATATTGGCCGATTGGGAGCGAAGAGGCGTGATCCACGGCGTCATCACGCAGAACGTGGAGAACTATCACGAGCAGGCCGGGACGTCGGCCATCGCGAAGCTGCACGGCGACCTGGGCACCCTCCGGTGCATGACTTGCCATGCGCAGTATCCCTGCACCGATTATGTGGAGCCGAAGCGGCTGACCCGCTGCGTCAAGAACGGCTGCGGCGGGCGGGTGCGCCCGAATATCGTGCTGTTCGGGGAATGGCTGCCGGAGCGGGAGCTTGCCCAGGCCGATGCGATGCTGGACGGCGTGGAGCTGCTTCTCGTCCTCGGCTCCTCGCTGCAGGTCAGTCCAGCCAATCAATTCCCGAGGCTGGCCAAGGAGCGCGGCGCCCGGCTGGTCATTGTGAACCGGGAGCCGACCCCTGCGGATGGAATAGCCGATCTGATTATCCGCCATTCGATTGGCGAGGTGCTGCGCTGGACGGATGCGCAGCTTGCGCGGCTTCCGCACGAGTAAGCGCGCGATTGCACACACAAAATCCCTTGAGCATCCGAACTCAAGGGATTTTTGGGGTCGGCATTTACTTCTTCAGCAGCAAATAGATGAAGTACGGCGCACCGATGAAGGCGACCATAATGCCCGCCGCGATGCCGTCGGGATCCGCCAGCTGGCGGCCGATCGTGTCGGCAAGCAGGAGCAGCCAGCCGCCCATCAGAATGGCGACGGGGAGGAAGAGCTGATGCCGCGGGCCGACCATCGCTTTGGCGATATGCGGCGCCATCAGGCCGATGAAGGCGATGCCGCCGGTGACGGAGACCGCCGAAGCGGCCAGCGCGACCGCGGCGAACAGCAGGACGAGCCGTTCCTTGTTCAGCGGCATCCCGAGCCCGATGGCGACAGGCTCGCTAAGCGCAAGCACATTCAGGCGGTTCGCCTTGTACAGCGTGAACGGGATCAGGACGAGCAGCCAGGGGAGAAGCGCCCCGATGAACGGCCAGTCCGTTCCCCAGATGTTCCCCGCGAGCCATTTGGCGATAAAGTCGACCTTGGCGCGTTCCGCCGAGGAGATCAGGACGATCATGACCCCGGACAGCGCCATGGAGAAGCCGACGCCGGTCAGGACGAGCCGAATCGGCTGCAAGCCTTGCTGTCTCTTGTAAGAGAACAGATAGATACAGCACGCGGTAAGCAGCGCGGCCGCGAACGCGACCAGCGGGAGCATGTAAACGAACGATCCGGCATTCACCGGAAAGAATAAAAAGAACACGGCCACACCTACGCCGGCTCCCGAGTTGATGCCGACAATGCCGGGATCAGCCAGATCATTGCGGGTGATGCCTTGCAGTATCGCGCCAGACAGCGCCAGACCCATTCCGGCCAGCAGCGTGATGAGAATGCGCGGCAGACGAACGGAGAATAAGACAAACTCCTCCTTGAAGCTGCCTTGCCCGAGAATCGTCGGGATCAATCTGTCGTAGGACAGGGAAGCATAGCCCATTCCCATGCCGATAACGATCGTGATGACGATAAGAGCCAGCAGGCTCGTGACGATAAGGCGCTGTCTAAGGCGCAGAGCAGGTTCGATCATGAGAATGCCTTCCCTCCCTTATGCACGATGAACAGGAAGAACGGCAGGCCGATGATGGCGACAATCGCTGCGACCGGCGTCTCATACGGCGCATGGATGGTTCGTCCCAACGTATCGGCGAGCAGCATGAAGGATGCGCCCATCATGGCCGACATCGGCAGCACATAACGGTAATCGGTCCCGACGACGGCCCGGACGATATGAGGGATCATCAAGCCGATGAAGGTCAGATTGCCGACCAGAGCGACGGAGGCTCCGGCTAGCAATACGATGACGACGAACAGGAGCGCCTTGATGCGGTTCGTCTTCTGCCCCAGTCCGACCGCCACCTCCTCATTCAAGCTAAGAATGGTAAGCTGTCTGGCCAGCAGCAGGGCAATGACAATGCCGAGGGCAATGAACGGCCCCACCGCTTGCAGCTGTACCCAGGACATGCCAATCAAGCCGCCGGCGGTCCACATCGACACATCCTTTGATATTTTAAAATAAAGAGCTACGCCTTCGGCGATCGCGTACAGCAGCGCGGAGACAGCCGCACCGGCCAGCACCATCCGGAGGGGGGAGAAGCCGCCTCTGCGCAGGGCCGCGATCCCGAACACCAACCCGGCTCCTGCCGCCGCGCCGAGGAAGCAAGCTGCCGCCATCGTCAAGTATCCGGCCCCAGGGAACAGCGCGATGGCGATGGCCAGAGCGGCATTGGCGCCAGCCGTCAGCCCGAGCAGACCGGGATCGGCCAGCGGATTCCTCGTCATGCCCTGCATGATAGCGCCGGCCACGGCCAGGGCCGCTCCGACGGCCACCGCCGCGATCTCCCGCGGCAGCCGGATCTCCTGGATCAGCGCAATATGCTCATCCGTGGCACGGGACGTCAAGGCCAGCCAGACATCCTTCAGTGTCGTGTCGGCTGCGCCGAACCGCATCGCGACGAGGAACATTGCGGCGAAGAACAGCAATCCGGCCAGCCATGTATACGTAAAGGGGAGGGAACGTTTTGTTTCCTTCATCATCGATCTCTCATCTTTTCTGTAATAGATTCACGGCAATGGGTACACGGAAATAGATTCATGGAGCAGAACCCTTTTCTCCGCATTATTGTCCAAGGAAGCTCTTGCGGAAGAAGTCCAATTGGAAATCAAGCGTCAACGGGTCGTTGAAGTAGAATTCCTTCGCATTGACCTCGAACAGCCGGTTGTTCTTCACCGCAGGAATATTTTTATACGTATCCGTGTTCTGGAATGAATTATCGGCATCGCTGTTCTTGCTTAGAATGACATAGTCGCCCGCAAATTCGGACATCACTTCCAGCGACACGGCATAATAACCGTCCTTGAGCGCCATTTCCTTGACCTTGTCCGGCATATTCAGATGCATCGCCTGATACAGGATCTCGGTGCCGCGCCCCCAGTTATCGCCGAAGACGTACAGCTGCTTGTCGAACTTCTCCAGGACGGAGACGGTGGCATCCTTGCCGAACTTCGCCTGAATCTCTTCGCCCGCTTGCTGCGTCCGCTTCTTGAAGTCGTCCACCCAGTCCTGCGCTTCCTTCTCCTTGTTCAGCAGCTTGCCGATCTCGATATGCTGGGTCAAATAATCGACTTTGCCATACGTGAAGGTGACCGTAGGAGCAATTTGCTTCAACTTATCGACATTTTTGATCGTGGACAGGCCGATGATGAGATCGGGCTGCAGCTCGATGATTTTCTCCAGATTTTCATCGGATACTTCCTGGACATCCTTCAATTTCTCTTCGAAGCGAGGATTCATTTTCGACCAGGAGTCCACGCCGACGAGATTGACGTCCAGGGCCATAACATTGCCCGCGAAGGTGGACAAGACGACCACGCGTTCCGGATGAGCCGGCACCTCGACGGGGCCGTTCTCCGATTGATACGTGATCGTGCTTGAGCCGCTTGCCTCCGGTTGAGCTTCCGTGGAGCCGGGGCTGCCGTTATTATTTGATCCGTTGCCGCAGGCGGTAGCCAGCAGCAGGCAGAGTAGAATAAACGGGATAATTGCTTTTTTCATCGTAACTCTCTCCTTCATCTACACGGTGGCCAGGTTATAAGTAACACACATCGGCTTGTCTGTTCGCGGATCGCGGCCGATCTCGGCATCGATATGGAACACTTGCTTCAGCACGTCGTGGTGCATAACCTCTTCGCAGTCTCCGGCCTTGATGATGTGGCCGTCCTTCATCGCAATCATATAGTCGGCGAAGCGGGCCGCCTGGTTCAAGTCATGAAGCACCATAACGATGGTGCGCTCTTGCTCGTGGTTCAATTTTTGCAGCAGCTCCAGCACTTCCAGCTGGTGCGCCATATCGAGATAGGTAGTCGGCTCATCAAGGAAAATGATATCCGTCTCTTGTGCCAGGGCCATCGCAATCCAGACACGTTGCCGCTGGCCGCCGGATAGCGCGTCGACCGTGCGGTGCTTGAACTCCTTCGTGCCCGTGACCTCCAGCGCCCAGTCGATGACGTCGAGATCCTTTTTGGTCAGGCGCCCGAACCCTTTTTGATACGGGAAGCGGCCATAGGAGACCAGCTCTCCGACCGTCAATCCGCTTGCGCTTTCCGGGGATTGGGGGAGTATCGCCATCTTCTTCGCCAGCAGCTTCGTATTTTCGCTTGCGATATTTTTGCCGTCCAGAATGACGGATCCCGATTGATGGGAAATGATGCGGGTGATCGCTTTCAGCAAGGTCGATTTCCCGCAGCCGTTCGAGCCGATAATGGTAGTAATTTTTTTGTCGGGAATCGTGACGCTCAGATTTTTCACGATGAGACGTTCACCATAGCCAATATTTAAGGCTTCGGTATAAAGGCGAGCCATGATGTAACCTCCATAGAGTAGAATTAGAATGATTATTGATAATGATTATCAGTATCGAATATGATCTTACTATAGTTTGCCACCTTTTCAACTGTCAATAGTTTTCCGCTTGTATTGGGCAGGCAAGATATGTATACTAATTGATAATGATAATCAATTACAATTAGAATACGATGCGGGAGTGAGCGGATTGACGCAGCACGAATGCTTTGATGTGACGATAATTGGCGGAGGCCCGGCAGGGCTGTTCTCGGCTTTCTATAGCGGCCTGCGGGAGATGAAGACGAAGCTGATCGAGTACCAGCCCCGTCTGGGCGGCAAGGTCCATGTCTACCCGGAGAAAATGATCTGGGATGTCGGCGGGGTAACGCCGGTTCCCGGGGCGCAATTAATTGAGCAGATGGTGAAGCAGGGCTTAACCTTCGATCCGGAAGTGGTGCTGAATGAGAAAATCGTCTCCATTTCCAAAAATGAAGACGGCGTGTTCGTGCTTGATGCGGCTTCAGGCAGGAAGCATTATTCCAAGACGGTCATCGCCGCGATCGGCGGCGGGATCCTCACTCCGCAGAAGCTGGAGATCGAAGGCGCCGAACGGTTCGAGGTATCGAATCTGAACTATACGGTCAAGTCGCTGCGGCATTTCAAGGAGAAGACGGTCATCATCTCAGGCGGCGGGAATGCGGCGATCGATTGGGCCAATGAATTGGAGCCTATCGCGAAGAAGGTGTACCTGACCTACCGCAAGGAAGAGCTGTCGGGCCATGAAGCGCAGGTGACCCAACTGAAGAACAGCTCCGTGGAATGCTATTTCAACACGACGATTACGAAGCTGATTGCCAGCGCCAATCATGAAGTGATCGAGCGCGTGGAGCTGACCAACCAAGCCACCGGCGAGACGACGAGCCTGGCCATCGATGAAGTGATCATCAATCATGGCTATGAGCGGGACAGTTCCCTGCTCGGTAATAGCGAACTGAACATTGAGATGGTGGACAATTTCTATGTCAAAGGCAATGCGAACAGCGAGTCCTCCATTCCCGGCTTGTATGCGGCAGGCGATATTTTGCACCATGAAGGGAAGCTGCATCTGATCGCGGGCGCCTTCCAGGATGCGGCCAACGCGGTGAACAAGGCGAAGCAGTTTATTCAGCCGGATGCGAACAGCTACGGGATGGTCTCTTCGCACAACGACTTGTTCAAGCAGCGCAATCGCGAGCTGGTGAAGCAGATGATCAACTAAGACCCATACGGGAATGTGAAAAGGGGGTGTCTCAAAAGTAGTTTCACTACAGTGAGACAGCCCCCCTGATTCTCAAAGCTCGACTCGCCGAAAACTGCAAAAATGCACCTTTCCTATATGACGTGTACTCCGTTACAGGGAATCCTGCATAACGGCATCAATTTCTGACTATCCAATCGATAAAAGACAAAAATCGATGAACATCATGTACTTTTCAGGCTGTTGAGAAAGTCCAGAGGATTTTTGGGCACTTCATCAGGACTTGTTTCTCAGTAGAAAAATTTTATCTGATCGAGTGCCTGAAAACTGCACAATGAAATGTCTATCCGATAGGCGAAGTCCTCAAAACTGCACGGTTTCTCAAGACACGTTGATTCAGTAGGCAAAATCCTGCACAAACCCCCATGACGTCTACGACGTCACCCCCCAGAATGAAAATAGGTAGATGTAAACTTTTAAAGTTACTGTAGATGGTAATCATGAGACTAACAAATCCAAGGACGACTGTATTATTGGGGTACGACCCTGTTGCACAAACCGTCCAATTGCGATCGCGAGAACCGCCCAATGCACACCCAAGTGCGTGTATAAAATTTCCTTATTCAGGTCGCATGATTTGTTAGTACACATGAAAGCAGGTGCAAGCATGGATGCCGTACGCGAATGCTGTTGCGGATTAGATGTCCATCAAAAAACAGTAGTTGCCTGTATCCTTTACGGGGATTTAGAATCCAAGCCCAAGAAAGTCATCGAAAGCTTTGGAACAACAACTACCGAACTACTCCGACTTCAAGATTGGCTTAACGCACATGAGTGTAAAGAAGTAGCCATGGAGAGCACAGGTGTGCTGTGGAAACCGGTATGGAATATTTTAGAGTCTAGCTGCTATTTAGTGTTGGCAAACGCTAAACAAATCAAGAATACACCAGGGCGTAAGACAGACAAGAAAGATGCGGAGTGGATTGCACAACTTCATCGTTGTGGTCTCATTCAACCAAGCGTGGTGTTGCCGCAGCATTTGCGGGATTTACGAGATCTAACGAGGTATCGTCTGAGAATCGTGGTGACCATTGCTTCTGAGAAGAATCGTATCCATAAAATTCTTCAAGACGGAAACATCAAGCTTACGAGTTTTATGAGCGATTTGTTCGGCGTATCCGGGCGTCTGCTTCTGGAAAAGCTCATG
Organism: Paenibacillus dendritiformis; assembly: GCF_945605565.1. Lineage (NCBI taxonomy): Bacteria > Bacillati > Bacillota > Bacilli > Caryophanales > Paenibacillaceae > Paenibacillus > Paenibacillus dendritiformis. The sequence goes on along the minus strand of NZ_OX216966.1, from coordinate 507,441 downwards.
GACGGAGAAGTGCTCGTAGAAGATGACGTACGCGAACTTGTCAAAACCAAGCTAAAAACAAAAGTGCCTCAGTTAGTTGAAGCTCTGAATGGTCAGCTACGGCGACATCATCGTGTTATGATGCGTGCACACTGGAAGCACCTGCTGTTCGAGGAAGCAGAACTGCAAGAAATTGAATCATTAATCGACGAACAGCTTGAGCCTTATCGAAAAGAGATTGAGTGTTTAGACAGCATTCCCGGAATTGACAAGTCTTGCGCTTCCGCTATATTTGCAGAAATGGGGCCGGATATCGCCACGCGTTTTCCCACGGTCGAGCAATTCACCTCATGGGCAGGGGTGTCTCCAGGTAATAATGAGAGCGCGGGGCGCAAGAAAAGCCGGAAATGCCTGCAAGGGAACAAGTATCTGAAACGTAGCATAACGCAAGCGGCATGGGCAAATTACAGGTCAAGGAATCGAATAGGTGAGCACTTTAGACGGATACGGAAACGACGAGGCGAAAAAACAGCAAGCGTAGCAACCGGACATCTCTTAATTAAGATCATTTATGCCATGATGAAAGAAGGAACGCCATACAAAGAAATAGACATGCAGGTACGCATGTCTAAACAAAGAACAGCTAATTTTTACGTAAAGAAACTCCAAGAGCTGGGCTTTGCACTTCAACTAACTGAAAACGAAACAAGCTAAATTTTGAAAATGATGTGATCATTTTCGGGGGGTGAGTCTTTTTTTGCTTTCTTAGAGTAATAATGGCCCGAAAAAGTTCTATTCATACATTTTGAAAGGGCTGTCGTGCTTACTTCAACGTTTTTATTTTCGTATAAAATACAGCAATTCTGTAGGGACGACTTCACCAGAATGGGAATCCTGTAAAACTGCAGCAATTTCACCCGTTTTTCTTCAACTTAGCTCAAAAGGGCCTAAAATGATGTAGCTGTGCAGCAATTCCTCGAAATGTGGACTCATTGAGCCGAAATTCCTGTAAAATAGCAGCAATTCCCTCCACACGTGAAAACCCCAGGAGATTATGATGTCTCCAGAAGGCGATGACGCTCTGAATGCCAAGTTTCGATTTGGTAATCACCCCTCCGAAAAAAACAGGGGTTTTCCAACAGCCTGACTTTTGCAGGAATTTCATCAAACAGTGGCTTAAAGAGCAGAAATTGATTGCATCCACGCAGCATTTCACTTCTTCATCCATCTTCCACCGATTTGCGCGCCGCCGTTTTTCCCGTATCGACATTCTCGAGTTAACTCGCCATCTCAATCATTTTGCAGTGCCTGTGAGACACTCCCTTTTTGTGTCGTGCGGACATCGATATACGGCAGGCCGGGCATCCTGCGCCGCTACCGGTGCTCTTGCAGCGCCGCGGCCTGGCCCGGCTGAGCAGGCTCCCGGAACGGCAGCAGCCATCTGCCGGCCAGAAGAAGCAGGACGGCGGCGGCGCACCAGTAGATAGCGGAGGTGCCGACGATGTCGTCCAGCGTATAAGCAATGGACGGGCCCAGCGAGGCGCCGAGGTCGGTCGCCACCGTATAGCTGGTCATGACGGCCAGCTTCGATGCGTGCGTGGACGCATTGGAGGCCATAGCGTCGACGATTGTACTGACCGCGGTGATGCCGAGCTGCAGCCCCAGGAGCAGCACGATCCAGAGGGCGAACGGCATCTGGAACGGCACGATGACGAGCAAGCAGGCGACGCCCGCCAGCACGACGACGAACATGCGGCCCTGGTCTGGGGCGGCATCGTATTTGCGCCCAATCCAGGGCGACAGCCAAGGCTGCAATCCCCAGCGCAGCGCTTGCAGGATGCCGGCCAGTGAGGCGGCGCCGATCGTGAACGTCCATAGACTCACATATGTCGATTCATGCACTTGAATGAGCCGGCTTAACGTTGAATTGAACATGCCCTGGAACACCATCGCGGAGAGCAGGCCGGCGATCAGCGTCCAGACGACAAGCGGCTCCTGCCAAGGCTTGACGGCTGGTGTTCCGTCCGCAGAGGAAGCGCTGTCATTCAACGCCGTCTTGCTCGGCGCAACATGCTTCAGTACGAACGGCACGGCCAGCAAGGCAGCCAGTCCGAAGGCAAGCGCGACATTCCGGATCCCGAACCATTCGACGGCGAACGAGCCGGCCAGCATGCCGACCAGACTGCCGAGGCCAATCAACCCGTTGAATGTGCCCATGAATTGTCCCCGGTTCGTTTTGTCCGACAGCTCAATAATCGTGAAATAGCCCCCCAGCCGCAGAAAGCTCCAAGCCAGCCCCCATACCGAGCGCATCAGAAATAAGAGCCAGAAGCTGCCCGCCAATCCGTACGATGCGGTCGTCACGGAGGCAAGCAATACGGCAAGCAGGATGCCCGCCCGCTTGGACATCTTGCGGTAGAGCCAGCCAATCAGCGGGTTGAGCGGAAGCCGCACCAGCCGATTGACCGACAGCAGAATGCCGACCTCCCACAAGGAGGACAGCCCGAACTCCTGCCATCGGATCGGCAGCACGACATAGAGCATCGAATCCCCGAGCAGACATACTGCCGTAATCAGCGAAATAATGATGACAGGCTGCTTGTTGTTGGCCGTTGTCACGGATGCAGGCACCTCCTTCTCCGGGAAATGAGGCAGAACCGACGCTCAAGCCGGCGTCAATGCCGGACTTGTCACCCATCCTGCAGCGAATGGTTCAGCTTCACGAGCAATTGGTGCAGCGTATGACACTCCTCCGGAGACCATTCCTGCAAAAAACGAGTAAGCCGTTCCACCCGGATACGCTTCGTGCGTTCAAATTCATGCATGCCCGATTCCGTAATCTCGAAAAAACTGGAGCGGCCATCCGCCGGATCAGGCAGGCGACGGATATATCCCTTGGCTTCCAGTCCCGCGGTCTGACGGCTGATCGTGGAGATATCGAGCCGGAAATGATCGGCCAGCGCCTTAACGCCGAGCGGGCCGCGGGTAGACAGCTCATGCAGGAGCAGATAGGCGGAGCGTTCCAATATTTTCAGTTTTTTATCAATACCTGAGGAAGTGGCGTGGCGAACGAGTGTGGAGAGCTCAAAGTAGATTTCGGCCAGCTGCTTCTCTTCCATCGGTTTCTCACCCTTTCGCATGCAAGCTTCTACCTGTTACTTTACTTGATGCATACAACCAATTTCAACTTCATTCATCACAGTGTACCGAACGGCATATTGACAAGATGCAAAGAAGTTGTATAATACAAGTAGATTATAGTTGTATCATACAACTAGATTGTCCGTCATCCAAACGCTCGCAGAGGACGGACTTTTTTGTGCCACCCGCTCAGGCAGGGAGCGCATGATGGACCGTCTGGTTCGCTCAACATGAGGATGGAGGTTGGAGAGTTGATGTCTTCGGGGACACAATATGAGGAGTTGAAAAAGCGATCCGGCACGTTCAGCCAGCCGCTGTCCGTATGGGTCGTTGCATTTGCCTGTGTGATTTCATTTATGGGGATCGGGCTCGTCGATCCGATTCTGCCCGCCATTGCGGCCAAAATGGAGGCGACGCCCAGCCAGGTGTCGCTCCTGTTCACCAGCTATAATCTGGTGACCGGGATTGCGATGCTGATTACCGGGTTCGTGTCCAGCCGCTTGGGAACGAAGTGGACCTTGATTACCGGTGTCTTTCTTATCATTATTTTCTCCGCGCTCGCGGGCATGTCCCATACGATTAACTCGATCGTCTGGTTGCGCGGAGGCTGGGGCCTGGGGAACTCGCTCTTCCTCGCCACGGCCTTGTCCGCTATCGTCGGCTTATCGACGTCCGGGACGGCCCGAGCGATTATATTCTACGAAGCCGCGCTTGGACTCGGGATTGCCGTCGGGCCGCTGCTGGGCGGCGAGCTCGGATCGATATCGTGGCGCGGGCCCTTCTTCGGCGTCAGCGTGCTGATGGGCGTCGCCTTTTTATTCCTGCTCTTGATTATGCCTAATGTGGCCCGGCCGAAGGTGCCGAGCAAGCTGTCGGCTCCGTTCAAGGCGTTGGGCTATCCCGGCCTGCTGACGCTGGGCGTCGTGGCCTTCCTGTACAATTTTGGCTTTTTTACGCTGATGGCCTACTCGCCATATGTCATGGAGCTGAATGAGCGCGGCCTCGGCTACGTCTTCTTCGGATGGGGCTTGCTGCTGGCGTTCACTTCGGTATTTGTCGCGCCCCGGCTGCATGGGCGGTTCGGCTCGGTCGCTTCGATTATAACCGTACTGACGCTGTTCGCTGTCATCCTGTTCATTATGGGGATCGGGGTGGAGACGCCCTCTGTGGTCATTGCCTGCGTTGTCGTGTCCGGTATTTTCCTTGGGATTAATAACACGCTCATTACGACGGCCGTCATGGAATCGGCGCCGGTCGAACGTTCGGTCGCCTCCGCTGCCTACAGCTTCGTCCGGTTCATGGGGGGCGCCATCTCCCCTTGGCTCGCCGGGAAGCTCGCCGAATGGTTCAACCCGATGGTGCCGTTCGTGTTCGGGGCCGTCATGGTGCTGCTCGGCGTGCTGTTCCTAGCCGCCAGACGGAAGCATCTGGCCGGCATCGATTCCGCTATCTCGCATTGATGGCCTCATAGGAAATGAGAAGGGCGCACCGTCAGCGGTGCGCCCTTCCTGTCATCGGCCCGGCTGCAATCTCTGCAAGCCGGGCTCTCCCGATTCCAATTAAGCGGTAATATAGAACGTGAACTCTTGACCGTTCCGCTCAGGCTCCTGCGCCATCGTATAGCCGTGCTTGACGACCTCCTCCGGCACGTTGCGGAAGGCGGCCGGACAGTCGGCGATCACTTGCAGCAATTGGCCTTTCTTCATCCCTTGCAGCGTCTCCAGCGTGTAAATCACCGGATACGGGCATGGTTCTCCTCGCAGATCCAATGTGAAATCGACAGTCATAAGTCAAGCTCCTTTCTTGTAATTGAATCCGACGCCGAAGCGGTAGTTTTTCTGCCAATACACGGCGATGATGAAGCCGATGCCCAGCAGAAGCAGCGTCGCGATGAGTGCGCCGGCAGGCCCCATGATGCCGATCAGATTGATCGGCGAACCGCTCTTCACGAGCAGGTTGTATACGCCGAGATGATCCCACGCATAGGCCAGTCCGGTCGCCCCGATAATGTTGCCGACAAATACCGGCAGGAAGACGACCTGTCCTTCCATGAGACGGTACATCATGCCGGTCTCGCAGCCGCCGGCCATGACGATGCCGAGGCCGAACAGGACGCCGCCGACGAAGGTGCTCGGCGCGGCAATCTTCGTGATCGGCTCCATGCCGTACACGAGAATGATGATGAGCGTCGCCACGGAGCTGACCGCCATCCCGGCCGTGATCGCCTTCGTCATCGTCGCGCGGCCGCTAATCCACAGATCGCGGAAGGCCGATGTGAAGCAGATCTGCCCTCTCTCGATCAGAATGCCGAAGGCGGCGCCGAATATCGCGGCCACGCCCAGCATCGTGCGGCCGGAGAGGAAGAAATAGACGATCAGTCCCGCGTACAGCAGCGCAATCAGGCCGCCGACATACGGCTGAATCTTGCGGGCCTTCGCAGGACGCGCCGCCGTGCCGCCGCGCTGCAGGACGGGCTTGCCCTTCCACCAGGTTGTGTTGACGACCTTCGTGCCGAGATACGTCCCCGCCGCCGTCGCCACGATGAAGATCCAGGAATGGAGCGAGAACTGGGGAACGCCGGTGAAGAAGGCGGCCAGGTTGCAGCCCAGCGCCAGCCGTGCCCCCGCGCCTGCGATGATGCCGCCGATCAGCCCCTGGACGAAGCGGCGCTTCTGCCGCGGAGCGCGTATTTTGAAACTGTTGCTGAACAAAATCATCATCAGGGCCCCGATGAACATGCCCCATACGATCCAGCCGTCCGTCCGGCTCCATGTCGTTCCGTCCATATGAATCAGATTAAAATAAGCCCAATCGGAAATATCGACGCCGAACATCTCCAAGATGTGGCCGCCCAGACGGGTGAATTCGCCGGTGACCGCCCATACGGTTCCGGTGATCCCGAAGTACACCGCGCTGAGGATGCCGGCAATGCCCATGGCGGCATAAGGGCTCCAATACTGGTTGAACACTTTGTCTAGCTTGGATTTCATCTGCACTATCCCTTCAATCTTATAAAATCTCCTATCTACGGTCTATGAAATAGATTAATCATGATGCCATTCTTTATTGTACTACCATTGTCAATCCATGGGGGGCCTTCAACCGGAGTGAATTCATGTAACCGATCCCAATGATTCAATAGACATGGTAAAATAATTCGTAATCTCTTAGGAAAGGATGGGAACCGATGAACCGAACCGCCGAACAGGCCCTGCCGGACCGCGTGCTGGCCTGGATAGCGCAAGCCGTCCATCCCCAAGCTGCCGTGCAGTCGATGCGGCGCCTGCAGGGCGGCATCTCGTCGCTGCTCCATCAAGTAACGCTTCGCTCCCCTGCTCAAGAAGGAGAAATCGATGTCGTCGTGCGCCTGTTCGACAATGTGGAATGGCTGGAGGATGAGCCGGATCTGGCTCGCCACGAAGCGGAATGCCTCCGTCAAGCCGCCCGTATCGGCAGCTTGCCGACGCCGCGTATGCTGGCATACGACGAGACGGGCCGGGAATGCGGCCTGCCGGCCGTGCTGATGACCCGCCTGGAAGGGGCGGTTGTGCTGGAGCCGTGCGATATGGCCGGCTGGGTGAACGGCCTGGCGGAAGCGCTGGCGCGGATTCATGCCGTCGAGCCGGATGGCTTCCCTTGGACTTACGATACATACATCGATATTGGTGCAATCCCGAGGCAGGAGTGGTCGGCCATTCCCGAACGGTGGGACGAGGCGATACGCATCGCGGGCGGTCCGCGCCCTGATGCCGCGTCGCGCTTCATCCACCGGGATTATCATCCGGCGAATGTGCTGTGGCTGGGCAATGCGGTCAGCGGCGTCGTCGATTGGGTGAACGGCTGCCTGGGGCCGGCCGGCATCGATGTCGGCCATTGCCGCCTCAATCTCGCGATGCTGCATGGCGTGCAGGCGGCTGATGCATTTTTGTCCGCGTACATCAGGCAAGCCGGATCCGCGTTCCGCTATGACCCGTATTGGGATCTCGTCTCGCTGATGGATATCCTCTTCGAACCGCCATCCGTCTATCGGGGCTGGACCGATCTCGGGGTGGAGGGGCTGTCGGATCGGCTGATGCGGGAGCGCCTCGATCAGTATGCAGGCAGCCTGCTGGAGCGCGTGTAATCCCGGGATCGCACACATGAAGGCAACGAACGGGAAGGGCCGGAGCTGCGGGTGCGGCAGGAGGAGAAAGATTTCCCCGCTCAAGGCCGCTGCCGTCGGCAGCACAGGAAGTAAATCGATCAGGGCTTTCAGATATTCGATGAGGAGGGTTTTCGATGACATCCCCGCATAATATATGGGAAGGCCGATTCGTGCGGCTGCGCGCCATTGTTCCCGGCGATTGGGCATGCTTCCATCGCAACGATCAGGACTCCGAAGCGGCCCGGCTGTGCGACGCGATCTATATGCCGCGTTCCGAGGAAGGAACCCGGGAATGGACGGAAAAGGAGGCGGGCAGACGTCCCGACGGCGACAACATGAGGCTGGCGATCGAGACGCTTGACGGGAAGTTGGTTGGAACAATCATCTCCCAGAGCTGCGATCCGCGGAACGGAACGTTCAAGTACGGAGTCGCCATCTTCCGGGAGTATTGGGGCCGAGGCTACGCTTCGGATGCGGTGCGGACTTTGCTTCGCTACTTTTTCGAGGAGCTGCGCTATGAGAAAGCGACAGCGCAGGTGTATTCGTTCAATGAAGCCTCGGCCCGGCTCCATGAACGGTTGGGATTCAAGCTGGAGGGGCGGGTCCGGCATATGATTTTCGCTCAGGGCCGGCACCATGATGAACTGATCTACGGCCTGCTGAAGAGCGAGTATGAGCGGATGCAGGATGCGGCTCCTGCAGCGAAGCCATAAGCGGATCATAGCCCCGGATGGAATCGATCCGGGGCTTGCTGTTCCTGCAGCGCTAGATGGCAAGCAGCATAAGCGAGAGCAGGAGCATCGCTGCGGCATTGATGGCCATGCGCAGCGGATGCTTGGCCCGGAACAGATGCGCATGGACGGCTCCCAGCATCAGGATGACGAGCAAGGCTGCGGCGTATTTTAACGCCGCGGGCAGCCAGAATGCGGCAATCATGCCGGCGATGCCCGCTGCCTCCAGCGTGGCGGTCACATCCATGAACCAGATCGGATACCGGTATTCATGCCAATGCCGGACCATCGAGGGCGCACGCCCGAACTTGAGCAGGACCGACACCGTGAACATGGCGATGAGAATGCATTGCATGATGATAACGACAATCGTCACACGTCTCACACTCCATTGTGAATGGTATGGCGAGCAATTGCTCGTGCATTCAGTATAGAGGAGCTCGCGGATGCCGGATGTAGTCCAGCCTACAGCGGTCGAAAATATTGGAGGGAGTCTCTTGGACAAAGCAAAGTATTTATCGAGAATCAATTTGTTCGACGGGCTCGACAGCGAAGAATTGAAGCGAATCGAGTCGGTAACCCCGGTCCATATCGTCAAAAAAGGCACGCTGATTATGACTCCGCATGAAGAGCGGAGGGCCCTGTATCTGGTCAAATCGGGCGTTGTCCGCCTTTACCACATCACCGTGGAGGGCAAGGAGCTGACGATCGATCTGCTGGGTACGGGGAATCTGTTCGGCGAGATTGCTTCTTTTGCGGCCGGCGATCCGCATACGTATGCGGTGACGATAGAGGACGCGGTCATCTGCTCGATTGATCATGTCCAGTTCCGGCAGGTCATGACGGAGCGGCCGGAGCTGGCTCTCCGGTTCATCGAGATCATTTCCGCCCGCCTGAAGGAAGTGGAGGAACTGCTGGAGCGGATGGCCTATGGAAGCGTGCGGCAGCGGCTGCTTTTTCTGCTCCATAAGCTGTCGGAGAAATTCAAGCGCGATATCCCGGTTCGGGAGGAAGGCGCCGACCCGTCCTGGGTGCAGCTGGAGGTCGAGCTGACGCATCAGGAACTGGCCAGCATGACGGGGTCCATCCGCGAGACGGTCACGGCCATGATGAATGAACTGGCGGCTGAAGGGATCGTGCGCAAGGAAGGCCCGCGCAAGCGGCTGTGGATTCATGCGGATCGGCTGAAGGCCGCGCTGGCTGCGGGATGAGCGCATGCGCCGGTACGCTGGGTGCGGCATCGCGTTATCCGGCCGTCACAGTCTACCGAACGATTTCCGTGTATGTAGTGCTGGCGGGCAATCTTCATGCCTTTGAAGAAATTTATAAGCAGACGATAGACCAGGGGTACCGGACACTCAGCTCGAATACAGTGAACAATAGGTGCGGTCGAAGCGGGCGTTCCGCAAGTCTTCCCCGCGAATGAAGAAATGCAGGACTCCGCAATCCCACCATTGGAATCCGACGGCATCCGAGCTGTCGATCTCCAGCAGCATGACGATATCGTCCACCTCGTGCCGGGCCCGCTCGGCGTCCCCTCCGTAGTGCGCAGCCAGAGCTTCCATCGTCTGACCGGGATTATACCCGTACTTCTGGCGCAGAATCAGCGCGCAAGCGGCCTCGAACTCATCATCCCCATGCTGGCCTTCCGCGAAGCCGAACATCGAGCCCCAATTCTCCCAAGCTTCTCCCGCCGAGGACATCTCCAGGGCGAAATCAAGATACCGTTCATATGAATCGTCATCGAAGGACACCATATCTTCGTCAACATATGCATAGTTGGGGAACTCCAGCGTTGGGCGGACAAGTGCATCGAAGGAGTCGAATTCCTGGTCGAGCGCGGTAGATCCGCCGGGCGCCCGCCGTTCCAGGCCGTCCGCGGATGCCGCATAGATGACCCGGTGCTCGATATCGTACGCGGGCTCGTCGATGCCGACGAAGAAATAGAGCATGCCTTGCGCAGGCAGCCGCTTCAGCGAATCGCAGGCGGCGAGCTGCTCCAGGTTGAGCTGCGCCAGGAAGGTCATCGGCTCCCCATCCGCTGTCCGCGGCCATTCGGCTTGCGGCGGGAGATCGGGGGTGCCGCCCACGCGGGAGCGGCCTCGGGACGCTCCGTCATCCGGCTCGCCAATGTCGAGGCGGATTCCCTGCCTGCAGACCGCCATCAAGTGCCGGGCCGCAGGCTCCAGTTCGTATTCCTTGATTTGCTCCTCTGCCAATCGGTAAGCTCTGTCATTGGGTGAGTCATATGGATACCGCCTCTCCTAGAGTTATTATTACGATTTCACCGGGCGAAGCGGGAAGTCAAGCCTTGACCTCACCGGCAAGTGACAACTTGTTTGTAACCTTTACCACGGAAAGATATGTTGTTATAGAACTATGAAAATTTTAGTAGAAGGAGTATTGTACACGAGAATGAAACAGTCACAGAACCGTACCACCTTCATCCGGTGCATGATGTTGTTGTTCGTTGCCGTCCTCGTCGCCGCATCCGTCCTTCCTGCGGGAGTCGCTGCCGCCCGAGCGAAGTCTTCCTGCGGACCCGGCTGCGACCGTTACGACGTGGTCGTCATCGGCAGCGAGATTCAGGGGGTGCTCCTGGCGAAGGCCGCCCGCGATCTCGGGCTGAAGGTGATGATCCTCGATCCGCGCAGCAAGCCGGGAGGCGAGCTGATTCAAGGACAGATGCTCGTGCTGGACCAACCGAATGACAATCAGAAGCGAAGCCTCGTGCAGGGCGAGATCCGGAGGTTATTCAATGGCTATAACGCAGGCACCATTCGCAAGGAAGAAGAGTTCAACCGCTACTTCCAATCGGTCATCAAAAATATTCCAATCCAAAGCAGCATCCGCATCGAAGCGGTAGAGGTCGTTCCCCGGGGGAAGGAGAAGGCGCTCCAATCGCTTACGTATCGGACGAAGGAGGGCAAGCAGTATAAGGCGGAAGCGGAATATTTCGTGGAAAATACCGATTTCAACGCCTTGACGAGCAAGCTGGAAGTGAAGCGGATTCCCGGCATGGAGAGCGTCTATAAGGGCAAGAAGCCGGATCATATGGCCGCTACCCTCATGCTGAGGTTCAAAAATGTGGATTGGAATGAATTGCACGAGCAGGTGCTGCTCGACTATCCGTTGACCAATCTGCAGAAGAAGTATGGTCCGAATACATACGTCGACTGGAACACGGCGACGGGCTTCAGCAATCTGACCTTCCAATACAAGCCGAAGGATGATCAGCTCGTTTTTCGCGGCATCAATTCCACCTATCAGCGGAATGGTCAAGTGATAATGAACGCGCTGCTTATCTTCAACGTCGATCCGGCGAATCCGGAATCGGTCCGATCCGCCGTCGAGAAGGGGAAGGCCGAGGCGCCTGATATTCTGAAATTTTTGCAAAAGCATATTCCCGGATATAAAAACGCCGAATTGGACGGGTTTCCCGATTATTTATATATTCGGGATTACAACCGGTTCGAGACCGACTATATTTTGGACTACCCGGACGTGATGTCAGGCAAAATGTTCTGGGATAATGTCAGCATCGGCGGCTACTCGGTCGATCTGCAGGCGGTGCGGGCGATTCCAAAAGGAATCGGCTTCGGCAAGCCGAACCGGTACGGTATGCCGCTGCGCTCCTTCGAATTGAAGAACTATGAGAATGTGCTTGTCGTCGGGAAAAATGTCGGGGCGACGATTAAAGCGTACGGCACGGCCCGGATTATGCCGAACACCGCGCTGGCCGCGGAGACGATCGGCATTATTTTGGGGAAAGAGCTGAAGCATAAGCGCCTGAAGCAATTGACGCAAGCCGACTTTCAACGGATCCATAAGTATCTGGAACGGAATTACGGCATTGTGTTGAACCGTTAACCGGTAAGAAGCGGGGGAAACCCGAGGGAGCCGGACAGACAGAGAGACCCGCAGCGGAACGCGGGTCTCTCTTCTTTTAAAATGGAATCGGCGGCGACACAATCGTGTAATGATGCTTGGCCGCCCAGGCGGTGAGTCCTTGCCAGTACGCTTCGCAGGCTGTGACGATCCGCTCCGGGTCGGACAGCTCCCCGGACATGACCAACCCTGCCAGCTCATCATAGCCTTGCGGGCGATCGGGCAGCGCCAGCGCTTCCGGCAGCACGCGGGCCCCGGTCGTGAACAAGGTCCGATGATGCAGGCCCAGTATCATCGCGCCGTAGTGGGCGAACTGCATAGCCAGGTAAGGCAGGCAGGAAGCGGGACCTTGCAGGCTCGCGTTGCGAAGCTTGCCCGCGAACTCATACATTTCGCCGACCAGCACCTCGCAGATAGCCCGGCGGAATTCCGACGCAGGCGGGGATTCGGCCGCGGCCTTCAGCTTCGGGAAGAACTCTTCCGGATCATGCAAGGCCAGCGCCGTGAAGAACGGGCCATGCGTAAGCGGCCATCGGCCTTCGATCTCTGTCGCCTGGTGCAGCAAAAGATTCTCGGATAGCACGTCTACCTCGGCCTTCCATGGCCCCGCAGACCATTCATAGCAGTGGTCTGCGGCTTCACTCGATTTCCGCAGCACGCAGAACATTTCGATGTCGGAATACGGGCCGTCCATGCCGCGGGCAATCGATCCGTATACACCAATCGCTTTAATTCGCTTTCCGTATTTCTCATGCAGCCGGGCCGCAATCTTGCGGCATGTCTCCATTCGCGCTTGCTTCGATATCGGCACAGGTCCGAGCTTGTTCATAGCTCCATCTCCCTTTGTGTTATTGGCGGTCAAGGCGAGTCTGAACAAGTTGGACGGCGGGCCTCGGGATTAACGGGGCACTTTGAGCTTCGGCATGTCGATCGTACCTTCCTTTCGTATCCTCTTTACCGAAATTGTACGATGGCCCCGGCGTAACTTCAAGGAACAGGCCATACGTTGACGGACGAACTCGCTAAATTGCTCGATATCCGGTACGCGGGAGCGTTATCTTCATATGATGAAGTAAAACGCATTTAGGGAACAGGTGGGTTAGTATGAGCGAAGAGGATAACGCAAGAATTATTACTTTTATCGTATTCATCGTAATTGCTACTTCCTTCATCATGGGACTCGGAGCCAAGGGAGGGGAGCCTACGGAAACGATTATAGTCTGATCGGATGGTGACGGCCATGGCAAGGAACCGAAATGGAACAGGCGGCGGCAATAAAAAAAACGGCAAAAAAAAATCCTCTCCATCGAAGCTGACGCCGCAGCAGATTGCAGTGGTCGTCGGTCTGCTGGCTAATGTGCTGGAGGTCGATTCCGTCCTCATCGATAGAAACCAAACGATTCAAATTGTTCTTGAAGGCTCGATTCGCAAAAAAACGAAAGCGGATCGGCTTGCGGAGGAACTCAATGAGATTAGTGTAGGCGAACTCATTGAAGCTATCCTTCTACAGAATTCGTAGGTATGCATTGAATTTTCATCTTCTCCAAGATTGTCCTGTAGACAGGGGTTGATGATGTTAAATAACTTGTTCCGGTTGGACGTGCCTCGCGCTGAAAGCCCCCTCCGGAAGAGGGGGCTCGGAGGCCATCAATCTGGACGTGTGTCGCTTCGATGAAGCTGGATGCTCAGCCCAGGGTTCGCTTCGGAGACGGACCGGGTATACTGGCTCAGAGATTCCGGTGACACCGGGAGGAGGAACAGATCCCGATCCGGCAGGAAGGTGATGCTTGTGCCGGTCTCCCGCGTCGCCCCTACCGTCAATAATCCGGTCTGGGGAATTCCATGCTTGAACTCCTGCCGGAATATGCTGCCGCCGCGGCGAATCTCGACCGTCAGTCTTTGCGAGAGCGCATTAACGACAGCGGCATTGATTTTGTGCCCGGCGCCCGGCGCTGTAATGAAGGCGCTGGGGCTGCTGCGGCCGATGTCCGTAAGAATCGCCTGCAGCGGCGTCTTGTCTGCGGGGGCGAAGGCCTGAACGGGGATCCCGCGGCCGTTGTCGGCGATGGTTACGCTGCCGTCATCGTGCACGAAGAGATGCACTTCGCTGCAGTGCCCGGCTCGGTGCTCCAGGATCGAGTTCTCGACGAGCGCCGCTACCAAATGGAGCGGGTCGTATCCATTCTGATTGCTCCCTAAGTAGTCGCCTGCATTGTTCCGGGCTTCTGTCAGGGCAATATAATCGCTCGCATCGAGCAGCTCGGAAGCGGCGGCCCACAGCAGCAGCAGGGGAAGGGCCCGGTGGAGAGGGATGGCGTACGTGCCGCCCCGTTCCTCTTGGACAAGCAGATCGGCTCCCTGCAGTGCCTTCAGATGATGGTACAACTGGCCGGTTGTGCCCATATGGAGCTGTTCGACGAGCTCGGCTCCGGTGAGCGGAGCGGTAAATACGGACTTGAGAATATCGATTCGCTGCTTATGCCCGAGGGCGGCCAGCACCTTGGCTGCCTTCTCCCCGTCCAGATCGAGCAGCTGCCGGACCGTTCTCTCCTGCGGCGTCCATCGGCAGCTTTCTTTCTCTCCCCGATAGCGGCCGGAATACAGGATGCCTCCAGCTTCCTCTCCTTCACTCTCGTGTCTTGCCGGGGCTTCTCCGCCGACTTCTCCCTCCTCGACATGGAGCTCTATCTCCGACTGTATGTCGGCAAGCTGCTTCACGAGCTGCTGGATTTCATTCAGTTGGGACTGCAAGGCATCGAGCTCTGCTCCGTAATCCCGGTTCGTCATGTTCTCACAACCTTTCCTTTTTATTATTTTACGTAATTACATAATTACATAATATCATGAACGTGATCCGATGTAAATATCATCCAACGCGGAAGAGAAGAAAATTCTGAGGGCTTGTCCGATGGCCAGAGCAGAGCGCCTAATTGGTATCGCCAATTCGGCTCGGCTGTGGTTACAATGGAAATTACAATAAATTTGAATCGAGACGAGAGGGAGGACAGGGGAGCATGAACAAGACGGACCGCCTCTTGGCGATAGTGCTCGAGCTGCAGCGCTGCGGGCTCCGGCGCGCGGAGGATCTGGCGGCAACATTCGAGACTAGCGTGCGGACCATTTATCGGGACATCCAGGCGCTGAGCGAAGCCGGGGTGCCGATCTCCGGCACGCCGGGTCAGGGCTATTCCCTGATGGAGGGGTACTTCCTGCCTCCGGTCAGCTTCACCGTGGAGGAAGCCGTTTCCCTCCTCATCGGCACCGATTTCGTCACGCAGGAGTTCGCTGCCGGCTACGCCGCATGTGCCGAGGCTTCCCGGCGCAAAATCGATGCCCTCCTGCCGCAGCCTGTCCGCGAAGAGGCGGATCGCGCACGCCGCGCCATCCGGCTGCTCTCCGAGCGGCGGGCATCGAACCGGAGGCCGGAGAAGGAGCGCCTCGACCGGCTGCATCAAGCGATACTGGACAGGCGCATGATTCGGTTCCAGTATACGAAGGCCGTATCGGATGACAACGGGAACCGCGACAGTATCCGTGATGCTGCCCCATACGGACTTGTGCTCGTCCGCGGCATCTGGATGCTGATTGCCTATTGTCATCTGCGCCAGGCGATTCGCCACTTCCGGGTATCGCGCATGACCGATCTGGCTGTACTCGAAGAACGGTTCGCTTTTCCTCCGGATTTCCGCCTGTCGGACTACACGCCTCCGGATGACCGGACGGTCCGGGTCCGCTTGCAGGTAGACGCCTGCATCGTGGATCGGGTGGCGGAATCGAATACTTACTACATGGAATCGGCAGAGCCTTGTCCGGAGGGGATGCTGGTCACCTGCCGCGTCCGCCGGCCTGAAGATCTGCTGTCGTGGGTGCTCGGCTGGGGCGGGAATGTCGTCGTGCTCGAGCCGGAATCCTTGCGCCGGCAGGTTCGCGAAGAAGCGAAGAAAATATCGGATCGCTACTGACATACTGCTGTCAGGAGGCCTCCCGTATACTGAGAGGACTTCAGTATTCGAGGAGATGATTTTAATGGACAAGAACATGAACATTACGGATATTTTGGTACGGTTCGACGAGATTACGGAGCAATATGTGCGGGAGCTGGACAAGTATAGCATGGAGGAGCTGCGGCGGAAGCCGGCCGAGAACGAGTGGTCGCTTGGCCAAATGTACCTTCATCTGGCCCATTCCGCGCTGAATATGCAGCTCCGCCTTGCGGAGCAGTGCATGGCGCCCGGCGGGGGCAGCGAGGGGGCCGGCGAGAAAACGGAGGCCGGCCGGGCCGTGTTCGAGCAAGGGAGCTTCCCGCCGGTGCGCATTCAGGTGCCGGCCAGCGCGCAGTATACGCCTCCGCAGCCAGAGAGCAAGGAGCAGCTTGCCGCCAAGCTGGAGGAAGCGAGACGCCGCATGCATGAGATCGGGGCGTCTCTGCAGGGCGTAGCTGCGGATCGGCTGCAGCGGACGGCGGCTCATCCGGCCTTCGGCGCGTTGAATGCGGCCGAATGGTTCGCAATGCCGGAGATGCATTATCGCCACCATCTTCTTCAGAAGGAGCGGCTGGACGCTTTCATACACTCTGCCTCATAGAATATCGTGACACACCGTTGTTGTTGGGATACGCTCGCGCTGCCCGGCTGTTGAGCCAGCTGGAAGAACGGGCGGATGACGGCATATCCATGCCGACCCGTGATGCCTCCGCGAACTCTGTGCTATGATGGGAACAGCTCTTTAGCGATGGAACATGACGAAGATGGAACGGTACCAATAAACGGAAACCGCTACGAGAGGTGTCAGGATGCATAGAACAATCGGCATATTCGCTCATGTAGACGCAGGGAAGACGACGCTGGCCGAGCAGCTGCTGTACCATACCCGCAGCATACGGAGCCGTGGACGGGTCGATAACCGGGACGCCTACATGGATAGCCATGAGATCGAGAAGGAACGGGGCATTACGATCTTCGCCGATCAGGCGGTGATGACATACAATGGCAGCACGTATACCTTGATCGACACCCCGGGGCACGTCGACTTCTCCGCAGAGATGGAACGGGCCATCCAGGTGATGGATGCGGCCATTGTCGTTGTCAGCGCGGTGGAGGGCGTGCAGGGTCATACCGAGACGGTCTGGCAGCTGCTGGACAGGCACCGGGTGCCGGTCTTCTTTTTCATTAATAAGACGGATCGGACCGGAGCGGATGCCGGGAGGGTACTGGACGATATTCGCGGCCATCTGACCCCGGACGCGGTCGATATGAGCTCCGCCTGTAGCGAAGGGGAATGGGATGACGGGCTGATCACCTTCCTCGCCGAACGCGATGAGGAATTGCTCGCCCGTTATATGGAGGACGAATACGACCGGGATGTGTGGCGGAACGCGGCGGCCGAACTGATTCGGACGCACCGTCTCTTCCCCTGCGCCGCAGGATCCGCTCTGCAGGATGTGGGCGTAACCGCTCTGCTGAAGCTGGTGGATGCCTTCACGCCGGGGGCTTGCCCGAAGGAGCAGCCGTTCGCAGCCCGGGTATACAAGATCCGCCATGATGCGAACGGCACCCGGGTCACCCATTTGAAGGTGCTGGGCGGAACACTGCAGGTGAGGGACGAGGTCTGCTATGGTGCTGAGCCGGACCGCATCGCCGAGAAGGTGACCTCGCTTCGGATATATAACGGCCGCAAATATGACAATGCCGACCGGGCGGAGGCAGGCCAACTCTGCGCCGTTACCGGCCTGTCGGCTGCTGCGGCGGGGGAAGGCTTGGGCGCGCTGGACGATCGGGCGGCATACGAGATGGTGCCGATGCTGACGTCGAAGGTCATCTACCCGCCTTCGCTCCATGTGAAGGAGGTGCTCCAGTGCTTCCGCCTTCTCGATGCCGAAGATCCTTCGCTTCAGGTTCAGTGGGATGAAGCGCTGCAGGAGATTCATATCCATGTGATGGGCGTGATTCAACTGGAGGTGCTGGAGCGGCTGGTCAAGGAGCGGTTCGGCATCGACGTGTCATTCGGGACCCCGGACATTTTGTACAAGGAGACGATTGCATCGACGGTGACGGGATGCGGGCATTTCGAGCCGCTCGGGCATTACGCGGAGGTGCATCTTCGGCTGGAGCCTGGTGCGAGAGGCAGCGGGATGGTATTCCGGAACGAGTGTCATCCCGATGTGCTCACCGTCAACTATCAGCATGTTATTGAGCAGTACTTGCTGGAACGGGATCACCACGGGCTGCTGACCGGCTCCCCCGTCACCGATGTTATGATGACGCTGACGAAGGGCCGTGCCCATAATAAGCACACGAGCGGCGGCGACTTCCGCGAGGCGGCCTACCGGGCGCTCCGGCAAGGGCTTGAGCAGGCGGACAATGTGCTGCTGGAACCGTATTATGAGGTGAAGGTGAAGGTCGCGTCCGAGCATATGGGACGTGTCATGACCGATATCCAGAAGGCGTCCGGCCGATTCGATCCGCCCGAGTTCGCCGGAGAGCAGGTCGTGATAACGGGCAAGGCGCCGGTGGCCACCTTTATGAATTACAGTGCCGAGCTGGCCGCCTATACCCAGGGCAAAGGGATGCTACAGCTGCGCTTCGGCGGGTATGAGCGCTGCCATGATGCCGAGGAGATTATAGAGGCGAAGGCGTACAATAAAGACGCGGATCCGCTCTACACCTCAGCCTCTATCTTCTGCGCCAAAGGGCAGGGTTACAGCGTGCCCTGGAAGGAAGCGGCGCGTCATATGCATTGTTGAGGCACGGCATGAGAGCAGCCTGTCCGGGCCGCAAGGCCGGCCTGCATAGCAAGGGGCTATCCCATCGTCACGAACGGTGACAGATACGGATAGCCCCTTATCATGCTTTATTGCGCAGCCTGCTGTTCGTACAGCTTGATAATCTCAATTATGACCTCTGTCGCCTTCACCATATTATCAGCCGAGACGTACTCGAACTTGCCGTGATAATTCTCTCCGCCGGTGAAAATATTCGGTGTCGGCAGCCCCATATAGGACAGCTGTGAGCCGTCCGTACCGCCCCGGATCGGGGTAATGATCGGCTCGATGCCGACCTGCTTCATCGCCTGGTAGGCGATATCGACAATATGCTTCACGGGCTCGATTTTATCTTTCATGTTGTAGTATTGGTCTTTCATGTCGAGAATGATGCTTTTTTCACCGAATTTGCCTTGAAGCTCCTTCACGATCGCTTCGAGCTTCGCTTTGCGGGCTTCGAAGTTGGCCTTGTCGAAGTCGCGGATGATATAACGCAGTTCGGTCCGCTCCACATCTCCCTGGATGGAGATGAGATGATAGAAGCCGTCATAGCCGTCGGTGAATTCAGGAGCTTCCTCGACCGGAAGCCGGTTATGCAGCTCCATGGCGATTTTGGCCGAATTGATCATCTTGCCCTTCGCCGATCCGGGGTGGACATTCGTCCCCTTGACCGTAATCTTCGCTTGTGCCGCGTTGAAGCTCTCGTATTCGAGTTCCCCGAGCGGGCCGCCGTCAACGGTATAGGCATATTTCGCGCCGAAGGCGGCGACATCGAAGCGGTGGGGCCCCCGCCCGATCTCCTCGTCCGGGGTGAAGGCGACACGCACCTTGCCATGCTTGATCTCCGGATGTTGGAGAAGATAGGCCATCGCGGTCATTATCTCGGCGATGCCTGCCTTGTCATCCGCGCCGAGCAGCGTCGTTCCGTCCGTCGTAATCAGCGTATGGCCCTTGTAATTGGCCAGCTCCGGGAATTCAGTCGGCGACAGCACGACCTGAAGCGCTTCGTTCAAGACAATCGCATTCCCGTCGTACTTGTCCACGATCTGCGGATTGACGTTGGCCCCGGTGAAATCCGTCGCCGTATCCAGATGGGAGAGGAATCCGATCGTCGGGACATCCTTGTCCGTATTGGCCGGCAGCGTGGCCATGACGTAGCCATTCTCGTCCAGGGTAACCTCCTGCATGCCGATCGCTTGCAGCTCTTCCGCTAACAAGCGGGCCAGATCCAATTGCCCCGGTGTCGACGGGCATGTCTGGCTGTCATCATTTGATTGGGTATCTACTTTGGCGTAGGTTGTAAATCGTTGAATAATTTCATTTTTCACGATAATTCACCTCAAACAATGGTATGTACTCCCTTTTCCCATACTACCACACCGATGAACGAAGGACACATCTCACCCTGCAGACATACAACAGTTCGGGAAGGAACGAAGGATGAGATGAATGAAAAAAATGCGGGTCCTGATTGTATGGACCTGTTGAACTTATCATTTCTTGAGAGCTTACCTCGTATGCGTTCCGTCAGCATTCGGGATCATGCCGTCACCGAGAATCGTTCACTATAGGCCTATTTATGTCTTGTTAAAAACGTAAGGAAACGGAGAAGATAAGCAATGAAGAAGACGATCAAGCCGTGATGTTCATTACGAAAATAACGATGCATTACGCGTACTGAGGCCGGGGCGGCATGCTGCTGTTTGGATGGCCGGAAGGATGGAGAGTGGAGGCGTGGCACATAATTTGACCGCTTCCGGGCCATTGTATGAAGGATTCATACTTTATGCTGGCAAGGAGGCAGGATGATGGCCCGCAGGAACCGAAGAAGGCTGCTCGTGAACGGAGCAGAGCAGGGCGTCAACGCGTTCAAGGCGGAAGTGATGCGGCAGGAAGGCTTCGCCGTAGATCCGAACCGGCCGGACGACGTCAAGTACGAGGTCGCCAAGACGCTGGGCGTGCCGCTGCAGCCGGGAGACAACGGAGAGTTGTCGACGGAATCGGCAGGGCGCGTCGGGGGCCGGATTGGCGGCACGATGGTGCGGGAGATGATTCGTCTCGCGCAGGAGCAGCTCACGAAGAAGCCGACGGAGTAGGTATTTATAGGTAAAAGAAAGCGAACAAAGCCGGAGTCTCCCGCGAAGGAGATCCGGCTTTGATGTTATCGGCAGCGAGGCGCTGCGCAGCGGCGGGTTACAGCTCGATCCATTGCGCGGCCCAAGCTTCAATGTCTCGAATGATCGGTTCGAGAGCGTGTCCCTTCTCCGTCAAAGAATATTCGATGCGCACCGGCGTGTCGGGATATACTTCACGGCGCACGATGCCTTCGCGCTCGAGATCCTTCAATCGCTCGGATAGGACCCGGCCGCTGATGGCGATTGCCGATTCCATCGTGCAGAAGCGCTGCGGGCCTGCCAACAATTGATGGATGATAAGCCCTGTCCATCGCTGGCTCAAAATGCTCATCGCTTTGTCGAAGCGGGGGCATCGTTCACTGGATGTTCCGTTCATGTTCCATCACCTCTACAACTCTATTATAGCACTGGTGATGGGAAATAAGCATCTTTCTCAAAAAAATATAATTACTTGACAATATTGATTGACTAATTTATATTTACTTGTAATTAGTAACCGAGGTGATGGCAACGCCAGGTTGCAGCTATTCTAAAATTAAAGGATGTGTATTCGGAAATGACAAAACTTCACGAACTAGGTGCTCTGCTGTTAAGGATCTTTTTGGGAGCGGCGTTTCTTATTCACGGCTTTCAGAAGTTCCAGGGCGGCATTGGCAATACGATGGGATTCTTCGAGAGTCTGGGGCTGCCTGGATTTGCGGCTTATGCTGTTGCACTGATTGAGATTATCGGAGGCATCGCTCTTATTCTTGGGCTGGGCACCCGCCTCTTCGCTGCCCTGTTCATTATTATCATGGCTGGGGCGATGGTGAAGGTGAAGTTCGCAGCAGGCTTTACCGGCAGTCCGGAAATGGCGGGCTATGAACTGGATCTGGCCTACTTTGTGATGGCGGTATATTTGGTCCTGGCACCAAGCAATACGTGGTCGCTCGATCGTCTTTTGTTCGGCAGCAAGCCGAGCGCATGAACAGGCCTAGAGCCTGAAGGGGGAACCAGCTTATGAATTTTCATCGTCACCCGTCTACTTATGTCGGGCATGTTCAACTGGCCGTCGAGAGTCTCGAACGCTCGCTCTTGTTCTACCGCGATATCCTCGGGTTCCAGGTGCTTGAGCAATCCGGCGCCAGCGCCGTATTGACGGCGGATGGCGTGACGCCTCTCGTCACGCTGGAGCAGCCGGATACGATCGAGCCTAGGAACCCGCGCAAAACCGGGCTATACCATATTGCGTTCCTGCTCCCGAGCCGATCCGATCTGGCCGATATTCTTCAATATTTCATCCAGATTGGGTACCCTCTCCAGGGAGCATCGGATCACTATGTGAGCGAAGCGCTCTATCTGGCCGATCCGGAAGGGAACGGCATCGAGATTTATGCCGATCGCTCGCCGGATACATGGAGCTGGAATGACGGCCAGGTCGGCATGGCGACGGTGGCGCTGCAGGCTGACAGCCTGCTGCATGAAGCGACCGGACGCCCATGGACGGCGATGCCAAGCGGCACCATCATCGGCCATATTCATTTGCAGGTATCCGAGTTGGAGAAGACGGAGGAATTTTACGGTCGGGGGCTGGGCTTCGAGACCGTCGCCCGTTATGGCCGGCAAGCGTTGTTCATCTCGACCGGCAAATACCATCATCATATTGGCTTGAATACATGGCATAGCGCTGGGGCGTCAGCTCCCGCGAAGCATAGCGCTGGCTTGAAATGGTTCACGCTCATGCTGCCGGACGAGGAGACGCGGAAGCAGACCGTGGAACGGCTGCGTCAGCTTCATGCGCCGATTGAGGAGGAAGCGGGCGCGGTACGAACAGTGGATCCGAACGGGATTCATCTCATTCTGCAAGTTCAATCCTGATATATACCATTCGCTCGAGGTCGGGCGGCATGGCAGCTTACAGCAGATGGCTTCGGCTATCTGCTGTTTTGCCGTGTACGGTTGCAATCTTCCTCCGGCTGAGCGGAGGGTGATTGTGAGGGAGAAATGGAGGTTGACCAGGGAGGCCGATACATTGTTGAAGCGCTTTTTTGTGTCAGAAAAGGGAAAACGATGCAGGAGAGCCGATTGTCTATTTGCGGAATGAATACGTCAATGTTAACATATCTGCATGTAAATCATCCGAACCTAAAGGAGTGATGGCCATGCAACGCAATACGATGATAACGATGGCGTTAAGTCTGTCGCTGGCCCTGCTGCTCAGCGCTTGCGGCACGGAGCCGGAAGCGCAGGCGCCGGCCAATACCCCCGCCACTACCACTGATACCGCGTCCCGGACACCGTCCCCTTCAACGGATGCGTCCTCGACGGAGAAGCCGCCCGCATCGGTGCCTTCCGGCGAATCCGAGACTTCCGGGGTGACGAAGCCGGTGCCGGAGAAGGGCGAGCCGACTGCGGAGCAAGAGGTAGAGGAGATGATGAAGCTCGCTGCCGAAGGCCGGGTCGCGCACAGTGACTTCGCCGTCGAGCATGGCTTGATGGATGACGTGGAGAAGGAATGGGGCGAGCCGGACAAGGACGAGTTCGCGGGACAGGGCATGTACGCCACGTATGAGAAGCGGCATATCGTCTTCGGCTATAACAAGGGCATGCAGCTGTTCGACGTCCGTTCGGACGATCCGGAAGTGCAAAAGCTGACGCTGGAGGATGTGGAGAAGGCGCTCGGCAAGTCGAAGGATGTGCGCGAGACCGGAGGCGATGCGATCTATGTGTACAAGGCCAGCCCGGATTATGAACTCAAATTCATTGTGCCGAAGCCAACCGCGAAGAACCCGAATCCGCATGTCGATCATATCTCCGTGTTCTATCCGCAAGGGGCCAAAAATCTGATGGCCGGCTAATGGGGATTGGTGCGGCATGCCGGCTAGCCCTTTCGCGCGAACCGTTGGAGTGGTTCTGGCGGATGCTGACCTATTGGGAAATGCCGCCGCTTATCAGGAAGCGGCCCTAAGCCTGCTTCAGGGGCGGCCGGCGGCGGGCGTCCCTGTTCCATTATTGAACAATTGATGGCAGCGCGGATCGGTAATCTCCTGGCCCGATATTTATGCTATGCTTAGGCGGAGGATAGATGGCGAAGCGGATAGCTCGGCTCTGTCCCATCAAGCTGAATAGAAGTTGGTGCATAGAAAATATGGAGTTATCGAATATCATGTCTTACGTGACGGAGGAGAACCTCAGGAATCTGCTGGAGCAGTTCCGCTCGTTCGGTCCGCTGCCCGGTATTCTGCTGACCTTCATGAAGTCGTTCATTCCCCCGCTGCCGACGATCGTGATTGTCGGCGTCAATGCCGCTGTATACGGGCTGTGGCTCGGGTTCTTCTATTCCTGGCTCGGCATGGTTGCCGGATGCATGGTCACGTTCCTCATCGTCCGTTCCATCGCCGGACATCGTTATTTTCAGCGCTACGCGCAGAAGCCCAAGGTGAAGAAGAGCTTGCTGTGGGTACGGCGCAATGCGTTCAGCTATGTCTTCCTTCTCAGTATTTTTCCGGTAGGCCCGTTCGTCATCATCAATATGGCGGCCGCGATCGCCCGGATGCGCATCCGCTCCTTCTTCATTGCGGTCACGTTCGGCAAGGCGATTATGGTGTTCGCGGTCTCTTATATTGGGCATGATCTCATGCGGTTCGTTCATCATCCGGTTCAGATTATTTATGTCGTCTTGTTCCTTGCCGCTTCGCTATGGGTAAGCAAGAAGATCGAAGCGCGCTTCACCAAGGATCTCCCGCCGGAAGAAGAGCAGGAGCCGCCGGTGCTCGAGCGGAAGGAATCGATAGGGTCATGAGCTCGAAATGCAGCCTTCAGGCTGCATTTTCCTCATCTGGACTAAACCGGGAGGCGTCGGTTACACTATAGGCAGCATGATAGAGAAGGAGAGCGAAGGCTCTCCTTTTTGCGAATGGACATCGCCGATGTCCCAATCATCTCATCTATGGAAGCGCAGATGCCAGTATGGGGAGTGAAGGAATGAGCGCACAGCCGAGTGCAAGCTACGAGGTGACCCAGGTATGTCTTCTCGCGGGGAAAATTATGCTCCAGTGCGGCGGCGAGACGTACCGGGTGGAGGACACGATGAGGCGGATTGCGGCTGCTTATGGATACGAGAACAGTCACAGCTTCGTGACGCCGACCGGCATCATTTTCGCCATCGACGGCTCCGCGACGGCGACACGGCTGTTCCGTATTGAGGAGCGGTCGACCGATCTGAAGAAGGTGACGCTCGTCAACAATATATCGCGCAAGATTAGCGGCGACGGGCTCCCGGCGGCAGAGGCGCTGCGCTTGCTGCAGCGGATCGATAAGGCCCGGCTGGCCTATCCGCTATGGATGCAGATCGCCGCGGCGACGATATCGAGCGGCTGCTTCGCCATTATGTTCCGGGGCGGCTGGCCGGAATTCGTGCCGGCGATGCTGGCGGGCGGCATCGGCTTCTCACTGCTGCTGTATGTGCACGGGCTGGTACGCATCAAGTTTTTCGCCGAGTTCCTGGCATCGATCGCCATCGGGACGGTATCCTATCTATGCGTCGCATATGGGTTGGGGCGCGAATTGGATAAAATCATCATCGGCTCGGTCATGCCGCTCGTGCCCGGACTGCTGATTACGAATGCCGTACGGGATCTGATGGCCGGACATCTCGTCTCCGGCATCTCGAAGGGCGCGGAAGCCTTCCTGACCGCCTTCGCGATCGGAGCCGGCATCGCATGCGTCTTGTCCCTCGGATAATGGAAGGAGGATGGGAATGAGCTTCATCGAACAACTGGCGGTCAGCTTCTTCGCGACGGCTGCCTTCGGCATTCTTTTCAACGTTCCCGGGAAAAATCTCGTGCAGTGCGGCTTCGTCGGCTTAATCGGGTGGCTCGTCTACCTGTCGTGTACGATGGTCGCGATCGATACGATTCCGGCGACCTTGATCGCCTCCTTCGTCGTGACGATGGTGAGCCACGTGTTCGCCAAGAAGTACCGGACCCCGATCATTGTATTCAATGTCTCCGGCATTATCCCGCTTGTCCCCGGCGGCATGGCCTATGACGCGATGCGGCACGCGGTCGGGAATCAATACGACATTGCGGTTCAGCTTGCGGTCAAGGCGGCGATGATCTCGGGGGCGATCGCGATGGGGCTGGTCTTCTCCGAGGTTATCTATCAAGTCATGCGAAG
Organism: Paenibacillus dendritiformis; assembly: GCF_945605565.1. NCBI lineage: Bacteria > Bacillati > Bacillota > Bacilli > Caryophanales > Paenibacillaceae > Paenibacillus > Paenibacillus dendritiformis. The sequence continues at coordinate 481,506 of NZ_OX216966.1, read as the reverse complement.
AAAGGCGGCCTAGCCTCGGCCGGCAATCGGCTGCCTGGCTGGCCGCCGGACAGCGATCCGTCCTGCTCCTTGCGGTCAGAGTCAGGAGGTAATGAACCCGCCTCCGTTCACATGCATCGTCTCGCCGGTGACGTAGCGGGAATCGTCGCTTGCCAGGTAGATGTAGGCGGGAGCGAGCTCGAACGGCTGGCCGGCCCGCTTCATTGGCGTATTCGAGCCGAAGACCGCCACCCGATCGGCGGAGAAGCTGGACGGAATGAGCGGCGTCCAGATCGGGCCAGGAGCGACGGCGTTGACGCGGATGCCCTGATCGACCAGCGAGAGGGACAATGAGCGGGTGAAGGATACGACGGCTCCCTTCGTCGATGAATAGTCAATCAAGGTCTTTTCGCCCCGGTAAGCGGTAACTGAGGCGGTATTGATAATCGAGCTGCCCGGCTTCAGATGAGGCAGTGCCGCCTGCGTGACGAAGAAGAAGGAGAAAATATTGGTGCGGAACGTCTGCTCCAGCTGCTCCTCCGTAATATCAAGCAGGCTGTGCTGCGGATACTGCACGCCAATATTGTTCACCAGCACATCGAGCCGTCCGAAGCGGCGCACCGTCTGCTCCACGATATCGCAGCACGCCGCCCTAGTGCGCAGATCAGCCTTCATCGCCAGGACGGGCCCTCCTAACTGTTCGATCCGGGTGCGGGTCTCCTGCGCCTCGACCTCTTCATACAAGTAAGCGAATGCCACCGCCGCGCCTTCCTTGGCGCAAGCAATGGCCACGGCCCGGCCAATGCCGCTGTCTCCGCCCGTAATGAGCACGACCCGATCCCGAAGCTTGCCGCTGCCGGTATAGTGCGGATTCTCCGCGATCGGCCGCGGATACATTACATATTCCAATCCCGGCTGTTGATCTTGATGCTGGGGCGGGAACGTAATCGGCTGCTCCTTGCACTTCGTCATTGTACTGTAATATGGATACATGGGGTAATCATGCATAGCGTTCGGATCCTCCCTCTAGTTATTCGCCTAGAGCATCCTATTCTGGAAGGGGGCGATGGGTCACATAGGCGGCGGATCGCATTGATAAAAAGGGGGGTACAAGGAGTCGATATACGGTCTGTGTTATCTTCGTATGCGGAAGCCACTGAAGCAAGTTGCGACAGGACGACAATTGACAGGAAAGCCAATAAAAAAGATGAAAACCTGCGCCTCATAGTGTCTCGTCTTCCACTGTTACGTTGCCTGCGCCTGAAGAACTTGATTCATGATAGATTCTAATAAGGCGCTATCCCCTCATCTCTGGTCATAGCTAGATCCTCCTTCGGCATGTTGTCTCGACAACCTTATTCCTATACGAGGATCCTTGCTGTGGCTCTTCTTTTGTGCCATTTGCTTTTTACACCATGATATGGATTGAGCTTCTGAACGGAGCTATCTGCTCTGCCAATACTGCAAGAATGCAGCAATTTCATTGGCACGAGTATGCGAACATAGGATTACTGCGAAAATACAGTAATAATCCTGCGGCAAGGCGCAGATAGCGTTCAAAATGGCGAAATGATGCCGTTTTACAGAATTTTCTCGGAATTTAACGTCTTGAGGCTAAAAATGCTGCGCCTGTCAGGCTGTTGAGAAAGAAGTTTTGAGTAGGGAATGGATATTTCTACCGGCCTGAAAACTGCACCATTTTCTAGACACGCCCATCCGGCAGGCGAAATCCGCAAAACTCCACGATTTCTCCAGACACGTCTATTCGGTAAGCGAAATCCTGCATAAATACAGCAATTCGATATGGACGACTTTTCCAGAAAGGGAATCCTGCAAAATTACAGGAATTTCCCCGGTTTCGCTTCGGCTTGAAGCAAAAGGGCCTAAAATGATGTAGATTTGCAGCAATTCCTCGGGATGTGGACTCATTAAGCCGAAATTCCTGTAAAATAGCAGCAATTTCCTCCGCACGTCCAAGCCCCAGGAGGCAACGATGCTTCCAGCAGGCCGATAATGCTTCCTGAAGGCGATGACGCCCCCAGCATCCGACGCGGTCGCTTGGATCCCGTAAAATCAGGCTATTGAGTAGTCTATTGGACTTTTTACCTGTGATGGATCTCTTCACCCGGTAGAAAAAATCGATTTAAAAACGCTCTGATAGCCAAGTTTGGATGAGGAAAATGGACCATCTCCACCCCTTCGCAAAAAAACAGGGGTTTTCCAACAGCCTGGCCTGTGCAGCAATTTCCTGCCGTACCCGCTTGCCCTGACCTAACGGTCCTGCCTTCCCCGGCCCCGCCCTGCCTAAGAAAAAGACTGTCGACAGGACTTTGCCGACAGTCTGAAATACGCCTGCTCCATGATAGGAACAGGCGTTATTCGCAAGTGAATATTTCCGATTATTGATAACCCCAGATCATCGTGAACAGCGTACCGAAGACGGTCACCAGCCCGACGAACAGCGCATAGACGAGGTTCGTCATGTTGGACGACTTCGTCGTCTTGTCTTCCGTAGCGTGCATGAATAAGAATAGCTGCACAGATGCCTGGATTGCTGCACAGACGAGCAGGATGGTCATTCCCATGGCGAACGACATATCCCAGAAGATGACGGCCAGCGCGACGACAGAAAGGATGAGAGAGAAGACATATCCCATCACATGACGAATCGGGAACAGTTGTTTCATGTCACATCAATCCTTTCAAGTAGACAAAGCTGAAGATGAAGATCCAGACGACGTCAAGGAAATGCCAGTACAGCGAGAAGATGAACGACTTGTTCGATGTATCCAGCGTGAAGCCTTCGCGTGAAATCTGAATCATAATCCCCGCTCCCCACAGCAGACCCAGCGTGACGTGTGCGCCGTGCGTGCCCAGCAGCACGAACAAGCTGGACAGGAAGGCGCTCGTCTGCAGGGTTGCGCCTTCATGGACATACGTCACGAACTCGGCAATCTCGACGCCCAGGAAGCCAAGGCCGAGCAGCAGAGTGATGCCGAAGAAGACGAGCGACGGCTTCTTCAATCCAAGACGCATGCTGTGAATCGCGAGACCGCAGGTGAAGCTGCTGGTCAGAAGCAGGAACGTCTCGATCAGGACGCCCTTCAGTTCAAAAATATCCGTACCCGTCGGGCCGCTGCCCGTACGGTTCCACAATGTCAGATAGACAGCAAAGAGAGTGGAGAAGAGGACAATCTCTGCCCCCAGGAACAACCAGAATCCGAAAATACGGTTGCTGTTCTCCTCCGAGCGATATTCAAGCGGCAGCGTATTGTCTAATTTCATGCTTGTTCACCCCGCAATCGTTGTTCCGTCTCCTGAATCGTCTTCACTGGGATGTGATGGCCGTGATCGCGCTCGAAGGAGCGGACCGCGAGCATAATCAGCACACCCAGGCCGGCGATAATGGACGGAATCCACCAGCTGAAGATGAGGAAGAAGCCCAGGAAGAAGAAGATGACGCCCAGAACGAACGGTTGCCCGCTGTTATTCGGCATATGGATCTCTTCGATTTTTCCTTCATACAACGGCTGTTTGTCTTTTTTCCAGAACCAGAACGCGTCCATGCTCTTCACATTCGGGATGACGGCGAAGTTGTACTCCGGCACCGGACTGTGCGTGCTCCATTCCAGGGTGCGCGCATCCCAAGGGTCGCCGGTCTTGTCTCTTGGCGCATACCGGGCGCTCCAGTAAATGTTGTACACGAGAATCGCGAAGCCGATAGCCAGACCGAAGGAGCCGATCGTGGCGATCAGGTTCAGCGGACCGAAGCCGGTCTCGGCCGAGTACGTGTACATCCGGCGCGTCATACCGTTCAATCCGAGGAAGAACAGCGGCAAGAACGTGACGTTGAAGCAGATCGCGATGAACCAGAAGCTGATTTTGCCCAGACGCTCGTTCAGACGGAAGCCGAAAACTTTCGGGAACCAGTAGTACATGCCGGCAATGACCGCGAACACCGTGCCCGGAATCAGCACATAGTGGAAGTGCGCGACCAGGAACATCGTATTATGGTATTGATAGTCGGCGCTCGCCATCGCGAGCATGACGCCCGTTACCCCTCCGATGGTGAAGATCGGAATGAAGGCGAGGGCATACATCATCGGTGTAGTGAACTGTATCTTCCCTTTTTGCATCGTGAAGAGCCAGTTGAATATTTTGACGCCGGTCGGCACGGCAATCGCCATCGTCGTGACGGAGAAGAAGCCGTTGACCATGGCCCCGTGACCCATCGTATAGAAGTGGTGCGCCCATACGACGAAGGACAGGAGCGAGATGGCAACCATACTGAATACCATCGATTTATAGCCGTACAAATTTTTGCGCGAGAATGTCGAGATAATCTCACTGTAAATCCCGAACGCAGGCAGGACGACGATATAGACCTCCGGATGGCCCCATACCCAGAACAGGTTGGCCCAGAGCATATCCATGCCGCCATTGGCCATCGTGAAGAATTGCGCCCCGAACATCCGGTCGAACATCATCAAGGCGAGCGCTACCGTCAGAACCGGGAACGCGAACAGGATGATGACGCAAGTGATGAGAACCGACCACGTGAACATCGGCATGCGCATCAGCGTCATGCCAGGCGCGCGCATTTTGAGAATCGTCACGATGAAGTTGACCCCGGTCATCAAGGTACCGATACCGGCAATCTGCAGCGCGATCGAGTAGAAGTTCATGCCGACGGTCGGACTGAACTCCACGCTCGCGAGCGGGAAGTAAGCGGTCCAGCCGGCGTCCGGCGAACCCCCGATAACGAACGAAATGTTGAATAGCATCGCCCCGGAGAAGAACAGCCAGAAGCTGACTGCATTCAAGCGAGGAAATGCGACGTCGCGGGCCCCGATCTGGAGCGGGATAACGACGTTCATTAAGCCGATAATGAACGGCATCGCCATGAACAGAATCATGATGACCCCGTGTGTCGTAAAGATTTCGTTATAGTGCTGCGCATTCAGGATCTTCATATCCGGACCTGCGAGCTGCGTACGCATCAGCAGGGCATCGACGCCTCCGCGGAACAGCATGAGGAGCGCGGCGATAATATACATGACACCGATGCGCTTATGATCGACGGTCGTCAGCCATTCACGCCACAGGTACCCCCATTTTTTGAAATAGGTTAACCCGATGAGGATGGCAAGCGACACGATGACAATACTGGCCATCGCGCCGTAGATCATCGGTTCTCCGGTAACGAAAAATTCGTCCCATTTCATACAGATTTGACTCCTTTCTCTGCGAATCTAGTTGCCATGCTGAGAGTGCTCCGTCTGCTCATGATCCGGCTCTGAACCGTTCATCGCACCGTGATCCATATCCGAATGATTCGAATTCGAATGATCGGTATCCGAATGATCCGTTCCAGTATGGTTCATGCCGGAGTGTTCCGAGTCTGATTCCGGAGCGGTCGCATCGTCCGATCCGTGATGATGGCCTGCATGCTCGCCTTCAGGCGCAGGCTTGAAGTCCAGATGGGTTGACGAGTAGCTTTTGCGTCCGACATGCTCCGTCGCGAGCAAGGTATCGAACTCTCCGCTCGTCAGTTCCGGCGCGGTGGTTTTCACTTCGTTCACCCATTTGTCGAAGGCGTCCGGCGACATTGCCAATGCCTCGAAATCCATGTGAGCGAAGCCTTCGCCCGAGAAGTTGGAGTTCTTGCCCATGAAGGATCCCTCATGTTCGGCGACGAGCCGCAGCTTGGTCACCATGTCGCTCATGGCGTACTTCTGGCCGCCGAGCTGCGGAATCCAGAAGCTTGTAATCGGCCCGTACGAATAGAGCCGGAATTCGACTGGCCGGTTCGTCGGAATGTTGACGTAGTTGACCGTCTCGACGCCTTCCTCCGGATAGCTGAAATGCCATTTCCAGTTCGAGGAGGAAGCATAGACGATAAGCGGCTTCTGATCCTCATAACCCGCCGGCGTTGTCTCAACGGCATTGGTCGATCGAACCGTAACGACCGACAGAACGATGACGATAATGACTGGAATCAGCGTCCACGTAATTTCCAGCCATGTGCTTCCCTCCATATGAGGCGGCTCATAACCCGGCGCAGCCTTCGACGCCCGGTACTTGGTCAGCATGTAGATGTACAGGATATAGACGACCAGCAGTACACCCGCCATAATAAACATGGAGAAGATGATCGTGTCCGATTGGGTCTTGGCCACCGGACCTTTTGGATCCAGCACGAGCAGTGATGAATCACATCCGGTCAGCAGGATGATAAGAGATAGGAAAAGAAAAGATAGCGACCATCTCTTTTTCACAAAAATACCCCTTTCTATGTGTGATTAACTTCGCTGAAATATGTCGGGATAATGATTTCACAGTCTATGTTAGTAAGAAGGGAGTAGAAAAACAAAGCATATAGAAAACCATATATGACATTAACTACCATACAATTGGGCGTGAAAACCAAAAAAATAAATGATTATTTCTGATATGTGACAAAAATCACGGATATTCGGCCGAAATCGGCCGTTTTGATTTTTGTACACATTTATGGGCGGAAAGGCCGAGTTCTCAATATTGTCACATTAGAGACGGGATGGAAAGCATGGTTTTTACCTTGTTAGGCCTCGCTTTAGCTGGTAATTATTTGTACAATAGAGCTATGGCATTATCGGGCGGGCCTTGTTGTATCCGTGTTTTTCGGCTTCATTCACGAGTGGACCGAACTCACGGTGGACGGTTCCTCATGCGAAATCCGCTGTCATAAAATCGTAACATCCGATTAAGGAAAACTCTCTTCTCGTTGTACAATTGTCTTCTTGTCGTACACAAAAATAGCTTCATGCGATAAGCGATCTTGCTTAAGCTCTCGTTTGCTGCCGAAAGGTAAGTATTGGAACTTAAAGGATGCCCGGCTTAGCAACGGGAGGACCCATAATTGGAGGAATGGAGCTGAGATCATGACGAAGATAACCACGGAACTGTGCACAACTTTGAATATTGCGTATCCTATCGTGCAAGCCGGCATGGCGGGCGGACCGACGACCGTGGACCTCGTTGCGAGCGTATCCGAGGCAGGCGCCCTCGGAACGCTGGGCGCGGCTTATATGGAGCCGGACGATATCCGGGCGGCGATTCGGCTCATACGCCAACGGACCGCCAAGCCCTTCGCGGTCAATCTGTTCGCAGCCGACATGACGGACGATGCGAGCCGCATCGCCGAGGTGAACGAAGTGCTGCGCGGTATCCGTTCCGAGCTCGGACTCGGAGAGCCGGCCGCGGAGCTGCATACGCCCGATCGGTTCGAGCAGCAGATGCAGGTGCTGATCGAGGAGAACGTGCCTGTTATCAGCACCGCATTCGGCATTCTGCCTGCCCGGTTCATGGAGGAAGTGAAGCGGCGGGGGATTCGGGTCACGACGATGGTGACGACAGTCCGCGAAGCGGTGGAAGCGGAACGGGCAGGCAGCGACGTCATCGTGGCTCAGGGCAGCGACGCCGGCGGGCATCGCGGCACGTTCGACGTCGGCGTGCACCCGAACGGAGCCAATATCGGCACCTTCTCTCTCGTGCCTCAGATTGCCGATCAGGTTCGGGTCCCGGTCGTCGCGGCGGGCGGTGTCATGGACGGGCGCGGTCTGGTGGCGGCCTTGGCCTTGGGAGCGAGCGGAGTTCAGCTCGGAACGAGGTTCCTCACCGCCGCCGAGTCGGGGGCCCATCCGGCCTATAAGCAAGCGCTGCTGGACAGCACGGAGGAGAGCACCGTCATTACGCGGGTATTCTCGGGACGGCCGGCACGGGGGATCAGCAATGCGTTTATTCGCCGGTTCGATGAGAGCGGGGTAGAGCCGCTGCCGTTTCCGACGCAGAACTCGGCAACGAATGAGATTCGGAAGGCCGCGGCAGCACGGAATCAAGCGGGCTACATGTCGCTGTGGGCCGGTCAAGCTACGCGGCTGCTGACGGACGGCGATCCGGCTTCCCGCATTGTGATGGAGATCATGGAAGAGGCGCAGCGGCTGTTAAGCCGACTTCCGGTGCTGAATCAAGATTAAAACAGACGACGTACCAGGAAGGAGATAGCGATGTATCATCTGATAGTCGAGATATAACGCGGCTGTCCAATCCGTGCCCCTCCTCCCGGAAGAAGACTCTGATCATTCAGACTTCTATCTCGGGGAGGATTCATTATGGGACGACGGACAATGCCCTTATGGAGGGCACTAATGGATGGCGGACATGTTCACAACCGCGCACAGGCAGAGAGTCTGATTCTTGCGGGGAGCGTCTTCGTGAACGGGCAGCAAGCGGCTTATGCGGGTGAACCGGTGAAAGTGGATGCCCGGATTGCCGTCAAAGGGAGCGAGAGGAAATACGTCGGGAAGGGCGGCCTGAAGCTGGAGGGCGCGCTGCGGCATTTCCAGATCGACGTAACGGGCCGGATTGCGCTGGATGCCGGCGCTTCCACGGGCGGATTTACGGATTGCCTTCTCCAGCATGGGGCGGCGCAAGTATATGCCGTTGACGTTGGCTACGGCCAGTTGGCGGGGCGCTTGCGGCAGGATCCGCGTGTCATCTGCATGGAGAAAATGAATATCGGAGAGCTCGCTTCGAATATGCTGCAGCCGAAGCCGTCTATTGCTACGCTTGATCTGTCCTACTTATCTCTGAAGCAGGCGATTCCGCTTGCAGGAGCCCTGCTGGAGCCGGACGGCCAACTGCTCTGTCTCGTCAAGCCGCTATTCGAAGCGATCGATCCGCGGATGCGGCGAACCGGCGTCATTACGTCGCCGGACGTGTATCGGGACATATTAACAGACCTCGTGCAAAGTGTAAGGGAGCTCGGGTACGCCCCTTCCGGCGTGACGCATAGCCCGGTAACAGGGAACCGGGGCACGCTCGAGTTCTTCCTCCATCTATTCCTTCGCGGGAACGAAGGAATGAGGCCTCTGGATGAGGATATCGATCAGGCGGTGAAGGCCGCTCTGGCCGTTGAGAAATATCGCAAATAAAGCAGAAACAGAGGCAGCCCCATAGGGAGTGCACAAGGATGCGGGGTAGAACGGAGCAACAGGAAAAATTGAGGCGGGATGACAGCGGCGGGAAAAGCGGAGAAAGAGGGAAGAAACTGGATATCATGCGTTAATGCAGGCTGTTGGAAAACCCTGTTTTTATCATGGGGTGGAGATGTCCCTTTATACAATCAAAACTTGACACTCAGAATTTTTTCTACGGAGAGACGAGCTCTACTCTACAAAAAATGAAGTGGGGAAATGTTCCTATAGGCTTCTCAATGGCCTTATTTTACGGATCCAAGAGACCGCGTCGGATCCTGGGGGCATCATCGCCTCCAGGAGGTATCATCGCCTCGTTGCCTTCAGGAGGCATCGTTGCCTCTCGGGGCTTGAACGTGTGGAGGGAATTGCTGCTATTTTACAGGAATTTCGGCTCAATGAGTCCACATCCCAAGGAATTGCTGCAAATCTGCATCATTTTAGGCCCTTTTGCTTCAAGTCGGAGTGAAACGGGTGAAATTCCTGCAGTTTTGCAGGATTCCCATTCTGGTAAAGTCGTCCATATCGAATTGCTGTATTTACGCAGGATTTCGCTTACCGAACAGGCGTGTCTGGAGAAATCGTGCAGTTTTGCGGATTTCGCTACCGGATAGACGTGTCTAGGGAAATGGTGCAGTTTTCAGGCTGTTGGAAAACCCCTGTTTTTACGAAGGGGGGGAGATTATCCATTTTCCTGCTCAAAACTCGGCACCCATAGCGTTTTAAATTGATTTTTTCTATTGAGAGGCGAGATCTACCACATAAAAAATGAAGTGCCACAAGATCCCTTGGACTTTCTCAACAGCCTGGTTAATGCAGGAATTTACCCTAGTTGCTCCGATAGCTGATGAGATTCCTGCAAAAGTGCATCATTTCCGCCCATTCTTCCTTTCAATTCTGTTGCAGAGGCTGACATTCAGAGTTTTGCAGGAATCGTGGTAACGGAATAAGCGTCTTACAGAAAAACTGCAGTTTTACAGTATTTCAGAGTCGAGTTTTGAGAATAAGGAGGGGCTGTCTCATAATAAGCTAATTTCAGCTTATGGGACAGCCCCTTCGTATTATTAGGTTATCCGAATTTGGTCATGCTAGACAAATTGTCGCGATGACGGGCGGAACCAAGTTTTGAGCTCTGGAAAGTTCACAGCTTCTCCTGCAAAGATTCCAGCTCATGCGCGTAAGGAATCGACGAGATGGCTCCCTTGCGCTGCACGACCAGTGCCGAGAAGGAATTGGCGAACCGGACGATGTCCTGCATATGGCGGACATCCTGCCATTGGGCGAGATCGAGGCGGCTGCACAAGGCGCCGATGAACGAATCGCCGGCGGCCGTCGTGTCGACCGCGGTTACGCGCTTCGCCGGCACATGCGCGGCTCCATCCGCATGGCAGATGAGCGCCCCTTGTTCGCCCAGCGTGACGATGACGTAACGGATGCCGTACCCGAGCAGCCGGTCCGCCGCCTGGCGAATGGCATCGTCGCTGGACGGCTCCACTCCCGTGATGATCTGCATCTCGGACTCATTCGGCACCAGAATGTCGGTCGCCCGGAGCAGCTCCTCCGGAATGACTTTGGCCGGAGCCGGATTAAGAACCGTCACTTTGCCTTGCTGCTTGGCATAGACGAACGCTTGGGTCACCGCCGGAATCGGAATTTCGAATTGGGCGATGACGATATCCGCCTTATCGATGGCCGAGTAAGCCCGCTCTATATCTTCCTCGCGGATGCTCATATTGGCGCCTGGCGTGACGATAATGGCATTTTTCCCGTCCTCTTGAATCAGGATCGTCGCTTCTCCGGAATGCACCTTCGGATCGACATCGATATGCGAGGTGTCGATTTGCTCCTCCTTCAGCACCGCTAGAAGCTGATCGCCGGCTTTATCTTCACCGACTTTGCCGATGAAGGCGACCTTCGCGCCCAAGCGGGCAGCGGATACGGCTTGGTTGCAGCCTTTGCCTCCGGCGCTGGAAGAGGTGCTGATCCCGTGCACCGTCTCCCCCACCATCGGCAGTCTTGCGAGCAGATGGCTTGTATCTCTATTCAAGCTGCCCACGACACATATATGGTTCATTTTCTTACACTCCCTCCTACCTGGAGAAGATCCCTGGAGGGATCCTCTCAAATCCCTTGTCCTCTTAGGCGAACATAATGAACGACAAGATGAGGCAAGAGACGACCCCGACCAGAACCGGCACGGATGTCCGTTTCACGATTTGTATCGGGTTAACCTTAATAATTGAGGCGACGACGATAATGACGGCCGCTACCGGCGAGATGGAGCGGACCAAGTTCGCAATGAGCTGCATTGGCAGCGAAATCATAACACCGCTGATCCCCAGATTCTCGGAAATATCCGGAATGATGTTAATCACGGAATAGAAAACAGCCAATCCGCTGCCGCTGATGAACGTAATCAAGCCTTCCACACCTGCGAAGGTCAGCATCAGGATGACGCCGGCGCTCTCGATATGTCTAACCGATTCGATTAACATATCAATAATGCCCATTGCTTTTAAGCCTTCGACCAACATACCTGCAGCGACGATCAGGGAGACGACCTGAGCCAACCCTGTTCCCATGCCCGTAAAGAAGATCGAGAGCTGTTTAGAGGTTTCTTTGAAGGAACCTTTGCGAATAATCTCAATGAGCAGGGCCAGCGCCATACAAATGAACGTAATTTCCACCAGCCCAAGCTTGACACTCGTGATCAATAATCCAAATACCAACACGAGAACAAGCGGCAATATTGGCAGCAAGCCGTAGTAGGCTGGCGGCAAATCTTTTTTCACGGACAGCTTTTCATCATTGATGTCCTGATGCAGGGCGCCTTGCTGGCGCTTATCCATATATTTCTGCCAGAAATAATGAGCGACAGCCATAATCAGCAGCACGGGAATCGAGATCTTGGCATGATAGGTAAATACATAGTCGATAATATCGATCCCCAGATTTTCCGCAGCGACGACATTGTCCGCTCCCAGAGGCGTTGGAATAATCGTCGCCGTGGTTGCAATGATAGCTCCAGCCGTGAGCGATGACATTCCCGTGTTCTTCAAGACCGGATAAAGGGTGGCCATGAGAAGAACCGCCAGGCTGGACGCGCTTGGCACGACCAGAGACAGCAGGTTACCAAGCAGGAACACAATTGGCACAAGGATATACTGCGACTTGATGCGGCCCAATGGTTTTGTCAATAAATGCACGGCGACATCACTGGCTCCGATGTGCGTCATGTAGCTTGAAAAACCGAACAACACCATAATCGTTAACCCGACGCCGCCCAATTGTCTGACGAAAACTAACCCAATCTGTTTGAACGGATCAAGCAGGGCGAGCCCGGTTGTATCTTCAGGTGACAGAACTTGATGTCCGAGCAGCGCGGCAGCGATCATAAGCACGATACCTGCGGCCAGGAGCACAAATTTAGCGTCATAGTTCTTGGCGATCAAATACCCGGTTGCAACAAGAAGAACGATGCTGATGATGATCTCCAACACGTTGAACACGCTCCCTTATATAATAAGAAGGTTTATACGGTTTTGCCAAGGACTTCAATTGCCCACTCGCGGAAAGCGGGAACATCAATGTCCAGACATACGGTGGCGTTGCTTGGCTTGCCAAGGCGGTTCGTAATATCGGTGACCGTCGTGCCGGCCGTATAAGTTCCTGCCAGCTCGATGGCAACGAAGCAGTCCTGCGTCTTGAACAGCCCTGGATTGACCAGATAGGCAATGGCGCATAGGTCATGCATTTTCAGACCGCGGCTCTTCAGGCTGCCGCCCCGGTAATGCTGGAACAAGGAGTAGAGCATGAAGCCCGTCTTGTTCATTTCCTTTATCTTCTCCACAATCTCGGTCGTCAATGTAGCCAGGCTGGTCACATCAAGTCCGACCATCACCAGAGGCAGACCGGCATTGAATACGATGCTGGCGGCTTCCGGATCGGCATAAATGTTGTATTCTGCATTCGGTGTATGGTTGCCGCGGGAAGCGGAGCCGCCCATCAGCACGATTCGCTCAATCTTCTCCTTGCATTCCGGGAACAGCGTCAGCAGCAGCGCCACGTTCGTAAGCGGCCCGATCGGAACGATCGTGATGGGCTCCGGGCTGTTGAGAATGGTGTCGCGCATCTGCAATACGGCATGATCGAGCGCAGCCTGCTTCGGTTCGTCGAAATCATAGCCGTCCATGCCGGATTCTCCGTGAATATGGCTGGAGTCTTCGGCCGGGCGTACGAGAGGCTTGGCCGCGCCCCGGGCGACAGGCACTTCTTTGCCGAAGAACTCGAGCAGCTTCAAGGCGTTATTGGTCGTCTTGTCGAGTCCGACATTGCCTGCAACCGTCGTGATCAGCCGGACATCGATGCGCTCATGGAACAGGGCGGCCGCAATGGCGACGGCGTCATCAATTCCGGGGTCCGTATCCAGAATGATAGGAATTTTTTTAACAGTTTCCATGTTCAAGCACTCCTTTTGGATGTAGTGGGTTGAAAGAGACCTATGAAAACAAATCAATTGTATGTGTAACCGGTTACACATCCGACAAAGAACTTCTTCATCCCAAGCTGTCGTATGGGCATGAAGAAAAATCAGAACGGTCAGGGAACCTGTTTTTTCTGAAGGTTAGCATTCCCTTAAAATGAAGTTCTATGAAACGTGACATACGGCCGGGTCGATTATCGCGTCGTCCCTCGCCGAATCAGCTCTACGGGAAGCTTGTAATGCATCGTATCCAGCGGCTTTCTCTCGATCATTTTGATCAGCATTCGCGCGGCCAGCAGCCCCATTTCATAGATCGATTGCGCAATCGTCGTCAATTCCGGGTAGACCATCTCGCCGAGCGAGATACCGTCGAAGCCGACAATCTGCATCCGGTCGGGAACGGGGATGCCCCGTTTCTGGACGGCCCGCAGCGCTCCCATCGCCATAATATCGTTGCCGGCGAAGATCCCGTCGAGATCGGGGTGGCGGTCCAGCAAGCGATTAGCTGCTTCGGTCGCCTGGTTCAGGTTGAAGTTGCCTTCGAATATGAGATCGGGAGAGAACCATGCGGTCTCTTGCACCACATCCAAATATCCCTGGCATCGTTCGTCCGCAATCGATAGCTGCTGCGGTCCCCGAATATGGGCGATTTTGTTGCAGCCCCGATCGAGGAGAAATTGCACGCCTTGCCGTGCGCCCTCGCGGTTGTCGGAGGCGACCGTCGGAATGGTGTCCGAAATCGTCCGATCCAACGTAACCACCGGGACATCCAGCTGTTGGACCTCTTCCGCCGACAGCGTATTGGATGCAAGGATGAAGCCGTCGATGTATTTCTGCTTCAACGCATGAATATATTGCTTCTCATTGGCAGGGGTGTCGTCGGAGTTGCACAGAATGGTCGCGTATCCGTATAACTGGGTTACCTTCTCCACAGCACGGGCAAGTTCATTGAAGAACGGGTTCGTGATGTCCGGGACAAGAAGCGCCAGCATTTTCGCCGATTTTTTGGTCAAGCTTCTGGCGACGTCATTCGGAATATAGTCCAGTTCCCGAATCGCGTTCATCACTTTCTTCTCGGTGTCCTCGTGGACATACCCTTTTTGGTTAAGGACCCGGGAGACGGTTGCGACCGATACGCCCGCCAATCTCGACACATCTTTGATCGTGGCCATGACGGAGTATCCTCCCTTTCTATGTGTAACCGGTTACACATCCGTTACATCATTTATCATATGTCCTGCTTGTCTGTTTGTCAACGATCCAAGATCTGCAAATCAATTTGTTATTTTGTTGTCTCTTCTGGTCGGAGTCCGGCAACTGTCACTTATATTATGACCCGATTTGGCATGAAGCGATGGAATGTGAGTGGTGGATTTATTTCCTTTTATCTTCTTTTTTTGTCCATTTATTTGCGGCGAGTCGAATTGTGAGATATTAGGTCGAAGTACCCATAATAATGAAAATAATGCGCGATAAATTTTCAAAGAAATGAATATTTTATACCATATCATCATTGAAAGAAATCCCCCAATCAGGGGATATTTCGGGGATTTTGCTGCCTTTGGAAGCGCATCGAACAATTTTCAAAAAAGTGATTGACAAATAGGAAGCTGTCCCATATATTGAGCATTGAATAGTGCTTTAGCTGGGTATGATTGGATACAACAACTACATAGGGCACACTAATCGAAAGATTAGGCCGCAAAGCTTAGGAATCTAAAGGTCGTCAGGCCCATGATCGTCCGGCTGCATTTAACAATCGTTAAATTGCAGCCGGATTTTTTATTTTTCATAGGGCGGTTCTCCGCGGTATTTTTGGTCCGCAGAACGATATAAATAAGACGTGAGGAGGCAATTTTACTCTGCAAAGGAGGACTCAGATGAAAAAATGAGGAGGAAACTATGAAACGCCGATTCAGACTACTAGTCACATGGTTGTGTATGTTGAGTGTCGCATTTGGGACGATTCCGGGCACGCTCGGGGCCCAGGCGGCGAATTCCGGGGAGCTTGAGTGGCCGAATCCGGGAGCCGTGAAGCTCACGAAGGAAGCGAACCCGGTTGAAGGCAAGCTGGATGAATGGGATATTACACTGACAGTCGAAGGCAAGAACCTGAAATCGGGCTCCTCGGATATCGTGCTCGTAATCGACAAGTCGGGAAGCATGACCCAAAAACCGAACCAGAATCGATTGCCAAAGGCGAAGGATGCAGCCAAGAAATTCGTTGACAATCTGTTGATTGAAGACTCGGACACGAGAATTGCAGTAGTGACCTTCAATAAGACTTCTGATCAGGTATCTGACTTCAAGGGCCTTGACCAGAAGACGGAATTGAAACGTGCCATTGATAATATACAGGCGACCGGGGGAACAAATATTCAGGCCGGACTGCACGAAGCTCAGGAGCTTTTAAAGACAAGCCAGGCCAAGAACAAAGTGATCGTTCTGCTGAGTGACGGGGAGCCGACGTATAGTTACAAGGCGTCTGCTGCAGTAAAAGGTTCATGGGGAAATAATAGCCATCAGTTTATCCTTTCTGATTTTAACTACAAAAACATTATCGGGTCGGGCTCCAGTTATAGCCTAGGATCTAGCTGGTATGGTTTGGGCAAGGAAACTTGTGGTTGGTGGAGCTGCAGCTATGAGTTTGAAATTAAAGACAATGGCATCGGCACGATTTCCGAAGCCAAGCTGGCCCATGATGCAGGAATTCATATTTATTCTATTGGGTTGGATGTCGGCAGCAATAGCAATGCTACCAATACGCTGAAGGATGTTGCGAACAAAGGCTATTATTCGGGCACCAGCGACAGTCTGGAGCGAATCTTCTCCGAACTGGCCAGCAAAATTGCCTTTGCCGCAGAGAATGCGGTAGTCACTGACCCGATGGGAGACATGTTCGACCTGAAGTTGAAGGGAAGCTCCTTCGGCCCGGACGACTACAAGGCCTCTCAAGGGGAGGTAACCTGGAACCCGCAAACCGAAACGTTTACCTGGAACATCGGCAATGTTACGGAAGGCAATCCGGCGACGCTTACTTACCGGGTCAAAATGGATCATTCCAAAAACCCGGATCCGAAACAATTGTACCCGACCAATAAGACAACGACGATGAATTACACCGATGCCAAAGGTGATCGTACATCGAAGGATTTCGAAGTGCCGAGAGTGGGCTTGGGCAAAGGTTCGATTCTCGTCAAGGCGTATAAGGTCAACGCCAACGGCAAGCCGGTCAATTCAGACGGTCAAGAAGTCGAGCGCCCGGATTTGGCCCAAGAGCTGTACAGCCGCTATCACGAGGAGGATGGAAGCGACGCGCTTGAGGTCGGCAAATCCTATACCGTACCTGCGCCAACAGTGCCAGGTTACACGTTAAGAGTTGGCGACAACCCAACGAAAGTTGATTTGACGGTAAGCAAGCCTTCGCCAATTATTTGGTTCGGTTACAATGATGTCCCTAACAAGCTGACGATTGTTCACCAATCGGGAGACAAGGTGCTGGAGCGCAGCGATGCGGACAAAAAGCCCGGCGAATCGATTGATGTAACCAGCAAGAATTTCGCCGGATACGAGTTCGCCAATGTCGAGGTTAGCGAGGGCAGCGGACTCACTGTGGACAACGGGCATGTAACGGGCGTGATGCCTGGCAAGGATGTAACGATTACTTTTCATTACACCGCAAAAGATCAAAGCGTAAAAGTCCGTTACGTAGACCGGGCAACAGGCAAGGATCTGCTGGAACCAAGCGTGAAGACAGGGAAGACGGGAGAAATACTGACGCTGGAAGCCGCACATGTTGCGGGATATGAAGCGGAAAAGCCGACAACCGTGGAATACGTGCTAAAAGCCGGCGAAAATCCGGATCATGTCTTCTACTACAACGGGACAGAGCAGAGCGTAAAGGTGCGCTATGTGGACCGTGGAACCGGCAAGGAATTGCTGGCCCCAATTGTGAAGACAGGGAAGACCGGGGAAGAGCTTACGCTGAAAGCCGAAGAAATTGCGGGCTATGAAGCGGAAGAGCCGAAAACAGTGACATATGAGCTGAAGGCCGATGAAAACCCAGATCATGTCTTCTACTACAACGGATTGGGACAGAGCGTAAAGGTTCGCTACGTTGACCGAGTTACAGGCAAGGATCTGCTGGAACCAAGCGTGAAGACAGGGAAGACCGGGGAAGAGCTTACGCTGAAAGCCGAAGAAATTGCGGGTTATGAAGCGGAAGAGCCGAAAACACTGACATACGAGCTGAAGGCTGGCGAAAATCCGGATCATGTTTTCTACTACAAGGCTCAGAAGCAGACCGTAACCGTAAAGTACCTGGAAAAAGGCACGGATAAGGTATTGGCTGAAGCAACGACGCATGAAGGCGTAACGGGTGAGACCGTAACGCTGAATGCAAAGCCAATCGCAGGCTATCAAGCGGAGAACGATACGCATGAGTACACGTTCCAAGCCGGTAAGAACGAGTATACGTTCTACTACACGGCTAAGGAACAAACGGTCACGGTGAAGTATCTGCTGGAAGGCACAACGGATGTCGAAGTTGCCGCACCGGATACATTCACAGGCCCAACGGGTTCCGAGAAGCTGCTAACAGCAAAACCGGTAGAAGGATATGAGCCGGTAGAGCCAAGTGAACATACGTATAAGTTCACAGCGGACGCCAATCAGGAGTACATCTTCTACTACAAGGCGCAGAAGCAGACCGTAACCGTGAAGTACCTGGAAAAAGGCACGGATAAGGTATTGGCTGAAGCAACGACGCATGAAGGCGTAACGGGTGAGACCGTAACGTTGAATGCAAAGCCAATCGCAGGCTATCAAGCGGAGAACGATACGCATGAGTACACGTTCAAAGCAGGTAAGAACGAGTATACGTTCTACTACACGGCGGAGAAGCAGACCGTGACAGTGAAGTACCTGGAAAAAGGTACGGACAAAGCACTGGCTGAAGAAACGACGGTTGAAGGCGCAACGGGCCAGACCGTAACGCTGGAAGCGAAGCCGATCCCGGGTTACACAGCGTTGAACGATGAATATGAGTACACGTTCAAAGCAGGAACGAACGAATACATCTTCTATTACGTCGGAAGCAGTCAGACGCTGACCGTGAAGTATCTGGAGCAAGGAACGGAGAAAGAACTGGCAGCGGAGAAGATGCTCGAAGGCGTAACCGGGCAGACCATCGAGCTGACGGCGGAAGAAGTGCCGGGCTACAAGCCGTTGAACGCGACGCACACGTACACGTTCTCGGCGGAAGCTGACCAAGTGTATACGTTCTACTACACCAAAGACGATCCGACAGGCGAAGAGCGCACCGTCATCGTGCATTACGTGGATCGGGCGACGGAACAATCCCTGAAGGAGTCGACTTCGCGCACTGGGGAAGTTGGTTCGACGATTACGTTGACAGCGGAAGACATTACGGTGACGGACGCTGTATACAAGCCAGAACGTTATAGCGTGGAGTACACAGTTACAGCGGACACCGAGCAGGAATACACCTTCTACTACAACAAAGTAGATGAAGGCGAGACGTACACGGTAACGGTTCACTACGTGGATCAAGAATCGAATCTGGCCCTGCAAGCTCCGTCAATTCATTCCGGCAAGGCCGGGGAAGTGCTGTGGTTGAGAGCGGATCAGATTACCGTTACAGACGCCGTATACACGCCGCTGAAATTCAATGAGCTTTACACGATTACAACGGCTCCTGATCAACAGTATACGTTCTACTATGTGAAGGGCGAGCATGGGGATATTCAGCTTCTGACGATTAACCATCTGGAAGCCGGGACGAACCATGTGCTGAAAGACTCCGAGCGAGTCAAAGGCAAAGCCGGCGAGCAGATCCTGTACCGGACGTCTCCGATTACGGTAACGGGCGCCGTGTATCACCCTGAGCATCCAAGTTACCCGTATACATTCAGTGACGAATCGGAGCAAGTGCTTACTATTTTCTACCAAAAGGACCCATCCCAGACGGAGCGCCAGGTGACCGTGAAGTATCTGGAGCAGGGAACGGGCAAGCAGCTGGCATCGCCGACGTCGAAGAGCGGCAAGCCGGGCGACCAAGTCACGTTGACGGCGGTCTCGGTATCCGGCTATACGCCGGTAAAGTCCAGCGATACGTACACGTTCACCGATGCGGAAGGACAGGAATACATTTTCTATTACACGAAAAATTCGTCCAATCCGGATCCGGGTTCCGGCGGTAATCCCAGCGAAAGTAGCTCGTATACAATAACGCCGTCGCCGAAGCCGCTGCCTCCGGTGCCGCCATTGCCGCCGGTGCCGCCGAAGCTGGATATGGAGAATCACTACAACTACATCAACGGCTACCCGGATGGCACGGTGAAGCCGGAGAATCAGATTAGCCGGGAAGAAGTCGCCGCCATCTTCTATCGTCTGATGGAGAACGAGAGCCGCGTGAACTATCTGACCGACCAGAATTCGTTCTCGGATGTAGCCAAGAAGCGTTGGTCGAACAAACATATTTCGACGATGGAGCGGGCCGGCATCATCACCGGATATCAAGATGGCACCTTCAAGCCGGGCCAATCGATTACGCGGGCGGAATTCGCCGCGATTGCGTCCCGATTCGACAAGCTCAATGATCAAGCGAACGGCATGTTCTCGGATATTTCCGGACATTGGGCGGAGAAATATATCGTATCGGCCGCCAACAAAGGCTGGATTAAAGGTTATCCGGACGGCACCTTCAAGCCGAACCAGTACATTACGCGGGCGGAAGCGATGGCTTTCATCAACAGTGTGCTGAATCGGAAGGTGAAGGCAGCCGATATTCATGAGGATGCGAAGCAATGGCCGGACAACAAGCCGGGCAAATGGTACTATTCGGATGTGTTGGAAGCGACGAACCACCACGAGTACAGCCGTTCCGAAGACGGTTATGAGACGTGGGATTCCATCCAACCGGACCGGGTATACCCATAAGGCAGGCTCGCCTGCATGAACAAGAAGCTCCTTCCGAGGCATCTGCCTGGAAGGAGCTTCTATGTCTGTTATGGATTAGCTAGCGAACAGCTTGTCCATGAATTCATAGGTGAGCGGGGTAGTCTCCTTGAGTTCTTCCCGTGTCGCGTCGCTGTATACATACAAGCTCGCGGTCTCCGCGAAGTATTCGGTCGGATGGACCGACACGTAGCCGTCCCCGTTATAGTTGACGTTCGCTTCCTGATTGAAAATGTTCTTGAATTCCTCGGTGCTGCTGATTTCATTGAAGACGATGCGGTCGACCGCATGCATGGTCTCGTGAATTTCCAGATTGAACGAATTGTGTCCCTGTCCCTTCTTGCTGTAACCGATGCGGGCGACGACGACACGCTCGCTGACGCCGGGAACATCGTCCCATGTCATGCCAGTGCCTTCCCAGCCTCGCGGGGTAACGCCCTTCAAATAACTTAACTCCGGTTCGTTCGTAATGATGTCGTTCGTCAGCTTGATTTTGACGCCCTTGTCATACAGCATGCTCAGAATGCGGGCGGGGATCTTGTCCAGCCGTTCCTTCATGGCTTCGGCTTCCTTGACATTATAATCACTGCTTGGCAGCACGACTAATTTATCGATAATGGCATCCTCAGCGTGAACCGGATAGACCGGTACCGTGAACAAGATAGCGGCCAATACAAGCAGGCCCAACAGACGCTTGTCCCATTTCATCGCAATCTCTCCTCTGAAGCCTGGCGTCTCTGCTTCCGCGACTCTTCCATTCCATCCGGATTGGTAGAGTTGATCGGCGCAGTTCGGCGCTTGCTTCAATATTGGTAGCTGGCTGGCTGAGCGCTGGCGGCGCTGAAGCCCCTATAGCTTTGCGTCCCTGCTTTTCAACAGGTTTGCCTTTGTCAATACGGAGTTGACCTGTTCCTTCGCTTGTCCATCCTAATGAAAAAGCCCCGCCTACCGAAGTAAGAAGGGCTTGAGAACGTTCGCGAAAGACACGTCAAGCTATCTCTATCGGTAACTGGCTGGCATAGCGAGTATCATCGCTGAAGCCCCTGTAGCTTTGCGTCGCCATCTTTCGATGGGTTTGCCTTTATCACTAGGATAGATATGCGATTGGAAGAAAAATCTAGTGAACTATCTACCTTTAGAGTAATATTGATAGAATAGCTTGTCAAGAAGAACCGGCGTGCGCGGACTTGATTTTTACGGGCTTTTTTTGCGGCTTTTCGGGAGAAACGAAGGAACTGGACGGCCCTTGGAACTGGTGATAAAGTTTAGAGGAAAAGATACGAGACAGAAAGATGCCTCTACGGGTGCTGTACATGCAAAGGAGTATGAAACGTGACAATCAAAAGCTTTCTCAAGCTGGTCGAGATCCAGACCAAAACAGCCAGCATGATCCCCTTCTTTATCGGGACGCTGTACGCCGTGTTTCGGTTCCAATCCTTCGAAGTCAGCCATTTCTTGCTGATGCTCGCCTCTCTGCTGTCCTTCGATATGGCGACCACGGCCATCAACAACTATTACGATTACAAAAAGGCGATCAAAACCCATGGCTACGGCTATGAGGTCCATAATGCGATCGTGCAGTACAAATTGAAGGAATCGACGGTCGTCGCCACCATCGTGACGCTGCTCGTCATTGCGATTAGCGCAGGGGTTGTTCTGTTTCTGCAGACCGGCCTGCTGATTCTTCTTTTAGGCGGATTATCGTTTTTGGTCGGCTTTTTGTACTCGCTTGGACCGGTCCCGATCTCCCGCATGCCGCTGGGGGAATTGTTCTCCGGGTTGTTCATGGGGTTCGTCATCATCTTCATCTCCACGTATATCCATGTGGAAGATCATCAGCTGGCGGCCTTGTGGCTGGAAGACTGGCATGTGAAGGTCGATATCAACATTATCGAAGTGCTGCTGGTGTTCCTTATCTCGATACCGGCGATTCTGTGCATTGCGAATATTATGCTGGCCAACAATATTTGCGATATGGAAGACGATGTGGAAAATAAACGGTATACGCTTCCGGTCTATATTGGGAAGCCGAATGCGCTGACTTTGTTCCGTATCATCTATTATGCATCCTATCTGGACCTCATCGTCCTGTTCATCTTGAAGGTCAACCCGATTATTCTGCTGCTTGTCCTGTGCACGCTGATACCGGTACAGCGCAATATCCGCGCTTTCCAGCAGAAGCAGACCAAGGAGCATACCTTCGTCTTGGCGGTCAAAAACTTCATCATCACGAATGTGGCCCGAATTGCCGCTCTAGGCGCCGCGATTTTGCTCAACCTGATATAGTCTAGCCGTTCCAAATCCGTGAGGGAGGTATTCCGCCATGTTCATTGCGTTCTCTTCGGGCGACTCGGTTCTCCATGAGCCCGCGTTCATGAGGGATGAAGTGCAGTACCATGTGCTTCATCGAGTATGCGAATCCGGCGAATCGCTGCGGATGAAGCTGGAGGATGGGCGGGCTGTCCTGGGCCAGACCCCGGGATACCCTGCCTGGCTATGGATGGATGCCGGCGTGAGCGAGGCGGAGCGCATCCTGCTCCTGCACGCCTTGTGCCGGCAATTAACCGGAATCGAGCTGCCGGGCATCTCGAGCGAGCCGCGCCTCGCCGAAGCGTTCGCCCGTGAATATGCGTCACAGCGCGGTCTCCGCCAGGAGACGCGCATGGTGATGCGATCTTACGCATGTCCTCGGGTGATGGAGCCAAGTCGTCCAGCGGGCGAAATGCGGAAGCTGTCAGAGGACGACATACCGACCGTGGCCCGCTTCCTGGCTGCGTTCTCTACGGAAGCATACGGGACATTCGTTCCTCCGTCGAGCCGGAGAGCGGCGGCGGAGCAGACGGTCAGAGCGGGCCATCTCTACGGCTGGATGGCCGGGGAGCAGCTTGTCTCCATGGCGAACATTACGCACCGCTCCGCCCGGCATGCGCGGATTAATGCGGTGTACACTCCGCCGGAACACCGGAAGCAAGGGTTCGCCAGCGGCTTGGTCGCCGAACTGTGCCGATTGATCCTTGCGGGAGCTCGTATCCCGGTGCTGTATGCAGATGCCGCGAACCCGGATTCCAACCGGGTCTATCGGAACATCGGATTTATGGAGCACGGTATCATCGCAGACATTCATTTTGTTCCGTAACGCATCATCCCCCCTGCTCTCGCCTAATCAGACGGAGCAGGGGGGATGGGTAGGTTGCAGGGGGATGGAGCGAGAACACGGCTGTTCCCTCGTCCCCTTGGCATTTCCTCTACTTATTGGTGCTGTGCTGCTTGTTCGGCAGCTTGTTGCCCGGCGAGCCTTTGCCCTGGCGCTGCTGATTGCGCTCCGCCTTCTCCTGCGTCTCCTTCAGCTTCTCTACATAATCATGCGTATTTTCCATCGTCGGCACCTCCTTAGTCCTTAGGCTCTTACTATTGCCAACTCCAATGTTTTCATTCCGTTCGCCCAGACGCAAACATCAGGAGCTAGTCGCTCCTGATCGGCTGGTTATGCGCGGTTGCGGTACTCATGCTCCAGGATGCTCATCATAATGGAATCATGATACGCATGATTGTAATATAGGGCATCGCGCTGCACGCCCTCGCGCTGGAAGCCCATTTTCTCGTAGACGTGAATGGCGCGTTCATTGAAGGCGAATACGTTCAATTCAATCCGATGAAGCTGCAGAATGCCGAAGGCGTATTCCAGCAGCAGGCCGATCGCTTCGCTGCCGAACCCTCTGCCCTGATTCGCCGGCGCATCAATCGCGATGCGCATGCTGGCGCTGCGGTTAATGCTGTCGATATCCTGAAGCTCAATATCCCCGATGACTTGATCGGATTCGCGGAGCGCGATCAGCAGCAGCATGTCGGAAGCGGATTGCGTTTTGCCTTCGATATGGCGGGCGACTTGCTCCTTGGAAAAATGCCTCTGCGTCCCCGTTAATCGTCTCATTTCCGGATCAAATAGCATGTGGTAATAAAGGTCCGCATCCTCCGGGCCGATCGGCCGCAAATAGATGCCCTTGCCTTCAAGAAATCGTACGGGTGCGTCTGTTTGTCTGTGCGTGGCCATCTTATTCCCTCCTGAATGTTCTACCTCTACTATACCCAACAACTGTATACACAGAAATATACAGATTATCGGAAATTAAAAGGACAGATCGGCTCGTTCAGACGTGTACGCTCCTATTTGTGTAGGGAATGCCGCGCATTGAGGCGAGGGAGGGAGTCAGGGTTGCAGAACCGAACGGAATCGATTAGAATATAAAACAATTAAGATAACTTAATTATTAAGGTGGTGGATGTGATTGAAGAAGGCAAGCGACGACCTTGTCCGTCTCGTCAAAGAGATGAATGAAGCGGATTATGCCATGAATGTCATGCTGATTCAAGCTCACGAGTTTCTGAACGATAGCGAGATTACGGCCAAGCAGACGATATTGCTCGAATTCGTTCACAAGCATGGACGTCTGACGGTCAGCGAGCTTGCGGAGCGGATGAAGGTCTCCTCCAGTGCGGTCAGCCAGATCGTCAGCAAGCTGGAGAAGGCGAAGTACGTCAGCCGGGAGATTAACCCGAACAACCGCCGGGAAATTTTCGTTCGCCTGGACGAGCGCGGAGCGGAGCATTTCGCCAAGGAGGAGGAGCTCGAGCGGACCATTATCGACCGCTACTATTCCCAGCTCGATTATGAGGAAGTTGTGACATTGAGGAACATCATCTTGAAGCTCAAAGGAATCGTAGAGAAGGATTGCAAGGGCAGGACGGAGACGAATTGATTGCTTCATGCGGAATCGGATGAACATCCCCGGGCAGGAGAGGGAGGGCTCTCCTTTATCCAATTGTTAAGCTATCTTAATAATTAAGTTAATTGAATTATATTCGTTTTCGATGACATCTATGAAAAGGAGAGGGAGCGGAATGGAGACGAAACGGGAGCGGTTAGAACGATTGTTCAAGAAGCTGGAACAACAAGGAGGAATGAGCGGGGTCTTCCTGGCCGCCGAGCAGGGCGAGATTATTTATCAAGCGGCCTTTGGAGAAGCCGACCTGGCGACGGGCCGACAGTTGACGATGGCATCGGTATTCGATCTGGCCTCATTGGCGAAGCCGTTCACGGCAGCGGGAATCATGGTGCTGGCAGAGGAGGGCAAGCTGGGCTTTGACGACCCGGTAGCCCAGTGGCTGCCGGAGCTTCCTTATCCGGGGATTACCGTACGGCAGCTGCTCTGTCATACGTCTGGGCTGCCCGATTTTATGGAGCTGTTCTTCGAACGTTGGGATCGGAAGCGAATCGCGACGAACGCAGATGTGCTTGCGATGCTGGCGGAGCATCGGCCGCCGGTTTATTTCGAACCGAATGAGAGCTGGTTGTACAGCAATACCGGTTATGTGCTGCTTGCGCTGATTATTGAGCGGGCGACGGGCCGGACCTTCGCCGACTTCATGCGCGAGCGCGTCTTCCTTCCGCTCGGGATGAACGCTTCGAGAATCTACAGCCGGAGAGTGGAAGGTGACGCCATGGACAATTACGCATACGGTTATGTCTATGATCATCATTCCTCCCGGTATGAGCTGCCCGACCTTGTGCCGGAGACGTATTTCGCCGTGTTCCTTGACGGCATCCAGGGGGATGGCGCAATGAGCTCGAACGTGCATGATCTGCTCGCCTTCGACCGGGCACTCCAAGACGGGAAGCTTGTCAGCAGGCCATCGCTGGAGCAAGCGTATGCTCCCGTTCGCCTGCACAATGGGGAAACATTCGATTACGGGTTCGGCTGGATATTAGAAGATAAGGAAGGAATGGGGCGTGTCGTTAGCCATAGCGGCGGCTGGCCGGGTTATGCCTCCCTCCTGAACCGCTATCTGGAGGCCGATATGACGTTGATTTATTTGCGTAACCGGGAGCAGGATGTCGAGTTCGACCAGGCGGTAATCGACGCTGCCGAACAAATTTTGTTCGACCAGCCTTATGAGATTCCGCAGCGGCCGTTAGAGAGACAGATTGCCGCCGTCGACACGGACTTATATGAGCGTTATGCCGGATTATACCAACAGGAGGACGGAGGGGACATTCTAATGTCCGTCTCGATTGAGGACGGCAGGCTCTACCTGCAGGTTGCCGGCAAGGTACGCGTGGAACTGTATCCCGCCAGTGCCACGAGATTTTTCGTTCGGCTGATTCCGGTTGAAGTGAAGTTCGTCGTTGAGGCGGGGAAGGAGCAGGCGGAGAAGCTGGTGATCGTCGAGGATGGATACGAGACGCATTCCGTACGGATCCGATAGGTCGGCTGACCCGCTGCAGACGTACCTGCTGTTGAGGGCAATTCATGTCAGAGACAGAAAATAGCCAAGGATGGGGAGAACGATGAAAATAAGGAACAGAGCGGTCAAAGGAGCGATAGTCATGATTATTGCAGGAATGGTCTTTTCCGGTCTTGGGCACGATCGGACCACATTCGCTGCGGCGGGCGAGGCCCGTCAAGCCGGTCCGGCTGATGCGCGTGAACTGGAGCAGTTTGCGGATGCTTTTTTTGACAAGAGAGAACCGAAGGATGCCGGCGGCGCCGTCGTTGTCGTCGTCAAGGATGGGAAAGTGCTGCTGAAGAAGGGGTACGGGTATGCCGACATGGAACGGAAGGTGCCGGTTGATCCGGATAAAACCGTATTCCGCATCGCCTCCGTCTCCAAGACATTTACGGCGGCCGCCGTCATGCAGCTTGCGGAGCAGGGGAAGATCGATTTGCACGCCGATATCAACCGCTATATGGGGGATATTCGCATTGACAATCCGTTCAAGGAGCCCGTGACGATGCATCATCTGCTGACGCATACGTCTGGATTTCAAGTTACATTGGAGACGATGGAGGATTTCCCGGAAGATCTGTCCCGCACGGTCTCGATCCAATCTTATATAAAGGATAGAATGCCGCCGGTGGTTCGCAAGCCGGGCGAAGCTTATATGTATGACAATTTCGCCTACATCCTGCAAGGCTATATTATAGAGCAAGTCTCCGGGATGCCATTCCATCAATATATGAAGGAGCATATCTTCAAGCCGCTAGGGATGGCGAGCAGCGATTATCTGCTGACGAAGGAGGTGCTGGAGCGTCTGGCTACCGGTTATGAGCGTGGCGGCAAGCCGATTTCGGTATATGGCGTAACGCCTACGGAGGGGCCGGACGGAGCGATGAACACGACCGGCAGCGATATGGCCCAATTCATGATTGCGCAATTGAATGGCGGCGCCAATAACCACGGCCGGATACTTCGTCCGGAGACGGTCGAGGCCATGCAGCTCTACCGTGAGCCGATACATCCGGCGTTCCCCGATGCGACGTACGGCTTCGAGAGCGAGCCTGCGGCCAGCAACGGGCAGCATGTCATTTCCAAGGGCGGGGATCTGCTCGGCTTCGCCTCCTGCATGTGGCTGCTGCCGGATCAGAAGACAGGCATATTCATCTCCGCCAATGCGGAAGGAATGCTGCGCTCGGACTGGTATGCCGCCTTCATGAACCAGTACTATCCGAAGAAGGAGCAGGCGCAGACGTTCCTTCGGACGCCGATGGATCAGCTTCGGAGGTTGGAAGGGGTCTATCTCGATCTGAGGGTGAACATTATGCAGACCTCCGTTACGGCAACGGGAGACGGAGAACTGTTGGTGGAGGATGTGCTGGGGCGGCACACCGCGAAGCAGATCGATACGCTTCTGTTCCAGGACGAGGCTGGGAAGCTGCTTGCCTTCAAGGAGAATAGCGATCGTACGGTCGATTATTTGAAATACCTGAACCCGGTCAGCTACGCCAAGAAGAGCACGAAGCAAGCCTTCCGTGACGTGGCCCAGGACAGCCCTTATGCCTCGCATATTCATTATTTGCAGGCCATTGATCGGGCGGCGGGATTCAAGGATGGGACATTCCGTCCGGAGAAGCCGGTGACACGGGCGGAATTGATCGCCCTTATGATGCGCGCGTTAGGCTATCCGCTGTCCGAACAGCATCCGGCGTTCTCCGATGCGGCGAAACATTGGGCCCATGCCGAGATTCAGACGGCCCTTGAGCTCGGTCTGGCGGAAGGAGTATCGGAAGACCGGTTCGGTCCGGAGGAGACGATCAGCCGGCAGGAAGCGGCAGAGATGATCGTACGCGGCATGGCGCCGATTCTGGAGAATGCCCGCCCGGATCTGAGCGGCGTGAAGCTGGCCGGGGGAACCGACGATACGTATGCGGACAGCGTGAAGACGATGGCGGCATTGGAACTGTACGGGCCGGAAGTCAAGCTGCTCGCGGACGGGGCCATCGACTTCGCGTCCCGGCAGGCGATGACCCGCCAGGAAGCGGCGCTGGTCATGTCGAAGCTGATGGATTTGATGCTCAAGGGGATGTGACCTGATATCAGAGCGATGCGGCATCGCCGCCGCTTCCCGCCTTGCGCCAAGAAAGCGGCCAAACCGCCAGCGCGTCAAGGAAGGAACCAAGCCGCCAGTCGGGAATTATCGGCAGTCTGGCCGATTGGCCTATTTCATGAGCGCCAGCTCCTGTATACTTTGATTATCCAGATTCTCACCTTGTGAACAGGCCAGTGGAGGTTGCCATGTTGTTGATTCCGAAGCTTGATGATAAGAGTCCCATACCGCAATATTTGCAGCTTGTCGATTATATCAAACGCGAAATCGCATCCGGCCGTCTGGCTGAGCAGACGCGGCTTCCTTCTATCCGCGCGTTGGCCGACTACTTGTCGCTCAGTCCGACGCCGGTGGAATTGGCTTATAACCAGTTGGCCGCGGAAGGATTCATTGCCAGCGTGCCGCGCAAAGGATATTATGTGCAGCATTTGCCGGAGCCGTACCTGCAGCTCGGGATCGGGGACGCGGAGCCGCATCGGCCTTCGGAAGCGGACGGCGTGATGAAGCGGGCGGCGCCCGCCCGTGACGCGAGGACGTATCCGTACGATTTTCACTTGTCCAGCATCGATGGCGCCCACTTTCCATACCGGGTGTGGCGAAGCATCTTTCAGGAGCTTCTCGTCCCGGAGCGGAAGGAGCTGCTCTGGTACGGGGACCCGCAGGGAGAGCCGGGCTTGCGGGAGCAAATCGCGAACTATGCGCATCAATTCAGAGGAGTGCGCTGCACGAAGGAGCAGGTCATCGTCGGCTCGGATCCGCATGTCCTGCTGACGATGCTGGCCAAGCTGTTGCGGGAGCATGCCGGCCATATCGCCGTGGAGAATCCGGGCTATCTGCTCTGCCCGGCCACGTTCCGCCAGCAGGGCTACGAGGTGACGCCCGTATCGCTGGAGGAGGACGGCATTCATATCGGCGAGCTCTATGACAGCGCCGCCCGCATCGTCTGCGTCTCCCCGTCCCATCAATTCCCGCGCGGCATGATTATGCCGATTGCGAAGCGGCTTCAGCTGCTGGAATGGGCCCGGCGAACGAACGGCTTCATCATCGAGGACGACATCGACGGCGAGCTGCGCTATTACGGCCGCCCGATTCCGTCTTTGCAAGGGCTTATTCCCGAATCCGATGTTATCTATCTGGGCGGGTTCGCCCAGGTGCTCGCTCCCGCGGTCGGCATTCATTATATGATCCTGCCGCCGTCGCTCCTGGGCGCATACCAGCTTATGGAATACTATACGCTGTTCGAGCAGTCGGCCCCCCGCTGGAACCAGCACGCGCTGCAGCTGTTCATGGAGCGGGGGCATCTGGAGAGGCATGTGCGCCGGATGCGCACCTTGTACCGGAACAAGCATGACTGCCTTATCTCGGCTATCCGGCGGCATTTCGGCGAGAGCGCCGACATTGCCGGGACGGATGCCGGGTTCCATATGCTGATGAGGTTCGAGAGCCCTCATAGCGATCAAGAGCTGGTGCGGCGGGCCAGAGAGGCCGGCATTCGCCTGGCCTCCGCGTCGTTCACCTGGCTGCGCCCGCCCGCAGAGAGCCGCAAAGAATTTTTCCTCGGCTTCGGCGGCATTCCGATCGACCGGATCGACGAGGGAATCCGCCGCCTGAGCAAGGTCTGGCTCGAGGGGTGAGCAGATCGGGAGCGGCTGCAGGCGGAGCTCGTCATAACTTGCCTAAGCGGCTCCGGTGCGGCCGGCTTACCGCCGGGCACCGGAGCCTCACGGGCAGGAGGGAAGGCCTCCCCATCCTTCGCTTCACCCTCAAGGAGCGGCTAGGATTGGAGGGGGATATAGATCTCGAACTCGTTCGTTTCCCGATCCGGATCGTCAATGGCGGGATGATAGCGTTGATCATAGCTTTCGAGACCGAGCACGGCATTGTTTTTTTCATAGCCTTCCTGCCTTATCCAGTCAAAGCATCGCACATAGAAATCGGACACTTGGGCCATGGGACCTGTGCAGGTGAAGCGGGCGTACCGTTGCGTTGGTATCGTAAGGCCGATCATTCCATCGGGCAGTTGACCCCAATCAGACACCTCTACACCGATATAATACGTAAAGTCCGTCGGGCGGTCATGGCTAGCCGCGACAAATTGGAAGGGGTGGATCCGGTATTCAATCTCATGCACGCGTTCCGCGAACTCTCGCCACAGACTCGGAATCGCAGGCGCAGCCGAAAAAGGGCCTGTCCATCCCATCCCCACTATTTTGAACTCACCTTTGGTCACAATACTTCCTTCCATCGTTCATGCTCCTTCCCGGCTTGATCATTTTTTCTTTCTCCTTTACGCTAGCAGTAAACTTGGTCAATAACTGTCATAGTTCAAAAAAAATTGATGGCAGGGGATGGACGTGGCAAAAAGCAGGCGGTTAATCGAACTGATGATGAAACTGAATTCGAAAAAAAGGTATACGGTGCAGGAACTGGCGGATGAGTTCGGCGTGTCTTATCGCACGATGTGGCGCTATCTGCAGGAGTTAAGCGCCATGGGGCTGCCTTTATACTCCGAGAGCGGGATGCATGGCGGGTATCAGGTGCTGCCGGAACGGAAAGTTCCCTCCATTCCGGTCGGGAAGCAAACAGAGGTGAGAGGGAAGATTATCAGTAAGCCTTCTTTCCTGGTTTCGGGATTTGAATTTACGGCTCCCTATACGGCGTTCGGCGAGGTGGAGGTTTTGGCGCCCAGGCTATGGCTTGAATTGCTGCGCCGCCAGGAGGAAATTCCATGCGTCAATTCCAGCATACGCCTCGGTCTCTCTCACAATCGGGACAAAGAGTTCACCTATTATGTCACCTTAGAGGTAGAACATGTTGAACCGATTCCCGAAGATTTTATTCAACTGCACATCCCCGCGCGCATGTATGCTCTTTTCACGCACTATGGCTCTTTAGAGCGGGCGCACGTTCATGCAACCTATCATTCCATTTACCGCTGGCTGGAGAAGAATGGGTATGAGCAGGATAGGGAGGCGCTTATTATCGAATCGTTTGATGAGCGCTTCGCGCCTTCCTCCCCCCATAATCAGTATGATATCTACATCCCGATCCGCTGAACGGCAAGCCGGCTGATGAGGGAAGGGCCGCCGCGTTCCTAGAAGCGGGTGCGCAGCGGAGCGATTACAATTCCCCCCGATAGAGCCTCACCGAGCCGATTTGCCAGGACAAGAGATAGCACCCGCAGACGCCCCCAACCAGCAGCAGCAGGAGCAGCCAATCCTTCCAGGTCACCCGCAGGCGCACGTAATAGGGGCGCTCCCGCTTGCCGGTAAATCCTTTGGACAGCATGGCGACGGCGACGCGCTCCGACTTGCGGATGGCGGAGGCCAGCAGCGGGATGGCGTACCGCTTCATGGCGCGCAGCCGGCCCCGCCAGCCGCGTTCCCGTTCCACGCCGCGCATGCGGTGCGCATGCTGCAGAATCCGCAGCTCCTCCCGGAAGAAGGGGAGGAAGCGGTAGCCTGCCAGGATGCCGTATGCCCACTTCGGAGACAATCTGCACTGCTGCATCAGACTCAGCATGAAGCGGACGGGGTCTGTCGTCAGAATGAAGAGCAGCGACAGCGCCGAGAAGATGAGCACCCGCAGCCCGAGCGATAGCGCTTGATGCAGCACCACCGCCGTTACCGAGAAGGATCCCCATTCCCATATCACGTCAGAAGACCCGCCCGTCCCTGCCCGGGGAAGCAATATCGCCGTCCATACATACCCGGCACTCATGATCAGGAACGGAGCGAAGCCGAGCAGCCATTTCTTCCACGACACGCGGCCAAGCGCGAACGTCATCCCTGCGGTCCAGATTAGCGCCAGCAGCGGCGTTATCGGATCAAGGGTCAGCGACAACAGAATAACGGCAATGATGACCGCCAGGCCCTTAATGCTCGGATTCCAATCCTGCAAATTCAGCATGCTTCTCCCTCCTGCTCGCGATAAGTTCGGTCAGCCTGCCGGCTGCCGCGCAGCGGAGCGGGGGCAGCAGCTGGCAGTCCGCCGCCAACTCCGCATGGTCCGACCAGAGCGTGGCGGGCGGGCCGTCATAGGCGGTACGTCCGTCCCGGAGGACAACGATGCGGTCCGCATACGCGTGCGCCAGCTCCATATCATGCGTAATCATGATGACCGCATCCCCCTGCCGGACCCGTTCCCCGAGCATGTCCATCAGCTCGCGGGTCGTATCGGCGTCCTGGCCATAGGTCGGCTCGTCCAGGATGAGCAGCCTCTGCGCATCGGTCAGCGCCGAAGCGACGCTGAGCCGCCGCTTCTGGCCTTGGCTGAGCGAGAACGGGCTCGCCTGGGCGGCATTCTCCAGCCGCAGGCGGCGCAGCGCTTCCTGAACCGCCTGTTCGATCGCGGCCGGCGCGATGCCCTGCAGCCGCAGCCCGAAGGCAAGCTCATCGGCGACCGTATCGGTAATGAATTGATGCTCCGGATTTTGGAAGACGTAACCAATCCAGGTCCGGAGCTCCTTTTCCGTGTAGTCGCCGAGAGGTTTTCCCTGCAGCCGGACTGCTCCGGATTCCGGCTCGTTCAGCCCGGCCAGCAGCGAGGCGAGCGTCGATTTGCCCGCCCCGTTCGGCCCGGCGATGGCGACCCATTCTCCCGTGCGCAGCGTCAGCGAGATGCCGTCTGCCACCGGGCGGCCGCCGCGCCGGAAGCGCAAGCCTTCCGCTTCCAGAAGAGGGGCAGGCTTGCCGCCGGCGTGGTCTCCGGCAGGCCTGCCGCCGGACGGCGAAGGCGCGGTCAGCGCCTGCAGCGCGCGCTCCTGGCCCGCCTCGCTCCACCGGGCCAGCTCCGCGGCGAGGTCCGGCTCGGTCAGGACCGCGGCCAGCGCCGGCGGCTCCTCGCCCGGGACAAGCCGCCGCAGCTCGCGGTACAGCCGGAGCGGGCCCGGCAGCCAGATCCCGGGCGCTTCCGGCACCGCGCCGGCATAATACGCGGCGGGTGGCCCGTCGTAAGCGATGGCGCCGGCGGCGTCCATCACGAGCAGCCGGTCCGCCTGGCCGATCCACTCGTCGAGCTGATGCTCGATGACGAGCACGGCCAGACCGCGCGCCCGGGCCAGATCGCGGACGAGCGCCGCGAACTGCCGGCGGGACGACGGGTCAAGATTTGACGTCGGCTCATCGAGCACGAGCAGGCGCGTCTCCATCGCGATGGCGCAGGCGAGCGCCAGGCGCTGCTTCATGCCGCCGGACAGCTCGTGAATCGGGGCCGCGCGCCAGGCGGCCAGGTCCACCGCGGCCAGCGCCCCGCTGATGCGCCCGTCCATCTCCTCCCGCGGACAGCCGAGGTTCTCCAGACAGAAGGCGATCTCCTCCTCGACCCGCAGCAGACAGAATTGGCTCTCGAAGTCCTGGAACACGATGCCGGCCGCCCATGGGGCATCGCCCGCCGCCCGCTCGGCGACCGGCTTCCCGTACACGAGCACCCGGCCACGCACCTCGCTGTCGATGGCGTGCGGGTACAGCCCGGCCAGGCAGAGGGCAAGCGAGCTTTTGCCGCAGCCGCTCGGCCCGAGCAGCAGCACCGTCTCGCCGTCGCCGATGCGGACGTCGATGCCGGACAGGATCGGGTCCGCGCCCGCCTCGAAGGCGAGCGTCAGCCCCTCGGCCTCGATCGCCGCCACGCGCTCATTCACGCGGCTCTCATTCACGCGGCTCATGCGGCGCGGGTGCCTTCCTTCGCGATCGGATAGCTGCGCAGCACGCCGGTCCGCTTCAGCGATTGGGCGATCCCGTGGCCGAGCAGCCCCGCGATAAGCGCCCCGCTGACGCAGCGGACGGCTAGCATCGCGATGACGAGGCCGGCGGAGTACGCGCCGAAGCCGCTGCGGAAGTAACCCCACGCGAAGCTGAACAGGGCCGCCCCGACCCCTGCCAGCATCAGCGTCTTCAGGCTGTAGCTGCGGTAGCGGGTAGCAGCGAAGGCCGCTTCGGCACCCAGCCCTTGAATGAGGGCGGACACGATCAGGATCGGCCCGACCGCGTTCCCGATCAGCACCTCGACGACGCCGGCCACCGTCTCCGAGATGACGGCGGCGCCCGGCTTACGCAGAATCGTGGCAGCGATAATCGACACGATGAACCAGATGCCGAAGATGACCTCATAGCCCATCGGCCCCATGAAGCCGACCAGGACATTGCCCACCTGGAAGAACAGCAAATAAACAACGGCAAAGACGACAGACAGCGAGCTGAGCATGACGATATCTTTTAATTTCCAATGTCGCATCGGTATATGGCTCTCCCTTCCGCTTCCCGCGTTCATGACTTCCGGCTCGGGCTGTGCGCCGAAATATTCGTCGTCAGCACGATATGAGTGCTGTCGCTCTTCTTCGCCCGCTCGAAGGCGTGCTCCAGCGTGGCGAACACGTCATGCGCGTCGCCCTGCAGCCCGCTCGCATAATGCACTCCCTTGGTGAAGGTGCCTTCCTCCCGGGCAAGATCGATAATGTCATAGATGGTATCCATATAATCCGGCGTGCCGAGCGGGTAGAGCGAGAACTGGGCATCGGTCTGAACCGCGATGAGGCGGGAGCGCTCTTCATTCAGGCGATGGGCGTCCTCCGTCATGTAATAATCGGCCTCGCTATCGCCGGGGCATCCGATCGAGAAGGTGGCATTCAGCACGGTATGGACGCCGGACTGGGCGCAGTGGAGAAAGATCGACTTCACCACGTCGAAGACATGCTCCGACTTGCCGCGGACGCAGGTGCTTACCTCATCCGTCTTCGACCATACTTTGGACAGGTCCGTCGCCTTCAAGGCCCCGAGAATCAACTCCGCGAACCGATCGCTCATCGGATAGAGCGAGAACCGGCAGCCGGCGATCTGGCCGGTGCCGCACATAGCTTTTTTCATTGCGAATTCCTCCCGTATCTGCGAATGATCGTAAAAAAACAGCAAAAAACCGCACCTCCGGGAAGTGCGGTTCGCCATACGGAAGAACGGCTGCCATGAAGGAAAGCCTCCTTCGGCGAGCGCGAATCATCGTAATCTACCTACACTTCCCCACGCTAGTATTATCTAGTTCGGGTTATAAGGGTTAACAGCGATTCGCCGTCTCTCAGCCTGCAAGCAAGCACCCCTAGTGTTCACGAATATGCGGTTGGCATTGCCTCTTTTACGCTTCCCATTATACCGGGACCGGCCCGAATGTAAAGACTCTTTTCGAGTAAACTGCTTTTTCATCGTTCCTCCCGGCGATCTTTCGTTATAATGAAAAGAAGAAATTTAATCGCTTGGAATCGAGAGAATACGAGGGAATCTCCATGAATGCAATGACGAACGGCCTCACGCTTCCCGGATATGAAGTGGACAAAATCATATATGAAGATCCCTTCCTGTACGTCTGTTACGCCTATGGGCTGAAGCAGGAACGGCCTGCCCTGCTCAAGGTGGTGAAGGAAGGCAGCCGCACCATCATCGAGAACGCGAAGCTGCTGCATGAATACGAAGGCACCGCTCGCGTACATATCGACGGCATCCTGCGGCCGGTCGCGGTCGTGCCGCATGGCCACGCCCTGATTCTGGAGTATGAGCCGGTGAACGGGGTAACCTTGCGGCGCTACTTCGAGATGCAATCCGTATCGTGCAACGAGTTCCTGGAGCTCGGCATCGGCATGTGCCGGATGATCGAGGCGCTCCACCAGCAGCAGGTGCTCCATCTCAATCTCAAGCCCGATACGATCCTCGTGCAAATGGTGACGAAGCGAATCTATGTGACCGGCTTCGGGTATGCCTTGTTCTTGCAGCAGGGCGAGGGGCAGCCGATGAAGCGCCCTCTGCTGGAGGGCAATCCGATCTATATGTCACCGGAGCAGACCGGGCGCATGAGCTGCGACCTCGGCCCGTATTCGGATCTGTACTCCCTGGGCGTGGCCTGGTATGAGCTCCTGGCAGGAGAGCTGCCGTTCGAGGCGGACAACGCGCTTGCCTGGTCGCATGCGCATATGGCGCGGCGCCCCGTGCCGTTAACCGAACGGAGGCCGGAACTGCCGCCGGAACTGGCGGAGATCGTGACGAGGCTGCTGGAGAAGGACCCGGAAGCGCGCTATCCGGATGCGCGCACGCTGCGCGTCGCGTTGGAGGAATGCCTGGAGGGGCGGCGGAACAGCTACGCATTGGATCTGCCGGAGGGAACGTTGCGGGATCAGACTGCGCCGGCGCGGCAGCTATCGGTGACAGCGCTCTACCCTGACGATCCGGGGCCTATCCTGCCGCACCCTGCGCTTGGCCAGGCCGGTGACGCTCCGTTATTCGGCTTGACCGGACCGTTGGCGGGGGACGACAGCGGCGGCTATCCGCAGACGCTGGATCTGGCGGCGGTCGTCCAGTCATCCCACAGCTTCGCGGAGGGCTGGGAGGGACGCGGACTGGCGGAGAAGCTGCTCGCTACGATTGTGATGCAGGCCGGAGCGGGGCAGGGGCATCTCATCGTCCTGCGCCAGGGCGAGCCCTACGTGGAAGCGGCGATAGATCCGGATAGGGACGGGATGAGCGGCTGTGGCGAATTCCGGCCCTGTCCGCTGAGCGAGTGCGGCGATGTGCCGGAGGAGCTTATCCGGGCTGCGCTTCAATCGGGCGAGCCGATGCTGCTGCGCACCGAGACCGAGAGGCGCTCCGCCGGGCCGGATCAGCATGGGCCGGCGACGCGCCCGCCCGAAGCGGCGGAAGGCCGCCCGGCCTCGGTGCTGGTGCTGCCGATTCGGCTGCACGAGCAGGTGCGAGGCTGCCTGTATCTGGTCAATGGACGGACGGGGCACGCCTTCGTCCCGGGACGTCTGGGAACCTTGCACGTGTTGGCTTGCCAGCTGCTGTACGTGGCCGAAGCCCAGGCCAGAAGGCTGCCGCCGTCCCGGGAGGAGCTGCAGCGGCTGGCGAAGGTGGAGGAACTGACCGCCCGCGAGCGGGAAGTGCTCAGCCTGCTGGCCCGCAGCCTGTCGAACAAGGAGATTGCCGAAGAACTGCTGGTGTCGGCCGAGACGGTGAAGGCCCATATCAAAAACCTGTTCAAGAAGCTCGGGGTCGATCGCCGCATGAAGGCCGTCTCCGTAGCGAAGACGCTCGGTTGGCTGGATGAGCGGGGGCCGTAGCGCAAGTCTGATAAAATCCCTCTTAACGCAGGATGCATGTGGAAGCGACGGGATAGCTATGAGCGCCCGAACTGTTCCATACCGCCCACAATTTTGTTTGTCCAGATCGGACTGTAAGCGGCCGTCAGGGAATCCTGGCGGCTTGTTGCTTGTTCCGGAACACGGACCGTCGCCGTCTCGGGGTTGGGCGAATCCGTTCGAGCCGCACCGGCAACAATTGACGCGGCTCCCCCGGCGCAGTACGATGACAGGAGAAGCTCCGGCGCCGCAAGCCGGCGGAGGAGCCATATTCGAAGATTCGGGGTGGAACTATTTGTAGTACCAAGCTGTTGCTCTTGGAACGCAAGCATATGGAAGCCGCGGCCGCGGTCATGGCCGAAGGCTTCAAGGAAGACGGATTGTATGTGCATTTGCTGCCCGATCCGTCCACCCGCGTGGAAGTGTTGAAGCTGTTTTTCTGCAATTATATCGAATTGCTGTATGATTACGGCGGCTTATATGCGACATCCGAGAACATGGAGGCCGTCGCGCTCATCTTCCGCTCGGAGCGGATGGGGGCGTCCTGGGCTTCCCGCGCGAGCTACGCATGGGGCGTTGCCCGGGCCGTCGCGAAGTCGCTGCGCATGTGCCGTTACATCAGTCCCGCCCGCTTCCTGCGCGGCTTGTCGGGCCTGCGCAGCATGAGCTCGGCCTGGCTGGCCTCATTGGGCGACCAGCCTTATCTGCATCTCGATATGCTCGTGGTACAGCCGCAATACCGGGGCCAGGGCTGGGTGCGGAAGATGATGTCCCCGCTGCTGGCTGAATGCCGCGAACAGGGAATCGCCTGTACCCTGGAGACGCAAAATCCGCGCAATGTCGGGCTGTATGAGCATTACGGCTTCACGGTCGTGGATACGATCCGGCTGCGGAACAGCGGCTTGAAGCAGTATTGCATGGTCTGCCTGCCTGGGACGGCGGCTTGGCAGAACGGTAATCCAGGGCATCCGGCAGCCACGCCGCAACGCAAGCCGTAACGCAACACAACAGTGAAGGTGTGAGGAGAGATGATGAAGCAGCATATTTTGCTGATTGAAGACGATCCCGGCATCGTGGAGATGGTGGGCAATCATTTGACGAAGGAAGGGTTCGCCGTCACGGCGGCGGGCAATGGGGAAGAGGGCCTGACCCTCTTCGGCCAGCGTTCCTATGATGTTGTCATCGTGGATCTGATGATGCCGAAGCTCGACGGCTTCGAAGTGATCAAGCGGATACGGGAGCGAAGCTCGGTTCCGATCCTGATCATGTCGGCGAAGGACGGCGACGTGGACAAAGCGTTGGGGCTTGGCTTCGGCGCAGATGATTATGTGGCGAAGCCGTTCTCCTTGATCGAGCTGTCGGCCCGGGTGAAGGCGTCTATCCGGCGCGCCACCGAATATGCGCGGCCGGCCGAACCTGAGGAGCGCGTTATCACTTATGGCCCGCTCAGCCTGTATGTAGACGGCTACCGCGCCACCAAGCAGGATCGGGAGATTAAGCTGACCTCGACCGAGTTCGAGCTGCTGAAGCTGTTCATGACGAATCCGAACCGGGTATTTACGAAGGCCCAGATCTACGGCTTCGTCTGGGGTGACGACTATTTGGGCGACGAGAATGTCATTAATGTCCATATCCGCCGATTGCGGGAGAAGATCGAAGACGATCCTTCCCATCCCGTCTATATTACGACCCTATGGGGCATCGGTTACAAGTGGGAAGGGAAGTAAGATGATCATCCATCTCGTATACGGCGCACTGATTGCCATTCTGCTCCTTCTCCTCTTGCTGCAGTGGCGGGCGCGGCGGGTTCGAAGCGCCAAGCTCGCTTATATCCATTCGAAGCTGCATCTCATATTGACCGAGCCGACACGCGAGAAGCTGCTGGTCGTCACGAGCGATCCCGAGCTGCGGCCGATCCTGATTGAGATCAACCGCCTCTTGAGCGAGAATCAGAAAGTAACGGCCCAATACAACCGCACGGAGCAGTCGATTCGCCGCATGCTGTCGAACATTTCCCATGATCTGAAGACGCCCCTGACCGTCATCCTTGGGTATATCGAGACGCTAAGCCTGGATCCCGATATGCCTGCGGAAGAGCGGCAGCGCTTATTGGAACGTGTGAATGAGAAGCTGCACGATGTGCTGAAGCTGATCCGCACCTTCTTCGATCTGGCGAAGCTGGAGTCGGGAGACAAGGAGCTGCCGCTGACCCGGCTGGATATCAATGAGGCATGCCGGAAGAGCATGCTTCAGTTCTATGATACGCTGACTTCGCGAGGCTTCGAGGTGGATATCGGAATCCCGGAGACACCGATGTATGCGCACGCGAACGAAGAGGCCCTGGAACGCATTCTGAACAATCTTATCTCGAACGCCATCCATCATGGCGGCGACGGCCAGGCGATCGGCATCCGGACCCGCGAGGAGGAAGGCTTCATTTTGATCGATGTGTGGGACAGAGGCAAAGGCATTCAGGAGCTGCATCGCGATCGGGTATTTGAACGGATGTATACGATGGAGGATTCACGGAACAAATCATTCGAAGGCAGCGGGCTCGGCCTGACGATTACGAAGCGGCTCGTGGAGCATATGGGCGGCACCATTCATCTGGACAGCAAGCCGTATGAGAAGACCGTCTTCACGATTCGGCTGCGCGCTCTCACCTATTGATCTTCGCCTGCGGACAGACCGGAACGGCTGTCTGCGGGCTATGTGCCGTTCTTAAGAAACTCGTAAGAATCAGGAAAGAAAAAAGAGAATTTCAGATTATACGATGGAAGCATAAGGCACATGAGCGAAGGGAGTTATTGCGATGACCTATGCATTGCGAACCTATCGGGTCACGAAAAGCTATCAAGGCAATGAAGTCGTGTCGGAAGTCAGCATGAATATCCGGCGGGGGGAAATCTACGGATTTCTCGGGCCGAACGGCGCCGGCAAGACGACCTTGATGAAAATGATGACGAATCTGGTCAAGCCGACCAGCGGCGAGATCGAAATTCTCGGGCAGAAGCTGACGGACACGTCCTATGAGCTGCTCGGACGGATGGGATCGATTATCGAATATCCGATCTTCTACGATAAGCTCACGGCGCGCGAGAATCTGGATTTGCACTGCGAATATATGGGATATCATGATAAAAAGGCGATTGACGAGGCGCTGGAGCTGGTCAATCTGCGCGGCATCGACAAGAAAATGGTCAAGGACTTCTCCCTGGGGATGAAGCAGCGGCTTGGCATTGCCCGCGCCATCACGACGAAGCCGGAGCTGCTCCTGCTCGACGAGCCGATTAACGGACTCGATCCGATCGGCATCAAGGAGCTGCGGGATCTGTTCCGGATGCTGTCCCGCGAATACGGGATTACACTGCTCATTTCAAGCCATATGCTGGGGGAGATCGAGCAGATGGCCGATACGATCGGCGTCATCAATCATGGCAAGCTGCTCGCCGAGGTGGGGATGGCGGAAGTGAGGGAGCAGAACGCCGCCTATATCGAGATCGTCACGGCGAACAGCCAGCATGCGGTGTTCGTGCTGGAGAACAAGATGAACCTCACGAACCTGCGGTTGATGAACGAGCAGGTCATACGGGTATATGACACGGATCTGCCGCAGAACGAGATTGCGAAGACGCTGATCATGAACGATGTCATTATCGAGTCGATTCATAAGAAAAACCACTCCCTGGAAGACTACTTCCTCAATTTATTGAACGGAGGCGGCATCCATGCGTAACTTGATGAGGCTGGAAATGAAAAAATATAAGATCGGCGGCTACATCCGCGGAGCCGTCATCGCCAGCGCCATCATTCTCCTCTTCATGCTGTTCGTCAGCTTCGTGCAGAAGGTGGATGAGGGCACTCCTGCCTTTACCAGCCTGCTCGAGGCGTTCGACTTCGGCGTCACGATCGTGCGCGGCACCTTCATTGTGTTCGCGGCGGTGCTGCTCTCGCGCTTCGTCATCGAGGAATTCCGGAGCAAGTCGATTACGGTGCTGTTCATGTACCCGATCAACCGTAAGAAGCTTATCGCGGCCAAGCTGGCGATTGTTGTCGTCTTCACGTTCTGCGCCATCATCCTGTCTACCCTGTTCGTGACAAGCGGCTATTATCTCCTGAACCGGTGGCTCGATCTGGTACCCGGGGGCCTGCCGTTATCGGCGCTCGCCTCCCAAGGCTTGAAGGCCTTCATCAATGCGATCGCCGCCAGCGGCATGGGACTGATCCCGCTATTCTTCGGGATGCGGAAGCATTCGGTCTCGGCGACCATCGTCTCTTCGATTCTGATGATGGCGATTATCACCTCCAGCACCAACGGGTTCTCGCTGGGGTCGATTATCTTCATCCCTCTGACTTTGGCGGTCATTGGCGGATTGATCGCTTACTTCACTATCCGCAATATCGAGCATGTCGATGTGACGACATAAGTCGGGGGAACGCGGCCGGGAGGCTGCGTTCCTCTTGGCCTATTCTCTCCACTGAACGACGGATGGCCAGATCCATTCCTTCTCTTTCTCCCTTTCCATTTCCCTTAACCTCAGATCCCCTTTTCGCTTGCCCTTGCCGCTCCTGTTCAGGGTTAACCGTAGCCGAGTCTCCCAAAAAAGGGTAACATAGAAGCAGTAACCACGACGGAAACGAGGTGCTTCGATCTATGGACTTATCCCGTATTCATACGCTTGCCCAAGCTATTAAGCGCAATGTGCAGCAGGTTATCGTCGGCAAGGACGATACGCTGGACCGCATCTTCGTCGCCCTGTTCACTGGCGGCCACGTGCTGCTGGAGGACGTGCCGGGCACAGGCAAGACGCTGCTCGCCAAATCCATCGCCAAGTCGATCGACGGCACCTTCAAGCGCATTCAATTCACGCCAGATCTGCTGCCTACCGATCTGAGCGGCATGAATGTGTACAACCAGAAGCGGGGCGAATTCGAGTTCCGGCCGGGTCCGGTCTTCACGAACCTGCTGCTCGCTGACGAGATTAACCGGGCGACGCCGCGCACCCAGTCCAGCCTGCTGGAATGCATGGAAGAGCGTCAGGTCAGCATCGACGGCGTCACGATGCAGCTCGAAGAGCCGTTCATCGTGCTGGCGACGCAGAACCCGCTCGACAATTTCGGCACGTTCCCGCTGCCTGAGGCCCAGTTGGACCGCTTCATGCTGAAGCTGAAGCTTGGCTATCCGACGTTCGAGGAAGGACTGCGCATTCTCTCCCGCTTCCGCACCGAGGATCCGATACAGGAGCTTGCCCCGGTGGCGACGCGGGAGGATATCAAGGCGGCCCGCGCCGGATATACCCGGGTCCATGTGGACGATGCCATCCTCGAATATGTGCTCGGCATTGTCGAGCGGACGCGCAGCCACCCGGACATCGCGCTGGGCGCCAGTCCGCGGGCCAGTCAGGCGCTGCTTCGCGCTGTGCAGGCCTTTGCCGTCATCCGCGGGCGGGATTACGTATCGCCGGATGATGTGAAGGCGATGGCCGCTCCGGTGCTGGCGCATCGCCTGCTCCTTCACCATGCGGCCGGATCGCGGGACGATCAAGCCGAATCCGTCCTGGCCCAGATCGTAAGTCAGGTGCCGGTTCCGGCAGAAGCCCGTGCGGCGGAGTGACGCCTATGCCGCTGCAT
Organism: Paenibacillus dendritiformis; assembly: GCF_945605565.1. Classification (NCBI taxonomy): domain Bacteria; kingdom Bacillati; phylum Bacillota; class Bacilli; order Caryophanales; family Paenibacillaceae; genus Paenibacillus; species Paenibacillus dendritiformis. Next base: position 437,923 of record NZ_OX216966.1, on the reverse strand, counting down.
TGGTTGATTGTGTTCCTCGGCCTTGCGCTGGCTGCGCAGGGCATGCTGTATAGACGCTGGGCGCTGCGGCGGGTCTCCTATACCCGCACATTTTCGAAGCAGAAGCTGTTCGCCGGCGAGACGGTGGAGATGACGGAAACGATCGGCAACGACAAGCTGCTGCCGCTACCTTGGGTCCGGCTCGAGTCGATGATTCCGAGCGCCCTTCGCTTCGGGAAGCAGCATAATCTGGAGATGGACGTCGGGGAGCTCTCCCAGAACCATCGAAGCTTATTTGCATTGAAACCGTATACACGCGTGATTCGGCGTCATCAGATTACATGTGTGAAGCGGGGGATCTACCGGCTGGACAGTGTCACGATGACGGCGGGCGATCCGTTCGGCGTGTTCGATTCGGTGCGCCGGATTCCGCTGGGGCTGGAGCTGACCGTGTACCCGGCCCTCATCCCTCTGGATCAGCTTCCGCTGTCGACGAAGAGCTGGATTGGGGACATCCCTGTACGCCGCTGGATATTGGAGGATCCGTTCTGGAAATCTGGCGTCCGGCCGTACCGCCCGGGCGATACGCTCAAATTGGTGCATTGGAAGGCGACGGCCCGCACCAACAGTCTTCAAGTACACAAGTTCGATTATACGGCCGACCGCAAGCTGATGATTCTGGTCAACTTCGAGACATCGGACGGGATGTGGTCGAAGGTGACGATTCCGGAGCAGGTCGAGAAGGCGCTGTCTTATGCGGCTTCCATCGCTCATGCGACGGTGAAGCAGGGGATGGAGACGGGCGTCAGCTGCAACGGAAACTTGCCCGGCCATACTAGAGGGACCGCGCTGACCTTTCCGCCCGGAGCGGGAACGGTGCATTTGCACCAGCTGTTCGAATGGATGGCGAAGCTGGAGCTGGAACTGACGATGACGTTCGCCACCTTCCTCGCGCAATGGGAGCCGGCAGGGGATACCGACTATATTATCGTGACGCCGCTTCCGCCTTCCCGTCAGGCCGAGGCGATTGCGAACCGGATGCGCATGCGGGGCAGCGCCGTGGAATGGCTCGTGCTGCCGAAGCCCGCTATGAAGCCGCAGGAAGAGGAGGTGCGACATGCTCAATAGCCGGGAAAAGGATTTGGAACGAAGCCGGAATCAGAGCGGGGAACTGAACCGTGAAAACAGCCGGGAATTGAACCGCGAAGGCAATCGGGAACGAAAGCGGGACTTCAACCGGGAAGACAGCCGCGGTTGGTATTGGAATCGGGGGCGAGACTTCGGGATTTCGCTGCTGCGGGCGCTGCTCGATTATCTCATCCTGTTCCCGGTCCTGCTGCTGATCAGCGTGTATGCGGCGCCCGAAGAGGCCGGATCTCATCTGTGGTACGGACTATGGCCGGCCTGCGCGGCCGCGGGGACGGCGCTCCAGTCTGCGGCGCGCTTCAAGCGGCTTCGCCTCTGGCTGCTGCTGTTATTCGTGGCCGGCAGCGCCGCGCTGGCGGCCGTAGTACCGCTTCGGCTGTCGATGATAGCGGTGTATGCAGTCGGCTTTCTCGTATTTGCAAGAGGGACGTCGGCTGTGGCGAGCCGGTCAGCGTTCGGAGATACCGTGCATTGGAACTGGGCGGCGCTCGGCATGTATTTTCTTGTATTTGCGCTCTCCTTTTTCCGCCCGGAGCTGCGTGCGCTGCAGCCGCATCTGGCCGCCGTCGGGGTGCTGTTCGTCTTCGGCACGCTGTGGCAGATGAACTGGGGGCAGCTGAACAAGGCGAATTACAGCGCAGAGGCCCGCGGCTCCGTTCCGGCTCAGGTGATGCGCCTCAATGCGTCCTATGTCATTCTGTTCTTCCTTGCGCTGGTGCTTATCGTCGCCTTCACCTTCGGGACGGCGATGGACACACTGATGGAGTGGACGCGCATGCTACTCGGATGGATCTTCTCAGGGAGCGAGCAGGTCGTCATGGACGAGCCACCGCCGCCGCAGGCCGCACCGCAGATGCCTCTATTCGGGGCCGATGCGAACGCCGAGCCGAGTTTGTTCTGGAAGCTGCTGGAGCGTGTCATTACCGTCGTCTTCTGGGTCGCTTTGGCTGTCGGTGCGATGGTCGGAACGTGGTTCCTGCTGCGCTTCCTGATGAAGAAGCTGTTCCCGCAGGCCTGGGATGCGCTGCTGCGATTTTTGCGCAAGCGGGAAGCAGAGCCGGAGCCGGCCGACTATGTCGACGAACAATCCTCCACGTTCGAATGGGAGAAGCTTCGCCGCCGCGTCATGAAGCCGTGGGCGCAGACCACGCGCCGCTGGCGCCGGGAGCGCTATGACGACCTGAAGACGAATCGCGAGCGTGTCCGCTTCCTGTACCGGGAGCGGCTACGCCAGGCAATCGGGCAAGGGTATAAGCCTGACCCGGGCCGCACGCCGAAGGAGACGATGGAGCATCTTCGGCAATGGGAGGAGCGGGGAGCGAGGGGCGGTCAAGGCGGCGAGAGCGAACTGGGCGACGGGTACAGAGGAGCCGTTGAGATCGAGTTGGTTGACGCCTACACCGGTTCCGTCGAGAGCGAGCTGGGCGATGCCTACACCGAAGCCCGATACGGGAAGGGCGACGTTCCGGACGAGACGGTGAACCGGCTTGTCCGCCAGATACGAGGCGGTACGAAGTGAGGCAAGTTTATAAAAGGGAGCCCTGGCGGCTCTCTTTCGATTATAAAATTCCTGCTATTTTACATCATTTTTGGTGCGTATAGGGTGAATTTAGGAAAAATCCTGCAAAATTACATCAATTTGCCCCGATAAACGCTAGTCAAGCGACTTTGGTGCGAAATTGCTGCACATTTGCAGGATTCCCTCGCATCCAGAAGGGCTCCTATGAGAAAACTGTAATTTTGCAGTATTTTTGGCGAGAAAACACGAATAGCACGCATCGCAAGCCAGGATATGGGAGGAAGCAGGCACATGCGCATACCAGTGTATACCCAGCGTACTGCAGACTCCAGGGAACACCAGCAAGCACGAGCAGACATCCGCCACACCAACGAACACCAGCAGACCGTATCAGACACCAGAAGTAGCTAGTCCAAACTAGTCCCAACGCCTCCACACTCCTCCCAACTAGCCCGCTCTGAACCGCCTCAACCCATGCAAAAAACCGCCAGGGCGAGCACCCTGACGGCCGTTTTTTATTTAGCAGATTAGACGTAATTGCGGCGGAAACGAAGTCTTGCCGTCTTGCGCGGCACAATCGGGTGCCGCTCCACCTGCAAAATCGCTTCCAGCACGCGGGCTTGCGTATGCTGGCGTTCCGCCTGGGCGCGGACGCTCATCCATTGCAGCGCTTCAGGCCGGGAAGCGAAGGACGAGAGCTGGGACACGAGATCCTCCGGGTCCTCGGCTTGGCAGGCCAGTCCCTTGCGGACCAGATAGCGGATGTTGTCCTGCTCTTGGCCCGGCAGCGGCTTGTAGACGAGCAGCGGCAGCCGCTGAACGACCGCCTCGGTCGTCGTCACTCCGCCTGGCTTCGTAATCAGCAGATCGGACATCGCCATATATTCGTGGACCGGCTGCACGTAGCCTTCGACCCGGATGTGAAGCGAGGACGAGGCCGCCCACTCCTCGAGGTGGCGCTGCAGCCGCTCGTTCCGCCCGCAGATGACGATGAACTGCATGTCGGCCGCCCAGTCGGCTTCTTCCATTGCGCGGAAGAAATCGGGATCGAGCAGGCCGCAGCCACCGCCCATCAGCAGCACGGTCATCCGATCCGGATCCAGGCCGTAGCGGCGGCGAAGCGCGACTTTGTCATAGTTTCCATAGAACTCCGGACGAACCGGAATGCCGGACACCTCGATCCGGCAGGCGGGAATGCCTTGTCCGGCCAGCTTGGCCCGGGCTTCCTCCGAGCCGACCAGATAACGGTCGGTATGGGGGTGAATCCAGAAGCTGTGATCGGTATGGTCGGTGATGACCGTCACCAGGCCGCATTGCACAGCTCCGCGCTCCTTCAGGCGGGATACCGCCGCGCTCGCCGCCGGGAACGTGCTGACGATAATTGTCGGCTGCACCTCGCGAATCAGCTTGATGAGCGGACGCAGACTTGTCAGCGGCACATTTTTAATCAGCTGGGAGAAACGATGATCCCGGCGTGTCATCTCGAACAGAAAGCCGTACATATTCGGGAACATTTTCAACCATTGCACGAAGCAGTACGAACCGACCGTGTGCAGATGCGGCGACACCTGTTCCAAGTAATCGACGACATGCACTTCCGCCTCCTGCGGGTACCAGGTGCGCGCCGCTTCCCGAATCGCGTGAGCCGCTTGCAGATGGCCGTGGCCGAGCGATCCTGCGAGAACGAGCACCTTCTCCTTCGGCTGTTTACCGTAACCCCGATCATACATGTTTCCTAACATCTCCCTTTATCTATAACTTCACCATCTCTGGCTACTTCTTCTCTCTGAATTTGTTACTCTAATCGTATCCGAAAAGGGGCGGACTGGAAATGGACTGGAGTGCGGTTGTGATCCTAGACCTTTGGCGGGTCTTGGACCTGGCTATAATGCATACAAGCTCCATCATAGAATAAGAATGATGAGAAAAGGTTGAAAATTTATAATATTTTCAAATGAAATCATTATCAGGACCGTTAGTCAGCCTGCTTCCATACGATATAAAGATGAATGGGACATCTCCCTAGATAACTATATTCGATGTAGAAGAGACGTATGCAGCCACTGGTGCTCTCAATCCATCCCAACCGTTCTCTCCCCCTGTACGGTGTGCTCCCTTCTTCGCCGCTTCGCAGTGCCGAACAGCCGCTTGCTCCATCGCGAGAGCAGGGCTAGCGTCTTGGCATCGACGAACCGCTCGAAGAGATGGGCCACGGCAAATATCACCGGCAGCGTACTCAGCATCGCCAGCAGGACGCTCATCCCGTAAGGCAGCACGGAATGGAGCTGCAAGAAGATATAGCTGCCGAGGGAACATATAATAGTAAAATGCACGAGATACAGCGAGAACGATATTTTGCCCAAATAGGCGAACAGCTTGCGGTTGAACAGGGTCTGCATCCGGCTGGAGTTCAATAGGGCCGTCAGGATCAGGAACGATCCGATGACATGGTAGAACTCGAAGAAGGAGAATCCGGGCGCTTCCCATACGAGGATGGAATACACGGTTCCCTGCGGACTCCAATAAGGGTAAGAGCCCAGGTATATGCCGGCGATGACCAATATCACATGGATCCAGGGCCGGTTGATGGCGGCCAGCCAGTTCCGGTCGCTATGCTTGAGATCGCTCAGCAGCATGCCCAGCACAAATCCCAAATAGTAAGAGTCGATCCAGAACCAGATCAGGAGCGCATAGACGGCGAACCGAAGCTTGCGCTTCCCGAGCAGCAGCAGGAACGAGAAGATCAAAAAGGACCCGAACAGCTCGTACGTCATCGTCCAGAGCACGGGATTGTATTGCGAGCCATAAGTGAAGAAGGTATGGAACAGGCTCTCTGTCAGCATCGTCCATACGCCGGTATCGGCCGCGAACGGATCGGGCATGGAGGAGAGGGTAATCCCTTGAAGGTCGTCATAGAACCCGAATCCGCCGATGATTGCCAGATAAGCCAAGACAACGGACAGAAAAGCGGGCACGGCCAAGCGGAAGTATCTTCGAGCTGCGGAGGAGTAGAGAGGCAGGCGGTCTTTGGTCTGAAAATAACGATAGCTCAGCACGTAACCGCTTAGCACGAAGAACAGGCATACAGAAAAGTTACCGTTATACAGCAGATTGATTGGGGTCTGCGCGGCTGTCGCCTCGAAGGCGAAATGCGCAATCTCCGGTCTGCCTTCAAAGACAGACGGAAGAAACACCTGAAAGAAGTGGCATATCACCACGATGCAAGCGGCCAATCCTCTTACACCGTCCAAGTATACGATTTTGGGCTTCATGGGCATCCCCACTCCTCCATATCGACGTTCCTCTCTTCACTTTCATTGTAATCTCTTTTTGGAGCGAGATGTTTAAATTTTTGCATACGATCATAGGAAAACGGTTACAAGGAAGAGAAGTATTCGAATGGCCGAGCACATATAGCGGAATATGAAGGAGTGAATATCATTGGCACTTCAATGGAACATCGCTGATATTGATGAATTGACTCGTTCCGGCATTATTTATTTCAATTCCAAGATGGAAATGCTGGAGGACTTGCCCTGCAAAATGTATCGATTGACGGCCCAACCGAGCTTAATGATCCACTGCCACGACTACTTTCAGATCTGGTATGTCGCTAGAGGAGCCTTCCATCATACGGTGAGCGGCGAGCGGTTCGCGATTGCGGCGGGGGATATTTTTGTCGTCTCTCCGTTTACCTTGCATAGCGTAGAGATTCCTTCGGAGCAGGAGCTTGAAATATACGGCTGTGAATTTATGCCCTCCTTTATCAACGAACGGTTGGAAGAGAAGCCGGCGGATCATTCTTTTTTTGATGTAGCTTATGTCGAGTATTTTTTACGAAGGGAGAGCCGCATCCAGTCCAGAATTACGCTGGAGAACGTAATCGAGGTCAGGGTTCGAAATCTGATGAGGGAGATGCTGGCGGAGTATGAGAGGCGATCTCCCTTTTTTCAGATCTTATTGAAAGCAAACCTGCTTCTGCTGCTGTCCATCCTGGTTCGGCAGGTGAATCGGGAGCTGGTCGATGCGGGGTTCGAGAAATCGGAAAAATATAAAAATATTATGACCGGGGTGATCGAATACATCCATACGAATTATCAAGAAAATTTGAAGCTCGATACGTTATGCTCGATCGCGAATCTGTCGCGGTCGACCTTCTGCGGGCTGTTCAAGGAATGGACAGGCAAGACGTTCAACCGCTATGTCACCGATCTTCGCATCTTCCATGCAATCGGCATGCTAATGCGGCCGGAGCTGTCCGTAACGGATGTGTGCTATTCGACAGGCTTCAACGAACTCTCTTATTTTTGCAGAATCTTCAAAAAATATACGGGCATCTCTCCTACCTATTTCCGCAAGCAAGCCGTGCAGCCAAAGAATGACAATCATACGATAATCCCACTTATACAGACAAAAGTGAAATGAAATAAAGCGTTTACATGCTACCATATGGGTACTTGTTAGCCTAACAGGGTCGCAGACGGTTGTTCGATTCACCATTACGGGGGGATGAAGTATGAGAAGAAAATCGGTGATGTGGTGTCTTGCTCTCGTTCTTATGATCTCGATTGTATCCGGATGCTCTGGCGGCAATTCCCAGAATGCGGACGGCAGCTCCCAGAACAAGGGGAGCGAAGCCGGCGGGACAGACAACGGTTCTTCCGCCGACGCGGTAGAGCTCAGCTTCTGGTACGGATGGACCGGGCCGGAGGGAGAAGCGATTGAGAAGCTGATCGCCAAGTGGAATGCGGCCAATCCCGGCATCCAGGTGAAGGGGCTGTCGCAGAGCGACTATCAGAAGCAGCTCACGGCGATTACCGGCGGCAATCCTCCGGATATCGCCTCGCAATTCGGCCAGAATGTGGTGCCTTGGGGACTGCGCGGCGCCATGATGCCGCTGGATGATTATATTGCCCAGGATGGCGTCGATCTGCAAGATTTCGTTCCGGCGGCATTGAGCACATCGCAGTATGAGGGCACGACTTACGCCATTCCGATTGCGATGCACGTGTCGATGCTGTTCTATAACAAAGATATATTGGGCGAGGCGGGCTTCGACGGTCCTCCGGCTACGATCGGCGAGCTGAAGCAATATATCAAGGCGCTGAGCATCGTGGAGGACGGAGGACGCCTTCAGCGTCTCGGACTATGGCCGGGAATGGATGCGTACACCTTCGCCTATGCGTACAGCGGTTCGTTCTACGATGCCGAAGCGAAGCAGGTGACGCCGGATCATCCGGGCGTGAAAGCGGCCATTGAGCTATCCAAGAGTATCTGGGATCAATACGGGTCTGACAATCTGGATCGGTTCTCTTCGGGTCTTGGACAATATATGTCCGCGCAGAATCCGTTCTTCTCCGGCAAATATGCCATGACGATCGACGGCGAATGGCTGCCGACCTTCATTAAGCAATTCGCGCCGAATCTGAATTACGGCATTGCGCCGATTCCGTATGATGAGAACAATCCGGACATGAAGAATCCGGGGAATGTAGCGACGAGCGTGTTCTATATTCCGAAGGGCGCGAAGCATCCGGATGCCTCCTGGAAGTTCTTGAAGTGGATTACCGAGCCGGAGCAAATGGCTGAATTTACGGCTGCGATCGGGAATCTCCCGACGAGAACGTCCGCATTCACGAATCCGCTCTATGCCGACGTGCCGGGATTCAAGGAGTTCCTGGATTACTCATCAAGCGGCAATCTGCAGTCCTTCCCTGCCACTTCCTTCGCGAATGAGTATATGACCGAGTTCGGCGTCCAGTATGACGCGATTTTGCGAGGCAGCATCAGCATGGAGGAAGGCTTGAAGAAGGTCAAGGACAAGATTCAGCCGCTCGTGAAATAGAGTTCGGCCGCATGGCTCCGGTCCGCTGCAGCAATGCCCCGGATCGGAGCCGTCATAAGCCCGGCGAGTAATGCTGACGAAAGGAGAGCTGCGAAGATGAGAGTCTCCACGCCCGTTGCGCAACAGGGGAAGAGAACCGGCTGGTCGAAGAAGGAGCGTCATTATGTTTATCTTGGCCTGGCATTCGCTTCCCCCTGGATTATCGGATTTCTCGTTTTTACCGTATACCCGTTCTTCGGATCCCTTTATTTCAGTCTGACGGACTACGATCTGTTCAGTCCGCCGAGATGGGTCGGTCTTGATAATTACAAGCAGATCATCGCCGACAGCGGCTTCTACAAGTCGCTGGGCAACACGTTTTTCATGGCGTTTATTTCGGTGCCGATTACGTTAACATGCTCCCTGCTCATTGCGCTGCTCCTGAATACGAAGGTGAAGGGCATCAACTATTACCGGACGATTTTTTATTTGCCGTCGGTCATTCCGATCGTCGCCAGTGCGCTCCTGTGGACATGGATGCTCAACCCGGACTTCGGCCTGATCAATATGGTGCTTCGTTCGCTCGGTCTCCCCGATCCCGCCTGGCTGCTCGATCCCCGGTATACGAAGCCGTCACTGATTCTGATGAGCTTATGGGGCTCCGGGGCAGGCGCCTTGATTTTCCTGGCGGCCCTGCAGGGGGTTCCGAAGCAATATTATGAAGCGGCGCAAGTGGACGGTGCCAATTGGTGGCACCGGTTCTGGAGAATTACGGTTCCCGCCCTGTCGCCGATTATTTTGTTCCAGCTCATTATGGGCCTGATTGGCGCATTCCAGATCTTTACGGAGTCTTACATATTGGCCGGAGGCAAGGTGGACGGTGGCAAATCGCTGGGCGGACCGGATCAGTCCTTGCTCTTCTACGCGGTCAATCTGTATCAGGAAGCGTTCGTCTATTTGAAAATGGGCTACGCTTCGGCGCTCGCCTGGATTTTATTCCTGATTGTATTGCTGATTACGTTCGTGCTCTTGAAGACATCGGGCCGCTGGGTCTATTACGGAGGTGATTAAGATGGCCATCCGGTTGCGGAAGCATATTTTGCCCCATGCCGTGCTGATTCTGTTTTCCATCCTCTTTTTGTTTCCGTTTTTGTGGCTGGTGATGACCTCGTTGAAGACGCCGGATGAGATCTTCCAGCTTCCTCCGCGCATTTTGCCGGAGACGTTCCAATGGTCCAACTATAAAGCGGCGTTCGAGGCGATTCCGTTCACCCGTTATATGATGAACACGTTCCTCATCTGCGCCCTGAATATTATTGGGCAATTGTTCTCGGCTCCGTTGGTAGCCTATTCGATATCCCGGATTCCGTGGCGCGGACGGAACATCATTTTCTCGATCGTGGTCGCCACGATGATTCTGCCGGCGCAGGTGCAGATGATTCCGCAGTATATCATTTTTACGAAGCTGGGCTGGGTGAATACGATTCTCCCGCTTACGATCGGAGCGTTCTTCGGGGCGCCGTTCTTCATCTTCCTGTTGCGCCAGTTCCTGATGGGGGTGCCGGCCGAGCTGTCCGAGGCGGCGAAGATTGACGGGGCTTCCGAGCTTCGCATCTACGCAAAGATCATCTTGCCGATTCTGAAGCCTGCCCTGGTCACCGTGGCCTTGTTTTCCTTTGTATGGTCCTATGTTGATTTTATGGGCCCGCTGATCTATCTGAATGACTCGGCCAAATGGACGATAACGGTCGGATTGCAGAGCTTCCAGCAGGATCACGGGGCCCAGTGGGAGAAGCTGATGGCGGCTTCCACGATTATGGCGGTGCCGATGATTCTTCTCTATTTCTTCGGCCAGAAATACTTCATGCAATCCGGTTCAGCCTTAACCGGCTTCAAATAATAGGAGGGATGTCGAAATGAGTAAAACAGTAGTAGCCATCATCGGCTGCGGAACGATTGCCAACAGCGCCCACATTCCGGCTTATCTGGCCAATTCGGATGCCGAGATCAAATATTTCTGCGATATTCGCAAGGAGCGGGCAGAGCAAGCGGCCGAGAAATACGGCTGCGGCATTGCGATTGAAGATTATCGCGTTATCCTGGACGATCCGGATGTCGAAGCCGTCTCCATATGCACCCCGAACCATTGCCACGCCTCGATCGCGATCGACTGCATGCGGGCAGGGAAGCATGTGCTGTGCGAGAAGCCGGCAGCCCGCACGTACGAGGAAGCGCTGGAGATGCAGAAGGTGCAGCATGAGACCGGAATGACGCTGAATATCGGCGTCGTGAATCGGTTTAACACGGGAGTAAATATTATTAAGAAGATGATCGAGGACGGAGAGCTGGGCGATCTGTACCACGTGTACGTCAGCTTCCGCGCGCAGCGCTCGATTCCTGGACTGGGGGGCGACTTCACGACCAAGGCTGTCGCCGGCGGGGGCGCGCTGATTGACTGGGGCGTGCACTTTCTCGACATCGTCATGTACTGCGCAGGCGATCCGGAGCCGCAGACGGTGACAGGGCAGACGTATTGCAAGCTGGGCAAGGATATGAAAAATTACTCCTACCTCAACATGTGGGCGGGGCCGCCCAATTATGAGGGGACATACGATGTCGATGATTTCGTCACTGCAATGATCCGGACAGCGGGACCTTCAATTACGGTCAATGGCGCTTGGGCGCAAAATATCGGGGTCGATGAGATGTATATCGACTTCCTGGGCGACAAAGCGGGAATCCGGCTGCAGTACGGCGCCGAGTTCACGATCTACAGCGCCAAGCATGGCGCCCTGCTGGAGAGCACCCCGAAGTTCACGAAGACCGATCATTTCCGGAACGAGATCAACAGCTTCCTCGCCTGCGTCAAGTCGGGCGAGCGGCTGCCGTCCCATATTGATACGGTCATCCTGACGGCCAAAATGATTCAGGCCATCTATGATTCTTCGGATCAAGGGCGAGAGATCTCATTCGTGAAAGAGGGAGCGCGGGCATGAAGAAGATCGGGTTCATCGATTATTATTTGGACGAATGGCATGCGAACAAGTACCCGGACTGGATTCGGGCCGCTTCCGGCGGAACGATGGAAGTCGCATATGCTTACGGGATGAAGGATGCCGAACGCGGGTTGAGCAACGCGGCATGGTGCGAGAAGCACGGCGTCGCCTTGCGCCATACGGTGGAAGAGGTCGTGGCGGAGAGCGATTATCTTATCGTGCTGTCGCCCGACAACCCGGAGCATCATGAAGCGCTCGCCCAACTGCCGCTGGCATCGGGGAAGCCGACGTACATCGACAAGACCTTCGCGCCGGATCGGGCGACAGCGCTGCGCCTGTTCGAGCGTGCCGCCCAGCACGGCACGCCGATGTACTCCTCCTCGGCCTTGCGGTTCGCGGCGGAATACCGCGAAGCCGAGCCCTCCGGAATCGAGACGATCTGCACCTGGGGTCCCGGCGCGTTCGAGAATTATTCCATCCATCAGATCGAACCGATCGTCTCGCTAATGGGAACGGAAGCGAAGCGCGTCATGTTCATCGGGACCGGGATGGCGCCCGCGCTCCTGATCGAATTCAAGGATGGCCGGCAGGCGACGATGCATCATCTGGGCGGCGATTGCTCGTTCACGACCGCGGTAGCCTACGCATCGGGGAGCTGCCGGATCCTGAAGCCGGAATCGGATTTTTTCCAGCTGTTCATTCAAGAGCTGGTTGCCTTCTTCGAGACGGGGCGAGCTCCGGTTCCTTCTGACCAGACCGTCGCTATCATCACCATCATCGAGTATGGCATGCTGGCCGCCCAGCGGCCCAATGTGTGGGTCGAGCTGCCATAGTCGACACTCAGGGAGCATCTTAATCGTCCGTTATAGGGGGTGTTCAATATGTTCATATTCCGCCAGCGCCGATCATATCGCCAAGCGGGAATCTGCTTGCTCACACTAACCGTCCTCTTTTGGCTGCTGCCTGCCGGAAGCGGGAATGCTGCCGAGCAAGGCGGGCAGGGGGCAGGCCTCGGCTCAGGCAAGGCTTCAGCCTTATTAGGCCCGACCATTCAGGTCGATCCGGGATTCCGTTATTATCAAAATCGGTCGGCAGCGAGCATCGCCGATGAGATTGTGCAGAACGGATACACGTCCGTCCGGTATTTCGTCGTCAATGAGAACCAGGTTAACCGCGAGCTTGTCGAGGCTTTTCAGGAGAGAGGGTTGTTCGTCTGGGCGCTTGTTCTCGGCAACGGATCGTACTCTGTCGAAGGCTTCCCCGCCGATTGGCCGAGCTGGCAGATGGAGCTGTTGACCCCGGTGAATGACGGGTATTACCGCTTCTCCCCGCATAGCGAAGCTTATGTGCAGTGGAAGAAGGAGAAGCTGGCCGGCCTAATCCGGGAGATCCCGTTCGACGGCATTGAAGTCGCAGAGCCTTACTTTCCGGAGTGGGACGGCATCGATCGCGGCGTGTACGGCGATGTCGGCCCGCTTGCCCAAGCGGCCTTCCGCAAGCAGTACGGGCATGAGCGCATTCCGAATTTCATCGATCCGGATGATCCTGACTTCTATTTGACGAATGTCGAACTGTATGAGGATTGGATCGAGTTCCGGGTCGGGGCCGTCAATGGTTTCCTGGATAAGCTGATGAACGGGAAAGACGGGGTGCGGGACGCGAGAAAGGATATTCTCGTCGCGACCTGGTCGCTCGCGATCGACGCCGGCCCGAATGCCGTGGATGAGCTGCGTGAGATGCAGGGCCTCGATGCCGCAGAGATGATATCGGCGGTCCGGCCGGATCTGCATATCCTGCAGACGCACTGGCCCGACTGGATTAAGCCCCAGGACGCGCTTCCGCCGCAGTATATCCGCAGCTATCAGAGCTTTGTCGATCAGATTCGTGCCGTTCACCCGGATATTCCGCTTGGCGTGCAGGCCGATATCGGCTCGTCGCTGGGAATGGTGAAGGACCGCGCTTGGTACGACTCGTTCGGCCGCGAGGCCGCGCAGATGGGATTCCGTACATGGACAGCCTATGAATATCATCTCGGCAAATATATGTACGAGGAAGCGCCCGTTCCGGTCACCGTTGCCCGTCCGCGGCATCATAAGGCGGTCATTTCGTTCCAGAAGCGAATCGATGAGTCCTCCGCCAAGCTTCCCGGCAGTCTGCATATGATAACCGAAGAGGGGGAGACGCCCGTCCCTCCGGAGCATATTGCCGTCGACGGCAATATGTTGATTATCGAATGGGATCGGCTGCCGAAGAAGGAATTTCGCTTGCGGATTCAACAGGTGACGGATACGCCGTCTTACTGGCTGTATAACAAGGATCAGCCGGCCAATGCAATTAAGGCGGATACCATTGTGACGGTAGGGAAGAAGAATCATTAACTGAATCGGATGATAACCGTCCACTCCCGGGATGCAGGATCGTTTTCGGGGGTGGTCGGTTTTTTACAGACTCCGGAATCCCCTTGGCGAGTTTTGCTACAATGGATATTGAACCCAACATTTGGGAAGGGGGAGGGAGTATGAACAAAAAGCCGCTTTGGTATCATGTAACGCTAGCAATCGTTCTTTTGCCTGCCATAGAAGGGATTATCACAAATAGTCCTAGTTCCCATTTCCGGGTTATGGTTTCGATTACGGCCATGCTTTGGATTATTGGTATGTTCGAGATTAGAAAAAATTTGAATGTGGCGATCTGGATGTTAATCCTTTTTGCGTTGATGTTTATTTTGACCGTGGAAATTTCCAAAGTAAGTTAGGTCGTTGGAATAAAAATTTTATATTTTGACGTGACTTGGCCGCGATCCCTTGCGGCTATTTTGTGTTCTTATTACTGATCAACTTGATTCCTTGATGTAGCTTTGGCTCTCAAGGCCTCTTTTTGCACATTTTTTGATAGTATTTTATGGAAAAAGATAAAGAAAAAGTAGATATCAACCGCTTCCTTTTGCGGTAATGCTATGCCTTTTCTCTTCCAGCTCAAGTTTAATTTTTAAGCTTTTGTGAACAATGGCACAAAGTTCGCAATTTGCTCACTCTATTCTGATAAGATGTGATTAAAGTCACATTAGCCCTGCCTGTCATCTGACAAAATAACACTGAGTCCTGTAACGTTTGTCATTGATCAGGCTGTTCCTCGTAACGCAGTCAACGGCTTATGCCAGGCGCATAGGGCGAAGACGGCTGCCCGAACCGTCCTGGCAGGGCCTCGAAAGAGGATGTTCAAAAAGTTAGCTTCTGAGTTACATAGTGTTCCAAGAGGCACCCTTTTTTGAACTCCCCATAATAAAGAAAGGTGGAACGAAAAAATGGATACGCTAATCTTATCACGCATCCAGTTTGCGTCGACGACGATTTTTCACTTCTTCTTCGTCCCGGTATCCATCGGGCTGGCGCTGCTTATCGCCATTATGGAGACGATGTACGTTGTCAAGGGCAATGAAGAGTATAAGAAAATGGCCAAGTTCTGGGGAAAATTGTTCCTCATCAACTTCGCCGTCGGCGTCGTGACCGGTATCATTCAGGAATTCCAGTTCGGCATGAACTGGTCGAATTACTCCCGCTTCGTCGGGGACGTGTTCGGCGCGCCGCTTGCCATCGAAGCGCTGCTTGCCTTTTTCATGGAGTCTACGTTCATCGGGCTCTGGATCTTCGGTTGGGAGCGGCTGAGCAAGAAGGTGCACTTGCTGTGCATCTGGCTTGTGGCTATCGGGACGACGATGTCCGCCTTCTGGATTCTCGCCGCCAACTCGTTCATGCAGCGGCCGGTCGGCTTCCAAATTAACAATGGCCGGGCCGAGATGAATGATTTCTTCGCGCTGATCACGAACGGCCAGCTGCTGGTGGAATTCCCGCATACGGTGCTGGGCGCATTTGCGACAGGCGCCTTCCTCATTACGGGTGTCAGTGCTTATAAGATGCTGCGTCGCCAAGACTTTGAGTTTTTCAAGAAATCCTTCAAGCTGGGTATCGTGGTTGCCTTGATCTCGTCGTTCCTGGTCGCGATCTTCGGCCACCAGCAAGCACAGTATCTGGTGCATACGCAGCCGATGAAGATGGCGGCGGCCGAGAGCCTGTGGGAGCGGAGTGAGGACCCGGCGCCTTGGACGGTTATCGCGTCGATCGATCCGGACAAGCAAGAAAACAAAATGGAAGTGAAGATTCCATACTTACTTAGCTTCCTGTCCTACAGCAAATTCTCCGGAGACGTCAAGGGGATGAAGGAGCTGCAGGCAGAATACGAGCAAACATACGGACCTGGCGATTATATTCCGCCGGTGCGCACGACCTTCTGGAGCTTCCGCATCATGGTCGCTGCCGGATCGCTGATGATTGTGCTTGGCTTGTACGGCGTCTGGCTGATGGCGCGCAAGAAGCTGGATCAGAAGAACACATGGTTCATGCGCTTCATGCTGTATGCCATTTCGCTGCCGTTCATTGCCAATACGGCGGGCTGGATTATGACCGAGATCGGGCGCCAGCCGTGGACTGTATTCGGGCTGATGACGACGGAAGACAGTATCTCGCCTAGCGTATCGGGAGGCTCGGTGCTATTCTCCCTAATTGCCTTCTCCGCCATTTATACGGTGTTGGCTATCGTGATGGTCTACCTGTTCGTACGCGTAATCAAAAAAGGACCGAACGAGGATGTTACTGTCCGCGTGTCTCACGATCCATTCGATAAGGAGGAACGTCATGCTCTCACTCAATGAATTATGGTTCGTTCTTGTCGCTGTGTTGTTCGTCGGCTTTTTCTTCCTCGAGGGCTTCGACTTCGGGGTTGGCATGTCGACTCAATTCCTGGCGCGCACTGACGGAGAGCGCCGGGTGCTAATCAACTCCATTGGCCCGTTCTGGGATGCCAATGAAGTCTGGCTTCTGACCGCCGGCGGGGCGATGTTCGCCGCCTTCCCGAACTGGTACGCGACCTTGTTCAGCGGCTATTATGTGCCGCTCGTCGCGGTGCTGCTTGCGCTTATCGTGCGCGGCGTCGCTTTCGAATTCCGGGGCAAGGTGGACAGCGAGCGTTGGAAGAAAACATGGGATCTGGCTATTTTCGTCGGCAGTCTGCTGCCTCCGTTCCTGTTCGGCGTCGTGTTCGCCGGGCTGATTAAAGGCCTTCCAATCGATCAGCAGATGGAGATGAAAGCCGGCCTGTTCGACATGGTGAATCTCTATACATTAGTAGGCGGCATTACCGTTACGGTGCTCTGTCTCGTGCATGGCCTCATGTTCACGACGCTGCGGACGGAGGGCGATCTTCAGGCGCGCGCACGCCGTCTCGGCCGGAAGCTGATGATTCCGCTCGCCGCGCTGCTCGTCTTGTTCGCTGTCATGACCTATTTCATGACCGATGTGTTCCAGGTTCGCGGCGCCATCCTGGCTGTCGTCGCCGTTCTCGGTCTGATCGTCTTCCTGCTCGCCGGATACTTCATGAAGCAGAAGAAGGACGGCTGGGCGTTCGGCATGACCGGAGGCATTATATTGCTGTCGATCGCATCCGTCTTTATCGGCTTGTTCCCGCGGGTGATGATTAGCTCCATCAATAGTGCATTCGACTTGACGATTCATAATGCGGCTTCGGGCGCTTATTCGCTCAAAGTGATGACGATCGTAGCGGTAACCTTGCTGCCGTTCGTGCTCGGTTACCAGATTTGGAGCTACTTCGTCTTCCATAAGCGCGTGAACGAGAAGCAGCATCTCGAATACTAATGGGCAAGAATCTGTTCGGCTACCAAGGGATCAAGCCGGTTCTTGCCAGTCTGACCGCCATTGCCCTGGTGCACACACTATCTATTATTATGCTGGCCATCTGGCTGGCAGAAGCAATTTCCGCCCTGTTCGCCGGGGCGGCATGGCAGGAACAAGCCGGCAAGATCGGGCTGTTCCTGCTTGCTTTTCTCGTGCGCCAGTTGACGGCCCTGCTGCAGCAGAAGGTGGCTTACCGATTCGCCGAGAAGACCGGCGCCAGCCTGCGGAGTCAGCTGCTGGAGGCGCTGTTCCGCCTCGGCCCGCGGCATACCCGGACAGAGGGAACGGGCACGACGGTGACGCTTGTGCTCGAAGGGGTCGGGAAGTTCCGCAAATATATGGAGCTGTTCCTGCCCCGCATGATCGGGACCGCAGTGACGCCGGTGCTTATCCTCGCGTACATTGCGACCCAGGATATCATCGCCGCCCTGATTCTGGCGGTGACGATGCCGATTCTCATCGCGTTCCTTATTCTTGTCGGGCTGGCCGCGCGCAAGCAGACCGAGAAGCAGTGGGCGTCGTACCGGCAGTTGTCGAATCATTTCGTCGATTCGCTGCGCGGTCTGGAGACGCTCAAGTTCCTCGGACGCAGCCGCTCGCACGGAGCCACCGTCTCGAAGGTGAGCGACCGATACCGTTCGGCCACGATGCGGACCCTCCGCGTCGCCTTCTTGTCCTCCTTCTCCCTGGACTTCTTCACGATGCTGTCCGTCGCATCCGTGGCGGTTAGCCTTGGGCTGCGTCTCGTGGATGGGGAGATGATGCTCGTTACCGCGCTGACGATCCTTATCCTGGCGCCGGAATATTTCCTTCCGGTCCGCATGGTCGGGGCCGATTATCATGCGACGCTGGACGGCAAGGAAGCGGGCGAGGCGATGCAGTCCATTATCCGCGCGGGAGCGAAGTCGGAGCCGGTGCCTGCCTCGCAGGCGCTGCCGGCCTGGACGCAGGATAGCGTGCTGCGAATGACCGGCATCGGGATGCGGCATGAGGAGGAGGGACCATCCTCGCTGCAGGAGATTGATCTGGAGATTCAAGGCTTCCGCAAGGTCGGCATCATCGGCGCGAGCGGCGCCGGCAAGTCGACGCTGATCGATATTATCGGCGGCTTCCTGCATCCGACCGCCGGGACGATCCGGGTGGACGGACAGGAGCGTGCGTCGCTGACCGGCGAGGATTGGCGGAAGCAGACGACGTACATCCCGCAGCATCCGTACATTTTCAGCTCCTCGCTGGCGGATAACGTCCGCTTCTATTCGCCGGACGCGGCCGATGACGAAGTCGAGCGGGCGATGGCCGCCGCGGGGCTGGGCCAGTTGGCGGATCAGCTGCCGAACGGGCTGGACGAACGCATCGGCAACGGCGGCCGCTCGCTGAGCGGCGGGCAGGAGCAGCGGGTTGCGCTGGCGCGGGCATTTCTGAGCAGACGGCCGATTATGCTGCTCGATGAACCGACGGCGCATCTGGACATCGAGACCGAGTATGAACTGAAGTCGACGATGCTGGATCTGTTCCGGGATCGGCTCGTCTTCCTGGCCACGCACCGCCTGCACTGGATGCCGGATATGGATTGGATTATTGTCCTGCAGGACGGCAAAGTGGCGGAGACGGGGACCCATGAGCAGCTGCTGGCCAAGCGGGGGGCCTACTACGACATGATTTGCATGGAAGGGGAGGAGACGCTATGAACCGCGAAGGCTGGATTATGCCGTATATGCGGCGCTATGCCGGACGCTTCGCCGTCATTATCGCCCTCGGCGTGCTGACGGTGCTGTGCGCCTCCTCCTTGACCTTCACGTCAGGCTATCTGATTTCGAAGTCGGCTCTGCGCCCGGAAAATATTTTGCTCGTCTACGTGCCTATCGTGCTTGTCCGGACGTTCGGGATCGGGCGTGCTGTCGTCCATTATGTCGAACGTCTGGTCGGCCATGATGCGGTGCTGCGCATTTTGTCCCAGATGCGCGAGCGGATGTACCGCATCCTGGAGCCACAGGCGCTGTTCCTCCGCTCCCGCTTCCGGACGGGAGATCTGCTCAGCACGCTGGCGGATGATATCGAGCAGCTGCAAAATGTCTACTTGCGCACGGTGTTCCCGGGCGCAGTGGCGCTCGTCGCCTATGCCGCCTGCATCGCGGCGCTCGGCTGGTTCGATCTGCCGTTCGCACTCTTCATCGGCCTGCTGCTGCTCCTGCTGATCGCGGTGCTGCCCTGGGTGTCTCTGCTGATTACCCGCACCTGGCAG
Source organism: Paenibacillus dendritiformis (assembly GCF_945605565.1). Taxonomy (NCBI): domain Bacteria; kingdom Bacillati; phylum Bacillota; class Bacilli; order Caryophanales; family Paenibacillaceae; genus Paenibacillus; species Paenibacillus dendritiformis. The sequence goes on along the minus strand of NZ_OX216966.1, from coordinate 418,470 downwards.
ACCCGCATCAAGCAGGAGCGGAACGTGCTGTACCAGCGGCTGACCGATGCGGTGATGGGGATGAGCGACTGGGTTATTAGCGGGCGCACTTCCCGCTTCACGGCGGAATATGAAGAGGGCGAGCAATCCGTCGCCCGCATGGAGAGCCGCCTGAACGGCTGGGCCCGGCTTCGCATGCTGCTGGGGCAGTGCGTCGTCGCGGCCGTGCTGGTGCTCATGCTCTGCTGGGCAGGAGGCCAATATGCGGACGGGCGCATCGCCGCCACCTTAATCGCGGCGTTCACCCTGGTTGTATTCCCGCTAATGGACGGCTTCCTCCCCGTATCGGAGGCGGTGGAGAAGCTGCCGCAGTACCAGGATTCACTGGATCGGCTTGCGAAGCTGGACGCTCCAGCGTCCGAACAGCCCGTTCGTCCTGCGGCGGAGGCGGAGCTGCGGCCGGCCCTGGCGTCCGGAGAGGCGCATATCCGGCTGGAGCAGATCCGCTACCGCTATGACAAGATGGCCGACTGGACACTGGACGGCTTGTCGCTCGATATCCCGCAAGGACGGCGCATCGCGGTCATCGGCCGCAGCGGAGCGGGGAAATCGACGCTGCTGAAGCTGGTGCAGGGAGCCTTGGCGCCGGATGAAGGCCAAGTCTTGCTGAACGGCATCCCGGCGGCTTCATATGGGGAACACATCCCTGAGATGATTGCGGTCTTGAACCAGAGCCCGCATCTGTTCGACACGACGGTGGCGAACAACATCCGGCTGGGCCGCCCGGACGCCTCCGACGAGGACATCCGCCGGGTCGTCCGCCAGGTCGGCCTGGAGACGCTCGTCGACTCGCTGCCGGACGGCTATGATACCCGGATGCTGGAGACGGGCGGACGCTTCTCAGGCGGGGAGCGGCAGCGGATCGCGTTGGCCCGCATCCTGCTGCAGGATACGCCGGTCGTCATTCTCGACGAGCCGACCGTCGGGCTCGACCCGCAGACCGAGCGCGCCCTGCTGGCCACGATGTTCAACGCGCTGCAGGGCAAGTCGCTGCTCTGGATTACGCATCATCTCGTCGGCGTGGAGCAGATGGACGAAGTTATCTTCATCGAGAACGGCCGCATCGAGATGAGAGGGCCGCATGCGGAGCTGCTGGATCGGTACCCGCGCTACCGCAACCTGTATCATCTGGATCGGCCCGCGCTTTTGTCGCGGCCATAGGGGGCTAGGCTGTGGCTGTGGCTGTGGTGCCCCCATACGGGAGCCCCCGAGACCTGTCGTCTCGGGGGCTTTGTTCTTATCGGGGTGAGTGTGGTAGCCGGGAAGGCAGGAGTGGGGAAAGCGGCGGATGGTGGGTGACGATGACGAAGCGGGAGAAATCCTGCGTAAATGCAGCAATTTCCGCTATGTAATCCGATATTGACTGCAATTGCTGCAAAAGTCCATTATTTTCGCTGATTATTGCTCTAACTGAGGCGATACGGACGAAATTCCTGTAGTTTTGCAGGAATGTTTTGAACGCATAGACGCGAGATGAGAATGCTGCACTTTTGCAGTATTGGACAAGACGAGTGGTGAAGAGCCGTAAGGATCGTGGTGGGAGCAGAAGCGCCGGACGAGCAAACCGAGTGAAACGGTCACATCGAACAACCGAAGTAGCACTAGATGAGAAATCGAATCAACAACTTACATCGAACAACCGAACTAGCACTAGATGAGCAATCGAATCAACAACTTACATCGAACAACCGAACTAGCACTAGATGAGCAACCGAATGAACAAGTTACATCGAACAACCGAACACGCATCAGATGAGCAATCGAATGAACAAGTTAGATCGAACAACCGAACAAGCAGCAAATGAGCAACCGAATGAACAAGTTAGATCGAACAACCGAACACGCATCAGATGAGCAATCGAATCAACAAGTTAGTTCGAACAACCGAACAAGCGGCACATGAGTAATCGACTCAACCAGTCATATCGGCCAGTCGAGCAAGGCGGCGTATCGAACGATAGAGGAAAACCCAAACCAAAACGCAGTCAACCCGTGCACCCCGTGCGCAGCGCAAAGAAAAACACCCTTCCGGGTGTTTTGTGTATTATTGCAGGGGGAGCTCCTTCTCGAACAATAGGTAGCCCTTCGGGATCTCGCCTTGAAAAGTGTAGCCCGCCGCCCGGTAGAAGGCGTTCAGGGCCGGAACGCCCGCCTTGCAGTCCAGGCGGAGCTGCCGCTTGCCCGGGAAGCGGATGCCGGTCTCGACCCAGCGGAGCACCGCTAGTCCCAGCTGGCTGCCGGCGAAGGCGCGGTCGATCGCCAGGCGATGCAAATAAATGGACTCGTCATGACCCGCTTCGCCCTTGTCGCCCAGGCTGCTCCATAGCTCCCGGTCCCAGGCGCTCGGCTGCTGAAGCAGCATGACGACGGCGGCCGGATCGCCGTCCCGCTTGAAGACGAATACGTCTCCCTTGGCGATGGAATCTGCCATCCCGTGAACATCGACGCCTTGCAGCAGCTCATTCCATTGTGTCGAGCCTTTGCAGTTCAGCCAGGCGGCTGTGCGATACAGCAAGGACATAATTGCTTCGGTATCGGCGGTCTCGGCTTGAGATGCATAGATATCGTCCTGAACCCGTTCCTCGGTAATCTGGAATGTATTCATGTGTGGCCGTCCCTCCAATCATTCAATTATTTATTTTTTTCGCCGTGAAGTTCTCGGCTTCCTGCTGATCACGATCGGCTGCAGCGCCCGCCAGAGCGGCCGATAACGTTCCTCCGTCAGACGGTCCTCAAGAATAACATGGATTCTATATGCAAAATATGAAATATTCAAGTCTTGATTCCCTCACAAGTTGTAACTATAATTGTTACAATTGCAATTTATAGAGAAAGGTTGTCATACATGAATCCTGGAACCAATCTGAATGCTTCCGTGGCTGCCGCTCCGCACAAGCGGAGACTCGCGATCGCGATCGTGCTCGGCTCGATGACGGCGATCGGGCCGCTGTCGATTGATATGTATTTGCCGTCGCTGCCAATGCTTGCCGCCGATCTGCAGGCAAGCACCTCCTTGACCCAGCTCAGCTTGACGGCGTGTCTGCTTGGCCTGGCGCTCGGCCAATTGATCATGGGGCCGCTTAGTGACGCGCGGGGCCGCCGTGGCCCTCTGCTGGCGTCCTTGGCGGTGTACGCCGTCGTCTCTTTCTTGTGCGCCATCGTTCCTTCCATGTGGGGCTTGATCGCCCTGCGCTTCCTGCAGGGGATGGCCGGCGCGGGCGGGATCGTCATCGCGCGGGCGATGGTGCGCGATCTGTACTCCGGATCGGAGCTGACGAAGTTTTTCTCGCTGCTTATGCTCATTAACGGACTTGCGCCGATCGCCGCCCCGATCATCGGCAGCCAGCTGCTCAAATATACGTCATGGCATGGCGTATTTACGGTGCTGGGCGCTTTGGGGTTGCTTATGATCGCTGCGGCTTACTTCGGGCTGGCGGAGACGCATCCGCAGGACCGGCGCTCGTCCGGCGGCGTCCGGACGACCTTGTCCACCTTCGGGGGACTGGTGAAGGATAAGGAATTTATGGGATATGCCTGCACGCAGGGACTCGTCTCTGCCGCCATGTTCAGCTATATCTCCGGCTCGCCGTTCGTGCTGCAAAATATTTATGGCGCATCGCCCCAAGCGTTCAGCTTGTTCTTTGCGCTCAACGGGTTCGGCCTTATCGTGGCCACCCAGATTACGGGACGGCTGGCTGCGCGCTATGGCGAGATGAGGCTGTTCATCGCTGGGCTGTTCCTGTCCTGCGGTGGAAGCCTCGCGCTCCTGGCGGCGATTCTGCTGCACGGGCCGCTCTGGTCGGTTCTGCTTCCGCTCTTCGTGTCCGTATCCAGCACGGGGGTAGTCAACACCGCCGGCTTCTCCCTCGCGATGCAGAACCAGGGCAAGACGGCCGGCAGCGCCTCGGCCATGCTCGGCTTGCTGCCCTTCATCGCCGGCTCGGCGGCGGCGCCGCTCGTCGGTATCGCAGGAAGCGATACGGCCGTGCCGATGGGCGTCGTCATCGCCTGCTGCGGGCTTGGGGCGGCCGGCTGCTACCGGCTGCTGATCCGCCGCCGTTAATTATTCATCCCCGGTCCATCGTTGGGCCGGGGATGTTTCGCATGCAGGGGAGCGCGCTCAGGAGCCGCAAGTTCCGGAGATGATCTGATCCCGCTTGCGATAATAGCCGCCCAGCTCGCTCTGTTCATACGTATAACCGATCCGGATCAGGCGATACTCCCGGTCATGATCGGCGATGAGCTGCAAACCGACCGGAAGTTGCTCCTGCTCTGTAATGCCGCAAGGCAGGGTAAGGGCCGGCATGCCGGTCAAATTGAAAATCTCCGTATAACGGGTCATCGCGTCGAAGATGTTCTCGGTATAGGAGCCGAACGTGACGGACTCGACTCCGATACGGCGCGGCGGGATGGGGAGCGTCGGCGTGGCAAGCACGTCGACCTGCTTGAATATTCGTTTGAACGCTTTAGTATATTCTTCCTTCTTATGCAGCGCGGTAATGTACTGGAGGGACGTAATCCCGCGCGACGATTCCAGTAACGCGCGCACGTCGGCTCCCATCTCCGCCAGACAGCAGGCGATATCGTCGCGGTGGACATATCCGGCTTCAGCCGCGGCAATGGTCAGTCCATATTCCTGATACCCGTACAGGAACGAGGTATCAACATCGACGAGCACGGCGCCGAGCTCCTCGAGAGCCGCCAGCGCTTCCCGGTACAGCCGCAGCGTCTCCTCCTCGATATGCTCATTGAAAAAATTGATCGGGACGCCAATGCGCATGCCGCGGATATTCTCAATAAGATAGCGGGAGTAGTCCTTGCCGGTGAGCGCGTCCATCATCATCGCCAGGTCCTCCATGTTGGCCGCAAGCGGACCGACATGATCCATCGTCCACGAGACGAAGTCGACACCGGACGCCGGAAGGGTTCCATAGGTCGGCTTCAGCCCGGCTATGCCGCAGGAAGCGGCCGGAATGCGCACCGAGCCGCCGGTATCCGTCCCGATGGAGGCAACGGACAGATTGGCGGCCACCGCTGCTGCAGAGCCGCCGCTTGACCCTCCGGGAGAATATTCGATGTTCCATGGATTGCGAACCGGCCCATAGTGCGGATTGTTGGATGTGATGCCGAGCGCGAATTCATGCATATTGGTTTTGCCCAGCATGATCGCATTCTCCTTGTTCGCCCTGCGGATAACGGCAGCGGTTCGATCGGGAACGAAGCTGCGGTAGATTTCGGAACCGTTCGTGGTCGGGACGCCCTTGGTTGCCAGATTGTCCTTATATGACAGCGGAATCCCGAACAACAGCCCCGTATTCTTGCCGCGGTTCCATTTCTTCTCCAGACGCTTCGCCTTCCGCAGCGCGCGTTCCTTCGTAACCGTAATATAGGCGTTATATACCGGGTCGCAATTTTTTATTTCCCTTAAATAGTCGCGAGTGATCTCTACAGGAGAAAAAAGCTTGTGCTTGTAACCGTTCAACAGCTGCCGAATGGATCTTCGCTTCAAATCTCATCCTCTCCTTCTGGATATGCTTGTTGGGAGAGCGAGGCTGCGGATTTCTATCATGTTGCCATAGAGAGACAGCCTGTCTTCTTGTATCCTGTCACAGTAATATGCTAGAGAAGAGAGAAGAGTGTGGGGGAGTGGACGGAATCGGGATGGCGGCTTGGAAAAGTTGGATTCGGGATCGTTCTCTATCAGGCGAAGAAAAAAGTTGGATTGAGCAACGGAGCGACAGTCCCGGAAAGGCAAAGACCCTGACATCGGTCAGGGTCAAGCAGCTATGCTTGATGGACGGCCGCGCTGGCGGATGGAGCCGCCGATCTCTCCATCCGGGAGGAGGCGAGTACGATTGTTGTCCAATCCTCCTGCTGCATCAAGTGAAAATCTAACCCAATCATATGCAATCCTTCACATATTGTCGAGCTAAATTCCAAATCTATGCTAGAATGAATGTACGATAATGCGCCAGGACACGATTGTGCGGCATGCGGGCATCATCCCGCGCCCGGCACGGCGGCTTCATCGGGATCGGAAGGCGATGGCGCAGGCCTCAATGATGGCCTGTCCTCTGCTGCGATGGAAGCGCTTCGCCGGCAGGCGGATACCGAGTATGGATTACATCTACGGGCGGGAGACCGGTTAAGGACTGCCTTGCGCAGCATGACGGTTCCGCTCTGGCTTGGGGAAGGAGAGTGTGAATGAGGAAAATACTATCATTTCTGCGGCCCTATCGGGGGCCGATGAGCTTCGCGCTTGCGCTCATGCTGGTGGAGCTGATCGTGGATCTGTGGCTCCCGCTGCTCATGGCTCGAATTATTAATGAAGGGATTGTCGCCCATCATCTTCCCGCGGTTGTGAAGTGGGGAGGACTGATGGTCGGCTTGGCGTTGTTCGGCTTCGTATGCGGCATCGTCAACTCGTACTATGCGGCGCATGTCAGCCAGAACTTCGGCTATGATATCCGGAAGCACCTGTTCGAGAAAATTCAGTCCTTCTCATTTTCCAATTTCAGCCGCTTCCCGACGGCGACGCTGATTACGCGGGTGACGTCGGACGTGACGACGATGCAGAATGTCGTGTTCATGGGATTGCGCATCATGATGAGGGCGCCGCTGATGATGATTGGCGGCCTCGTGATGGCGCTGCTGGTCAACTTCAAGCTGGCGCTGATTCTGGCCGTCGTCACGCCGATGCTGTTCATCTTGCTCGTCTGGCTGATGAAGAAGGCGTTCCTCCTGTTCCGTTCGGTGCAGGATCGTCTGGACCGGGTGAATGGGGTGCTGCGCGAGAACCTGTTCGGCATGCGGCTCATCAAGGCGTTCGTTCGCGACAAGCATGAAGTCGAACGCTTCGAGGAGGCGAACGGGCAGCTGATGGATCGGACGGTCGCTGCGCTGCGCCTGATTGAGTTCACGGTTCCGCTCCTCCTGCTGCTAATGAACGGAAGCATCCTGTTCGTGCTGTGGTATGGCGGGCTGGGCGTGCAGAGCGGCAGCACTGACCTCGGCGAAGTGGTGGCCATCGTCAATTATACGACGCGGATTACGGGAGCGCTGTCAATGGTCTCCATGATTATGATGAATCTGTCGCGCGCCAAGGCGTCCGCCCAACGGATAGCCGATGTGCTGCAGAGCGAGGTCGACGTGACGGATGCGGCCGATGCCGATCCGGATGCGGCGGTAAGCGAAGGCCGCGTGGAATTCCAGCACGTCAGCTTCCGCTATCCGGACACCGAGGCACCTGTGCTGCAGGACGTGTCGTTCACGGTACGCTCGGGCGAGACGATAGCGATCATGGGAGCGACCGGCTCCGGGAAATCATCCCTGTTCCAGCTGATTCCCCGGCTGTACGATGTCAGCGAGGGACGCGTCCTGCTGGACGGGATGGACGTCCGCCGCATGACGATGGAGCAGCTCCGCCGCCACATCGGTTATGTGCCGCAGGAGGTCATGTTGTTCAGCGGCACGGTGAAGGACAATATCCGCTGGGGCAAGCAGGATGCCTCCGATGACGAGGTCATGGAGGCGGCGCAGCGCGCCCAGATTCATGACACGATTATGAAGCTTCCCCGCCAATATGACACGATGCTCGGGCAGAAGGGGATCAATCTGTCCGGCGGACAGAAGCAGCGGCTGTCGATTGCCCGGGCGTTGATCCGGAAGCCGAAGCTGCTCCTGCTGGATGACAGCACGAGCGCGCTGGATGTGAAGACCGAGGCGCGGCTGCTGGAGGCATTGGGGGCTAATCCTTGCACGACATTGATTATTACACAGAAAATCAGCACCGCCCTCCAGGCGGATGCCGTTATTCTCATCGATGACGGACGCATATTGGATCAGGGAAGCCATGACGAACTGATGCGCCGCAGCGAACTGTACAGGCGCATCGTGCAGTCCCAGTTCGAGCGAGGGGAGGGGGTTACATGCTGAGGCTGAAGCTGCCGGAGAAGCCCGGCATGGCCGCTGCAGACCGGGCCGGAGGCAGAGCGTCAGCCGGCGGTCCTTCGAAGAAGCCGCGGGCCAAGGACTGGTCAGGCACGCTGCTGCGCATATGGCGTTACATGTCCGGCCACACAGGACTGCTGGCCCTTATTTTCCTTATGGTATTGCTGACGTCCGGGCTTAGCTTGCTCGGTCCCTTCCTGGTCGGGTATGCGATCGACCATCATATCAAGACGCAGGAAGGCGGCAACTTTCTGCTGCTCCTCGTCCTGCTCGGCGTCGTGTACCTGCTGTATTCGGCCGCGCTCTTCCTGCAGAACTACTGGATGATCGGCGTCGCGCAGAAGGCGGTCTATGCGATGCGCTCCGATCTGTTCGGGAAGCTCCACACGCTGCCGGTGCAGTTCTATACGAAGCGGCAGCATGGCGAGCTGATGAGCCGGATTACGAACGATATCGACAATGTGAGCCAGACGCTGAACAGCTCGTTCATTCAGCTGTCCTCCAGCATTCTGACCTTTGTCGGCATGCTGACCTTGATGCTGTGGCTGAGCCCGCTGCTGACGCTGATCACGCTGACGATCGTGCCGCTCATGTTCCTTGGTATGAAATGGATTACGCGGCGGACCGGACGGTTTTTCAAGGAGCAGCAGCGCAATCTTGGGGATATGAACGGATTCATTGAGGAGACGTTCTCGGGGCAGAAGATCGTGAAGAGCTTCTCGCAGGAGCAGAAGGTCATTCAAGAGTTCGCCGAGAAGAGCGAACGGTTGAAGGCTTCCGGGTATTGGGCCCAGACGTATTCAGGCTTCATTCCGAAGCTGATGAACGTGCTGAACAATATGAGCTTCGCCATCATCGCGGGAGCGGGCGGCGTGCTGGCGCTCCACAATCTCGTCTCGATCGGGGTCATCGTAACCTTCTCCGAGTACGCGCGGCAATTCACCCGGCCGCTGAACGATCTGGCGAACCAGTTCAATACCTTCCTGTCCGCGATTGCCGGGGCGGAGCGGGTATTTGAAGTGCTGGAGGAGCGCGAGGAGGGGCAGGATGAGAAGGATGCGATCCGGCTGCAGCGGGTGCGCGGCGAGATCGAGTTCGTGGATGTCTCGTTCGCCTACGAGAAGGACGGACGCACCTTGAGGGATGTCTCCTTCCGGGCGGAGCCCGGCCAGACAGTTGCCCTGGTCGGGCCGACCGGAGCGGGCAAGACGACGATTACCCAACTGCTCAGCCGTTTCTATGACTATGACAGCGGCCAGATCTATCTCGACGGCGTCGAGCTGTCCACCATAGACCGCAAAAATCTGCGCAGCCATATGGGCTTCGTGCTGCAGGATTCCTTCCTGTTCCAGGGCACCATTCGCGACAATATCCGCTATGGCCGGCTGGATGCCACCGACGAGGAGGTCGAGCAGGCCGCGCGGCTGGCGAATGCCCATTCATTCATCATGAAGCTGCCGCAGGGGTACGAGACGGAGCTGAGCCAGGACGGCAGCGGCATTAGTCAGGGCCAGAAGCAGCTGCTGTCGATTGCGCGGGCGGTGCTGGCCGATCCGGCCATACTCATCCTGGACGAAGCGACCAGCAGCATCGACACGATTACGGAGATGAAGATACAGGAGGCGCTGTACCGGCTGATGGAGGGGCGAACGAGCATCGTTATCGCGCACCGCCTCAATACGATTCAGCAGGCCGACTGCATCCTCGTGCTGGAGGACGGGCGCATCATCGAGCAGGGAAGCCACGAGTCGCTGCTACGGCAGCAGGGCTTCTACCACGGCTTGGTGCAGAGCCAGTTCCGGCGCCAATCGGGATAGCCGCCGCTGGACCGACTTTCCTATCCTTATGCAAGGGAGGTCCTGTCGCTCGACATGAATTCAACAATCGCGATTCGGTTGGCTATCATTATTATCGCGTGTTATTCGATTATACCATCATGGATTTTATCGAAAACGACAGGTTCGAGGAAATAACGGAGTCTCAGATTCAGGATATCGTGGCGGCTGAGGAAATCACAGTTTGTGCTTCTCATGGCCGGTTGCGGGTCTGAGACGGGGGATCGGACGGCATATATTCCGCTGACTGAGGCGCTCGGCAGCGAGCTGCTGCATGTCGATGCGATTACCGTGCATTATGGGAACGGCAATCGGTTGTCCGTGACCGATCCCGTCGAGATCCAGGAGATTGTGTCGCTCCTGAAGGAGATAACGCTGAGAACATCAATGGAGACGGGCGTCGGATTTGTATATCGGTTGGAGTTGACGGAGGGAGAGACGACAGTTCGATATGCGAGCGATGGGATGGTGAACGGAACGGCTTACGAGATGGCCCATGAAGCGGGTGATGCGGCCCGGGCGTTGAACAAGACGATCGTGGAGCTTGGCAGGGCCCGTATCCCGGGGCTTCTCCCCGGGGTCGAGGTGGAATGAGTTCAAGAAGTGAATCGTGCCGCAGCCGCGAACAAGCCCGATGCGAATCCAGCACCGGGCTTGTTCCAATAGAGATTAATGAACCCCGTTATTCTCTTCCGTCCGGGCATTGAAGGAATCAAGCTCCGCCTGGCCTCGTGTCTGAATCTTCTGTACGGCCTGATCGACACTCTGCTTGTCCGCTGCGATCGATTCGAGTTCTTCCCTTACGATATCTGCGAACGATGTCTTGAATTCAGGCGGGACTTGGCGGATTTGCCGCAGTTCTTCTCCGCTCTGCGGTTTGACTGAATAGAATACCTCAATATCTTCATGATTGAAGCGGTCTTTATTATATGCGGTACGCGCCAGCAGATTCCCCCCGCCTCTGGTACGAGATTGAGCTTTTGCCCATTCGTCGCCGTTGATGAACTTCACAAGTTCCCAGGCTGCTGCCTTGGCGGTAGAGTCGGCCCCAATGCCGTACGTTTCAAACACATAGATCTCGTTCGCGGATTGCGGGTTTACGGGATCGATCGGAACCGGCAACATTCCCCAACGCAGCGGCTCCTTCGGGGAAGGTGAAGCTTGCATGGTGTGGTTCTTGTCTTCCAACAAACCCATTCTATAATCGCCCGAGACGATCATGGCGGCTCTGCCCGATACGAACAGATCATTGTCCGGCGTCATGCTTTGACCAATCGTCAGCTTTTCAGGAAAATAGACAGAATTAGAGGTCATGCTCTGCACCGTTAGCTTCGTTATCCGTCGCCAGCCGTCCGAGTCGAACAGCAATCGTGTCCCTGAAGCATCAATTAATGCGATCTGCTCGGTCTGGGCGATGCGATTCATGAGGCCAAATATAGAACCTTCGGTAGCGGATTCCTCAGCAAACCCGTATATGCGTTCTTCCGGGGAACCTTCAACCGGGAAGCGTGCAGCTAAATCAAGCAATTGTTCCCAGATCATCTTATCCTGGGGCGGCGTAACCCCGTACTGTTCAAATAAGTCCTTGTTATAGTATACGGCCGAGCTTACGAATGTGGGGGACAGTCCGTACATCGTTCCGCGGCCCTGCATTTGAATCGCATGGAGAACGGGGGGATAAATTCCGTCCAGTGAAAAATTGTCCCGTTTCATCCATGGTCCCAAATCAATGAGCTTACCCGCAGCCGCCACCGCTTCTAAATCTCCGCCGCCACCAATTCTGAGAACATCAGGCCGTTCCTTCGCGATATGGGCAAGCAATGCCTGTTCATTCTCTTCGGCTGTTAAATCGGGATGATACTCCGGATTCCCGACGAAGCGAAAGTCCACATTCGGATACTTCAGTTGAAACTCCTTGCCGAACCGATTATAGAAGTCCTCCTCTCCCCAAGCGTACATGACTTTTAAGGTAAGGGGCTGGTTCGGAGCGAAGGGCTCGGTTTCCTTGTCGGCACAGCCTTGCAGCAGCAGGATCAAGCCGAGGAGCAGCCATGCGATGTTCGGTGCGCGAAGCCGATCTTTCATGGCTTATTTTCCCTTCTTGGCCCATGCTTTATCTAGTTCTGCTTGTGCTTTCTTTTGAAGACTGGCTAACATGGAATCAAGGCTCTGTGTGCCCTTCAAGACAGATTTGAATGCCGAGTTCCCTTCTTTAGAAAGAAATTCCCAGATATCCGGAATGTTCGAATCATATTTCTCTTTGACCGGAGCCAACCGGTAGAGGCCGCTAAGATCGACTTTATTGCCCCACTTCTTGCAGCATTCGTTGGTCGGCAATCCATCCCCAAATTCGCCATCCTTTACGTACCCTTTGGCAAAATCCTCACTGTTGATGAACTCGATGAACTTCCAAGCCGCATCCGCATGTTTCGACTCGGTGCTAATGCCGAACATATGGTTTGCTCCGTATGCCGAACTTATCGGACGAGCAGGATTCACCGGCTCGGATACAACTCCCCACTCGAATTTGATGTTACTCAGCTTAATCGTGCGAAGAAGGAATGTGTCCTGTACCGTCATCGCAGCGTTGCCTGCTAGAAAGGCATCTTTTTCCTTCGTAACTGCCTCTTTTTTGGCAGCTTTGAGCACCATGTCAAAGATCGATTTCCATTCCTTGGTGTTGAACGTTATGTTCTTGCCGCCCTTGCTCTTATCCTGATATGTCAGGTTATACGAGCGTGCGATATCAATGGCTGCCAATGAGAATAATTCATGGTTATAATGAAATCCTGGAGAGCCGGCTTTCTCCTTGAATTCCGCGGCTAACTCCATCACTTCCGCCCAGCTCATTTCGTTTTTCGGGTACTTGATCTTGTATTTATCGAATAGGGTTTTGTTATAAAATAGGCCCTTCGCCATAAATGTCGGCGAAAGCGTGTAGAGTTTTCCATTTACTTTCATGGAATTCACAATATTTTGATTCAAATTGGCCAGCTTAATGGATTTGGATTGGGAAATATACGGACCTAAATCGACGAGCTTGCCTTCGGCCACATATTCGTCCAAGCTATGTGTATATAAGCTTTCCGACAGCAGATCCGGCTTTTCCTTATCCTCCAGCTTACGTATTTCATCACCCGAAAGCAGCGATGTCCCGTTCTGTTTCTGTATAGGGATGACCTTAATTTGGATATTCGGGTATTTGGCCGTAAATGCATTTCCGAATCTCTTGTCAAAAAAATCTTGGGATAAGTCCAACACCTTCAAGGTCACTTTCTCGCTGGCCGCTTCCGCATGGATAGGGAGCATGAGCAGAAGAACGCTGCAAATTAGCGTCCATGTCATCAGCTTTCTTTTTAAATTCAACTCCTCCTTCTCATTGTATAAAAGCAAGCAACCACGTTAAGGTAGCATACGCTTTGTCCTGCCCGGTAGGGTCAAAATGTCCTGAAGTTGGAAGGTTGAAGGTCAGGGCAAGGAGGAGACGGGCACGTGAACAAGCCCGATGCGAATCCAGCACCGGGCTTGTTCCAATAGAGATGAATGAACCCCGTTATTTCTCTTCCGTCCGGGCATTGAACGAATCAAGCTCCGCCTGGCCTCGTGTCTGAATCTTCTGTACGGCCTGATCAACACTTTGCTTGTCCACGATAATCGATTCGAGTTCTTCCCTTACGATCTCTGCGAACGATGTCCGGAATGCAGGCGGGACTTGGCGGATTTGCCGCAGTTCTTCTCCGCTCTGCGGTCTGATTTTATAGAATACCTCAATCTCTTCAGGGTCGAAATGGTCGTAGCGGTCCTTATTGTATGCGTAACGCGCCAGCAGATTACCCCCGTCTTTGGTACGAGATTTAGCTTTTGCCCATTCATCGCCGTTGATGAACTTCACAAGCTCCCAGGCTGCTGCTTTGGCGGTAGAGTCGGCCCCAATGCCGTATATTTCATACACAGAGATCTCGTTCGCGGATTGCGGATTTACGGGATCGATAGGAACCGGTACAACTCCCCAACGCAGCGGCTCTTCCGGGGGAATGGAATTTTCCCTGATTTGGTTTATATCTTGCAAGTCCTGCGCTGTAGAATCACCCATGACGATCATGGCGACTCTGCCCGCTAGGAATGGATCATCGACCAGCATCCTGCTTGGATCAACCTCCACGGGAAAATAGACAGAATTGGAGGTCATGCTCCGGACCGCTAGCTTCGTTATCCGCTTCCAGCCGTCCGAGTCGAACAGCAATCGTGTCCCCGAAGCATCGATCAATGCGATCTGCTCGGTCTTGGCGATGCTCTCCATGAGCGAAAATAAAGAACTGTTACTAGAGAATGGAAGAGCAAACCCGTATATCCGTTCTTCTGGGGAACCTTCAACCGGAAAGCGCGCAGCCAAATCAAGCACTTGTTCCCAGGTCATCTTATCCTGGGGCGGCGTCACCCCGTACCGCTCAAATAAGTCCTTGTTATAGTATAGGGCCCAACTCATAAATGTTGGGGACAGTCCGTACAGCGTTCCGCGGCCCTTCATTTTAATCGCGTCGATAACTGGGGGATAAATCCCGTCCAGCGAAAACTTGTCCCGTTGAATCCATGGCGCCAAATCAATGAGCTTACCCGCAGCCGCTACCGTTTCGAATCTGACGGGACCAAGTTTCAGAACATCAGGCCGTTCCTTCGCGATATAGGCAAGCAATGCCTGCTCATTCTCTTTTGCCGTTAACTCGGGGTTATACTCCGGCTCCTTGATGATGTGAAAATCGACATTCGGATATTTGAGTTGAAACTGCTCACCGAACCGATTATAGAACTCCTCCCCTTCCCAAGGGTACATGATTTTTAAAGTAACGGGCTTGTTCGGGTCGAAGGGCTCGGTATGCTTGTCGGTACAGCCTTGCAGCAGCAGGGCTAAGCCGAGGAGCAGCCATGCGATGTTCGGTGCGCGAAGCCGGTTCTTCATGGCCTTATTTTCCCTTCTTGGCCCATGCTTGATCTAGTTCAGACTGTAATTTCGTGTGAAGTCCGGCCAACATGGAATCAAGGCTCTGTGTGCCATTCAAGGCGGATTTGAATGCCGCATCCCCTTCTTTAAGATACACTTGCCAGATATCCGGTTGGTTCGGATCATATATCGTTTTGATCGGAGCCAGCTGGTAGAGGCCGCTAAGGTCGACTTTATTGTTCCACTTCTTGCAGCATTCGTTCGTCGGTACTCCGGACATAAATTCGCCATCCTTTAGGTACCCTTTGGCAAACTCCTCACTGTTGACGAACTCAATGAACTTCCAAGCCGCATCCGCATGCTTCGACTCGGTGCTAATGCCGAACATATGATTGGCTCCAGCTGCCGAACTTATCGGACGAGCGGGATTAACGGGCTCGGATACAACGCCCCACTCGAACTTGATGTTTTGCAGCTTAATCGAGCGAAGAAAGAAAGAATCATCTACCGTCATTGCCGCGTTGCCTGCTAGAAAGGCCTCTTTTTTTGTCGTGATTGCATTTTTTTTGGCAGCCTTGAGCACCATCTCGAAGATCGGTTTCCATTCTTTGGTGTTGATCGTAATGTTCTTGCCGCCCTTGCTGACATCCCGATATGTCAGATTATAGGAGCGTGAGATTGTATCGGCCAAAGAGAATAAATTATGGTCATAATCAAACCCTTCAACCTTATCCGAGCCCGCTTTGTTCTTGAATTCCGCGGCTAGATCCATCACTTCCGCCCAGCTCATTTTGTTTTTCGGGTACTTGATCTTGTATTTATCGAATAGGGTTTTGTTATAAAACAGGCCTTTGGTCATAAATGTCGGCGAGAGCGTGTAGAGTTTGCCTTTTACTTTCATGGAATCCACGATATTTTGATTCATATTGGCCAGCTTGATGGATTTGGATTGGGCAATATAGGGCTCTAAATCGACCAGTCTGCCCTCAGCCACATATTTCTCCAAGCTATCCTGATCGGGCAGCAGCAGATCCGGCTTTTCCTTATCCTCCAGCTTACGCAGTTCATCCCCCCGAAGCACGACTCTCTTTTTCTCGTTTAGTGTCGGGATGACCTTGATTTCAATATTCGGGTACTTGGCCGTAAATGCATCCCCGAACCTATCGTTAAAATCTTCTTGGGAGTAGTCCAACACCTTCAAGGTCACTTTCTCGCTGGCCGCGTCCGCATGGACAGGGAGCATGAGCATAAGAACGCTGCAAATTAGCGTCCATGTCAACAGCTTTCTTTTCAATTCCATTTCCTCCTTCTTATTGTATAAAAGCAAGCAACCACGTTAAGGTAGCATACACATTGTCCTGCCCGGTAGGGTCAAAATGTCCCGAAGTTGAAAGTTCGAAAAAATCGTGCCTTCCAGAGCTTTCTTTTTCCGTATTTTCATGGTACATATGAATTTAGAAATCTATTCAAACACGACATTCTATCTATTCTATTGGGGTTGTTTTGAATGAATTTGAAAAACAAACGCTTTTCCAAGCTGGATGGGTTGGTAATCCTGGCACGCATCTTATTTTTTGTTTGGACTCTTCATTATTTTAAAAACGAGCATTTGGGATCTTTTCTTACCATTGATGCTGTCCTATTCATTATGCTATATCTTCAAGTTCCTATTATCTTGTTAGCATTTCGCAATCGGGCGTATATCATTGCCGATGTATTGATTGCCGGCGGTTTTTCGATCTATACCGCGCTAGAATTCGGTTTTAACTATATGTTTTTTCCGGCCGCGTTCACGATGGGGTATTTTCATCGGAATACGAAGAACTGGGTTGTGCCTATGGTTGCCATTGCGACTCCCCCTTTGGCAGCATGCTTTTCACCGAATTCGTCTTGGGGAGAATCGGTGTTCAACACTTTGTTTTTAGCGGCATGTTTCTACTTCATTGGTTTCGGCTTGCGTAAGCTCGGAGATGTCATACGCACGGCCAAACGTAAACTTGCCGTCATTGAGGAGCAATACGAGATTATTGAAAAGCACCCGTTCCAGGCGGAACGGACGCGGCGCTTGGAGGAGCGCTGCCAGGCGGCACGCGAGACCACGAAGACGGTCTGTCATCTGCTTACGTTCGCAGAGACTGAACTGGATGCGCTTCGCCAGCATGTCGCTTCAGAAGATGGCCTGAAGCGCTTAGAATCGCTGAGAGCATCTATAGTGGAAGAGCAGAATCAGCTTCAGGATCAGTTGCGGCGTCTGGAGCAGCCGGGACACGAACTGCCGTTAGAGGCGTTTATTGAAGCGGTCGCAGACGATTGGAGCAGGCAAGAAGGCGTTCCCGTATCCTTCCGGAAGCTTGGCAGCGCCTATCCGGTCGATCAGGACACGCAGCAGTTATTGTACCGCTGTGCATGGGAGGCGTTGGCCAATGCCTGTTGGCACGGCCAAGCAGATTCTGTCCACATGTCCATGCAATATGCCCCCACGCACATTACGCTGCAGATAGAGGATAATGGAAAACGGCCCGATTGGCTGCCATTCGGCTCGGATATGTCTCCTGTGAAAGAACGTCTGAACATGTTGGGAGGCGATATGCATCTTTATACCGGTGTGGACGGAGAAACGGTGATGACCGTAACGGTACCGAGCGAAGCGGCAGCCCCCGTCGAACGGATTGAGATTGTAGCATTGGGAGATCCCCCTGCATGGCGCGAGCAGGTCGCAAGTCTTTTGAACGAAGAACGGGATTTCCGGGCCGTCACGGCGGAGCATGAAGATGAAGCGGCAGAAGTCGTGGAGAAGACGCAACCCGATATCCTCTTGCTGTCCGTAAATTTGGATGGAACAAACAGGAGGGATTGGATAGGACGCCTCAGGGAAAAAGGGAAGGGAAAAAACACCCGCGTTATCGTTATCGTTAAGGAAGGGGAGGAACGTGTTAAGGCGGTGCAGGCGCTTCGCGGCACGGTTGACGGATATGCATCGCAACAGGCGGGCGCGAAGGAATTAGCGGCTACCATCCGATTCGTGCATTGCGGCGGCAAGATGATTACGGAAGGAGGACATGAACCGGCAGGCCGGCAAAGCGGAAGTGGACTCGCCCCATCCGTTCGCGTATCAGGCGAGAATCCGTTCTCGTTGACAAGCCGGGAGATGGATATTATGAAGGGATTAATGCAGGGACTTCGTTATAAAGCCATTGCGTCCCGGCTGCATCTGTCGGAACGCACGGTGCGGAATTACATGCCGTCTATTTATGCGAAGCTGAATGTAAGCAACCGTGATGAGGCGGTGGAGAAGGCGAGGAAGGAATCGTTAATATCCTGAAGGCAGGCCTATGCGGATATGCATAGGCCCTGCTCAATTTACAATGCCTGAACCGATTTTCGAAACCGATTTCCAGGATGGCTCTTTTGGCCATTGATGCCAACTATTTGTCATAATGCCGACCGGGAAGCATGCTCCTTCGCCCTGCGGGCCGCGGGCAGGTTCGTGACGATGACGCCCCCGAGGATGGCGATGCCGCCGAGCACATGATAGTATTCCAGACTTTCATGCAGGAACAGCACGCCGGCGACGATCGTAATCAGGGTGGCGACATGGCTGAACACGCTCATTTTGGCCGCCTCGAGGACGGACAAGGCATAGTTCGACATGAAAGACGTAACCAAGGAAGAGAGAATGCCCAGATAAAGGACCGACAGCAAATACCGCGGTTCTGCCATCGGAGCCAACCATGATGACAAGGTGCCCTCGGCAAGATGAGAGCCGATGGACAGTCCGTTGAACGCGATGAAGCCGAAGCCAGTCATGACGTAGGTCAGCAGCGGCAGCGAATACGCCTTGGTCAAGGAGCGCGCGAATATATTGTACAGCGCGGCGCACAGGGTGGATAGCAGAATCAGTGTGATTCCGATCAGACTGAAGCTGGCTCCGCTCATTCCTCCCATGAGCAGCATGAAAATGACGCCGGCGGATGAGACGATCAGGGCGATTTTTTGCATGGCGTTGGAGCGCTCGCGCAGCAGGAAGGACGCCAGGAATACGGTCATGATGGGCACAGTCGCCTGGATCATGCCGGCTTCGGATGAGGTGGTATAGACGAGGCCGAAGGTCTGAAAGACAAAGAACCCGGTCGGATAGAGCAGTGCCAGCGGCATGATTTTGAGCAGGTCGGACCAACGTATCGAAATGGACGGCCGCTTCACGGCGAGAATCAGCGTTGCGGCGGCAAAGGCGATCGTAAACCGGTGAGCCAATACGTCAAGCGGATCGGCGCTCTCCAGCGCTATCGTGACAAATAGGAACGAAAAGCCGATAATACAAGCATAGATAAGCGCGGCTGCGTAAGCTTTGATCAAGTGTTGCTTCATACTTGTTTCCCTCCTGTCTTGTGCCTTTATTGTACGGAGCGGGAGAAGAGGCAACAATAGCCGTATTCGCGTACTGTACCGATACAGATAGGAGTGGGACCGTGACCAAATATGAAGCCATCATGCGGGACATCAAGCGGCGAATCGAGGAACGTTCCTTGCGGCCGGGGGAGAAGCTGCCGTCGATTCGCGCCTTGGCCAAGACCTTCCAGTGCAGCAACAGCACGGTGATTCATGCGCTGCAGGAGCTGGAGACGGAGCATGTCATCTACTCCATTCCGCGCAGCGGTCATTATGTCGTGGACAAGGCGCAGCCGCGAACGGCCGAGGGTGTGGAAGGCTTTGACTTTGCCACCTCCGCGCCCAATGTGCGGCAGTTTCCGTATGTTCATTTTCAGCATTGCATCAATCAGGCGATCAATCTGTATCAGGATGAATTGTTCGTATACGGGACGCCGAACGGGCTGCCCTCCCTCATTCGGGCGGTGCGAGCCCAGCTGGAGTCGTATCAGGTCTTTGCGAGCGAGCGCAATATCGCCATTACGTCCGGAGTTCAACAGGCGCTGGCCTTGCTCACTGCGATGCCTTTGCCGAACGGGAAGACGAAGGTCGTCGTCGAGCAGCCCGGATATCATCTGTTCCTGGCGCTTCTGAAGCTCCGCCGGACGCAGGCGATCGGGGTGGAGCGGACGGCCCGCGGAATCGATCTTGCCCGTCTGGAAGCGTTGTTCCAACGCGACGATGTCCGCTATTTTTACACGATGCCCCGCTTCCACAATCCGTTGGGGACCTCACTGAGCAATGCCGACAAGCAGCGGATTGTCGAGCTGGCCGACCGGTACGACGTCTATATTATCGAGGACGATTATTTGGCCGATTTCGAGCAGGATGCGGGTCAGATGCCGATGTACTATTACGATACGAATCAGCGGGTCATCTACTTGAAAAGCTACTCCAAAATCATGTTCCCCGGCCTTCGCGTCGGCGTCGCCGTGCTGCCGGATGCGCTTGTCGGCTCCTTCCAGCAGCACAAGCTGACGACCGATATCGACAGCTCGATGATCTCCCAGGCCGCTCTGGAGCTGTATATTACGAGCGGCATGTTCCGGCGGCATCGCGACGAGGTGAGGGAATCGTATATCAGCAAATCGAGACGGCTATACGCTTCCTTAAGCAAGCATGTCGAGCCGTTCCTGAAGCCGGGGACGTTCGTGCATCCCGCGTCCGTCTGCATGAAGGCGCATATCGTGCTGCCGAACCGGATCGATATGGGGGCGCTGCTGCGCAACCTTCGGCAGCGGCATGTGTTTGTGGGGGACATGAAGGAGCATTATCTGGAGAGCTACTACCCCGAGAAAATCATGAAATTGAATGTTTCCAAAGTGGCGGAGGAACGGATCGAATCGGGCGTGGCTCTGATTGCCGACGAATTGAGTAGGGTGCTGCGAGGATGATTTAGTACAGTGAAGCAAGCCTTCGCAGATGAATTTCCCGGTATTCGAATTAACCGGTCCAAGCCCGCTCCGAAATATAGACTGACGGACGATGGCGTGAATTCCGCGTTCGCCTTTTCTTGATCGGCGGTGCCGTTCCGAAAAAAATAGGCTCAGGAAATGATAAAAATCATTTGACACCGTTTCCAAAATAGAATAAACTGTGAACTAAGTTAATGATGTTGCGGAGACATGGAGATCTACTTGCAGACGCGCTGATCGCTCTCGAATTGGAGAGTTGTCGCGCGGATGGATAGGTAGGTCTTTTTTGCGTTCCCGTCGAATAATGCTTTTCATGGACTAGAAATGAAGGGGGACTTGGGATGTCGGCATTTTGGGGGGAACTGATTGGGACGATGATTTTGATTGCGCTTGGAGGAGGTGTATGTGCGGGCGTAGCCTTGAAACGGTCCTATGCGGCCAATTCGGGCTGGATCGTGATCGCGATGGGCTGGGGGCTGGCCGTCGCGATGGCGGCCTATGCGGTCGGTCCGATTAGCGGGGCGCATCTGAATCCGGCGCTTACGGTAGGGATGGCGCTGATCGGCAAATTCCCTTGGGCGGATGTGCCCGCCTATATCGCGGCACAGCTTCTCGGTGCCATGGCGGGAGCGGCCCTCGTGTATTTGCATTATTTGCCGCATTGGAAGCTGACGGAGGACGCGGCCGCCAAGCTGGGCGTCTTCGCGACAGGGCCGGCGGCGCCGCATCTTTTCGGAAATCTGATCAGCGAGATTATCGGGACGTTTATTCTCGTTCTCGTCATTTTGGCGATTGGCGCCAATGAGCTTACGGCCGGGCTCGGTCCGTTCATTGTCGGCTTTCTTATTGTGAGCATCGGCTTGTCGCTGGGCGGAACGACCGGGTACGCGATCAATCCCGCGCGCGACCTCGGCCCGAGAATTATGCATATGCTGCTTCCCATTCCAGGCAAAGGCGGTTCCAATTGGGCATATGCCTGGGTTCCTGTCGCAGGCCCGATGATTGGGGGCGCATTGGGCGGACTCTTCTACAAAACGGTGTTCCTCGGGCAAGCGGATACCCTCGTCTGGGTCGTATCCGGCATCGTTCTCGTCATCGTGATCATTGCATTGCTCACTTCCCGGCGAGACGGCAAAGTATCGGCCCAGGCGAGATTATAGGGGCTTATGCGCAGGTCATGGCGCAGTTCATTAGATGAATTGGAGGAATCGGTGATGGAGAAGTATATTTTATCGATTGATCAGGGGACGACCAGTTCCAGGGCGATTTTGTTCAACAGATCCGGCGAGATTATTCATATGGCCAAAAAAGAGTTTACGCAAATTTTCCCTGAACCGGGGTGGGTAGAGCATAATGCGCAGGAGATCTGGGGAACCGTGCTCGCTGTCATTGCGACTTGTCTTATTGAATCGGGCGTGAAGCCGAGTCAGATCGCCGGCATCGGCATTACGAATCAGCGCGAGACGGCCGTCGTCTGGGATAAGGAGTCAGGCCGCCCTATCTATCATGCGATTGTATGGCAATCGCGGCAGACGAAAGCGATCTGCGACGAGCTTCAGGCGGCGGGGCATAGTGAGCTGTTCCGATCGAAGACCGGGCTGCTGATCGATTCTTATTTTTCCGGCACGAAGGTGAAATGGATCCTTGATCATGTCCCGGGCGCCCGGGAGAGAGCGGAACGCGGGGAGCTGCTGTTCGGCACCATCGATACGTGGCTGATCTGGAAGCTGACCGACGGGGAAGCGCACGTGACGGATTACAGTAACGCGTCCCGCACGCTGATGTACAACATCCATGAGCTGAAATGGGACGACGAGCTGCTGGAAATTCTGGATATTCCGAAGCAGATGCTGCCTGAGGTGCGCTCCTCCTCCGAGATCTACGGCCAGACGGCCGACTATCATTTCTTCGGCGAGCGGGTTCCGATTGCCGGCATCGCCGGAGACCAGCAGGCCGCCCTGTTCGGGCAAGCTTGCTTCAAGCCCGGCATGGCCAAAAACACGTACGGAACCGGGTGCTTCATGCTTATGAATACGGGCGAGCAGGCCGTTCAATCCTCTCATGGACTGCTGACGACGATTGCGTGGGGGATTGACGGCAAGGTGGAATATGCTCTTGAGGGCAGCGTATTCGTGGCCGGTTCGGCGATACAGTGGCTGCGCGATGGCCTGCGCATGTTCAAAGACGCCGCCGACAGCGAGCAATATGCGAGCCGCGTCGGCTCGACCGATGGCGTATACGTCGTGCCGGCCTTCGTCGGGCTGGGAACGCCATATTGGGACAGCGAAGTGAAGGGCGCCGTCTTCGGCTTGACGCGCGGCACGTCGAAGGAGCATCTGATTCGGGCGACGCTGGAGTCTCTCGCTTATCAGACGCTGGATGTGCTTCAGGCGATGGAGGCGGACTCTTCGATAGAATTGACGACGCTGCGCGTGGACGGGGGCGCGGTGCAAAATAATTTCCTGATGCAGTTCCAGAGCGATATGCTGGGCGTGCCGGTGGAACGCCCGCAAGTCAGCGAGACGACCGCGTTGGGAGCCGCTTATCTCGCAGGGCTTGCGGTCGGCTACTGGGAGAGCCGGGAGGAGATCTACTCGCTCTGGAGCATCGAGCGCGATTTCCAACCGGCGCTGCCGCAGGAGCGGCGGGAAGCGCTGTACGCAGGCTGGAAGACGGCCATTGCGGCGACCAAAGCATTCAAATAAGCCGGGCGTATCGGATTTCTTGGTTTATATTTGCGCACAAGTTAATAAAATCATTCAGTTGGAGAACGGGGGGAACTGCAATCGCATGACAGTCTGAGGCTGTGGTGTTGTTGCAGTTTTTCTTTCGGAGAGACGACCTAATATTTGACGTTACTGCAACGAGGAGGTTCACCTATGACAACTGCAACATTCTCTTCTGCACATCGCGAGCGGATCGCGCATGCTATGGGCCAGACGCCGCTGGACGTCATTGTAATCGGCGGCGGCATTACCGGAGCGGGCATCGCGCTCGATGCGGAGACCCGCGGACTGACGACGGCCTTGTTCGAGATGCAGGATTTCGCGGCCGGAACGTCCAGCCGTTCGACGAAGCTGGTGCATGGCGGGCTCCGGTATTTGAAACAGTTCGATATAAGCACGGTAGCAGAGGTCGGCAAGGAACGGGCCATCGTCTATGAGAACGGCCCCCATGTGACGACTCCGGAATGGATGCTGCTGCCGATTCACCGCGGCGGGACCTTCGGCAAGTTCAGCACCGGCATTGGCTTGCGTGTCTACGACTTCCTCGCCGGGGTCAAGCATAGCGAGCGCCGGCGCATGCTGTCCGCGCAAGAGACGGTAGAGCGTGAACCGCTGCTGAAGCGGGAAGGCTTGCTGGGCGGCGGTTATTACGTAGAGTACCGGACGGATGACGCGCGCTTGACGATCGAAGTCATGAAGGAAGCCGTCCGCCACGGAGCGATGGCGCTGAATTATATGAAGGCCGAGTCCTTCCTCTATGAGAATGGGAAGCTATGCGGCGTGCGCGTCGTGGATCAGGCGGATGGCAAGGAGTATGAGTTCTATGCCAAGACGATCATTAATGCGGCGGGCCCATGGGTGGATGAGCTTCGCGAGCGGGATCACTCGAAGACGGGCAAGCATCTGCAATTGTCCAAAGGTGTGCATCTCGTCATCGACCAGGCGAAGTTCCCGCTCAAGCAAGCGATCTATTTCGATACGCCTGACGGGCGGATGGTCTTCGCGATTCCGCGTGACGGCAAAACGTATGTCGGCACGACCGACACGTTCTACAAGGGTGACCCCGCCCATCCCGTCATGACGAAGGAAGACCGCGATTATATTATGGACGCTATCGCGTTCATGTTCCCGTCGGTGCGGCTGACCGCCGACGATATCGAATCGAGCTGGGCCGGGGTCAGACCGCTCATCTATGAGGAAGGAAAGAGCGCATCCGAGATCTCGCGCCGGGATGAAATCTGGGAGTCGCCTTCCGGCCTGATCACGATCGCCGGCGGCAAGCTGACCGGATACCGCAAGATGGCGGAGACGGTCGTCGATCGCGTCATGCAGCGGCTGGCCAAGGAAGACGACCGCCCGTTCGTGCCGGTCAAGACGAAGCAGATGCCGATCGCCGGCGGCGATGTCGGCGGCTCCTCCGCCTTCCCGGGCTTCGTGGAGGCGAAGATGGAGGAGGGCATCCGCCGCGGTCTGGATGCCGCGTTGGCCAAGCGGTGGGCTCGCATGTACGGCTCGAATGCGGACCGCCTCTTCGCGCTGGCGGAGCGGTACCGCGACGAAGCCGCATCCGGCGGCCTCCCGCTTGAAGTCCTCATTCCGCTCGTATACGCGGTGGAGGAAGAGATGGCGCTCAAGCCGGCCGACTTCTTCATTCGAAGAACCGGCGCCCTTTTCTTCGACATCGAATGGGTCCGGCAATGGAAGCAGCCGGCCATCGAGTGGATGGCCGCTCACCTGGGCTGGACGCCGGAGCAAAAGGCGAGCGGCGCCGCAGAGCTGGACCGCTACCTGCATGAAGCGGTCGTCCCGCAAGTGGAAGCGGCAGTGGAACCATAAGGGGAACAAATGGGGACAGACAGGGGAACTCAGGGAAACCCGGGAAACTCAGTGAAACCCAGAGAAAAGTAGAGAAAGCAAGAGAAACCCAGAGAAACTCAGAGAAACCAAGGGAAACCAAGGGAAACCAAGGGGAACTCAGGATAACCTAGGGATACTAAGGGGATAGGGGGAAGTGGCGGACTTGTCCGGGGCGCGTGAGCTGCCCCGATTATCCCTTGTTGCATCGAGCGGCTCGGAAACGCCGCGGCAAAACTGCAAAAGTGCAGTATTTGCATGTCGGCGTCTATGTCTTGATCGGAATACTGCAAAAGTGCAGGAATTTCCACCTAATCGACTGAAAAGCAGACAAAGTAGGGCGAAAAGATGTAATTTTGCAGGAATTCTGTCGAATATATGATTATCTGGCGTAAAATGATGCGGCTATGCAGGATTTTCACTCAACTCCACAAACTGAACTAGCCGAAACAACTGAATTAACTGGACTAACTGAATTAACTAACTTAACTAACCGGACTAACTAACTTACCTAACTGGACCAACCGGACTTTCAGGCGGACCTGCTGCGCAACTGGGGTAGAGCAGAGCAACTTGCCACGTCGAACCCGACCGATCAGGATAGGTGCAGAGCAACTTGCCACGTCGAACCTGAGCAATCAGGATAGGTGCAGAGCAGGCTCGAAACGTCGAACCTGAACAACCGGGATAGAGCAGAGCAACTTGCCACGTCGAACCTGAGCAAGCAGGATAGGGCAGAGCAAGCTCGAAACGTCGAACCTGACCAGCCAAGATAGACAGAACAAGATCGCTACGACGAACATGACCCCCCGGAGAAGAGTGGACTAAGCTCGCCACGCCCCACAAATGGAAGCCATCCCGGAGCACAGCGCCAAAAAACACCCTGCGCGGGTGTTTTTTGTTGTCCGGCCTGTATGAATCCCGCTGTTTTAAGTCTGCAATGGCGCAGTGATGACTCTCCGGGAAAGGTATTTGCTCAAAATGTGGGAGGAGACAAAAATAAAGATTGCAAAAACTAATATAGTTAGTTATTATACTAATATAATTAGTTAAGCAATCGGAGGTGATTGCCATGCGCGTAACCCGCCATGAGCATGTCTATCAATTAACGTGGTTCCCGGGACTGTTCCCTGTAAATGTATATCTGGTCGAAGAAGAGAAGGAGCTCACCTTGATCGATGCCGGGCTGCCCCTTAGTCTGAAGGGCATCCTGAGAACGGCCGCCGAGTTGGGCAAGCCGATTACCCGCATCGTCTTGACGCATGCCCATGACGACCATGTCGGTTCGCTGGATGCTTTGAAGGACGCGCTGCCGGGCGCGGAGGTATCCATCTCGCAGCGGGATGCCAAGCTGCTGCGCGGCGACCGCTCGCTGGAGCCGGGAGAGGCTGCGATGCCGATTCGCGGCGGGGTGCCGGCCTCGGTCAAGACGGTGCCGGATCGGCTGCTGTGTGACGGCGATCGCATCGGCTCTTTGCTCGCTGTCGCCGCGCCGGGGCATACGCCGGGGCTGATGGCCTTCCTCGACACGCGCAGCCGGGCTCTTATCGCCGGAGATGCCTTCCAGACGCAGGGCGGCGTGGCCGTGTCCGGCAAGATGAAGCTGCGGTTCCCGTTCCCGGCGTTCGCCACCTGGAACTTGGGGGAATCGATCGCGAGCGCGCGCAAGCTGCGCGCGTTGGAGCCGACCTTGCTGGCGGTCGGCCATGGGCCGATGCTGCCGCATCCGGCGCCAGCGATCGACAAGGCGATTCAAGAAGTAGAACAAGTATGGAGGAATCAGCATCATGCCAAGGAAATCCATTGATCGTTCATTAATAGTGCACACCGCCGCAGAGATTGCGGATGCGGATGGGCTCAGCCAAGTGACGCTGGCCGCGATTGCGGAGCGGCTCGGCATTAAGTCGCCCTCGCTGTACAATCATGTTCAGGGGCTTCCGGGGCTGCGCACCGGGCTGGCTCATTACGGCCTGCTGCAACTGAGAGAGTCGCTGGCGCGCGCGGCGGTGGGGAAGTCGGGCGAGGCGGCCATCGATGCGATCGGCTTCGCTTACGTCAACTTCGTCCGCCAGCATCCGGGAGTATACGAAGCGACGATGTCGCCGCCGGATTTCAATGACCCGGATATTCAAGCCGCATCCGACTCGATATTGGAGCTGCTGCTCGCTGTGCTTGGCGAATATAAGTACGAGAAGGCCGACGCCTTCCATGTCGTGCGCGGTCTGCGCAGCCTGCTGCATGGCTTCGCTACGCTGGAGATGAAGCAGGGCTTCCGCATGGAGCTGGAGCGGGATGAGAGCCTGAAGCGGATGCTTCATACGTATGTGCGCGGATTGGAAGCAGCGGGCCAGGGAACGAAGTGAGCTGTTCGGTTCTGCTCGCTGAACACGAATCTGCTGCAGGCCGGCTGGATGCAGGTGGGCTTGCTGCAGGCGGCTGCGGGGGACTCGCGAAATTGGCGGCGAGGTCATGAACGCTGTGCACCCGGCACTGTGGCCTGAATTGCGGTATAATCGGTATAATGAGTTACAGATTCAGGCAATGACAGGAATCGGGAGAATGCGATGACGTATACGATACAATTATCCGTACGTTCGCTGGTGGAGCATGTGTTCCTCAGCGGCAGCATCGACAGCGGCTTCCGGGCCGCCAGCTCGATGACGGACGGGACGAAGGCCCATCAGCGGGTGCAGGAAAGCTATGGAGAGACGGACCACAAGGAAGTGTATTTGCAGGCCGACATCCGGTACGGCGATCTAAGCTTCAAGATCGACGGCCGCTGTGACGGCCTGCTTCTGTCCGGCGAGGAGACGATAGACGAGATCAAGTCGACATCGGGGGACGTCAGCTTGATTACGGAGGATGCGTATCCTGTGCATTGGGCGCAGGCCTGCTGCTACGCCTATATGTATGCGAAGGAGCATGGCCGCGATCGGATGGCGGTGCAGTTGACCTATGTCCATGTCCGCACGGAAGAAGCGAAGCGGTTCAAGCGGGTGCTGACCTTCGCCGAGCTGGAGGCCTTCGTGCTGGACGTCATCGGACGGTATGCGCCGTACGCGGCGATGCGGCGGGACCACGAGCAGCGGCGGCAGGAGAGCATCCGGGAGCTGCCGTTCCCGTTCGACACGTACCGGGCAGGACAGAGGAAGCTGGCCGGCGCCGTATATACGTCGATTGCTCAGGGCAGCGGCCTGTTCGCCATGGCACCGACCGGCATCGGCAAGACGATGTCGACCTTGTACCCTGCGGTCAAGGCGATGGGGGAAGGGCTGATCCGGCGGATTCTCTATATTACGGCCAAGACGACGACGCGCGCGGCTGCCGAGGATGCTTGCGCGCGGCTGGCGTCGAAGGGACTCTGCATGCAATCGGTTACGTTGACCGCCAAGGACAAGATCTGCTTCCAGGAGGAGACCCGCTGCCAGCCGGATTATTGCGAATATGCCGACGGCTATTATGACCGGATTAACGGGGCGATCATGGATATATTGTCCCATGAGACGCAGATGACCCGTCCGGTCATTGAGGAGTACGCCCGCAAGCACCGGGTATGCCCGTTTGAATTTTCGCTCGATCTCGCGTATGCGGCCGATGCGGTCATTTGCGATTATAATTATGTGTTCGATCCGCGCGTCTCGATGAAGCGGTGGGCGGAAGAGCAGAAGAAGGAGACGGGGCTCCTGATCGATGAGGCGCATAATCTCGTCGACCGGGCGCGGGATATGTATTCGGCCGAACTGGTCAAGTCCGCGTTCCTGCAGCTGAAGCGCGAGTTCAAGGGAGTGAATCGCCCGATCCACGACGCGGCTCAAGCGGTGAATGCCTATTTCATCGCCTTGCGGAAGCAGTGTGCGGATCAGGGCGGCCTGACGGACATGGAGCTGCCCGAAGAACTGCTGGCGCTGCTGGACGGGTTCATCGCCCAAGCCGAACCGGTCCTGCTGGGCGGCGGCGGATCGCCGGCCCATACGATGCTGCTCGACGCCTATTTCGCTGCGTCAAGCTTCGTCCGCATCGCGAAGCTCTACGATGAGCGGTTCACGACGTATGCCGAAGTCGAGCGGAATGAGGTCCGGCTGAAGCTGTTCTGTCTCGATCCGTCCTTCCTGCTCGCTCAGGCGGGCAAGCGGTATCGATCGATTGTGCGCTTCTCTGCGACCTTGACGCCGATGTCCTATTATATGGACCTGCTGGGCGGCAATCGGGAAGAGGATTACACGCTCTCTCTTCCTTCCCCGTTCGATCCGGCGCAGTGGGATGTGCGGCTGCACCCGCTGTCTACCCGGTACCGGGATCGGGAACGGACGAAGCTGCCGCTCGTGCAGGCGATTCGGCGCGTGGTAGAGGAGCGGGGCGGCAATTATTTGGTGTTCTTCCCTTCGTATCCGTACTTGCACGAGGTATACGAAGCCTTCATGGCAGAAGGAAGCCCGGTCGAAATGCTGGTGCAGGAGGCGCGGATGACAGAGGAGGAGCGGGAGCGGTTCCTGGATGCCTTCCAGCCGGATCGGACAGGCACGCTGGTCGGGTTCGCCGTGCTCGGCGGCGTATTCTCGGAAGGGGTAGACCTCCAGGGAGACCGGTTGACGGGCGTCATCGTCGTCGGCGTCGGCCTGCCTCAGCTCGGCCTGGAGCGGAACATCATTCGCGACTACGTCAACCGCACGGGGAAAAACGGGTACAACTATGCCTATGTCTATCCCGGGATGAACAAGGTGCTTCAAGCCGGAGGAAGGCTGATCCGTTCGGAGCGCGACACCGGGACGCTCGTACTGATCGACGACCGCTTCCTGCAGACGCCCTACCGGCAGCTGCTCCCGGGGGAGTGGATGAATTATCGGCTTCCCGGATCGGATGGGCCGGATATCGAATAAGCCAAGCAAGCCGGGTGATTGCCTGAATAGACAGTCATCCGGCCTGCTCATTTAGCATTTCAACAAATGACGGTATCGGCTCTCCAAATAGCTCATCAGCTCCTGGGCAATCACCTGATGGCCTTGCTCGTTCGGGTGTATCCCGTCGGCGCACAGATAATTCCGGTAATCGAATGCCCGCAGGAACGCGCCTCTCACATCGATCCAGCGCGTATTCATCTCCTCTGCGACCCGGATGATGGCGGCATTGTAGCGTTCATGCCACCAATAAATCCGGCTGACGCTGCCCAGCCAGGCAAGGATGTTCGCGGCGGCGGAGTCGTCGTTCTTGCTGATCCACCGGAAATACCGATCCGCATCCAGCGGCGGCAGGGACATCAGCACCGGAACGATCCCGTGGTCCTTCAAGGTGCGAATCATGTCCTTCAACGTCTGCGTGTAGCGCTCCAGATCCGTGTTCGGCTCATGCAGATCCCCGGGCTGCCGGGCGATTTTGTCCCAATCGAAGTCGCAATCATTGCCCCCGAATTCCAGCAGCACGATATCCGGGCGCCGGCTCAGGACATCCTGCTTCAGCTTCTCGGCTCCCTTCGTAACGAGGCAGCCGAAGCGACCCGCGTTCGTCACGATCCCGTTCAGGCGGCGCTGAACGAGCTGCCCGAAGCTGTCGGCCAGCTTGGCGTATCTGCCTTTCTCTTCATCGTACACGATCCCCTTCGCAATCGAATCGCCGTACAAGACGATATTGCATGGCTTTTCCATCTTCAATCGAACCTCCCATGAACTAGTATCCGGCTATCCTGCCCTATTTATGATTAACGCGTGCCCGCGCATTAGATGTGTTAACAAAAAATGTTATGTAGTAATGAAAACTACATGGTGTTATATATAAATTATAACATGTGATTCAGAGAAGTAAATAGAAGAGTTTTTTGCATTGTAGCCTCTTGTCTTTTGCATATGTTAGTATGGAGAAATGAACGGGACAGCATCATTTTCAGTTGCGCCCCCAGGCATGAAGGAGAGGAAGACATGGAAGACGCAACCGCGAAGGAGCATATCGAAGCCCTGTACCGGGGCATCGCGGGCATGCCGGACATCGAGCCGGCGGAAATCCCGAAGCTCGATCTCTATATGGATCAGGTCATCACGTTGTTCGAAAGCGTGCTGGAGCCGACGAAACGGCATCCCGAGGACAAGCTGCTGACGAAGACGATGATCAATAATTATACCAAGGACAAACTGCTGCTTCCGGCGAAGAATAAGAAGTATTCTCCCGAGCATATCATTCAAATGGCGCTGATCTATCATTTGAAGCAGACGCTGTCCATCGGTGACATCAAGACGCTGTTCCAGGGTACGCTTCATCGGGAGGATGTCGACGGATGGAAGGTGTACGAGCAGTTCCTGCGGCTGAAGGAGGAGCAGGCTCTTCAGTTGGAGAGTGCCGTGGCGGCCCAGACCGAAGCGGTGGCCTCGGCCGGGGATAGCCAGGCCTTTACGCTGCTGGCCGTATTGACCTTCATTCATCAGGCGAATACGTATAAGCGTCTGGCCGAGAAGATGATTGACGATCTGGAGAAGCAAATGGCGAAGGACAAGGATAAAGACAAAGAGAAGGGCAAAAAGTCCTCCTGATTCGCTATACCGGCCTGCCGTCCGGAACATGCGGCAACCTACACCACGAAGAAGTTCAGGAGGGAACGATGTTCAGGGATCGCAAAACATTATACTATTTGGGCCTGTTCACCGCGGGGCTGCTGCTGTACAAGCTGGTGGACAATATTGGGGGCGTCCTGCATTTTTTCTCTACGGTGATGTCCTTGATGACGCCTTTTTTCATTGCTTTTTTTATCGCTTATTTGCTCCGGCCGCTGGTCAACGCGCTGGAGGCGAAGCTGTTCTCACGGCAGCGGCTGCGCAGGCTGTACAGCATTCTTATTGTTTATACGCTGTTCCTCGGATTGATCTTCATCGTTATTACGGTAATCACCCCGAGAATTATTGACAGCGTCAGCACGCTGCTCGCGGGATTGCCTCAATATATCGCGGGGACGGAGCAATGGATACGCGGCCATGTGCTGGAGCAGGAATGGTTCGCCCAATCCGGGATCGACGCCAAGCTAGGGGAGTTCCTCTCGTCCGCTTCCAGCCAGATCAGCGAGTTCGTCCGGCTCATCCTGAACAACTTACTGTCCGGCCTGCTGTCGCTAACGACGACGCTGCTGAATCTCGTTATCGGCTTCATCGTATCGATTTATCTGCTGAAGGACAAGGAAGCGATTGGCCGTGGCACGCAGAAGATTCTGGTTGCCCTGTTGGGACAGGGGCGGGCGTCATCGGTGGTTGATTTCGTCAAGCGGATCGATACGACCTTTTCCCAATATTTTGTCGGGGTCATTTTGGATGCGATGATTATCGGTTCTATCGTATTTGTGGGGCTGCTGATTCTACAATCGCCGTTCGCGCTGCTAGCCGCTCTAGTCGTGGGCGTCACGAATGTCATTCCCTATTTCGGACCGTTCATCGGCATGTTGTTCGTCGGCCTGATCACCTTGCTCGTGTCCCCGATGCAGGCGCTGTGGAACGTGCTGTTTATTTTCATTATCCAGCAGCTGG
The DNA here is from genome assembly GCF_945605565.1 of Paenibacillus dendritiformis. Classification (NCBI taxonomy): domain Bacteria; kingdom Bacillati; phylum Bacillota; class Bacilli; order Caryophanales; family Paenibacillaceae; genus Paenibacillus; species Paenibacillus dendritiformis. The sequence continues at coordinate 385,788 of NZ_OX216966.1, read as the reverse complement.
ACGGCTATTATATTGGCCCGAAGGTCATCGGGAACAAGGTGGGCATCGGCCCGCTGTGGATTATTTTCGCGATTATTATCGGGGGCGGCTTCTTCGGGCTCATCGGGATGTTCATCGCGGTGCCTGTGGTGGCGGTCATCAAGACCGCGTTCGATTCCTATATCGAGCGCCGCTTGTCGTCGATGTAACCCGGTTGTTTTTGGAGCCGGGCTGCGCATATTCAATATGTATGAGTGTGCCTTCTAGGCGGTCAGGAGCGGATTCTAATGAAAAGATGGGTTGCGGCTGCGCTCTTGCTTATCGGTTTGATAGCAGCTTTACTGTTTCGTCCGGAAGCCGAATCGGCCGAAGAATGGTTGACGCCTCAGGGGTTTGATGCCGAGCTGCTGCATCAGGAGACTATACCTGGAGACATCGACATTATCGTTTTTCATGATTTGAATCTGAAAGAGATGAACATCGCCTTTTTACAATCAAGCGGGTTGAAAATAAACGGGTGGGTGCGCAACGACTTCCCCCACCCCGCTCCTCCCGAATCGATAAGCTATAACATTCGGCAGCACTGACCTGGTCGTACTCTACGGCCTCGTTACTGATCCGGATGTCGTCAATGTGGAGGTTCGCATTCCCCGCCACGAACAACAAGAGGTCATGGATATCAAGATGGCGCCGGTCATTCGATCGTCATATGGGGCGGTCTGGTACACCGTGCTGGAAGAAGAGCTCACCGGCGCGCAATCAGTCAAGATACAACTGCAAGGACTCAAAAAGTAGGCTGTTCCTCTTTTCCTATAAAGGAGGGGCAGCTCCTTTTTTTGGAGTTTGACATCGGTTAGCTGCGAAAATATAATTAGGTTACCAAATAAATAGGTTACCTAATTAATTTGAATTTTAGGTAACGAGGGGGTAAACGAGATGCATGAGGAGGGAACGACAACCGAGCGGCTGATGAGGGCCTTCAAGCTGTTCAACAAGGCGGAATGGCATCGCCGTTCGATTGAAGGACATAAGCCGAGCGAGCTGCATGTCATGATGGTTCTCATTCGTTCGATGAAGCGGGAGAAGCAAGGGCTGATGGTGTCCGAGATCAGCAACATGCTGCATGTCACTTCACCGACGATAACGCAACTAATCAAGGGCATGGAGAGCAAAGGGCTCGTCACCCGGAACGCCGATCCCGAGGATCGGCGGGTCATACGGATTGCGCTGACCGACAAAGGCATCGCGGTAACGAAAAAGGCGAAAGCCGTCATGACGGAATATTTCAACGGGTTGATTGAGTACCTGGGTGAGGAGGACAGCGAGAAGCTGGCCGGGCTGCTCACCAAAGTGCATACGTATTTTCAAGACAATCCTCCAATCCCTTGGAGGGAGATAGAGAAGCGCACGAGTGGAGATGATCATGAATGATGAAATTATTCCGCTTCCTGAAGCCGTTCCGGCTTCCGGTGGCCTTCGTGCTGGGGCTGGTTTTCTTCCAGTCGCTGGCCGAGCTGTATCTGCCGACACTGATGTCGGATATCGTCGATATCGGCATTGTTAGCGGAGATACGGCTTATATTTGGAAAATGGGCGGGTGGATGCTCCTGGTCGCCGCAGGCGGCACGTTATGCGCCATCGGGGGCAGCTACTTGTCCGCGAAGGTGGCGTCCGGCTTCGGCCGCAATCTGCGGCGGCGCTTGTTCACCCATGTGGAGAACTTCTCGCTGCAGGAGTTCGACAAGATTGGGACGGCATCCCTGATTACGCGGACGACCAATGATATTACCCAGGTTCAGCAGGTGCTGGTCATGATCCTCCGGATGATGATCAGCGCGCCGATGATGTGTATCGGCGGCATTATTATGGCGGTGTCGAAGGATGCGAAGCTGACGCTCGTGCTGGCGGTCGTCATTCCGGTGCTGGCCTTGGCGATTTTTGCCGTAGCCGGCAAAGGGATTCCGCTCTTCAAGGCGATGCAGAAGAAGCTGGATAAGCTGAACCTTGTCCTGCGCGAAAATCTGACTGGAATCCGGGTCATTCGTTCCTTTAACCGGATCAACCATGAGAAGACACGGTTCAACGAGGCGAATGCCGACTTGACCGGCACGGCCTTGAAGGTGAACCGCATTATGTCGTCGATGATGCCGATCATGATGATCACCCTGAATTTCTCGACGATCGCGATCATCTGGTTCGGAAGCATCCGGATCGACAACGGCAGCATGCAGGTCGGCTCCTTGATGGCCTTTATTCAATATGCAATGCAAATCATGTTCTCTGTCATTATGGTTTCCATTATTTTTGTGATGATTCCAAGAGCATCCGCGTCTGCGGCCCGGATTAACGAAGTGCTCAGCATGGAGCCGGAGATTCACGATCCTGCAGAGCCGAAACGGGCATCGGCCGACAAACGGGCCCATATACAATTCGACAATGTTACCTTCAGTTACCCGGGGGCAGAGATGCCGGCCCTGTCGAATATCTCGTTCGAGACCGGTCCGGGAGAGATGACCGCGATTATAGGCGGAACCGGGGCTGGCAAGTCGACGCTAATCAGCTTGATACCGCGCTTCTATGATATCGAGAGTGGCAGTATCCGGGTGAATGGCGTTGACGTCCGGGAGTGGAAGCAGGAGGAGCTGCGGGAGAAGATCGGACTCGTGCCGCAGAAGGCCGTGCTGTTCACGGGAACGGTGGCGGACAATATCCGCTATGGCAAGGAGGATGCGACCGGCGAAGAGGTGAAGCATGCAGCCGAGATTGCCCAGGCGATGGAATTCATCTCTCATATGCCGGAAGGCTTCGACGCTCCGATCGCACAGGGCGGAACGAACGTATCCGGCGGGCAGAAGCAGCGCCTGTCGATTGCTCGGGCCTTGGTGCGGCGTCCGGAAATATATATCTTCGACGATAGCTTCTCGGCGCTTGATTTCAAGACCGATGCGAAGCTGCGCGCGGCGCTCCGGCCGGAGACCCGGGATGCGGCCGTTCTGCTGGTCGCCCAGCGGGTCAGCACCGTGATGGATGCCGATCGAATCATTGTGCTGGATGAAGGGAAGATCGCGGGAATAGGCACGCATCGCGAATTAATGGAGACGTGTCCGGTGTACCGCGAGATTGTATCCTCCCAGCTGTCAGAGGAGGAGATCGCATGAGTAGAGATAATCGGCCAAAAGCGGGCGGACACAGGGGCCCGATGGGCGGGCCGCCGATGGGGATGCCCATGGAAAAAGCGAAGGACTTCAAGGGCACGCTGAAGCGGCTCGTCGGCTATTTGAAGCCGCGGAAATATCAGCTGATCGCGGTCCTGGTGATGGCGATACTCAGTACCGTCTTCACGATTCTCGGCCCGAAGATTATGGGGGAGGCCACCACCTCGCTGTTCGAGAGCTTGATGGGAAGAACCGCTATTGATTTTGCTTTTATTTGGAATATTCTGCTTAAATTAATGGGATTGTATGTCGTTAGCGCGCTGTTCAGCTATTTTCAGCAATTTTTGATGGCCGGCGTGGCGCAAAATATTGTGTACGAGATGCGCAAGCAGGTCAATGACAAGCTGAACCGGCTGCCGCTGAAATACTTCGACGCTCGGACGCATGGCGAGATTTTAAGCCGGGTGACCAATGATGTCGATAACATCAGCAGCACGCTGCAGCAGAGCTTGACGCAGTTGATTACCTCGATCGTGACCTTGGTCGGCGTCGTGGTGATGATGCTGACCATCAGCCCGCTGATGACGCTGATCTGCCTGCTGACACTGCCGCTCAGCTTCGTCGTCACGATCGTGATCGCGAAGCGTTCGCAGAAGCACTTCAAGGGGCAGCAGACGTCCCTTGGGGAATTGAACGGCCATGTCGAGGAAATGTATACCGGCCATAAAATCATCAAAGCCTTCGGGCATGAGGAAAAATCGGTGGCCGCGTTCGACGGCATCAATGAAAAGCTGTATGAGTCCGGCTTCCGGGCGCAATTCATCTCCGGATTGATCATGCCGCTCATGAACTTCATCGGCAACATCGGCTATGTGCTCATTTGCGTGGTCGGGGGCGTGCTGGTTACCCAGCGCTCCATCCAGATTGGCGATATTCAGGCGTTCATCCAATATGCGCGGCAGTTCACCCAACCGATTGCGCAGACCGCCAATATTGCCAATATCATTCAATCTACCGTCGCCTCGGCGGAACGGGTATTTGAAGTGCTGGATGAAGCCGAGGAAGTGCCGGAGGCGTCTCCGGCGAAGACGATTGCTCATCCGGCGGGCCAAGTCCGCTTCAATCACGTCCGCTTCGGCTACAAGGAAGATGCGGTGCTGATCGACGATATGAACATCGACGTCAAGCCGGGACAGATGGTCGCCATCGTCGGGCCGACCGGGGCCGGCAAGACGACGCTGATCAACCTGCTGATGCGCTTCTATGAGATTAACGACGGAGCGATCACGATCGACGGCGTCAACATTACCGCCATGGAGCGCGGCAATCTGCGCAGCCTGTTCGGCATGGTGCTGCAGGACACGTGGCTGTTCAACGGCACGATCCGCGACAATATCGCTTACGGACGCTTGGGCGCGACGGAAGAAGAGATCGTGCAGGCGGCCCAAGCCGCGCATGCGGATCACTTCATCCGCACGTTGCCGGATGGATACGATACGGTGCTGAACGAGGAAGCATCGAATATTTCGCAGGGCCAGAAGCAGCTGCTGACGATTGCCCGCGCCATTCTGGCCGATCCGGCGATACTGATTCTGGACGAAGCGACGAGCAGCGTCGATACGCGGACGGAGCTGTACATCCAGAAGGCTATGCAGGAGCTGATGAAGAACCGCACCAGCTTCGTTATTGCCCACCGCTTGTCTACCATTCGGGATGCCGATCTGATTCTCGTCATGAATCAGGGATCCGTGATCGAGCAGGGCACGCATGAGGAACTGCTGCAGCAGGGCGGCTTCTATGCGGATCTGTACAACAGCCAATTTACCGGTCGTCTAGTCGATGTCGGGTAACACTGCTGAGCAAAGGCGCACCTTCGGGTCAATGTCATTAAGATAAGGCGCGGAAACCATAATCAAGCACAAGAGCAGGTTATCGAAAAGATAGCCCGCTCTTTTTTTGTTTCAAAAGAAAATCAAGACTTAACAGGTAGATGGATATGTGTGGCGAAGACCCTTGAAACACGAGGAGGCCACGTCCATGAATGAGTATGCGAATTCGCTAAAAAAACGCTGACATCCCTCATACGAGAAATGTCAGCCGAACCAGCACCTTATGTCAAAAATCCTGAAAAAGACTTTACCCGAAAGAAAAAGCTTTCTTTTGAAACGGTGATGCAACTCCTTATCTCCATGGGAGGGAACAGCCTATATAAGGAACTTTTGGAATCACAAGGCTATGACGTAAACACTGCAACCACTTCTGCTTTTGTCCAACAGCGGAATAAAATTCTGCCGTCTGCTTTGGAATTCTTGTTTCACGAGTTTACGCAATCGGTTACCGATATCAAGGACTACCGAGGATATCGATTACTTGCCATTGACGGTTCGGATTTACATATCGCCACAGACTCTGCGGACACGGACACCTATTTTCAAAGTCAACCGAACACGAAAGGCTATAACCTTCTGCATTTGAACGCTGCCTATGACTTGTGCAACAGACTGTACGTGGATGCCCTTGTTCAGCCACGAAGGTTGTGCAACGAGGGAAGGGCGCTGGCGACCATGGTCGACCGTTCCCCGATCAAGGGAAAAACCATTGTGATTGCCGATAGAGGTTATGAAAGTTACAACAATTTTGCGCATCTTGAACGCAAAGGGTGGAGCTATGTCATCCGGGTAAAGGATTTGAATTCCAATGGTATTCTTTCGGGATTGCATTTGCCCGTTGACGGAGAGTTTGATCGGGACATTCATCTGACACTCACCAAAAAACAAACCAAAGAGGTCAAGGCTAATCCCGAGATTTACAAGTTCGTTCCTTCCACGTCAACCTTTGATTTTTTGGATTTGCATGAGAACTTGTTTTACCCGATTTCCTTTCGGGTTGTTCGTTTCGTCCTGCCGAGTGGCGCTTTTGAGACCGTCATTACGAATCTTTCTGCCGCTGATTTCCCACCCGATGAAATCAAGTCTATGTATAACAGGCGATGGGGCATTGAAACTTCATTCCGGGCATTAAAGTACACCGTCGGTCTGACGAATTTTCACGCAAAGAGACGAGAGTCCATCACCCAAGAGATTTTCGCAAGAATGATCATGTACAATTTCGCTGAAATGATGACCTCGCACGTCGTCATTTCCCAAATGGATAAACGGCACCCATACCAAGTCAACTTCACGGTTGCCGTTCACGTTTGTAGACATTTCCTGCGCTCACGGCACGATGAACCCCCGCCCGATGTTGAAGCACTGATCCGCAAAAACATTTTGCCGATTCGACCCGTTCGCCCAGGGCAGCAGAATACGCGCAAAATACGCTACAAATCAGTTGTTAGCTTCGTCTATAGAGTAGCATAATTCGTTTCACATGAACACTTTTTTAAGCGGATATTCCGTCCGCTTTGTTTGCTGTACACTTTTTTCCTTGCTTGTATACAAAAAAAGAAACGGCACAGGGTCTTTTCCCATGCCGTTTCAGATTCCTATGTTTTCGGCTCTTGTCTTTGAGCTAAACTTAATGACATTGACCTTCGGGTGCGTCTTTTTTGATGTTTTCGGCGTGTCATAGATAAAAAGCTGCTCTGGTGCAGTATTTCGTTCCAATAGAAGCGGGATTTGGTTAAATTCCAGACGATGAACGCAAAATGCGGGTTCCCGCAGTCAGGTTATGGCTGGAAAACGCTTGCTTACCTTTTGCCAGGGAAGGGACTATAATGAGAATAAAGCAAAGGACTGTACATAGCAGATGATGTTAGGTCTGGATTAGGGAGGGGAACGAATGGCACTGCTTACCTGCAATTATTTCTCGGAAGTGCTGGGTTTAAGCACGGCGATGACAGTCATCCTGCCGGAGACGACGGCGGGACAATACGGGATGAACAACGTCAAATCGACGGAGGTTCATAAGACATTGTTCCTGCTGCACGGCTTGTCGGACGACCATACGATCTGGGTTCGCCGCACGTCGATCGAGCGCTATGCCGCCTTGAAGGGCATCGCGGTCGTCATGCCGCAGGTTCATCGCAGCTTCTATACCGATATGGCCCATGGGCTGCGCTATTGGACGTTCCTGACGGAGGAGCTGCCGGCCAAGGCCCGCAGCTTCTTCCCGTTGTCCGCCAAGCGGGAGGACAATTATGTGGCCGGCCTGTCGATGGGCGGATATGGCGCCATGAAATGGGCGCTCTCCTATCCGGAGCGATTCGCGGCCGCGGCCAGCCTGTCGGGCAGCCTGGATGTCGCCGCCCCCGCGCTGCGGGAGCGCATTCGGGAGGATGCCCGGTTGATCTACGGCGAAGGCGGCATCGCCGGGACGCCGAACGATCTGTTCCGTTTGCTGGAGCAGGCGGACCGGCATCCGGGACCGAAGCCGAAGCTGTTCCAATGCTGCGGGACGGAGGATTTCCTCTATGAAGACAATCTCCGCTTCCGGGAGGCGGTTCGGCGCACCGACTTCGAGCATACCTATAGCGAAGGCCCGGGCGACCATACGTGGGAGTATTGGGATGCCCGTATCCAGGATGTGCTGGAGTGGCTTCCTCTCGGGCCGCAAGAGCAGCGGGAGGCATAACATCAGAGAAGGAGACGGAGAGAGTATGCATACGATACACAGTCTGATGTCCGATCTGGAGCGGCTCGGAATTGATCGGCAGGGCACGCTGCTGGTGCATTCTTCCTACAAAAGCATTGGTGGCGTGGAGGGCGGCCCGGATACGGTGCTCGATGCGTTGTCGGCTTATATGGAGGAAGGTTTGCTGGTGCTGCCGACGCATACCTGGGCCAACATCAATGCGGAGAATCCGCGGTTCGACGTCGAGAATACTCCGGTATGCATTGGCATGCTGCCGGAACGATTCCGCAAGCGGCCAGGCGTCATTCGATCCTGGCATCCAACTCATTCGGTCGCCGCTCTTGGGCGTGATGCCGCAGCGTTCACGGCCGGTGACGAACGGTTCGATACGCCGTGCGCCCGCGGATCCGCCTGGGGGAAGCTGCTCGATCGCCAGGCCACGATTATGCTGGTCGGCGTCGATCTGCGCCGCAATACGTTTATCCATGGCATTGAGGAGTGGGGGGATATTCCGGGAAGAATGACCGCGGAGCGCGAGCAGCTCTATACGGTGCTTCCCGATGGAACCGCCATCTCCGTTCCGTCGCGCAGACATTGCGGACTGAACTGGTCGGAGCATTTCTGGAAGGTGGATGACGTGCTGCGAGAGGAAGGCGCGATGACGCTCGGACGGTTCGGCGATGCGGAAGTGCGGATCTGCGATACCGTGAGGCTGACGGAAGTGCTGACGCGGATGCTCCAGGCCAATCCGGATCTGTTCTCCGATAATGAACCGTTGAACGCCGCACACGCAAAGTAAATCAACAAGACGGCAAGCCGGCACGTTCGCGTGCCGGCTTGTCGTATTGATCAGCGTTCTCCGATTCCGATTGCTCCCTTGCTCCGATCTGCGGCCGACAGGCGCGGCGCTTTTTGGGCATGGAAAAGAGCGGTGATTTCGCATTCCTTGGCATCTTATGGGACATCTTAAGGGGATAGGGGAGCGAAAGGGGCATCGGATGAAATGATCATGACGACGCTACAACTGCTGCTCATTTCCCTGGTCGGAGGCACCGTAGGGGCCATACTCGGCCTGGGAGGCGGCATTATAATTACGCCTGCGCTCACGCTTCTGTTCGATGTCGATATCCGGTATGCGATCGGAGCCAGCATCATTTCGGTCATCGCGACATCCAGCGGGGCGGCGATTGCGTATTTGCGCGACCGGCTGACGAATTTGCGGGTCGGCATGTTCCTGGAGGTGGCGACGACGATAGGGGCGGTGACGGGGGCCTTCGTCGCGAACCTGATCGCGCCGAACGTGCTGTTCATTCTGTTCGGCCTGCTCCTGTTGAATTCGGCTTATGGCATGGTGAAGAAGGTGAACACCGAGCTTCCCGAGAATGCGAAGACGCATCCGCTCGCGGCCAAGCTGAGAATGAACGGCTCGTACTATGATAAAGCGCTGGGGAGGCAGGTTGATTATCAGGTGGCCAATGTATACGGCGGATTCGGCGTCATGTACGCGGCTGGCGTTATCTCCGGCCTGCTCGGCATCGGGAGCGGCAGCTTCAAGGTGATGGCGATGGACGTATTTATGAAGCTTCCGCTCAAGGTCTCCAGCGCCACCAGCAACTTCATGATGGGGGTGACTGCGGCGGCGAGCGCCGGAATCTACTTTTTCCGCGGGGATATCGACCCGAGCATTGCCGCTCCCGTCGCTATCGGCGTCCTGGCCGGCTCAACGCTTGGAGCGCGTCTGATGCAGAAGCTGAAGAGCCGCACGATCAGGCTGCTGTTCATACCGATTCTGGGCTATGTCGCCATTGAAATGATTCTGCAGGGGGTGGGCTGGATATGAATTCGAAGGCGGAAGATGTCGAGCTGACGGTCAGCCGGCTGCTGCGGATCGGCGTAGTGGCGGCGGGGCTGTTCATTGCCTTCGGGCTGCTTCTCTACCTCACAACGGGCGAGAGCGGGTATCCGGACGCCAGATTCCCGACAACCGTTGCCGGCGTCGCCGCAGGAGTGGCCGGCTTCAAGCCCTATGCATTTATATCGCTCGGGCTTCTTCTGCTTATTTTAACCCCGGTCTTCCGCGTCGCCGTGTCCATTCTGGTCTTCCTCAAGGAGGGCGACAAGGTATACGCGGGCATCACGGCACTCGTGCTCGCGATTCTGCTCATCAGCTTCGTGCTCGGGCGGGCCGGACACTAATCGGGACACTATTCGGAAGAAGCCGTTCCTCGCTTCTTCCTCTTTTTTGCGGAATTTTGTCATCCTCCGGTTCTGTTTCTTCTCCCTCATTTTCTTTCCTTCTTTCGACCTTTCTCATCATTTAAGTGAAAATGGACTGCTCAGCCGCTGAATTTTAGTAAAATAAATTGACGTACCCTAGACAATTTTGTCAAATTTCGAAGTAAATATTTTAGTAAAATAAATTGATTTTGTTTTACTTCAGTGATACATTTACTGTGTATCCGATGATAAGAGCGAACTTATTTCAGGTTTTTCGTTTTACGTTGTGAAGGCGGAATTTGTAGGAATCTTCTGTTTACGATCACCGCTTGATCAATCTTATGGGGGAGGGTTCATTTATGCGTCGCAGAAAAGTATGGGAAGACATTGATATCGCCCACCGGAACCGGATGGAGGCGAGAGCTCATTTCTACTCTTATCCAAGCCGGGAACGGGCTTTGACGGGCGAGCCGGCGTATACGCATCATTTCAAAAGCTTGAACGGCATCTGGCAGTTCCTCTTCCTGCCCGCGCCGGAATATTCGCCGCCCGGCTTCGAGGCCGCCGAGTATGACACGGCCGGCTGGGACGATATCCGCGTGCCGGGCAACTGGCAGATGCAAGGGTACGGCAATATGCACTACTCGGATCTGTGGTACAACTTTCCGATCCATCCGCCTTATGTGCCGACCGATAATCCGACGGGCATTTATAAGCGTTCCTTCCGGATTGGCGAGGAATGGCTGCGCGACGGGCAGCAGGTCATCCTGCGCTTCCATGGCGTCGATTCGGCCTTCCACCTCTGGGTGAACGGGGCGGAGGTCGGATACAGCAAGGGCGCGCGCCTGCAGTCCGAGTTCGACATTACCGGCTTCGTGCGGGCGGGGGAGAACCAGCTTACGGTCCGCGTATACCAATGGTCGGATGGAACGTATCTGGAGGATCAGGACATGTGGTGGCTGAGCGGCATCTTCCGCGATGTCGATCTGTATGTCCAGCCCCGGAGCGGCATCGAGGATGTGGCCATCGTCACGGCGCTGGATGGCACCTATACAGAAGGCGCCTTGCAGGTGACGGCCAAGCTTCGCCATCCCGGCGAGGACTTCACGCTCGGCTACGAGCTGCTGGACGAGCGGCAGCGGATGGTGGCGGAAGGCGCGGTGCCGGCGGCAGCGGAGCAAGTGCGGTTCGAGGCGGAAGTTGCGCAGCCGAAGCTGTGGAGCGCCGAGACGCCGGAGTTGTATACGCTGCTGCTGACCGTCAAGCGGGGGAATGACATCATCGAGGTCGTTCCGAAGCGGGTCGGCTTCCGCCAGATTGAGCGGCGCGGCTCCACCTTCACCGTCAACGGCGTAGCGATCAAGTTCAGAGGCGTTAACCGCCATGACGCCCATCCGTTGACCGGCCGAGTCGTGTCGCGGGACGATATCGAGCAGGACATCAAGCTGATGAAGCAGCATAACATTAATGCGGTCCGGACGGCGCATTATCCGAACTCCCCGTATTTGTACGATTTGTGCGACGAGTATGGCTTATACGTCATCGATGAGACGGATCTGGAATGCCACGGCTTCGAGCTGACGGGGGACTACAATTGGATCTCCGACGACCCGGCATGGGAGCGGTCCTATGTCGACCGGCTGGAGCGGATGGTGCAGCGGGACAAGAACCATCCGAGCATCATCATGTGGTCGCTTGGCAACGAGTCCGGCTTCGGCTGCAACTTCCGCGCGATGGCGGCCCGGGCGCGCGAGCTCGATCCGACGCGTCTCATTCACTACGAGGGGGATCGGGAGGCGGAAGTGACGGATGTCTACTCGACGATGTACACCTGGCTGGAGCATCCGGAGCGGAAAACGATGCAGCATATTATCGAGAACTCGGACAAGCCGCATATTTTATGCGAATACGCGCATGCGATGGGGAACGGTCCGGGCAATCTGCGCGAGTATCAGGATTTGTTCGATGCGCATGATAAGCTGCAGGGCGGCTTCGTGTGGGAATGGATCGACCACGGAATTCATACCGCAGCGGAGGACGGGCGGGTCTATTACCGCTACGGCGGCGACTTCGGCGACGATCCGACGAACGGCAACTTCTGCATCGACGGCCTGGTCATGCCGGATCGAACGCCGTCGCCCGGCCTGCTGGAGTATAAGAAGGTCATCGAGCCGGTGCGAACGGCCGAGGTCGATCTGGCGCGGGGCATTATCCGCTGCGAGAATAAATACGACTTCGCCTCCCTCGACCATCTCGATCTGTTCTACAGCATCGTGAAGGACGGAGAAGCGATCCGGACGGGCCGGGCTTCGGTGGCCGGCATTGCCGCCCGGTCGGCACGGGAGCTTGCGCTTGATTACTCGCTCGACGATGTAGAGCCGGAGGCGGGCACCGATTATTATCTTAACCTGTCCTATGTATTGAATCGGGACACGGCCTGGGCTTCCCGGGGACATGAGGTGGCCACTGCCCAATTCCTCCTGCCGCTGGCAGCGGAGGCGGTCATGGTGCGGCCGTCGGGCCTGCTGGAGCTGGAGGAGCGTCATTGCGAGCTGATCGTGCGGGGGGAGGACTTCGCCATTACGTTCGATACCGTCAAGGGGCAGATCGCCTCCTGGACGTACAATGGCTGCCGCGTGGTCGAAGCCGGTCCCCGGCTCCAGTTCTGGCGGGCGGCGATCGATAATGACATGTATCTGGTGGCCGACTATAAGCAGAAAACCTTCCTTCATCTGATGCACGAAGTCGTGGAGGAAGTCGCCTTCGAGAGGTGCGGGGAAGAGTGTGTTCATGTCCGGGTGCATACGATGAACGCCCCGACCAACGCTTCATGGCATTACCGGTCGGTGTACGAGTACCGCATCTATGGGAACGGCGACGTCCTGTTCGAGGTGCGGGGCGTTCCCGGCGGCCATCTTCACAATGCGCCGGAGATGCTGCCCCGCATCGGCGTGAAGCTCCAGATCAACAAGCAATGCGAGTTCGCGAAATGGTACGGGCGCGGCCCCGGCGAATCGTACGCCGACTCGAAGGAAGCGAACCGGTTCGGCGTATTCGAACAGACGGTGGACGGCATGTTCACCCCGTACGTGACGCCGCAGGAGAACGGCAATCATACGGAGACCCGTTGGGTCCGGCTGGCGGACCGGTACGGCATCGGCTTGATGGCGGTTGGGTATCCGGGCGTTGATTTCAGCGCTTCCTATTATGAAGCCGGCGATCTGGACGCGGCCAAGCATACCATCGATCTGCAGAAGCGCGACTATATCGTCTTGAACCTGGACGACAAGCAGAACGGACTCGGCTCCAATTCATGCGGACAGAACCAGCTGGCCCGCTACCGCTGCGGCTTCGAGCCGTTCCATCTGAAGCTGAAGCTGTCCGTCTATTCCAATAAACTCATCTCCGATGCCCGCAAAGGGAAGGAAATCATATTGTAAGCAGCCGCGCAACCCGCTATCCTCTAGATAGCGGGTTGTCTGCTTGTATGCCGCGGCAACCGCAAATTATTTACTAAAATGATTGTATATTTACTAAATATCGAAGTACAATGAGGGATAGCAGGCTTATAGACAGGGAGTGAACGGGATGGCAACATTGAAGGATATCGCGGAGAAGGCGATGGTATCCGTCTCGACGGTATCCAGAGTATTGAATTACGATGAGACGCTCTCCGTGTCGGAGGAGACGCGGCGCCGCATCTTCGAAGTGGCGGAGGAGTTGGAATATACGAAGCACAAGCGGGGGGCGCGGACAGAGGAATCCGCCGCTTCGCCCGGGGAATCGGCCGCAGCTGCGACCGTCGGGCTGCTGATGACGTACCCGCGCAGCGAGGAATTGAACGATCCTTATTATTTGACGATGCGTCTGGCGATCGAGGCGGCGGCACGGGAGTATCAGGTGCAATGGTTCGCCGGCTTCCAGGACGAGCTGGAGCTGGACAGCGGCGCGGCTGACGGCTATATCGTCATCGGGCCGGTGCGGCAGGAGCAGGTGAGCCGGCTTGCGGCCGTCACGCCGAATCTCGTCTTCGTCGAGCCGGTGCCGTGGGACAACCGCTTCGATATCGTCATCGCGGATCTTCGCGATGCGATGGAGCAGATGTTGGCGTATGTGCACAGCCTGGGCCATCGGGATATCGCCTACATCGGCGGGCGGGACGACGACGGATATGACGGCGCGGATCGAAGGGAAGAAGCGTATGAGCGGTGGATGCAGAAGCGGGGATGGTATGACCCGCATCGGGTCCGCATCGGGCGCTTCTCCGCAGAAGACGGTTACCGGCTGACCCGCCAGCTGATCGAAGCGGGCGTTCGCTTCACGGCGGTGCTGGCCGCAAATGATTCGATGGCGATCGGCGCGGTGCGGGCGCTTCGGGAAGCGGGGCTGAAGGTGCCCGCCGATATCAGCGTCGCCGGCTTCAATGATATTACCGTCGCCCAGTTCATGACGCCATCCTTGACGACCGTGAAGCTCCACAGCGAATTCATGGGCCGCACGGCGCTGGAACTGCTGCTCGAGCGCATCCGGACGAAGCGCGCTATCAGCAAGAAGGTCATTATTCCGACGGAGCTGATGATACGGGAGAGCTGTGCGGCCGTCCGATAAGGCCAACGTCGGATTACTATACCTCCGGCAGCGCCTCCGAAAAAAAGCGGCCAACCCAGCAACAGGCGATAAGATGGCAACCTGCATACCCAATGGGGAGCCTCGCAAGAGCAACACTGGATGAATTATTCAGGTCGCTCAATCGTGAAGATTTCGCCCAACTTCGAATAGTTGTGGCCAGCGAGTCGGCTTACGGGCTTTAATTGGCGTGCATCAATCCGGCCGTTCTCGTACAGTTCTTCCGCAATATGGAAGCACGCAACTCTTCCGATAATCAAATCGCATGCGGGGGACGAAGGAGTGCCCCCAAGCGCAATCGATTGCTCCAACGTACATTCCATGCGGATTTTGGCTTCTGCTATGCCCGGCACATCAATCTTCTTGCTTGGAAGCGAAGTAAGCTTAGCCAAGCTTACCTCGCTTTCTTCGGGCGGAAGATTGGCCGCCGTCAGATTGATCGCTTCAATGTAATCCTCATCCGAAATATGAACAACAAACGATCCCGTCTCTATAATGTTTCTCGAAGTATCTTTGTATATGCCGTTCTTTCTTTGAACGGATACGGATACCATGGGAGGATTGGCCGAGACGATATTGAAATAGCTGTACGGCGCTGCATTTAGCACCCCATCCCTGGACAGCGTCGTTATGAACGCAATCGGCCTTGGAATAATGCTGCCGATGAGCAGCTTATAATTCTCCCGCTCTGTTTGCGTCTCCGGATAGATAGTCAGCATCGTGTCACCCCTAATCGAGAATATTCTTTAACCTACAAGCGGCCGCGTTAACCCGGAACGCATCAATTGGTGACTGTACTGCTCCCAATCGACGGATATCCGAGGAATGAGCGTAGGCGCTGCAGGCTCCGACCCATCACATTCTCGAGCAATTGGGCGGTTGCTTTCGGATCGATACTATACAGCACCGCTCCCCCGAAGCCTTTAATCGCCTTGTCGACGGGAACGCCGCCAAAAGACCATTTGCTGTTCGGGCCCTCTTCCCGTTCCACGATTTCGAGATGCAGCCCGTCATGATCCGAGAAACGCACGTACTGTTCCCCGAATCTTGCTTCACGAGTCGTTGATACATGGAATGTTCGCAACCGTTCTTCCCAGAAATCCATGGAGCCTACAGGCACGACAAAAGTGGTTACGCCAACTTGCCCGCCGCCGACCCGCCCTTTTCGTCCCGTTTCCCAAGGAAAGAATGTCATAATGGTGCCCGGGCTGCCCGCTTCATTGCCGAAGTAAAAATGATACACCTCAGGGGCGTCAAAGTTAACCGTTTTTTTAACGAGACGAATACCCAATACCCCTGCGTAAAAATCTACATTTTCCTGAGCATTTCTGGCAAACGCCGTAATATGATGAATTCCGGTTGTCTGTTTTTTCATAAGACATGCTCCTTTGCTGATTTATTTTTATGGTTTCCTGTTCCTTCATTTTCGATGAACCGGGACTGGGGGCTTGGAAGTTCGTAAGCTAAGGTCATACAACGAAAATGGGGTATACGAGACAAGGCGCAGGTCATAAAGATGGACTGGAATAGAATTCTTATTGTGAAGGGAGCGGATTACATGTGGGTGTATCCCAATAATTGGATACCGGCCAAATCACTTGAGGAGATGGCCGCTATGTATTATGACGTTCTGATTGTCGGCAGCGGCGCCGGCGGAGGAGCGACGCTTTACCGGTTATGCGAATTATGGAGGAATCAAGGGGCAAGGCGCATCGGTATCCTCGAAAAAGGAGATAAATTGCTTCATTCCCACGCATTAAATGTACCAACCATGAATGTCGACCGCATGCGCGATCAATTGTGGCCTGATAATTCCACGCATATCGGAGCGCGGCTTCCCAGCTTTTCCGGTGCCAGGCTAACGTTTGCTCTTGGGGGCAGGACATTGTTCTGGAATGCGGCATGCCCTCGGCCGGCGGAATTCCAGCTCCAATATTGGCCTATCAGCACGGAAGAATTGGATGTATATTTCCGGCTTGCCGAGCGCGTGCTGCATTGTACGTCAGCCTATGCCGACGGTTCATCCATGCAGGAGGTGTTGATGAACCGGCTTCATGCGCATGGCATACTGGAAGCGACCAATATGCCGCTTGCCATTGATATGAGCGGTTCTCATATGGGGCAGATTCATTCCAACGCTTGGTTCAGCTCCATTCATTTTCTCGCGTATGCCCTTAACGACAAGCCATTCGATCTTGCCTTAAATGCCTATACGACGAGCGTCGTGGTTGAAAACGGAAGGGCCGCCGGCGTTACTGTCGCGTCCCCGGATAAAAGAAAGCATGTCATTCGCGCAAAAAACGTGGTCGTGTCCGCCAGTACGTTGGAAACGCCCCGCATATTGCTCAATTCGGGCATCCAGGGACCGGCAATCGGGCGTTATTTGACCAATCATTCCTTTGTATTGGGAACCGGTAAAATAAGCCGCCGGGAGTTTACAGAAAACATCGGCAACCTTGCGATTTTGAAGCGTGAAACGAGGCATTCTCCCTATCAAATTCAAATCTTGGGACCGAACCAATTTTTCTCATACCAGCAATTCGAGGACAAGGTGCTCCCTGATCAAGTGAGTATAGTATATGCCGCTTTCGGGCTGGTACAGTCGCGGCCGGAGAACAGAGTGTACCTGGATCCGAATCAGCGGGACGAGTACGGAGTGCCTTTGAACCAAGTGGAGTTCAGCTACAGCAGCACAGATCAGCGAGTGATTCAACAAATGCGCGACGGGATTATTCAATCCGCCAATGCAATGGGAGTCACATTGGACGGGGAGCCGGCCTTATTGCCGCCGGGAAGCGATGTGCATGAATCCTGCACATGCCGAATGGGAACGGATCCGGCAACCTCGGCCACCAACCCGTATGGGCAGGTTCACGGCGTTCCCGGCCTTTATGTGGCCGATAATAGCACCATACCGCTGCTTGCCGCTGCGAATCCGACCAATGCTACGGTCGCTTTGGCGATGCGATTGGCCGATCATATTGTCCGTACCAGCAGGTAGACGGAATAGGGTTGGCATGCCTCGCTTAGCGGCCGCTCTCGCATGCTTGGCTTGAAGAATCATACGAGAAGAATCCGGTATCCGGGAAGATTTCTTTATGATAGTATCGACATTGAGATTGGGGCGTTGAACGATGCCGCATATCCTTTAATCTATCTTCAGTAGATCATACGCTTTATGGAGAACATCTTTCCCGGTACACCTGTGAGGGACTGCTGGAATGCTCTTGCTATAACCGTAAGATCCCGATAACATAAATGACCTGCCGAAGAAATGTGGAGTTCTACTATCCTGGCCGCCAGGTGTACAAGCTTCGGCTCGTGGCAAAGCGGCGAGCGGCATGGCAAGATTAGAGCCAATTGCCCGAGAGCCTGCCGTCTCACTATGGATGCAGATTCTGTCTAAGCAGTTACAGCGATCCTTACCGTAATATATAGCAAGGGGCCTGTGATTAATGTTATAATCTCCACAGCAGCCAATAGGCGCAGCAGCAGGAATGGGCCGCTGCGGGCCGTCTCAGGGCCGGAGGTTGGCCCGCCAATGCGAGCTTGCGGCAAGCATGCTGCGAGATCAGTGAGTGTATGATTGTTATACTATCTTCCAACTCGTCCCCGACAATGGTCTAGGTCGAATCTGGTCGCGGGATTGTGTTATTGCACCCGCCACTCCAATACAATAGAAGAGGATGATACACTGGGCCGGGCCGCTGGCAGGGCATCTCACTGTCAGGAAACCAGTTCACGAGCGGTATTATTCTGCATGTACCGGATATGGAAAAACGTCCTGTTCGCACGGCCGCTCCTCGTGAGCAGACGCCGGCAGGAGCTCTTTATTCATTCTATTTTTGAAATTAAAACAGGTTGGTGAGCATGGTGGAAGAGAGAAAGATTTATATCCTTCTTACCGACACGGGCACGATTTTCTCTAAACTTATCCGGCTCTATACGAAGGCGCCGCTTAATCACGCGTCGATCGCGCTCGATTCCGAGCTGCGGGAGGTGTACAGCTTCGGGAGGAAGCATCCTCTCAATCCGTTCTATGGCGGCTTCGTCAAGGAGCGGGTGCAGGGCTACCTCGTTCGGACCGAGGCTCGTCCTACGCAATGTGCGCTCTACTCTTGTACCGTAAGCACGGAAACATATGAACGGATCCGGCTGCGCCTGAAGCAGATGGAGCAGAATCCGGAGCAGTACAAATATAATTTGCTGGGCCTGTTCGGCATCATTTTTAATATACACATCCGCCGGGAGAATGCGTATTTCTGCTCCCAATTCGTTGCCTCCATGCTGCAGGAGCATGGAATGTACGTGGTGGACAAGAGCTGGGTATGGGTGACGCCGGAGGATTTCCGTCATTCTCCTTCCCTGCAGCTCGTCTATCGGGGCGATCTGCGAACCAAAGTGCGTCACAAGAGGCGGAAGTACTCATAGAAGATAAAGGAGTCATCATGCTGGAATGGTTGGAACGTACCTATCACTATTTGTCACAGCTTGATATGGAGCAGATTCAAGCCTTGCTGGAGAAATATTCTTCGCTCGGCCCCATCCCGGGCATCGCCCTGCCAATGGTAGAGGCACTGCTGCCCTTCTTGCCGCTGTTCATCATCGTCGCGGGCAATGCATCCGCATACGGCTTGTGGCTCGGCTTTATCTATTCATGGATCGGTACGGTCGCGGGGGCGCTGCTCGTCTTCCTGGCCGCGCGCCGGTTCGGGGGGAGATTCAGCACCTATTTGTCAGCGAAATACCCGAAGGCGGAGCATTTCTTCTCCTGGATTGAACGCAAAGGCTTTACGCCGCTGTTCCTGTTGTACTGCTTTCCGTTCACCCCTTCCTTCTTCGTCAATATCGCCTCGGGCGTAAGCAATGTGCCGAAGCGGATATTTGTCGCCGCCGTCGTGCTGGGCAAAGGGGTTATGGTATTCATGATGTCCTTCGTCGGCCATGATTGGCAGGGCTTCATCTCTCATCCGTGGCGTCTGCTCGTGGCGGCAGCGGGATTGTTCCTGCTGTGGTTGCTTGGCAAAAAGGTCGAAAAGCGCTATCAAATCCAATAACCGGGCGGACGTCGTCCGATCTTGATCACATTCAACATCCGCAAGCCTGCCGCCTCTCGAAGGTTCAGGCTTGTTCTTCTATCTCCGTAAAATTCAATGAGGGCCTAGTCAGGGCCCTCATTCTTCCGGTCTAACCGTACTAATCACTTCGAATGTCTTATAATCCACCTGGGCATAAACTTCCTGATCCGGCTTGCCGTGAACATTCCCGTACAGGGCGAGATAGTCGGACACATATTCAGGCTGGAACTCATGCCTCGTCCAGTCGACCTCCAGGCCGTACTTCTCCTTGAAATATTGCGTCCCGACGGCCATCGCCTTGTCTGCCTCCGCTTGCCGCTGCTCCTCTGCAGGCTGTTTCATTTGCGCACCACATCCTATAAGAAATGCAAACATCAGGAACAAAAAACCTGTAAAGAGGAAATTTTTTCGTACCAATGGCTTCACTCCTACAGGAAATCTTCTATAATAAAATATTATAACATCCAATTTTATGAAATAAAAGGAGCGTATATGGCGAAAGGAAACCATATTTCTGACAAGGATTATGTACGCATGTCCGGCTCCGCCTATGATGACCTTCCCCCAGGCCGCTACGACGGAGCCGCAGGATCGTGGAATGTCATCGAGCCGAAGGGCGCCAAGCTTCATGACTCCTACTCCGGATTCGATGCGGCCGTCTTCCGGAACAAGGATACGAATCAGATTGTGGTCGCCTTCCGCGGGACGGAACCGACGGGCGGATTATCGCGCACCGTTCCCGACGTGCTGACGGATTATCACGATATCGTCAAGGGGCGCTTCAAGGAGCTGGAGGAGACGTACAGCTCTCCCGTCAAGACGGCCGTGGCGTATTTGAACCCGTTCCGGAACGCGGGGTCGGAGCATATTCAATACAGCACGAATCAGTTCCGGCGGGCGGATCAGCTGGTTGAGGCGCTGAAGGAGAAGTATCCGAATGCGGAGATCTCCCTGACCGGCCATTCGCTGGGCGGAGCGCTGGCCCAGTACGCGGCAGCCAAGCATCAGGTCGAAGCTGTCACCTACAGCGCGCCGTCGGTCATGAACCTGCTGCCGGAAGATTTGGCGAAGCAGGCCAAGCAAGGGGGATTCGACGATCTGATTACGAATTACGTCAACCCGAAGGATGCGATCGGAGCGGGAGCGCTCAGCGAGTACGAACGGCATGTCGGCTCCACCTACTATATCAACGATGACTACGCCGCCGCCAACCAGGAATATGAAGGGGCGATCGGTGCGGCCCGGCGTCTGAAGGAAACGCCCTTCGGCGTAAATCATCACTCCATGAAGCACTATAAATTCGACGAGGACGGCAATATCAGCAATGAACTGGTGAACCGGCTGACAGGGGAGCGGCTGAATGCTTCGCCTCGTCTTCCGCTGATTGATCGTCTCGCCCCGGATGCGCTGCCTGCCCTGTTCGCGAGCGCGATGGGCCATCCGCTCTTCGCTCCCCTCCAGGCGTCCGGCCTGCCCGGCGGATCGGGAGGCGGGCTATTGCAGCTGCGGCCGCAGGAGCTGATGCAGGTCGCCCGCACGCTGCAGGGCCATGTGGAGCAGTTCCATCATGAAGCGGGGGCGGCGCTCTGCACGATTGCGCAGCTGCTGCATACGAGCCAGAGCCGGCGGCTCACGGCCATTACGGAGGCCGCCAGCCAGGATCTGCGCAGCACGAAGGAATGGTACGCCGCAGCGACCCGCGATATGGCGGAATATATTGGGCGCAAGGCGGAGGAGTTCCATCAGGCCGATACCGGCCTGGCGTAACCATGAGGACTGACGAAGGAGGCGCTAATCGATGCAGCATCGCATATTGGCCGAGCTGAATGACCTGCGCCGCTCTGTCCGGGAGATGGAGCAGCTCATTCAGCGTCTGGCCCAGAATGAACAATATATTCACGGGCAGCTGCAGCGGATTGCCGATTGGAAGGGCGAATCCGCGGCGGAGCTCCGGGAGCGGTTCATGGCGTTCCGCCAGGAGCTGGCGGCCCGGCAGCAGACACTGCGCCTACGGCAGCAGGAGATTGCCGCTTATATCGCGGACATGGAGCGGGCAGACGCCTCTGTCGGACGGCTAGGTTAGCCTCGATCCGCTGCCGGGCGGATGGGCTGTATCGGGGTGAGCGGACGATGGCCCCGGAAAAGCGCGAGTAAGATAGAGAAGGACCCGTCATGGCGGCGGGTCCTTTTGGTGTGTTGGGTTGGGGAGTGGCCGCGCTAGAGCCTTAATGAGCAGAAGAACAAGGGGAAATATGGAATCCTGCAATTTTACATCATTTTGTTCCTGCAGCGGGTATATTCGGTGAAATTTCTGCAAAACGGCAGCTTTTCTCTCGTTTATCCGAAATTCTAGCTCAAATGGCCGTAATTCCTGCACATTTCAGGCTGTTGAGAAAGTCCAAGGGATCTTGTGGCACTTCATGTTTTTTATGTGGTCGATCTCGTCTCTCCGTAGAAAAAATCAATTTAAAACGCTATGGGTGCCGAGTTTTGGGTAGGAAAATGGATAATCTCCCCCCCTTCGTAAAAACAGGGGGTTTCCAACAGCCTGAAAACTGCACCATTTCCCTAGACACGTCTATCCGGTAGGCGAAATCCGCAAAACTGCACGATTTCTCCAGACACGCCTGTTCGGTAAGCGAAATCCTGCGTAAATACAGCAATTCGATACGGACGACTTTACCAGAATGGGAATCCTGCAAAACTGCAGGAATTTCACCCGTTTCACTCCGACTTGAAGCAAAAGGGCCTAAAATGATGCAGATTTGCAGCAATTCCTTGGGATGTGGACTCATTGAGCCGAAATTCCTGTAAAATAGCAGCAATCCCTCCACACGTTCAAGTCCCAGGAGGCAATGATGACTCCTGAAGGCGATGATGCCCCCAGGATCCGACGCGTTCTCTTGGATCCGTAAAATAAGGCCATTGAGAAGTCTATAGGAACATTTCCCCACTTCATTTTTTATAGAGTAGAGCTCGTCTCTCCGTAGAAAAAATTCTGAGTGCCAAGTTTTGATTGTATAAAGGGACATCTCCACCCCATGATAAAAACAGGGGTTTTCCAACAGCCTGCACATTTGCAGGATTGCTCTTTTCAAAAAGCGGTTCCAGTGAAGATCCTGCATTTTTAAAGCTTTTGGGGGAAGCTGAATGTAAAGGCGGGTTCAATAAATGCCGGGGCAGGGGAAGAAAGGGACGGTATCCGTCCAAGGGCGGCGAGGACAGCCAGTCATTCTTAATTTGCCGTCTGCCAGCCGGCCCTCGCACCTTGAATAGTGGCATTTTTCCTTGCTTTCCTGTAACATGGGGAAAATAAAACGGAATCGAGCGTGAATAGATGCTGGAATGGACGGGGGAGCGGATTATCCCCAAGCTGATGAAGCCGACGAACGGGATGCTGCTGGAGCATATCGCCCGCTATTATTTCGCGACGCCGTATGCCCGGGGCAGGGTGCTCGATATCGCTTGCGGGACCGGGTACGGTTCCCATCTGGTCGCGAAGGAGCGCAAGCGGGAGGTGGCGGAGATTGTCGCCGTCGACAATGACCTTCCGACCTTGCAATATGCACGGCGGGAGTACCATCATCAGAAGGTGACGCACGTCGAAGGGGATGCGACAGACCCGGAGCTGCCCGGCAAGCTGGGCACCTTCGATACGATATTGAGCTTCGAGACAGTGGAGCATGTGGCCGACGATCGGCAATTGATGGACAACCTGTACCGGATGCTCAATCCGGGCGGCGTCCTGGTGCTGTCGAGTCCGTTCGGCAGGGGGAGAGGAATGCCGACGAACGAGCCGTTCCATGTGCATCAGCTGACGCCGGAGCAATTCGCGGAGCTGTTCACCCGGTTCGCGGAGACGGATATTTACTATCAGCGCGGCGTCACGTTCGAGAAGCCGCGGGAAGGGGTGCGGTATTTCATCGGTGTCGCCGTGTGCCGCAAGTAGAGGGCCGCATCTGAAGAGGCGCCCGGTCTGACCGGGTGGATGCGTGCGTGAAGGAGGGAAGCATATGGAGCAGAGCGGTCAGCAGCGGGCGAGCATCCGCCCCGGCCTCGAGGTGGATATTGTCCTGAAGCAGGATCAGCGCACCGGCAAGACAACCCGGGGCGTCGTCAAAGATATTCTTACGAATTCGGCCTATCATCCGCATGGCATCAAGGTTCGCCTGCAGGACGGGCAGGTCGGCCGGGTGAAGCGGATTATCGAATCCGGCGATTCGGCACAGTGAAATCAATGAATCAATGAATAGCAACAGAGAAACCGATGCGTAAGCATAGCGAAGAAATGAGGTGGCCTGTCTGTCAGGCTTTATACCATTGGGCATTCGCCAAGAGTGGGCGAATCGATTAACGAAGCAAGGCATTACGGCGCCGACGCCGATTCAGATGCAAGCGATCCCTGCCGCGCTGGCTGGCCGGGATGCCGTGCTGCAAGCACAGACCGGAACGGGGAAAACGCTGGCGTTCCTGCTCCCGATCCTGCAGCGGATCGATCCGGGGCAGCCCCATGCGCAGGCGCTTATCGTCGCGCCGACGCGCGAGCTGGCCCTGCAGATTACGGCAGAGGCGAAGAAGCTGACGGACTCCGCCCCGGATGGAAGCGGAGGTATTCATGTGCTGGCCGCTTACGGAGGCCAGGATGTGGAGAAGCAGATCCGCAAGCTGCAGGGAGCATGCCAGTTGGTTATCGGCACGCCGGGCCGCTTGACCGATCATCTGCGCCGGGGCACCTTCGACGGCTCCGGCATCCGTATTCTCGTGCTGGATGAGGCCGATCAGATGCTGCATATGGGCTTCCTTCCCGAAGTGGAGGACGTCATCGCGCACACGCCGTCCAGCCGGCAGACGCTGCTCTGCTCGGCGACGATGCCGGAGCCGGTCCGCGCGCTCGCTGCGCGCTTCATGCGGTCGCCGCTTGATATAAGGGTGGAGGCGGAGCAGGTGACGGTGAAGGACATTCGCCAGCTCGTCGTAGAGACGACGGATCGGGCGAAGCAGGAAACGCTGTTCCGCCTCCTCGACGAGCATCGGCCTTATCAGGCCGTCATCTTCTGCCGCACGAAGCGGCGGGCCCAGACGCTGTATGAGGCATTGAAGGCGAAGGGATACGATGCGGACGAACTGCACGGCGATCTGACCCAGGCGGTGCGGGAGCAGGTGATGAAGCGGTTCCGGCGGGCGAATGTGCAGCTGCTGGTGGCGACCGATCTGGCCGCACGCGGACTGGACGTGGAAGGAATTACGCATGTGTTCAATTATGATATTCCGCATGATGCGGAGAGCTATATTCATCGGATCGGCCGGACGGGCCGTGCGGGCGGAGCCGGATGGGCCATTACGCTGGCCGCGCCTCGGGATGAGAGTTATCTCGCTCTCATCGAGCAGGTCATCCGTATGAAGCTGCACCGGCAGAGCCGAGGCGGCCCGTCCGGCGGGCGCAGCGAGAACGAGCGCGGCGAGAGCGGACGCGGAGCCGCACGGCGCGGAAGCGAACGGGGCATCGGTGCACGCCGCGCGGCAGATGCGGGGCCGGAACGCCGCAGAGCCGGTGGCGGCACGGGCGGCCGACCTGGAGCGCGCCGCGGCCAGGAGGAAGGCCGCGGCGAACGAACGCAGCGGCCGAACCCGGCCCGCGCGGGAGCCGGCGCAGAGCGTCCGGCAGACCGTCGGCGGAAGGCCGACGGCCGGGCGCAAGCCGAGCGGGGCAAGGGCGGCCGTGGGGCGGCCCAGGCTGCCCGCCGCGGCCATGCGCCGGTCACCGCGGGCGGGGGGAAGCGGGGTTCGTCCGCGGCTGGACAACGCTCCGGGCGGAAGGCCGCGCCAGGACCGGGCAAGAAGGGGAAAGCGCCGCGCAGACGGAAGTAATGCGCGCTGTGGGGCGGCGCCCAAGCTGAACTGCATAGGATGGATGCCGGACCGGGCGCTCCAGCGATTGGGGGCCCGGTTTTTCCTTTTCACAGACGGATAGTATGTTACTATGAGAGTAAGATGTGACACGATTCGACGAAATGAGCCATTGACTGACGAAAGGTTGATTCCACTCCATGCTGCGCATGCGTGACCCGTTAACGAGTCTGATTAACATTCCGGCAACAGCGGTGCAGAGAAAGACCGCCCTGTCTATCAGTATCGGGGTGTTCGCCGTCTCGCTGCTGATCAGCCCCTATGTCGACATGCCGCTGCCCGAGGTCCGGCCGTTCCTTCCCATTTTTATTGCCTGGATTGTGTTCGGGAATTTAATGACGGCTTACTTGCTGTATGTCCAGTTCCGGGCGACGGGGTATAAGCCGATTCTTCTGCTCGCGGCTGCCTTTTTGTTCGCCGGCTTGATTACGATCCCGTATCTGCTGACCTTTCCGGGCATTTTCTCCGCTACGGGTCTGCTGCATGCAGGACCTCAGACATCGGTCTGGTTCTGGGTGATCTGGCATGCCGGCTTTCCGCTGGGCATTATTCTGTACACCTATAGTCTCCGGAAATGGAAATCGGCCCAGACCGAGCGCAGGGAGAAGGCGACGGTCGCAGCCATCTTCGGTGCTGTGGTGCTGCTTACTGCGGTTCTGGCGTACCTGCTTGGGCAGTTCCGGGACGAGCTGCCGGTTGTTATCGAACAGAATCATTACCGCCTGGTGATAAGCTCGGGAATCGGCCCCGTGCTGTGGCTTCTCAATCTTCTTGCCCTCGTCTATCTGTATATCGCCACGCGCGCGCAGAGCTTGCTGCATCTGTGGCTGACGATGTCCGCGTTTATGTTCTGGATGGACATTAATCTGACGCTGTTCGCCGGAGAGCGGTACAGCATCGGCTGGTATGCCGCCCGCATCAATTCCTTCATCTCCTCGACGGCGCTGCTGACCGTGTTCTTCCACGAGCTGAACCAGCTGTATGTCCGGCTGATTCATTCGCAGACGGCGCTGAAGCAGTCGCAGGAGCGGGTGGAGACGATATTGGACAGCATTACGGATGCCTTTTTGGCCGTGAATCAGAAATGGGAATATACGTATATGAACAAGGAAGCGGAGAAATATACCGGTCTTGACTTCGAGGCGGTCAAGGGCCGCTCGATCTGGACCGTCAACCCTCTCTTGTTGAAGAGCAAGATGTATGCGATGTCGCATCAGGTGATGGAGCGGGGCGAGCCGGCGGAACTCACGGAGTATGACAAGCAGCAGGAGCGCTGGCTGGAGTTTCGGATTTTCCCGACGGGGCAGGGCGTGTCGGTCTATTTCCGCGACGTGACTGACCGCATCGCCGCCGAGGGAAAGTTGAAGGAAGCGAACAAGAAGCTTCAAATGGCGAATCGGCTGCTGACCGATTTCTCCTACACCGATGGCTTGACGGGCGTGTACAACCGCCGCTATTTCGACTTGATGCTGCAGCAGGAATGGGAGCGGATGAAGCAGGAGAACCGTCCGCTGTCGCTCATCCTGCTCGATATCGACGATTTCAAGCGATATAACGACACATACGGGCATCTGGCGGGGGACGAATGTCTCCGGCAGGTGGCCCAGGCGGTCAAGGCCGCGGTCACCCAGCCGCTGTCCATCGCGGCCCGGTATGGCGGCGAAGAATTCGCCGTCCTTCTGCCGCATACCCCGGCTATGAATGCGACCATTGCCGCTGAGGCGATCCGGCTGCAGGTGGAGTCGTTGACCATTCGTCATGAGGCGTCCGAGGTGAGCCATTTTGTGACCTGCAGTCTCGGGGCGGCCACCTGGATCCCGGGACAGCAAGAGCATTGTCCTGATCCGCAAGCCCTCGTGCAGATGGCGGATCGGGGATTGTATGCGGCGAAGAGGGACGGGCGTAACCGCGTGAGGATGCAGGGGAACGGCCCGCCAGGATGAACAGGCGGAGGCGAAGCTGCCATAGAAGGCATCTTGCCCGGCAGGGCAGGATGTTTTTGTCGGAATAGGGAGCAATCAGCGGAATGTTGACAAGGAAATAGCAAATGTTAGGAGATCTTGCTACAATGGAGGAAAGTACAGGCACAGCGCCGGATATTGGCAGGGGCATGCAGGCGCGGACGGCGGAGCGGGGGAATCAGGTGGCACAGACGGTCAACGAGTCGGCCTTGAAGCGGAATACGAGGCTGCAGAACAAGTATCGGATAGGAAAAGTGATGTCGAGCGGCGAGCTGTCCATCGTCTATAAAGCGAGACATATCGAGAGCGGGTCATGGTGCGTGATCAAGGAATTTTTCCCGCAAGCCTTGGCACGCCGGGATCGGGATCGGCGCTCCGTTCGCTGCCGTGTGCCTGGAGCGAGGGCGCAATTCGAGGAGCAGCGGGATATCTTCGCGAAGGAAGGGCCGCTGCTGGAGCGGTTGAGTCATCCGTGCATCGTCGATTATGTCGATCAATTCGAAGAGGGCGGAACAGTCTACCTCGTAACGGCCTATTGCCCGGGCATGACGCTTGCACAATATATTCGAGAAGGCCAGGCGCCGTCCCAGGCCCGCTTCTACAAGGAGACGATGCTGCCGATCATTGATGCGCTGGAATATATACATAGACAGGGCCTGATTCACCGGGATATCAAGCCGGGGAATATCATTATCGATCGGGAAGGAAGACCGAAGCTGATCGATTTCGGATCGGCGGTGCATTATGAAGCGGGCGGGAGGCAGCCGATCTTCACGACGGCGGGCTATTCGGCGCTGGAGCTGTATTCCGAGACAGCGCGGCAGGATCCGACTGCCGATATATACAGCCTGGCGGCGACGCTGTACTTCTGCTTGTGCGGCCAGCCGCCGCTGGATGTGACTCAGCGGCTGTTCCGGGATCAGGTTGAGCCGATCCGGCAGCGGAGCCGGGGCACGACCCCTCTGCTGGCCCGGGTCGTTACGAAGGGATTGGCCATCAACGCCCGCAAGCGCCCGGCCTCGCTGAATCCGTTCCGGATCGCGCTCTATGCGGAGCATCTCAAATGGGCGCTGAAGGAGAGGCTGCAAGGTCAACGCCTACCGGATCAGGCGGCGGACCAAGAGTCGATGTCCCGGGGCGGGAGCTAGCGTGCAGCGGATACTTATGAAGCGATAACAGAAAGAGCCGGGGCGGATGCCCCGGCTCTTCCCCTATCCGCATATCAGCTCGATTCCGGCAGTGAATGCGAACGTCCTGTGGAGACGGCGCCTGACTTGAGCGGCTTATAACGAAGCTCGATCTCGGTCATGCCGTCCTCGAACGTCACATAGATTTTCTCATTATATTGCACAACTTCCTTCTTGCCCTTCGGAATCGGCGTCCGCCCTTTGTCCACCGCGCAGGATGTATGGTGAACGACCCGCAGCACGCCCTCCTTCCCGGGCTCCAGCAAGATGCGGTCCGCTTCCGGCAGCGGCTCATGAATGTCGAGGCTGCGGAACAGATCAGCCAGGCTGACCCGGCGCTTGTCGAATGAGGACAGCGGCCAGAAGGCGACCGGGATGTCATTGCCGCTGGCGGTATTCAGGAAGTAGCCCTCCAGCCGCCCGGCGAACTTGGGCCGCGGCCGCAGCCACAGGTAGGCCGCGCCGCCGATCAGCGCCGCGATCAAGATGCCGGCTCCGATCTGAAGCGGCCGCTCCCAATAGGACCTAACCGTGAAGGCCAGCGTCGAGACGGCGGTGCCGCCTTCCGGATCGGAGGCTTGCACGGCAAGCGAGGCATCGCCTGTCTTCCGCGGCATTACAACAAGCCAATTATCCTCGATATAAGCGCCTTCCAGTTTATTATCCGTTGGCGGCTGAAGCTGGAAGGTCAGTGCATCCCCGTTCGGATCGCGGAACCATTCTCTCAGATCGATGCGCACTTCCCCATCTTCCTTGGTCAGGGAGAGGGGCGAGGCTTCGACCGCTTCCGGCGGCAGGTTCTCCACCTTCCGTTCTATCTCCGGGCTCATGCGGTAGAAGTCCGGGCCATGCAAATAGACATGCCAGCGGTACGAACCGGATTGGCGGAACACATAGTCCCCTTCGAATCCGTTCCCCTTCCTTGCCAGCGGAGTCCGTTCCTCTTCGCCGGAGTCAAGATAGGTTACGACAAGTTCCGCTTGCATCGTGTCGAATACATGCGGATCCTCCAGCCGGGAACCGTCGGGATGCTGCAGGTATGATAAAAATTTCGTATTTTGCCCTTTTATAATTTCCTGGGACTCAAGAACCAGTTCCGGTCCCAAACTATAGTTCCCGAGCAGATTCACTTTGACGAAATCTCCCGGTTTGCCCCGCAGCTTAATCACCAGTTCACCCTGTTCGGGGCGGATGATTTTCATCAGACGGTATTTATTCGACTCGTACAGGCGCACGTTTTTGGAGCTGTAATACAGCTGGGATTCCCGCAGCGGATGCGAAGACAGCAGTATAATATTCGCTTCGCTCATGCTGGAATTCGGAATCGGCACCTTCACCTCCTGAAGCTCGCCGGTCGCCGTTACCGCTGCGACCGTTACGAGAACGGACTGAATCTGGTGGGCGAAGATTTGATTGAAAATATCGGGCAAATCATCCGCACTGTCGGTAATGAATGATGTTCCGCCCGTCTGCTTGGCGATCCGCTCCAGCTCTTCCTTGTTGACCGAGCCGTCGTGGTTCAGGCCGATCGTGTAGATGGGATAGCCTTGCGATTGGGCTTGCTTGATGACGTGCTTCACGTCCCGGTTGGAATCCTCCACCGTTCTTCCCCGGGACGCATAGCCGAAGTCGGTGCCGCCATCGGACAGCAGAATGAGGAACGGCACGCCGCTCTTCTCCTTGTCGGAGGCGAGCATTTCCGCGCCCGTGCGCAGGCCGAGCCCCAGATCGGTATAGCCGTAGCGCGGCATATGCTGCAGCTTCTGCTTCAGCTTCGCCTGATGCCCGGGCGAAGCGATGGACGTCAGCGGCTGCGTCTCCACGATGCGGTCGTTGTAGGCGACGAAGCCGATCCGGGTCTTGGCGGAATCGCTCATATCCATGAACATGTTAATGACCTCGGCAGCGATGCCGTCCTTGTCGGTCTCGTTCATCGAGTAGCTGACGTCCAGGACGAAGACGGCGTCGATCCCTTGCGAGGCCGCGTTGGCGGCCGGGCTTGCGTCCTTGTCGGCGGCGAATGCGGGCACTGCGCCGCCCCCGCTGCTCCACAGCACGAGCAATGCGATGGCAGCCGCCAGCCCCTTGAACAGTCCGCTGTGCGTAGACATCGTTTTATTCATCCTATCACCTTTTCCTGTAAATGGTAGATTTATGGTCATCTAGGAACCTCGCAGCAATCCTTACAATTCCAAATAATAGAATCGGTTTCTCGCAGGCAATTCTAAATAGCTTTTCCACGATTCGACTTTTGTTGTCAAAGAAAGCCTAGATTTTTGGTCCAAAAGTCCCGATTCGAAGACTCATTGACACATTGAGGAAAATATTTTTAAGATAAAGTCGAATAAGCTCGATTTCCATATTTTTTCGTTCGTGCGAAAGATTGCCGCTCGAAAAATGTAGTTCCATGCGATTACCTGAGATTAGTCATTATTGTCCAATTCGTCATGGGGCGTGAATCCTGTTTGTTCACGGAAAGAGCCTTTATACTCAATTGGAATCCGAGGGGAATTGCGTCTCCTGCCTTATGCCGGCCGCTTCCTCTTGCGGGACAGGACGTTTGCCCGGCAGGGCGGTGTCCGCTTCGCCCGAAGCAATACATGCATCAAGCGATAGAAAGGAGGAGCATATGATTGGCAAGCCGGCTGCGGCCCACGCCGTAACCGCTTGACATCATGTTGCTGAACGACATGGACATCATTAACCAAACGAACCGTGCCATGCTCTTCGAGGAGATCAACCCGGAGAAGCTGGATCTTCTGACCATCGTAGGCGATGTCAGAGGGATTGACAGTCTGAGCGACGACAAAATCAAGGAAGTCAACGAGCATCTGCTTGTCCGCAGCTTCGACGAGTTCCTGGACAAGTTCTCCCCAAGCGTATACTCATTCTTCAATGCTGCGAACCAGAAGGTGATGTACACGCTGAAGAAGCCGGAGGGGATCGCGGACGACTGCATTTCGGAGATCAAGATCGACCAGAGCAATGATTTTCTGAAAATGCTGTTCACGCTCATTGACACGAAGCGCAGCCAGGGCATCACCAACGTCGACTTCAAATTCGAGAATCTGCTGGACATGATCTCGCCGAAGAAGGTGATGGACGACATCCGCCAGGTGCGGAAGGAGATTCATTACTTGTACACCCAGTATGACAAGCTGGACGAGGGAGATCCGAAGAAGCTCGATCTCGGCGACAAGCTGAACACGATGTTCGAGGATGCGAGCAAAAATTACAATAACGTGATGGCGATGCTTCCGCTCGCGATCGAAGATATCAAGACGCGCCTCCTGCTCGGCGGCTCGCGGGAAGAGAATCAGGCGGAAGCGATTCAGATCGGGATGCTGACGATCGGAGACGCGGGCGAACTGAAAATTATCGAGGCGCCGAAGAGCGAGAGCACCGAGCTGATGCTGATGGATGACAATAGCAGCACCGGGCTGGCTACCGTATTCGAGGAAGATTACGAGTCGATCTCCGAGACGCCGTCCTCCTACGTGAAGGACCTGGTCGTCCGCACGTTCTGCCCGCTGCCTGTGGTGCAGACCGAGGTGGATGTCGAGACGGAAGTGCAGAACTACAACACCTATCTCGAGTTTTACAAGAATGCGAAGGACGATTTCGTGAAAACGGTTAAACCGCTCGTGGAGAAATTATTGGGCGTCCGCATGTTCTTCGACCAGTATGCGACCAAGAATAAAGGGATGCAGCCGTCGATGCTCATCACGAACGCAACGCTCGACATGACGGTGAAGAGCAA
Source organism: Paenibacillus dendritiformis (assembly GCF_945605565.1). Lineage (NCBI taxonomy): Bacteria > Bacillati > Bacillota > Bacilli > Caryophanales > Paenibacillaceae > Paenibacillus > Paenibacillus dendritiformis. The sequence goes on along the minus strand of NZ_OX216966.1, from coordinate 353,346 downwards.
TAATATTCCGCGCCTGGAGACGTACCTGAACACGGTGAACTCCAAGAACGAATTCGCCGACACGATCTGGTTCGGCATCGTGCCTTCGGTTGAGCTGGAATCGGCGGGCAAGGTGAAGGTGACCCGCGAGCGCTTCCGGGGCAACGGGAAGGCCGTGAAGCAGGAAGGGAACACGATGGAGTCGCTGACGATGCTGCTTCAAGTCGTCAAGGACTACAAGGTTCAGGTCTTCTTCAGCTTCGAATCGGGCGAAGAGACGACCTTCAGCAGCATGGCGACCTCCGGTCTCGACAAATATATCGACAAGTGCAGCGTCATGGTGCGCAAGGATTACAGCGAATTCGCCATTCCGTGCGTCCCGAACTTCACGGTTATTCCGAAGGACAAGTCCGGCGTCGTCATCGACAGCCGCATGCTGCAGACGGAGCATGGCGTTCAGCTGTCCAAGGAGAAGGAGGATATTCTCAAGCTGTGGATCGAGGGCGTCTATATTGGGGCCGCTTACGTTGCCGCCGGCATCGTGGCTGCATACCAGTGTCCGGAATATTTGCGTGAATCGTTCAAAAACGTAAGTCGGGAATATCCGGGTGTGAGATTCGATATCGAGGCAAGCGACCATGCGCTCCGCGCCGTCACGACGATGGCGAAGGAGATTACCGGCTTCACGAACAACATCAAGGATGCGATTAACCGGAAAAACTTCGGCTTCGTCTTCTCTTCCGAGAATGCGCAGCTGCAGGACAAGGACATCAAGCGCATCACGGTGTACAAGGCGAGAAGCATGGCGATGACGGAGGGCGGCTTCGATCCGCTCTATAAGACGCTGGTCAGCACGTACATCGAGCGCATTCTCCGCTTCCAGACGGGCGACTTCAAGCATGAGAACATCGTCAAGTTCTTCAGCAACAACCCGAGCAGCCAAAAGAGCAAATGGCTCGGTACGCGCGGCTATGTCAACTCCATCATTCAAGATGGCGACGACATGTCCTATATCATCGATGACAAGAGCAATCTGTGCCACATCGATCTCGTGTTCAATGGCAATGTGAAAAATCTTGAAGTCATGATCACGAAAGGCACGACGCCGGTCAAGGCGTGACCCGTATGGCCGGATTTTGGAAACGTATGTTGGAGGTGTGCTTAACCAAGCTCGCCTCTCTACATAAATCCCGGAAGCGTTCATCGCCTCCGGCATCAATCTCATCCACATTCAAGGAGGTAGTATTCATGGGATTCATTCTCAGAGTAGAAGGTGCAGAAACAATCGAGCTCGGCATGGACAACATCCAAAAGGTCGTCTATGACACCGACACGCCGGACGACTCCAACGCAAGATCGACGGACGTTGGCGCGACCATGCGCATCTCCGGCAAAATCATCACGGCGACCGACGGCGACAATGCCGACGACACGAAGAAGCTGGCGCTGTGGTCGCTCGTTCCGGCCGAGAAGGCGGACTGCTACCGCAAAGTGACGCTGGAAGTCATCGCCGCGGATCAAGTCGTGCGCAAGGTGTACTTCCCTAACGCGTTCGTCGTCGATTACACCGAGACGTACGGCGACACGGAAGGGGTTGGAACATTCAGCCTCTACATCAAGCAGAAGAAAGACAAAACCGAGCTCGCAACGATCGACGGCGGTTACCCGATGTAATCGGGTTCCCGGACACGCGGCGTATCGGAACATGCAATCCAAGTTTAAGAGGCTTCGTGCCTCTTAAATTTTATTTCTTAGCGAGTGGCGGGGAGGATGCGGATGGCTGCGAATTACTATGACGTGCTGGGCGTGCGGCGTGATGCGGCGCCGGACGAGATCAAGAAGGCCTACCGGCGGCTCGCCAAGCAGCATCATCCCGATGTGAACGGCGGCAGCACCGAGGCCGAGCAGCGGTTCAAGCAGATTCATGAAGCGTATGCGGTGCTCCAGGATGAAGCTGCGCGCTCCGCGTATGATGAAGAGCTGGACGGGAAAGGAAAGGCCGACAAGGCATTCGGCCATGGCGGACAGCGGGGAGCCGGGCCGGAACGCCCGCGCGAGGCCGCGGGGATGTCCGCGCAGGAACCGTTCGATCCGCGGAATGTGGAGGCGAACTTCGCCCGGTTCTTCGGCTTCGATCCGAAGACGAAGAAGCCGACCGGCATGAAGGGCGCGGACAAGGAAGCGTCGGAGCCGATCGACGCGGCGGCGATGTTCCAGCGGTATTTCGGCATGCGGAAGAAGTGAAGGGGCGGGGCGACGATCCGAATGGAAGCGGTTCGCCTCATCGCAGGCATGGCTTGTGCCTGAGCGTATTCGGAAGCGCATCCGGCTCCCCGGTAACCGGGCGGGCCGCCGCAGCGGCGGCCAGATGCGTATCAGTCAGAGGCAGGATTCATTGAGTTCATTGAAGTTAGACAGACGGTACATTGGCATATTGATTCTGGACGGACTCCGTCTTGGCACGGGATCCTTGGACTGTTGGAGGAATCGAATGTGAGGTATGAAGCGGATTATGAAGAAGCCCATCCCGACCGGAAGCACCGTTCCGGCTGGATTGTGGTCATCGATGTGCTGATTGCCGGCATTGCGGCGGCAGCGCTGTTCTACGTATACATATGGAATGCGGATCTGGTATTGAAGGTGGCGGTCGGCGTCCTGCTTGCCGCAGGGGCAGTCGTCTATGCCGCTTGGAGGGCTCGAAGCCGCATGAAGCGCCGGCAGGACGGCGCAGCCATTGCCAAGCTCGTTCTCCTGGACGAAGAAGGGGAGAGCGTGAAGGAATGGTACATCCATGGGGAAACATCCTTGCTTATCGGCAAGAGCTCTGCGCAAAGCGAGGTTGACATAGATCTGTCGGATTCGGAATACGCGTCGCTGATCAGCAAGCATCACGCGGTGCTGAACTATGCTTCGGGAAGCTGGTACGTGGAGGACCTCGATTCCCGCAACGGCGTCGGCATTCAGCCGGCCGGACGCAGGACGGCGGTGCAGCTGGAGGAAGACGGGCCGCACCGGATCGAATCCGGCGATATTATTTGCATTGCCAATACGCGAATCGTGGTGAAATAGCGCCATGAGCGCTATATCGATAGAAGCAAGACCTCTATAAAGAATCGAGTAACGGAGGAATGAACAGGATGAGTCTGACAAGATGCGCCAACGGGCACATGTTCAGCACGCGCAAGCACGGCAATATTTGCCCCTATTGCAGTATCTCGGTGGAGGCGGCGCCGAGCGGCGACGCCGCGGCGAAGAAGCCGGTGCGGCCGGAAGAGGACGAGAAGACGATGCCTTATCTGGGCGAGACGACGGGCATTGACCCGGTAACGGGGTGGCTCGTCTGCATCGAGGGTCCCCAGCTCGGCCAAGATTACCGGATTCGCGCCGAGAAGAACTTCATCGGCCGCTCCGAGGACATGCACATCCGCATTCTGGGCGACAATGCGATCTCGCGGCGGAATCACGCCGTCATCGTGTACGACCCGAAGAAGCGCAACTTCTATCTCCTGCCGGGCGACGCTTCCGGCCTGGCCTATCACAATAACGAAGCGGTATATACGCCGGTAGAGCTGGCCGCTTACGACGTCCTTCAGCTCGGCCGGAGCAAGTTCATCTTTATTCCGCTTTGTGGGGTCCATTTCGAGTGGGACCATAACGAAGGTTAATATGGGCATCCCGATGGAATTACAGGAATGGGTGCCGTATATCATCGTGCTGGGTGCGGCGGCGGCGATTCTGCTGCTGCTCGGGGCGCGGCGCCGCTTGCTGGCGAACGCCGCTCCCGACAAGCCGGGAGTTCCGATCGGGAACGGGCAGACGATCGGCGCGCGGGACGAGCAGGATGATTATTTCTCCAGCGTGACGACTCCGCATGGCACCGCCGCCGTGCTGGCCGACGGCATTAGCGGCCTCGCCCATGGGCGTCTGGCGAGCACGATTGCCGTGACCGTGTTCATCCGGGAATTTCTGAAGCTGTCCGATATCCGGGACGTTCATGATTATTTCGCGAAGGCGGCCAAGGTCAGCAATTCGGAGATTTTGCAGCAACTGCAGGGCGCTCCCGGGGGAACGACCCTCGTCGCCGGCGTCATTGCCGGGGACTGGCTGTATTGGGCCGCCGTCGGGGACAGTGTCATCATGGTGTTCCGGGACGGGGAGTTCATCCGGATGAATGAGAAGCATACGCTGGAATCCGTGCTGCAGGAGCGCTGTCTGGCAGGGGAGCTGACGAAGGAGGAAGCGATCGATCATCCGCTGCGGAAGCGGCTGGTCAATTATTTGGGCTACGAGCATTTCGCCCGGATGGAGATGGGCAGCGAACCGTTCGACCTCCGGCCCGGGGATCGGGTCATCCTGTGCAGCGACGGCGTCTACAACACGATGACCGAGGTGGAGCTGGAGGCGATTCTGTCCCAGCCGATATCGCCGAATGATGCGGCCGAGGAGATTATCGAGGCCATCGAAGCCAAGGGATTGGCGAATCAGGACAACGCGACGATCGTCATCGTCGATCATGACTGAGTGTGGGCGAGCCGGAGGGAGCGATGGCAGCCAGAGCCTGCGGGGCCGAAGCGGCTGGGGCCTGCGTCACGACGAAAGTCGGCCATTCGCTGCGGTGGAAGCTGAGGGGCTGGATAAGCCGTGACATTCGGTGTGCAGGAAGTTAAGAGGCCGGAGAGCCGTGGCAATCGCTGCGTCGGAAGCTGAGGGGCTGGATAAGCCGTGGCATTCGGTGTGCAGGAAGTTAAGAGGCCGGAGGGCCGTGGCATTCGGTGTGCAGGAAGTTAAGAGGCCGGAGGGCCGTGGCATTCGCTGCGTCGGAAGCTAAGGGGCTGGATAAGCCGTGGCATTCGGTGTGTCGGAAGTTAAGAGGCCGGAGGGCCGTGGCATTCGCTGCGTCGGAATATAAGGAGCCGAAGAAGCGGTTCGGTCGGCGAGTCGGGGGCATCATTCCCGTCACATGAAGGAGAGCCTGCAGAGCTGCGTGCGGAATAGGGGAAAAGCGGGGGTACGGATGAGGAAGGAGAACAGCGATTTCAAGACCAGCTTCGTGTCGGAAGCCGGTTCTTTTCTACATAACAAGGATTATTTCGCTTATGTCGAGCTCGATGATATGGCTTGCTGGGTCGTCGCGGACGGCCTGGATGCGGATCGGGAGGCGGACAGCGCCGAGATGGTCGTGAAGAGCATCCTGGGGCGGTTCACTGAGAAGCCGACGATGTCTCCGCTGAGATTGAAACGGTACATGCAGGAAGCGCATGAATGGCTCAGAGAAGAGAGCCGCCGGGTGCGGCTCAAGGCGAGCCTGATCCTGGTCGTCACTGACTATTCGAAGATGGTCTGGGCGGTGGCGGGCCATGCGCGCCTGTACCATTTCCGCGGCGGGCGCCTGTTCGGGCGCAGCCAGGATCAGAGTCTGGCGCAGGCGATGGCGAATAGCGGCGAGATCTCGGATGCGGCGATCGACCATCACGCAGAGCGCCATAACCTGCTCAATTATATGGGCCGTCCCGATGCCTTCGAGCCGTTCGTTTCGAAGAAGGTGCCACTCTCCGACGGCGATGTGCTGCTGCTGTGCACGCCGGGCCTGTGGGAAGAGGTGCACCGCCTGGAGATGCTGGATGCGCTCGAGGAAGCGAAGGAGCCGGAGGACTTCACGGATACGCTCGAGGACGTGCTGCTCAGCAAGCAGCGCGGCACGGTCAATAATTATACCGCCGTTGCCGTCTACGTGAACAAGGCGTTCAAGGAGGATCCGAAGAAGAAGTGGCGGCAGCTGAAAAAATGGCTGATCGCGCTGGTCATCCTGGCCGTGGCGGGAGGCGGCGCCATTTACCTTTACGCGAAGGAAGTCTCGCGCAAGGCGGAGGCGGCTACGAATATGATCGAGTTCCAGCAGAATGCCGACACGTACATGAAGGAAGGCGATTATGCGAAGGCCGTGAACGAGTACAGCGAGGCGAGAAATATGGCCAAGCGCTTGAAGGACCGCTATCACCGCGATCTGTTCGACAAGAAGCAGCGCTTGATGCAGCTGATGGTGGACGGAGACGGCTTTTTCAAGGAACGGGATTATGCGAAGGCGCTGGACAAATACATCAAAGCGCAGGAGGAAGCGAAGCCGTACAAGGAGTTCAATCATAAGGAGCTCGAGGACAAAATCGAACGCACCAACCTGTATATGCAGATTATGAGCTGGGTGCAGGAAGGGGACATGAAGTTCGAGACGCAGGATTTCGTCGGTGCCCGCAGCTCGTATCAGAGGGCGCGCCGGGCGGCCATCGAGGAAGGCTTCGTCGACGGCGAGAAGGAGATTCGCAAGAAGCTGGAGGACGCGGAGGAGAAGGTAACCGGGCTGAAGAAGGAGAAGCGGCTGCTCGAGGGCGACAAGCTTGAGAAAAAGGGCGATCAGCAGTTCGCCGCCCAGGATTATGTCGGGGCGATTGATGCTTATTCGGCAGCGCAGCAGATTTATCAAGAGATTGACATGTTGGAGCGGGTGCTGGGTATGGAGCGGAAGATCGACAAGGCGGTCGACAAGCTCAATCCGCCGCCTCAACCTGCCGCCGGCACGGATGGTTCCGCGGCTGGAACGGCAGCAGCCGGGACCGGGCAAGCGCCGCCTGCGGCAGGGGCGAATGCCGCCAGCCAGAGCGGAGGTTCCGGCGGCGGCAGCGCAGCCGCGTCCGGTACGGGAAGCGGCGCGGAGGGAACCGCAGGCGCCTCGAATGGGGGCGCGGCTGCGGGCAACGGTTCGGGCGCGGGCCGGGGGAAGAGCCCGGATACAAGCCCGGGTGCGAGTTCGGGTTCAGACTCCGGGAGGAAATCCGACGAGAACTCTGGCGCTGGATCTGGCACAAAGTCTGGAACGAGCTCCGGGATGAACTCCGGGACGAACTCCGGGACGAACTCCGGCGGTGGCTCAAGCGCGAACCCAGGTATGAATTCGGGGGCGGACTCCGGAGAAGCGGGAGACGGCCCAACTCGATAATGCCAATTCGGGCGAACTAATCAAGAATTCCTGCACACGCGCAGGATTTTTGCTGGAATAAGCGCTGGAAAGTGGAAAATACTGCAAAACTACATCAATTTTGCCCATAGCGGGCCAAATCCCGGGATAGTCCGCCAAAATGCTGCAGTTTTGCAGGATTGATGCGGAGAGGGCAGTGCTCAGCAAACAAAGCTGTATTTTTACAGGATTTTCTGCCGGAGGTGTGCTCCCGTGGACACTATCGTGGCGGGCCGCGCTGTAAGTGGTGCTCCCACGGGCCCTATCGTGGCAGGCGCCGTCAGGTGTGCTCCCGCGGGCACTATCGTGACAGCCGCGCCGTCAGTGGTGCTTGCCGCGGGTACTCCCCGCCGGGGGCACTCCCTGCCGGGTCACGGACGCTCCGGCAGGGAGCCGTGCCGTGCCGGACGGGCACTACAGTAGCGGCAACAGCCGGGGAGCATGCCCACGCCGGGGAAGCTGAGGAGAAGGAGGGTCAATCATCGCCATGAAGGATATCATTTCCGATCGGTTAAGCAAAATGGAGGATCTGGAGCAGCGCAAGCAGCTCAAGCAGCTGATGACCGGGTTGTTCCTCAATCTAGTGGAGTATCAGGAAGAGATGAACCGGAAGATGGAGCGCAAAGTGTTCGATGAGGTGGAGGACGGCGAAGAGAAGCATGATGTTTTCGTCTCGCTGTGCCGCCGCGACGAGCTGGACCCGATTCATGACTTCCTGCATCCGATGCTGCCGGAGGACGCGGCGCCGAAGCTGCTCGACATGAGCCGGCTGCTGGACCATATGCAGCGGAAGGAAGAGGCGCTGCTGTTCACGCTGTTCCTGGAGTGCGATTATGCAGCGCTGCGGGGGCTACTGGACGGGGAGCGAACGTTCCGCGGGGAGATGATCACGTCCGGCGGATGCTACCCGATCTCGGTCCGGCTTGTGCAGAGCAGGCGCTATATTGAAGAGATCGAGAAGCTGTATCACGTGTTCCAGCAGAACAATGTGCCGTGGAAGACGGTCAATCATCCGTACGCCTACAAGTTCGTCGACGTGCTGCTGACGCATTGCGACGCCGTGCCGCAGGAGGATGAGGAGATCAGCGAGATTACGGTCGATCTGGAGGAATACGAGCCGCATAAGCGGGTCGATGTCGTTCCGCTCTGGAATATCGAGCGGCTGGCCATCAAGAACAGCGGCTTCCCGGTTCCGGCCTCCGATCGGATCAACTACGAGCATGTGCTGTCGCTGCATAAGACGGGCAGCGAGCACGGCTATTTGGTGGAGGGCGACGAGGAGAACATCCGCTATATCAAGCGTTCGCGGGATGAGCTGACCATCGTGTCGCCGCAGGAGAAGGCGGGCACCTGGAGCGTCCTGAAAATCGCCCAGCCCGTCGCCGCCCGCCTCGGCAGCCTGAGCTATCCGCTCGTCTCCAACCGGAGAACGGACGGCTTCATCGGGAAATATGCCCGCCGGCAGGGACAGATCGTCCGGGCGACGGGGGAGATCATCCGCATCGTGCATGCTTTTGATGCGGCTCGCCTGCTTGTGCTGGAGCGGGTCGATATCCGCGATCGGAGCGACGGATCGCCCGAGACGTACGAGATGAATCCGTTCGTCAGCGACAATGTCCGCACGGAACGGGACAAAAAGGTGATGCGGCTCGCCTTCCGGGCTCGCCAGGCGGAAGAGGACGAGCGCTTCCTTCTACAGGATCAGATGAGCTTCCTCGTGTCGGAAGTGCAGATGTTTTTTCCGGAATACAAGTGTGAAGGGGAATGGGCGTGAATTATATATGGGATCTGGTCATCCAGGCGGAACAAGCCGGCATCGAGGCGAAGGATATCCGGTTCGCTCCGGCCCGCGTCTACTCGCCCTATATGGAGCTCAGCCTCCAGGATCTCAACACGCGCGCGCTGCAGCATTTGGAGAAGGTCGAGGTCAATCCGTACTACCGCTTCTACGACTTGTTCAAGGACCTGTTCGATATTAACAACGAAGAGGATACCGAGCTCCGTCATGCGCTGTTCGACATCATTCTGCACTTCCTGACCGGAATTGACCGCTACCAGGGGATGAACCGGCGCGAGTACTACATCCGGTTCGTGCTGCGCGATATGGCGGAGGGACGGTTCGGCCCCCGCGTGAGTGAAGCGATCCCGCTGTTCACCCGCGATGAGCAGGAGGCGGTCGCGTGCAATGTGCTGCGTCTGTATGAGACGGGCGAAGCCGTCTATTTGCTGCGGGATACGATGCGGCGCATTTTCCGCCGTTCGACCATTTACGTGAATTGTGAAGATAAGGATGAGCTGCTCATCTATGTGGGGCATGAAAAGTCGGAGGCGGTCCGGGCGAAGGTGGAGTTGATTACGGATCTGTTCCTGCCGGCGCGCTTCCATACGGAAGTGTATTGGCGCGATCACTTCGGCATTATCGAGGTGGACGACACGATGCAGTTGGGGCGGATTGCTCTGTATTAGCCCGGACTGCTCTCTAAGCGGACTGCACGGGAGTGGCAGACGGTCCTGTAGGGCAGAGTGCTCTGCAAGTGACAGATGCCCTGCAGTAGTGGCAGGTTGCTCTGTCGTGGCAGATTTCCCTGTAACAGCAGGCTGCCCGGGGTGAACGATGGTTTTTTCAAAGAAATGAGATGGCATTGTTATGTACGTTAAGCTATCGGTTCATCGCAATGGTTGCAGGCAAGGATGGGCCGTTCATGATAGGGCAGGTCACGAAGTTGACAGCCGGAGGGAGAGGTAACTTATGGCCGGATACTCGTACAAGCTGTACACGCAGCCGGGACGCCGGGAGGATGCCCGGAAGCGGGCGCAGTATCACCGGGAGGAACTGTTGGAAATGACGACGTTCCAGCTCCGGAACATATGCCAGCGGGAGAAGCTGATCGAGGGGCTGATCCACACGCTGGATCGGGACGAACTGATCGCGACCATCATGAAATACCGGGGCGCAGACGAGAGTCTGCTCATCACTGGCGTCCGGCCGGGCGGATTCGAGCGGGTCGAGGCGGCCATGAAAAAGTATCTGGGCACGCCTATGACCGATGCCGGAGGCATCCGGATTCCGGCGAAGATTACGCTGTACTCCGGCTTGAAGCTGGACCGGTTCGACGGCTACCGGGTAGAGGCGGGGGAGGAGATTGCTGAATCGAACGTGCTGCTCGTCAATGAAAATCTGGAGCTGTGCGCGATTCTCAATCTGGTGAAGGACGGTTCGGCGCGGGGAAGCTTTTATTTGGCGATGGCCGAGGAGGCCGAGGTGAAGAAGACGGCGAACCGCCAGTACAGCCTGCTCTTCTTCCCGCGGGCGGTGTCCGAGTACGTGTACCGCACGTATTACCGCGATACGCCGCTCCCTCCGGCGCATCTGTATTATTACAAAATTCCGGTCACCGATCTGGACATCCGCGAGCTGGAGGAGACCGATGCCATCCTGGCGATCGATTTCGGCACCTCGAATACGACGGCCGGAGCGTATTTGGACAGCGGCTATATCGCTTCGCCTAATACGAACGATGTGCTGAGCGGACGCATTCGCCTCGATCGGATCAACTATGTGGCGTTCCCCGACACGACGTCTGCGGATGCGGATTGGATCGAGGTGCTTCCGACTGTCATCGGCGTCGCGGATTGCTCCGATCCGGAGCGCATCCGTTATCATTTCGGCTACGATGCGCTGCGAGACCGGAAAAGGAACGGCTACAGCGGCAGCGCCACCGTCTTCCACGGCATGAAGCGGTGGGTGAACAACTACAAGAAGCGGGAAGATGTGATGGATGCGCAGGGAAATGCGGCATCCGTGTCCCGGCAGGAGCTGATCCGGGCTTATACGCTCCATGTCATCCGCATGGCGGAGCATCAGTTCAAATGCCGCTTCCGGCATCTGCATCTGTCGGGCCCGGTCAAGCTGAAGAAGCAGTTCATCGAGATGTTCGCCGATATTTTGCCGGAATACCGGATCGAGTCTGACGATGCCCTCGACGAAGGGCTGGCCGTGCTGTACAACACGATTGCCAATCAGATGGAGCAGCAGCGATTCCTCGATGGGGAGGAATACAAGGCCTTGGTCATCGACTGCGGCGGAGGGACGACCGACCTGTCCTCCTGCCGCTTCCGCATCGAGGACAGCCACATTGCCTACAAGCTGGACATCCATACGTCCTATGAAAATGGGGATACGAACTTCGGCGGCAACAACATTACGTACCGGATCATGCAATTCATGAAAATCGTCTTCGCCGGGCATTACCGCGGCGGCGGAGCGATGGCCGGAACGGTGCCGGACATCGATTCGCTGATCGATATCCCGGCGGCCGACCTGTACCGCCATGTGGATGAATTCGGGGCGGAGGCGGTCTATGAGGCATTCGACGCCGCTTACCGCGAGGCGGAGGCGGTTATTCCGACCCGGTATAAGGAATATGAGCACCGCTCCCGGGATGAGTATCAGCGGGTGCGGAACAATTTCTACGTCCTGTGGGAGATGGCGGACGGGATGAAGAAGGAATTTTTCCGCCGGACGGGAATTCTGCGGAGCCGCTTCGATTCGGGGCGCGGCAGCCGGGCGGAGGATGATCTGCATCTGACGGTCCTGGATCGGTGGTGCCTGTCGCTGCGGGAGAAAGGGCAGTTCCGGGACGTGCACGAGCCGCCGGATGTCGTGTTCAACATTCAGGAGATCAACCATCTCATTCGGGCCGACATCTATGCGATCGTGCATAAGTTCCTGGACGAGTTTTTCCGTGACGGGCGGCTGCAGGATTATTCCATCATCAAGCTGACCGGCCAATCGTGCCGGATCGACGTGTTCCGGGAAGCGCTGAAGGAGTTCGTGCCCGGGCGGGCGATCGAGTTCCGGCAGAAGGCGGATGATTCCGGCAAGGTGCCGGAGCTGAAGCTGGCCTGCCTGCGCGGCGCGCTGCGCTACCTGAGCGCCCGGAAGGCGGGGCTGATTGAAGCGCGGCTGACAAATCAGGCGCCGATCGTGCCGTACTCGGTCAGCGCCCTGACCCATACGGGGCAGGAGAAGCTGCTGATCGCGAGCTACGAACGGCTGGATCAGGCGCGCGGCTCGATCTCGCGGCCGCTGGGCGCGCATGAGATCGAGTTCAACATCCGCAACGCGGACGGCCAGCTGCGCTATATCGCGGTGTACGCCAATGATTTCACGGCGTACCGCCCGGTGCGGTACGAGGAGATTGCTGCGGAATACGGCGATCGGATTCCGCAGGATGACACGGACTCGATTGCCAACGGCGAGGCCAAATGGTTCGTCTTCGCCGGCGACGGCAGCTGGGGCTTCGACACCGTGCCGGTCGCGCGGCTGAACGAGCAGCTCTATATCGGTGCGAAGCAGTTCTATGCCTTCGAGAATGATCTGTCGGAGCTGGATTTCTTCGACGGCTTGAAATAATCGAGACAGAACGGAAAGGAGGCTGCGCCTTGTTCAAACATCAGGTGCCGCATTTCCATCGGGGCCGGATTCTGAAGACGGACATGTTGGAGAATCTGCGGGACTTCCCGCGGCAATTCGTCGACATCGCCTATCAGTCCTATTCGAGCGGGGTGCTGGCCGGGACCGAGGTTCAGGTTGGCCCCCGCAGCCTGACGGTCGGCAAAGGCATCGTCAAGCATGGAGGCCTCATCTATATGCTGGAGCAGGAGCATGAGCTGCCTTACCGCTCGACCGGGAGGGAGACTGTGCTCAAGATCCGGTTCCATGCGGAGCAGCCGTCGAGCGACTTCACGACGCTCCCGGGGGAGATCGTGCTGGACGAAGACACGGCCGAGGTGAAGGCGAACGAGATGGAACTGGGCCGCTTCAAGCTGAAGGAGGGCGCGCGGCTGCGGGACGATTACCAGAGCTTCACCGACCTGTCTACCGAGTTCAACACGCTGAATGTCATCCATGTGCCGCATGCGGGCATCGGGCAGAGCACCTTGTCGCCCTTCATCCTGCGGTACTTCGCGCAGGAGCTGCTGAAGACCCGCATCGAGCATGCGCATGACGCGGCCTTCGCCATGCTGTGCCTGAACGGCGGCGCGGTGGAGCGGGACGTTATCCAGCACTACCTTGGCCAGCGGCTCGGCACTGGCTACCGTGAGCTGACTAACGATCGGCTCTACGCCGGCCTCCGCCGGGTGCTGAGCGAAGCGGGCAGCGGCCGGGCCATGGCGCCGGACATGCGTCCCGGCGGGCGGCAGCGGGTGATTGTGGATTGAACCATGTTTTGAATTATACAGCCAGGAGGGGTGCATCGTGGAGCATATGGATGAGAAGATCATCACGATGATGAAAGAGCTCGAAGCAGAGAGGAGCGATTTGACTGCTGAAGAAGAGGAAAAACCTCCGGTGGATACAGCAGAGATCAGCGAGGAGGCCTCGATTGACGTGAGTCAACCGCTCGTGCGAATTGCCGACGAACTTGTACCTTTTTTCCTTATCGAATTGATCGAGGATACGCTTTATGCGCCTTTGCCCAGAACCTTCCGCCTGCTGACGAGGCAGGAGGCCAGTATCAAATATCCTTCTGAACATCGGCCTTCCCTGATTTATTCGAACGATACCGGAACGGTCAGCCTGGCCTTTCATTACACACCCGACCCTGTTCCCAATCGGGATATTGAATTTTTCACAGACACAATGATACATGTCCTGCGATCAGTACAGCCAGTTCGCTCCTGGATAGGACAAGGCATGACGGCAACCAATCAAGGCAAGCCTGCAGGGTATTGCGAGTTCATTACAGGTTCATTGGATGGCAACTTGTATCATTACATGCTATTCACCGAGCTGAACGGGAGAGCATTATTATGTTCCTTCAACTGCTCAGAGGCGGAGTCGAAGATATGGAAACCGGTAGGGAAGAGCATATTGAAGGCCATTCAAGTGGAAGAGGAACAAAAGGGGGTCTAGAGGAATGAGCTTAACATATGACAACCTAAAAATTTTTCCATATGAGTTAGTTCGCTTAAGCGATCTGTCCATGAAGAAGCAGATCAATGAGCATACCCGGTTACGCTTCACTGGAATTGTCTCTGAGGAGAAGAAGGACAGCTATGTGGAGATGACGGAAGCGAATACTCCCGTCGAGCTGTATCAAGTGGATGAGGACGGCGGAAGCAAGCCGTTGTTCCGTGGGATGGCCCTCTCTATTGAGATAAATGTGGTGCGGGGCGTCTATTATGTGGAAGTGGAAGCAGTCTCCCATACTTATTTGATGGATGTCAAGCAGAAGACTCGCTCCTTCCAGAATGTTCACATTACGATTCCGGATATGCTGAAGCAGATCGGCGCGGACTATCCCGGCCTTGATGTGATGGATGAAGCGACAGGCGGAGCCAAGTTGAGCCGGTTCGCCCTCCAGTACAATGAGACCGATTGGGAGTTTTTGAGGAGAATGGCCTCCCGGTATCATACGAGCCTTATGCCGGCTTCTCAATTTGATAAGCCCAAATTTTATTTTGGCATCTATGAGGGCGACGCCGCCGTCCGCATGGAGCAGGTCAATTATATTGTCAGGAAGCGTGTAGAGCCTTTCCGTTATTTTACGGAGAATGAGATGGCGAAAGTGATCGAAGATGACTTTATCACTTATGAGATTGAGACAGATAGGGTGCTTGAATTGGGAAGCCATGTTTTTTTCAAGGGCAAAAGTTTGTTCGTATGCGAAGCGTACACGGCTATGACGGATGGCATTGTCCAGCATCATTATGTACTCTGTTCTCATAAAGGGCTGCGGCAGAAGGCATATGATAACGAAAATCTGATTGGCGCCTCGATTCATGGGCGGGTTATCGGTGTAGCTGGGGACAAGGTAAAAGTTCATTTCGAATTCGATCCGGAACAGAACATCGAGGAGGCACGCTGGTTCCGTTATTCCTCCATGTATACGGCTGAAGGAAGCACCGGTTGGTATGTCATGCCCGAGATAGGAGACCCGGTAACGGTATATTTTCCTGGCAGCAAGGAGGAAGAAGGCATTGCGGGCGGTGCCGCGAGGCAACAGACCCGAACCGGGGAAAACGATAAACTAAATAACCCGGAAGTCAAAATCTTCCGAACTCCCTATGGGAAGGAAATTATGCTGGCTCCTGACGAGGTTGTCATTACAGGTAAAGAGGGAGCCATTTACATTCGGCTGAATGAGCAAGAGGGCATTCACATTGCCAGCAGTAAAAATATCAGCATTACAGCGGACGGAGATATTACGATGAACGCTGCGAAGAAAGTGGTACTATCTGCAGGAAGCGAGATGAACCTTAGCTGCAAGGGAAGCCAGCTCCATCTGGGCGGACATGCAAGCCTGACAGGCGCCACTGTCAACTCGAACTGAGCGGCTGAGGGGAGGGAGCGTTGTGAGCAGAGAGGAAGCATTGGCGCATTTCAGACAGCAGGTACCCCTGGCACGGCAGAAAGTGCTTCGTGAGTTCATGGAGTGCTGGAAGGAAGAGAAGACGGCATGGATGAGAGAATTCGTCCATTCTTTTCAGGAACTGTGTATGTCTATCCGTATGAAGCAGCTTGCAGGAAAGAAGGGACGTATTGGCTTTATTACGTACTCCATGCTAAGAACCGATATTGCGCATGGCCGTGCCAGCTATCTTGTTCAAGCGTCTGATGCGTCATGGTTGTTTGACTTCCGTCCGGTTGAGGACAACTATGATGCCTCCTGGGCTTTTTGTTATTTGGACCGCCTCATGGGTGAACTGACACGGGCAGCTACCGACTATTCCGGAGCGGTCACTTTGCCGCAGCTTGATCGGATTCGACTCCTGGAAGCGGAGCATTTCCATCGCTTTGTTGTAAATCTGATTCGCCTCTCTTTGATGGAGGCGGCTGCCCTGCCTGAGTTCAAGGAGCTGAAGAAGGAAGCGGTGTTTGAGGTGCGCGTCGGAGATTATCTCTCCCATAGCGAATGTATATTCCGATTGGATGAGCGGGAGCGGGACTCGGAGGAAGTGAGAGCTTGGCTTCAGGAGAAGAATGATTCGGCTGCATATACATATGAGGATTTTTATGGTTTTGATTTATCAGGCGGTGACTATCATGCGCTTGATTTTCGCTATAGCTCGTTCCGGAACTGCGATCTGAAGAGCAGCCGATTGGGTGAAGGGTTTCTGCTGGGTACGGTTTGGAATGACTGCCAATTGGATAGCGCCGATTTTGCCTACAGCCTCGTCCAAGGGGCCAAATATAGCGGATGCTCCATGAAGGCTTCGATCTTTCACTGTGTGCAGGGGAAGGCGGGCATGCCGGTACCGGATTGGGCGCCTCCTGGTGTGGAAGGCGTCCGTTTTGCGGACTGCGACTTGGAGGAAGCCGATTTTACAAGGGCTAAATTGGATGGCGCCGTCTTTGTGAGGACCTGTTTGCGGGGAGCCAACTTCCGTGGAGCCACTCTTCGAGGTGTCCGGTTCCAGAAGTCGGATCTGACAAATGCGGATTTCCGTGAGGCCGATTTGACAGATACGGATTTCTCCGATTCAAGTCTGGACGGTGCAATATTTCCGGGACGAGAGGCTTGTCTGTCACTGTCTCAAGGAAAGGGGAGTACATCATGAACCGGTACTTCAAGCTTGCCGAGGACGGTCGGATTGAGGGCCGTGCTATTCCGGTCGGTTTATCAAATTCTCTCTTCCAGTTATCGGAGAATGGAAAGACTGAGGGGGATTCAACCTCTCTGTCCTTTCCGATTCGAGAGCAGGAACATGTGGAATACGTGGATTTTTTAGAACGGCCATTGCCGTTAGTTTCGGATAAATTCAAGCAATTGCTTGAGAAGTATATGCCTGATATGCGCTGGAATCTAGTCATTCTGACCGATGTCAGACGGGTGCATCAGGAAGTGTACTGGAACGCCTCTCCTCCCCGAACTCGCTGTCTCTCTGTCCGGAGCGAATATTTTAAGGACGGGGCATTGAAACGGCTCGTGCTAGAAGGCAACAAAACATACGAACCGTTCTTCCAGGTGGATGGCGTGCGCGAAACGATATGGATTGTGAACTTGGCTGTGGCCGAGAGCATGCTGAGAAGGGATTTTTACGGAATTTGCCTTGAAGAAGTGGAAAGGGATTAAGCGATGAGGAAAGGGGTGTGCGATAAATGAGCAAACCACAGGAAATTCGCATCGAACCGGGCAAAGGCGCCAAAGAAAGCTATGTCGTGGCAGGAGCGATTGTTAGCTGCAGTTACGGGACTCAGCCGGGACGGCTTAAAATGCTGCAAAGCCATGGCACCTATCTCAAAGGCAAGGCTCAGTTGAATACGGGAGACTTCTTGCCCGGAATTACCATACCTTCCTTCGGCAACTGCTTCAGTCCGCTCAATCCAGCCGTACAGGCCAGCAATATGGTGGATATCTATGGCGTGAAGAAAGCGCCTTGTGTTCCTGTAGTGACGATTCCCTGGGCTAATGGAAAAGGAGATGTGTTGGTAGATGGGAAACCGGCCCTGCTAAGCCGTTGCACCCATCAATGCCTGTATTGCGGAACGATTCGGATCGAGAACGATGGGCAGGACCTGGATTGATGGATAAGCGGTCAAGCGGCAGGAGCTCAATGCGCTGCCGTAGCGCGTCTGCTGCTATCCGGGGAGGAGGAGAAGATGAATCAGACGGGGGAGTTTATAGAATTAGCAGGGTATCATAATGTGCGCCTTTCATGGAAATACGGAGTACAGCAAATTACGGACCTGCGAATCGAGCAGCGGGTTAATCATCATGCCCGAATGGTACTAAGCGGCATCTTGAGTGAGGAACAAGGAGAGCGGGTGATTGATTCA
Source organism: Paenibacillus dendritiformis (assembly GCF_945605565.1). Classification (NCBI taxonomy): domain Bacteria; kingdom Bacillati; phylum Bacillota; class Bacilli; order Caryophanales; family Paenibacillaceae; genus Paenibacillus; species Paenibacillus dendritiformis. The sequence goes on along the minus strand of NZ_OX216966.1, from coordinate 335,572 downwards.
TCAGACGCGGGCGAATCTGTCGCGGTGCATCAGATCACGAATGACGGCAGCGTCCTGCGGACATTGTTCCAGGGACAACTGCTCACTCGAACAGTCCGTATGGCCCGCGGCATATATTATGTAACCTTGGAAGCGGTCTCGTGGACGTATGAACTGGATGTGCAAATCAAGAGCCGTTCCTTTCATCCAACGGATGTATCTTATGAGGAACTGATCGAGCGTGTAATCGAGAATTACAAGGGAGCAGATGTCATTGATACTGCGAGTGAAGCGGCACCGTTAGAAGCTTTTACACTGCAATACAAGGAGACAGATTGGGTTTTTCTGAAGCGAATGGCTTCCCGATTCGGGACGGTCTTAGTGCCTGAAGTTATGGCGGACGCTCCAAAGATCTTCTTTGGGCTGCCTGAGGGAAGGTTGCGGGAGCTGGATCGCCATATTCCTTATCGGAGAAAAAAGATTTTGCATGGGCAGGAAGGGTTGAGCGGGAGTCCTGCTGTCGGGGAGAACATGATTACTCCGGTAACAATATATTCAATTGAACTGGAATATTATTGTTCATTGGGTGACCGTCTACGCCTCCCAGACGGCGCGCTAACGGTAGTGATCGAGGCGGTAAGTGAAATGAAACAAGGGTTGCTTCTTCATACATATCAATTATGCTTGGAGGAGAACGCCGTCTGGTCTCGCCAAGAGAATTCGCTTGCCGCAGGCGCTGTCATGGGAGCTGCCGTATGCGGGGTAGAGCGAGATCGCGTCCAACTGAAGCTTGATCTCGATGAAGAGCATGATGTGACCGAAGATGGCTGCTGGTTCCCTTATATGACAACCTACGTTGCAGAAGGACACACCGGATGGTACAGCATGCCTGATCTAGGGGAGCGCGTGCAGCTGTACCTGCCTTCCGCGAGAGAAGCGGAAGCCGTCGTTCGGGGAGCGCTGCGCAGTCGGGATCCGGGTCGGAAGCCGGAAGCGAAAGCTTGGCATAACAAACAAGGCAACGGGTTCGAGCTGGTGGCCAACGAACTGCGTCTGCATGCGGGGAGCGGCATGGTCATTCGGCTCGATGAACAGAGCGGAGTGAAGATCCGTAGTTCGGGAAGCATTGCCATCCGCGGCGGCAGCTTCTCCGCTCAAGCAGGCCAGCGGTGGAACATGGAAGCTGGCGAAGCGATCTATTTACGAGGCGGGGAGAGCAGTCTGGTTCTGGATGGCGAGTCGGATCTGCGCTCCGGCCTTCTTACCCAAGAAGGAAGCGTCAAAGCGCCAGTGCATGTCACCGATCTGGAACCGGTGCCTGAACCCCCGTTGATGACGGTAGAGGCTTATACGGCTGCACAGGAAGCGAAGACTCAGGCTTCCAGTGTATCTTCTATCAACGGGGCCCAGATCGGAAAAATGATGGCCGCCGCGCTGACTGTCCTGGGGATGATCCCTATTGCTAGTACCACCGGGCGTTTGGCACAGAGTTCTCTAGGCACTCTCGCTATGATGCCGGTTGCTTCCGGCAGTACTGGTCCAAGCATTATCAATGCGGTTATCCGAGGCATGAAGAATGCCCACTTGACGAATGAAGAAAAGGAACTGAACCGTCAAATGTACGGGGAATTCACGTTTTTGCTGGGGAAAGTTTTTACCGGCGCCAAAGGTCTAAGAGAACCGCAAACGAAAGAGACGCTCGTGAACTTTCTGATTCATTTCAGCCGGTCCGTGGAAATTGGCGCAAGCCGAATCCCCGACGAGGTATGGGAAACGAATAACCGATTGAATCGGCTAATCGAGCGGTTTCAAGCCATTGATACTCTGCACCTCCCGAACCAGCTTCGGAAGCAGGGGATGAGGGACATCCTATTTGGCAGAATCACCGACCCTGAGCATTATAATGCCTGGGAAGACAATAGGTTGTCCTTAGAAGATAAAATAATGATAGCGAAGGACCTTGAGAATCAGTTTCATGATGAGCCGAATGTCAGACAATTGAACTTCTTCTTTGTCCGAGAGCGCACGACGTACGATATTCCGCCGGGATTCAGAATAGGAATGCCCAAATTTATAAAAAGTGCAATAAGCCCATTGAAAATAGTCAATGGGAAGCTAAGAGTGTGGACAGGCGATAAGTTTTTTGAGTATAAAGTTGGCCAAAAAATGGTTAAAGAGAGCTTCAAGAATGGGATTCAAGGGATAAGAAATACTCTTGAAAAAATGGCCGATAATAATAATTATGGTTTGAAGGTGGCCCCTGCTGGTGGTTATATATATTCAAATAAAAGCACGGTAAAAAAACCATCTGAGCTGACAAAGACCCAGAAGAATTACTGGAATGTTATGGAGAGTAATTCAGGGAAGACGCCTCAGGGTAAGGGTGGCGCTGGGGGAACGGGTGAAGCTAAAAAAACATTTGGACAAAATGGTACTCAATTTGAAAGTAAGACAACATGGCAAAATGGTAAAACAGAGAGAATTGATGTTGAAAATCCAAATCCCGGCCAGAGAGATGGACAAATTCATTATCATGAGCCAAATAATACCAAGTGGTATTTTGATGTAAAATCTAAAGAGTTTTATAATCAAAAGACTGGTGAGAAGGCACCTAGTAAAATACAAAAACTTCTTAAAGATAAAGATGTTCAAAAGGCGATTGATAAAGGGCTAAAGTTTTTAGGAGAAAGCACTATATTCAAATAGGGTTTTGGGAGTTGATAAGATATGGAGTATAACAACAGAAATATGTCTGATTTAAAAAGTGATTTATTCAGAAGTCTAATCAGCATGACAAACAAAAATTTTCTTCCATCAGAAAAGGTACTATATCCAAATATAGTCGAAATTCGAGGGTGTTTTATTCTTGATTTAGAGGGAGAATTAAACGCTGAAAATATCAACTGGGATATGGTAATGAAGTTTCATAAAGATAAAACAGGTTACGAAGCATCATGTAATGAACTCAGGGTTAATGATTACATTAAGGATATTGATATGACAAAGAACAATATTCTTATTTGTGCATTTCAGATAATGGAAGGATGGGAAGATCAGTTGAGAAAATGTTTCCCTGGACATAAATTTCTTATAGTTTTGAGTTGCGATGACCAATATGCTACTTTACGCTTTTATAAAGAAAGACCTGAAGAGAAAAGTTGGTTAAGTTACAATTTAGATGAATATAAAGATCAAGGGATTATGGTGAAGGAAGTTTTTTGAACTAAATTTTTGAGATAAAGATATTAGAGAACTTTTTATGAAAATCAAGAGATGAAACCAACTACAATACCAGCCAACAGATTGTACAATACATTCAAGAGCTATACACTATACAACTTAACAAACACACTTGATAACCTTTCAAAAAAGCTTATTCCAACTTGAATCTTTAGTATAGGAATAGGCTTTATTTTTGTAGATTTTGAAGGCGTCGATAATAAATGGAAACCGCAAATTGATAGACTCAAAACGAAATTGAGATGACGCCACGTACGGTCGTGGTTAGCGATATCCCGAACTGGTTGATTGGGCTCACCACATTTTGCACATGGAAATAACGCCCGCTCTCTAAACTTGACGTATACGTCCAATTGCTTGGCTTCCAGGCTGAATTCCACCTGACGAATGTACCACGGTTCCGGAATATGAAGAAGCTCCTCCAGTTGCCCTTCCTTTAGATTGACAAATATATGAAAACACCTCATCTTCTACTGGTCTCTTGATTTCCAGTATTAACGGATGTTTACATTTATAACGGCGAAGAGCCCCAAAAATACAGAAATGGCTGAACATAGAGCACAAAGGATAAAAGACCATTTATTCTTCAAAGAACACATAAAGGAGCATGGTGTTGACGTTTTGACCCTGATTATGAAATTGCTCAAGCCCGGGATAGGCTTCAAAAAGGGACGTATAAAAAGAATGACATCGACTTATTGAATCATGAACTATTTGAATCTAAATTTGAAGGTATATTTAAGACGGATTACAGGACTGCCCACGACAGAACGGTAGATTCTGGTCGTCCTTGGTATCCGCCAGAGGAGGAGTAATCTTGGCTTCATATGTACTGTTACTAAAAGAATTTGAAGATAATGAAACGGTTGTCTACAAATTTGGACCAAATAAAAATGTAATGGGAAAAATCGAGGTAAACAAAGTAACCAGAAAATTTTCTGAGTTAGAAGGTGTACCCGACCCAAGTATTCCAGCAAAGTTCTAGTGTCTAGTTAGAGAAGGCGGAAAGTTTCCAGAAAGAACGGCGTTCGAGTCTTAATTGAGTTCTTGAGTTTTGGTAGGGCTACCCAGTGGCGAATGAATCTCTTTATCTCAACAGCAACAATATAACCTTTGTTCTACTTGTAGGAAGTTTTCACTAATTTTAGGGGTTACCAAAAATGTTTTCCTCTTCCGTTCTTTGGAATATATTTAGCTCTTTTTGGATAACTTGTGACTATTATGTTTAAAGCAATGCGATTAGAATTTTTAAGCATGCGAATGGGTGGAAGAGCTATTACCAATCAGTGGATTTAAATTCGGCACCCGTGAATTGTCTAATTCCTCTGAAATGAGTTATGCCGTTGTTACGTTAGACGCACTAGAAGATTCGGTGTTAGAAAGCTTCGGCTTTACGACAGATCAGCTTCTCCCGCTTGCCGCGACAAGCATCGATAAAGATTTACTCGTGCTTGCCAAGCCAAAATTGCCGAGCCCGGGAGCCGTTATCTGGTTTGCGGTAGAGGAAATCGATCGTTCGACAGCATTATTGAATTCTTCCTGGCTATGATTGATTACAATCGGGAAGAACAGAAATACTTTAAAAGTCTGGAACAGTTCTGGCGAAAAAACATGCCGCAAACCGCTTCACGAGTTTGCAGCACGCTCTTCTATCCATCCGTATTCCTCTTTCGCCTTTAAAAAGCCTCTTCCCCGAACTGCAGCAGCGGCGCCTCGGGGTTGGAGTCCAGCTTGGCGTGGCCGCCGATCGGGAACGTAAGTTGCGGCGTGGTGTGGCCGAAATCTACGTTGGCGATGACCGGGATGCCCCGCAATTCTTGCTTGCTGGCGATAATTTGCTTCAGCAAATCCAGCGTCATGCGCGATGCTTTCTGGAAGCGGCCGATGACTAAGCCGCGCACCGCATCGGCGCCAGGCTGGTGAAGGAGCGACTGCAAGTCTCGATCGAACGTCGCCGGATCGGTTTCCTCGTCATCCTCCAGAAATAACACAGCCCCCTGCAAATCGGGCATGTATTCCGTGCCGTGCAGCAGATTCAACGTGCATACATTGCCCCCGATGATCGTTCCTTCACAAGCTCCAGTCTGGAGGATGGCCCACCCTTCGTTCAGGATGAAATCCCGCCGTTCCTGGTCGCGATACCAAGCATCGTCGCTCCATTGCTCCGCAGGCTTCGCCGTTATTACTTCATTCGTCGTCATCGCCGCGAGGAAATGTTCCGCCGTATACTCGATGCCTCGTTCCATGCCGAAGGTCGAGAAATGAGGCCCGGAATAGGTGATCATCCCGGTTTTGGCATATATCGCGTTGCTCAACGCGGTGATGTCGGAATATCCGCAGAATAATTTCGGATTGCGCCGGATCAGTTCATAATCCAAATAGCGGAGCAATTGATTGCTGTTAAATCCGCCGATAACGGTCAAGATCGCTTTTACTCCCGGATCTCGGAACGCGTCATGCAGATCATTCACTCTGGATTCAATTGAGGACGAGATGAAGTCATCCATTTCTTCCGCATGGATGGAAAAGGTCACGGTAAACCCCATTTGCTCCAGGCGGCGCTTCGCCAGCTCTCGCTGCGGCATGGAAATGAGAGATAAGCTTCTGGAAGGCGCGATAACCCGAATTTCGTCTCCTTGCTTCAGTTTAGGTGCATGCATTGTTGAATCCCCCTTTTCCAGACATTGTATCATCAAATGGAGCGAATTGGTGATCGATCCGAACGCTCCTAACGGAAGCAAGGGACTTCCTTTCTCACGTAGAAATTAATATTTTTCCTTATTTTATGAAATGATGCGGGGGTTATGCCGATATATGAAAAAACGGATGCATAAAAAATTAAAGGAGAACGCAACGATGACTTCCTATGAGATAGAATTTTCGGCCAAAGAGCTGTCTTACTTTCTTTTCAGGGAAAAAAGATGTCCGAGCTGTGAAGAAATGCTGCAGCGTGCGGAGCTTGGCAAGGGGTATGTCGGGTCAGTCAACAAGCTTGGCATCTATTACAGATGCAGCACGTGCAATGAAACTTACTCCTTGACTGATCTTAGTGAAAAAGGTAAGACCGATACGGATACTTCTCGGGGATGATAACATGGCGGATACTTTTCTACAATATCAGATAAAACGCTGCAATCGAAATTTTCTAATAAGCAATCTAATCCTGATGGTTGTCGTTATCCTCATGTGCAGCGGCTCTTTTCGAACTATCCATAATTACATGAACGGGCCGTTCGAGGTGGAAGGAGAACAATTGCTGTCCGTCGTTGATCCGGAGGAAGTCTATCAATTCCATGTTCGTTTCCAGGCCGACACGATATATGAGCCGATTGCGGAGCAAGTCGAGTGGATGACCGCTTTTCAGGGAATGGTGCGAAGCGATGAGAAGGCAGTATACGAGTATTCTTTGGCCCAGTTGAAAGATCGTTTTGTCGTAATCAGACACAACGTTGATGAGCCTCTCGATGGTGTGCTAGAGGGGGCGTTATTCCGCGTCCCGGCAGATGTCTATGGAATCGCCAATGAGTTGATAGACGGTGAGCGGCAGGTCCTGCCCTTTATGCTGGATATGACAGGCGCTTTGCAGAAAAAGGTGACGCAGATTTTCTATATCATGACTCCTGTTTTCCTGTTTGCCGTCTTCAATCTGATAAGGGCGCTGTACAGAATGATGGACAGGGAGCGTCACCCTGTCTACAAAAAGCTTCGCACATTCGGCGATGCCGATGAAGCCGCTCTCAGCATCAATCAAGAGATGAGCAACGAAGTGATTCGAGTGAAGAATTACTACGTGACCCCGTCTTGGATTATCCGCCAAAATTGGTTTACGCTGAAAATTGCGAGAAATTATTTCGAACCGGATGAGGTATATGATTTGGATAAAGTGTTCTAATTCTTATAAAGGGTCAGGCAAAGCAGGACCCCGGCAATAGCCCGGCCCACACGCTACCCCGGCAGCCGGCATACACTGGCCTCGACAAAAGCGCAAGGGAGGTCAATCGATGCCTGCCGTATCCAAGTACAGAAAATGCGTCCATTGCCTGAACAAGCAGGTCAGCATCACAGCGAAGAATGGCAATATCTATGTCGGGAAGATCGTGAAGGTGGACAAAAAGAGGGTTTACCTCAAGGTGAGTTCCGTGAAGCATGCGAACAAAGTGCACACCTCCTTTGCTCCGTTCATCTTGCCGCTCGTCCTGTTCGACCTGCTGGCCATCGTGTTGCTGGAGAGAAGACGCCGCGTTCCGAGAAGAAGATTTTTATAAGAGCGTTCCGCCCTCATCCCGATGAGGGTGTTTTTTTGCGCTTCGGCTTCATAGGCTAGAATACAAAATGATCGCTCCGACACGATATTTATGATATATTTCCTAGTTAATATTTCCTATAATAGAGATGTGACTGTATTTTTTGTATTTGGGAGGTTTCGTTGCAAGCCTCTATACATATAACCGATAGAATGGACAGATATATTCAGCGGGGGGAGAAGGAAGATGGCAATCATTGATGTGATCAAATACGACGGTCCACCGGATGTATTCGCGTGGAAGCATCCGAACCAGGAGATGGGGACGTGGACGCAGCTTATCGTCAATGAATCGCAGGAAGTGATTCTCTATAAAGGCGGACAGGCGATGGATCGGTTCACCGCCGGCCGGCATACGTTAAGTACCGCAAATATCCCGATTATCAGCAATATCGTGAATTTGCCGTTCGGCGGCAAGTCGCCGTTCACGGCGGAGGTATGGTTCGTCAACAAGCTTCATTCTCTCAATATCAAATGGGGGACGCGAGCGCCGCTGCAGCTTCAGGATCCGAAATATCAGATGTTCGTGCTGGTGCGCTCTTACGGCCAATTCGGCATTCAGATCGATGACGCCCGCAAGTTCCTGGGAAAGCTTGTCGGCACGATGCCCATATTCAGTCAGGACGCGCTAAGCGAATATTTCCGCGGCGTGCTGATGATGAATATTCATGAGCTAATTTCGTCTTATTTCATTCACCGGAAAGTTAGCATACTGGAAATTAACGCATACATATCAGATATCTCCAAGCATATCCAGGAACGAGTGGCGCCCGTCTTTGAGGAATATGGCATCCGCTTGTTGAACTTCACGGTCGATTCCGTGAATACGCCGGAGGACGATCCGGCCACGCAGCGCCTGCGGGAAGCGCTCGCGAAGCGGGCGGAGATGGATATTATCGGGTTCACGTATCAGCAGGAGCGCACATTCGATACGCTCGAGCAGGCCGCGAAGAACGAGGGCGGCACCCATTCGGATCTGATGGGCGCGGGGATTGGCCTCAGCATGGGCTATGGCGTTGGCGGGGCCATCGGCGGCACGATGACGCGGCTGACCGATGAGCTGCAGGCTGTGCCGGCCCGGCAGAAAACATGTCCGAAGTGCGAGCGCCGCAATCCGGACGATGCCGCCTTCTGCACGGGATGCGGCACGGCATTTGCCGCATCCGGCGAAGCCGCTCCCCCGGAAGAAGTCCGGTGCGGCGCCTGCAACCGTTCGATGTCCCGGGGTTCCAAGTTCTGTCCGCATTGCGGCGACCCGTATAATCCATGCCCCCACTGCGGGGCGGACAATCAGCCGGGCCAAGCCCAATGCATGAAATGCGGGCAAGATATGCCGGTTCCTTGCCGCCATTGCGGGGAGAATGTGCAGCCCGGAGTCAAGTTCTGCCCGCATTGCGGTCAGGAGCTTGCGCTCACATGCGGCCAATGCGGCCACGAAGTGCAGCCGGGACAGAAATTTTGCGTAGAATGCGGCAATAAGCTGACATAGGGGGGGGAGTACGGATGAGACAGCTTACCTCATACAAAGGGATTACGACGACGATTTTCGCTATCATCCTTATCGTTACGCTCTCGCTGTTCTTCTCGTTCAGTGAGACCGATACGCGCGACGCCTCCTGGTGGTTGTCGTTAGGCGTCCTTGTGCTGGCGGAGGTCATCAGCTACGGATTCGTGTTCCACATGATTGAGAGCGGCCACGAATTCAAGGCTTCCGTCCCGGCCTACATGTCGCTGGCTGCGGTCATCACCATTTATGATGCCGCCGTTCTGCTGCATATCGTGCTATTCTGGCTTATTTTCGACATTCCGTTCAAAATCTATTTATTCATTCATATCTTGACCTTGGCAGCGATGCTGATCGTGGGATTGCTTCTCGGCATGGCCAAAATATTTATTCGCAGCCAGGAAGCGGACGAGCAGATCCGAATCCAGTCGATGAAGCAGCTCTATATCATCCTGCACGGAGCGCGAATGGAGCTGGACAGCTGTCAGCATGCGGACCGCGACACACTGCGGGAATTGCTGTCCAGTCTGGAGGAGCAGCTGAAATACAGCGATCCGATATCGCATCCGGCCTTGGTATTGGAAGAGGCCGAGCTGATGGAGAAGGTGCGGCAGCTGGACAGCGGGGTGCGTTCGTTCGTTCGCGAACGGCCGACGCTGCATTCCTCTGACGAGCTGCGTCAACTGATGCTGGATATTGCGAAGATCCTTCGTCTCCGTAATGAACGCATGACGGTGATGAAGTAGGAGGTGCGCCATGTCCAGGGAAAGACGAAGCCTGTGGCTCAGCGTGGCCGGGGTTGCCTTTATGTTTTTTATTTGTCCGCCTACGGGAATTGCGTTGGGTATCCTTCGCAGCAAATATGATGATAAGAGTAAACGGGGAAAAAGTCGGGGATTACGTATTGCGGGCGGGATTTCGATTTCCATATTTGTTCTTATGGTCTATGGACAATTGTTCCAGAGTCCGACTCCACCACCCTACTCTCAAGTGTTACTCATAGCTGGTGTCCTGTACTTGTTGCCCGGGTTGTCCATGATACACGCCGGTAACAGAGTCATCAAGTCAGCGGAAAAGGAGGCTCCAGTTCGGTGGATGAAGTGGGAAGAACTGAAAGCCGCACCAGCGGCGCATCGTCCATGGATGTTCCTGAAACGATGGTTCCGTCTTGGCAATATGCTGCGGGTTATCGGTTTGATATTCCTTATCTTTTTCGGGTTGGTTGTGCTGGTGCTTGCCTTATCAAAACAGGAAAATGAATTGGAAATTCTGATCATCTTTTTCATTCTGTTCTGCCTCCCAGGCGGTCTCATGTACTGGGCGGGCACGAGGCTGAACCGCAAGGAGGATCAAGCTCAATCGGCCCCGAACGGGTTCAGCGGGGAAGGGAAGGCAAGCTCATCGCAAGCGGGCCGGACTACCGATCAAGAGTGGAAAAAGTACAGCCGGGAGCCCATCCCGAAGCGGTCGGCCTATACCGCTACCGCCGCTGCGGCCAAGGAGACGGCAAGCGCCCAGTCTCCGCCTTCGCCTCCGCGGAGGATGATCTGTCCGGGATGCGGCGCCCAGAACACCGTCCCGGCCCAAGCAAGCGTCGCTTGCGAATACTGCGGCTCCACCCTGACCAACCTGTAAATAGAAAGCGAACAAGGCTGCCCGCCCAAGCAGAATGCCTGCTTGAACGGCGCAGCCTTGTGCTGATCGCGGATTACTTCAAATAAACCGGTTCGCTTACTTCATCGATGAACAGGATGCCGTCGAACTGCTCCGCCGGAATGCTGCTGACCGGCATGACGCCGTCATAGTAGGAGATATTCGGCTGCGTCATCCACGAATTGCCCGGCGCGCGCTTCGCATAGCGCAGGTCGACAAAGGCGAACGGATGCCCTGCTCCCTTCATTACTTCCTCGATCGAATGCGGCATCGGAGGAAGCGCGTCGGAAGCGCCCCCGGTGACATGTGCATTGCGGCCACCGCCCATATACAGGCCGATTACGTAGCTCTGATCCTTGAATTCGGTCTTCTGCATCAATTCACCCATATGGACGCGCGGCAGCGAATTCATCTCTTGCGAGTACGCTTTGGCGATATGGCCGTTATGGGCCCAGACGATAATCTTCTCGTTCGGATAGACATGGGTGGCAAGCCAACTCAGGTTGTCGGCCATCATCCGATCGCGGTATTCCGAGGATTGGATAACGGACATGTAGTCCATCGATTTCCCGTTCAGGAACGCCGTGGCGTTAATCGAGATCTCCATATACTCCTCGACGACTTGAATCCGGTTGTCCAGGGCCCGCTCCATCAGCTTGACGATATGCGGATTATCCGGATACTGCCGCTGCAGCTCCTCGGCGCGCTTCGGCAGCAGCGCCCGCACCTGCTGGTACACCTTCAGCAGCTTCGGCTTCGCCTTGCGGTAACCTTCTACATCTTCGGTCATCTCCCACTCATCCAGCTCTTGCTCCGCATCCTGGAATTGCTTGGCCAGCTTGGCGTCGCCCATCCACTCGCCCGTGAACAGCGCACCCTGCGGCTGCATATCGAAGCCGGCCAGCGCCAGCGGCGTCTTCGTGTTTTGCGTATCCTTGATATATTGGAAAAGCGGGACGGTCTCTTGTGCCTGCCAGACGCGGAAGATCGAATCCTTCATCGTCGCGACCGGCTCCCGGGTGCGAATATGGCCGTATGCGGAGGCGGCATTGCCAAGATTCGTCTCGAAGGCGACGACGTTGAAGCCCAGCTCCTGATGCAAATATTGAATCAGCCGCGTCTTGGCCGAATTGTATTCCGCCGCGCCATGGGAGCTCTCGCCCAGGTAGACGATGCGCTTGTCTTCCAGCAGCGGCTTCAGCGCGTCCAGATCGGCGAAGCGTTCGGCAGGAATCAGGGCCTGCGGGGCTGCCTCCGGCTGGATAGAATCAAGCGCGATGGCGTTATCCTTCATCCACTGCTTCCACTCCAGACGAGCCTCGGTGCTCGTGCGAGCCCGGTCCGGAACGGCATCCGCCGTACCGGCAGACGCCTGCGCTGCTGCCTTGCCCTCTCCTTGCTTGGTTTCCGCTGCGGCTTGCCCGTGCGCTGTCGCTCCGAAGGAGAGCAGCGTGCCGCAGGCAATCACGGAGGCGAGGAGCACCGCGGCTCCCCGGCGTGTCCAATCCGATAATGTCATATTCAAGGTCATATCCTCCTAGGTTTCGTAAGTAATCTGTCTCTCTATTTCATAGATAAGGCCATTATTGTAGAAATGCCGGTGCTTTTACCTGATCAATGTACAAGATGCCGTCATACTGCTCCCGCGGCACGAATACTTCCGGCAGCATGCCGAAGTAGAGGGCGGAGCGCGGCTCGCTCATCCAGGAGCTGCCTGGGCTCTTCTCCGCATAGCGCAGATCGACGAAGGTATAAGGACGGTTCGCGGTCTTCATCAACGACTCGATTGAATTGGCCAGAAGCGGCTGCACCTCGAAGGTCTCTCCCAGATTATCGGCGCTCGTTCCGCTGCCCATATACAAGCCGATCGCATAGCTGTACGGCCCGAACATCGTGTCCTGCATCAGTTCGCCCATGAAGCTCGCCTCCGGCATGAATGATTGCTCCATTCGCGAAGTCGCCTTGCTGATATGCGTGTTGTGGCCCCAGACGATAATTTTCTCCGTCGGATAGATTTCGGTCGCCATCCAGAGCAGATTGTCGGCCATCGCTTGGTCGCGCCATTCCATCATCTTCATCATGCCGGAATAGTCGCCTTCCTGAGCCGTCACATTCGCCTTGATACTCAGCTCAATGTAATCGTCGACCAGGCGGATGCGATCGTCGAGCATGCGGTTCATCATCGCAATCAGATGCAGGTTGTCCGGGTACAGCTTCACCAAGTCCTTCTCCTGCTCGGCCACCTTCGCCTTCATATCCTGGTATAATTTCAACAAATTAGGCTTCTCTTTCGCATAGGCTGCCAGATCCTCCGAGCTCATCCACTTCCACATCGAGCGCTCGGCTTCCGTATACCGGGTGCTGAGATCCTCATCCTTCATCCAATCCCCGGCCAGAATCGGCCCCATCGGCTGCATATCGAAGCCTGCCAGCTGCAGCGGCTGCTCCGTAGCTTGGGTTTCCTTCATATATTGGAACAGCGGGAGCGTCTCCTTGGTGTGCCATTGCGGGAAAATGGAGGTCTTCAGCATCTCTTCCGGCGTCTTCATATTCACGTTGCCGAAGGCGGCTGCCGCATTGCCCAGCGGAGTTTCGAAGGCCACGACGTTGAAGCCCAATTCCTGATGGAGAAATTGAATCAACCGCGTCTTGACCGAGTTGAACTCAGCGACTCCGTGCGAACTCTCGCCCAGATAGACGATGCGCTTGTCCAGCAGCAGCGGCTTCAGCATATCCAGGTCGGCGAAGCTGCCCTCGGCAGCCTGGCCGTCCTTCGTCGGAGCAGGCTGAATCGTGTCCAGCGCATACGCATTCGTGCGGAGCCAGTCTTCCCATTGCTGTCTGAATTCCGTCGATGCCGTGCCGCTGACGGTGGCCGTCGATCCGGCCGCAGCCGGGTTGGCTTCCCCATGGACGGCAGGTGCCCAAGAGAACAGGGCACTTACAGAAATGAGGGATGCTGCGAAAAGCTGTACGGAACGTCTGGTCCATTTTGTCATGTGAGGCTTCAAAATATCATCTCTCCCTAATTAAGTTTCTTTACTTTTACATATGAATCATGGTCACGAGGACCGATGCTTTACTATTAGATCATATGGAACACGATAACGGCCAGCAGGCCGAAGCCAAAGGCGAATACCATTTGCAGCAATGTTTTCGCCGTTTTGCTCATGGTCGCTCACTCCTTGCTCCCCATGTGATGCATTTATCTTATAACGGAATGCATGCGGTCGCCTTATTTATGCGATGAACGGAGCGATCTCGGGGGTGAACGGTGCACCTTGGAGGTCGAATGACAAGAGGATGTGGTAGTATACACTACGGAATGAATGGGTTTGCGTTGCGACATGGAATACTAGACTAACCACTTTCAACAGAGGACGAGTCTAGCTGGTAAGTGTAAAAAATCGTGCCTATCGACATATTGTTCGTTTTCGGGGCGGGGGAAAGAGTAGAAACGGCATTTCCCGGGCAATTTTCGACGAAAAGGCGAATGAATCGACAATGTCATTGACAAAATGTCGGCTTTGGACTAGGATACGAAAGTGCGCGATGCGCAAGGCAAGGAAGGAGCAGAGTTCATGATAGAAAAGTGGTTCAAATTAAAAGAACATGGCACAAACGCCCGCACCGAGATGACAGCGGGACTTACCACGTTCTTGACTATGGTATATATTGTCGTGGTCAACCCGGCTATTTTGTCGGGGGCAGGGGTGCCGTTCCAACAGGTGTTCACGGCGACAGTCATCTCCGCCATTATCGGAACATTGACCATGGCATTGGCGGCGAACCATCCGATTGCCGTCGCGCCGGGCATGGGAATGAATGCGTACTTCACCTCCGTGGTCGCCTCGCAAGGCGTCAGCTACCAGACTGTCTTCGGCACGGTATTTCTGGCGGGGATTCTATTCCTGCTGCTTACTTTTACGAAGCTGCGCGAGACGTTGATTGAGTCGATCCCGGCGCCGCTCAAGTTCGGCATCACGGCAGGCATCGGGTTATTCATCGCCTTTATCGGCTTGAAATCATCCGGCATTGTGGTAGCCAGCGAATCGACGATGGTCGCTTTCGGCGACCTGCACCAGCCTGTCACGTTATTGACGCTGGCGGGCCTGTTCATCACGCTTATCCTGATGGCCCGCAAGGTGCATGGCGCCTTATTTATCGGGATGGCGGTGACGGCCGTCATCGGTTATTTCATGGGCTTGATGAAGTTCACGGGTGTCGTAGCGCTGCCGACGGCTCCGGTGTTGTTCGATATCGATATTTCAGGCGTCTTCACGCACGGGCTGTACACGGTTGTCTTTGCCTTCCTGCTGGTGACGATCTTCGATACGACCGGCACGATGATCGGCGTCGCGGAGCAGGCGGGTCTGATGAAGGGCAACTCATTTCCGCGGGCGAAGCAGGCCTTGCTGGCCGACGCCTTGGCGACGACGGCAGGCTCGCTGATGGGGACGACGCCGTCCAGCGCCTATGTGGAATCGTCGGCAGGCGTTGCGGCAGGAGGGCGTACCGGGTTGACCTCGGCCGTCGTCGCCGGGCTGTTCTTCCTGTCGCTCTTCTTCTCGCCGGTGATCGAAGCGATCTCGTCGCTCCCGGCCATTACCGCTCCGGTGCTGATCATTGTCGGCTGCTTCATGATGGAGGGGCTGGCCCGCATCCAGTGGAAGCAATTCGATGATGCATTCCCGGCGTTCGCGATTATGATCAGCATGCCGCTGACATCCAGCATCGCGACGGGAATCGCGATTGGGTTTATTACCTATCCGCTCATCAAGCTGTTCAGCGGCAAAGGACGGCAGGTGCACCCGATCCTTTATGTCTTCGGCGTCATTTTCGCGCTGCAGATGGTATTTTTCCCGGCGCATTAAGGGGCCTGTGTGCACGGCCTGCTAGGGGCACTCGCCCAAGCCTGGCGTTGACTGACTACGCCGGGCCCTTTTTTATATATGGATAATTCTTCATTGTCTGATCCTGTATTTCCTTCGTATAATTAGGAGGGCGGTCAGGGGCGTACGGCGTCCCTGTTCCTTGTCCAATAATACATAGGGGGAGACACGACGATGAGATGGACCAAATGGGTCAAATGGATCGCGCCGCTGTGGATGGCCGCATTGCTCCTAAGCGCGGTTCCGGCGCATGCGCAGGCCGAGGAATGGGATTGGGAAGAAGAGAGCGTCGAACTGAATATGGAGGATATCGATGCTGCTCTCCTTCAGCGGGTGCAGCAGGAAATGAAGAAGCTCGCGGGGAAAAAGATTGAACTGACCCATGCTTATCAGTCGGATGAGATGATTTATCTTACAGGCGCGAACGAATACGACTTTGCCAGCTTCCTTATCGAGGATATCGATAATTCCCTGTATGTAAGTGCGGCCATTTCCTATAAGGAAGTGCCGAACAAGGAGAGTCAAGCTGCGGAGAAGGCGCTCACGGCGCTGGATGGGAAGAAAAAATTCAATTTTACCGATGTCTATACGGCGAAAGGGGCAGCAGAAAAGAGTATCAATTATTATCTCAATAGCGATGATGCAAGCGTAGTGGTCAGCAATGGCGCCGTTGCCTTCGCGGGGATTGACTACCCGGCGGCCCAAGCGGACAAAAAGGCGTTGTCCCGGGCGCAGGAAGCGCTCAAAGAGATGTCCAAAGCGGCAGGCGTGTCCGCTCCGAAGCTGACGGAGGCCATCCGCACCAAAGCCGTGGAGGCAGATGTCTGGATGTTCAACGACAGTGACGGGAAGGCTTCCGTAGTCGTAGGGACAAAGACGGGGAAAATATGGAGCGTCTCCGTATTAGACAACAAGCCCATAGATTATGATCAAATGGAAAAAATGGCCAAGAAGATGAGCGACGAGAAGAAGATTTCCGCCATTTCGCCCGTCGTCAAGAAAATTTTCGGAATCGATATGAAAGGATATACCGTGTCCTGGAGCCAGGACTATCCGATGATGTTCGAATACACGAAGAAAGGCCAGCCGTCGATATACGGAATCCTGTCTTCCTCAGGGAAGTTCACCGCGATTTCAATCCAGCCGGCAAAAGGCATAGCAGAATAAAGCAACCAAGGAATGGGCTGCCCGCCCGGCTCGGCATGAGCTGGCGGAGCGGCCTTTTTGCGTCTTCTCTCGGCTGCCCCGGCGATGCATGCCGATTATGTTACGCTGCGCCGTTACCTCATCGAATACGGCTTCCTGAATCGGCAGCCCAACGAAAGCGCCTATGGGGTGAAAAAGTAAGCCTACCCTATCGAAGAACACCGGTTAAATAAATGAGGTTCCCGGAACGGAACGGGACTGCACTGCAGCATCGCGCTTCTCATACAGCAGCAGGCGATCCGTACTTGAGGGGTCAGGGCTGGCGCGGCCTGCGCATCAGAAGGCCCACTTTACACGGTAGCGGGAATCGAGATATGATGAACGTATTCATATGCCAAACTTTGGAATGCTATGCGGTTCCAACTCCCGGTTTGGCACCAAGAAGGAGGGTATATGTTGCTACAGTTTCCGAAGCCTGATGTAGAGCAGTATTTCCAGACGACGGTCATTCGCCAGTTCGCGGTCAGCCGGGATGAGAGCCGAATCGTGTTCGGCAGCAACCTGAACGGCCATTACAATCTGTGGGCGATAGAGATGGAAGGGACCGCTTTCCCTTACCCGCTGACGTACATGAATCAGGTCAACAGCTTCATTGCCATCGACCCGGAGCAGCGTCATATTCTGTGCGGCTTCGAACGCGACGGAGACGAGAACTACCATATCTATGCGCTCCCGCCAGCCGGAGGCAAGCCGATTCCGCTCATCGAGGCGGATGAGAAGGACAAGATGTATTTCGCCCACCTGTCAGAGGACGGGGAGAGATTATATTATTGCACGAGCCGGAATAATCCGAATTTTTTGAACAGCCGCGTATATCATTTGCGGACGAAGCAGGATGAGCTTCTGATTGAGGGGCAGGGTGCGGCAACGGATCTGGAGGCGGTCAGCCCGGGCGAAGGCCGCTTCGTCTACGGCCATTCCTATAGCAATACATATCGCGTGCTCTATGTCCGCACCGAAGAAGGCGATCTTCCGCTGGTACCCGCTGAAGAAGGCGAGGTTCACCGAAGCAGTCGCGCCATCTTTGTGGATGAAGACACGGTTGTCTTCACCACGGATTACAAAGCGGAGTATGCCTACGCGGCGTCGTACCATATCCCGAGCCGCCAATTGTCCGAGCTGTGCCGGATTCCGCAGGAAGGCATCATCGAGATCAAGTGGCACAAGGACAGCCGCACGCTCTACTTCGTTACGGAAAAAGGCGTGGAGGATCGCCTATACCGGTTCTCGCTGGATGCGCGGGAGCTGGAGCCGATGGAGCTTCCGAACGCGCTTATCGACCAGATTCATGTCGCCAAGTCGGGCACCGTCTACCTGCTCGCCCGTGGAGCCGCATCTCCGGCGAATATTTACAAGCAAGCGGACGGCGGCTGGAAGCAATTGACCCGGAACATGCCGACCGGACTGACGCCCGAGCAGATGGTAGAGCCGGAGGTCGTCACCTATTCCTCCTTCGACGGGATGGAGATAGAGGCGCTGCTGTTCCGGGCGAAGCCAGAAGCGGCCAACGGCTACACGATATTCTGGCCGCATGGCGGTCCGCAGGCGGCGGAGCGCAAGCAATTCCGCAGCATGTTCCAGTACTTCCTCGCGCAGGGCTACAATATCTTCGCCCCGAACTTCCGGGGCAGCACCGGCTACGGCAGCTCGTTCGTGAAGCTGGTCGAGTGCGATTGGGGCGAAGGCCCGCGTCTCGATTGCGTGGCCGGGATGGATTGGCTGTTCGAGCGGGGCATCTCATCGAAGGAGCGCCTGTTCATCGTAGGCGGCAGCTACGGCGGCTATATGACGCTGCTCCTGGCCGGACGCCATGCGGATTATTTCCGGGCGGCGGTCGATATCTTCGGCGTCAGCAATCTGTTCACCTTCTACCATTCGGTTCCGGAGCATTGGAAGCCGATGATGGATCGCTGGGTCGGCGAACCGGAGCGCGACAAGGAGCGCTTCATCAAGGATTCCCCGATTACATATCTGGAAGGCATGACGAACCCGATGCTGGTCATCCAGGGCGCGAACGACCCGCGGGTCGTCAAGGCGGAATCCGACCAGATCGTCGAGCAGCTTCGCCAGCAAGGGCGCGATGTCGAGTATATCGTGCTGGACGATGAAGGACACGGATTCACGAAGAAAGAGAACGAGATGCGGGTGTACCGCGCTATGGTCGATTTCCTGCAGCGCCACCAAGGGTAGGCGTAAGCACAACAGACTGTCCCCAAGGGGCCGAAGAGGCCCGGGGACAGTTTTTTGATCGGATGTTAAGAAAACCATGCTTCAGCCTTGATTGATCGCAGGAAAAATGGGGTAAGGAACGTAGTATTCCTGTTTTGCGCCGATGCGTATATGATGGAACATGGAATCGTCTTGGGAAGGGAGATTGCAGCTTGAGGACGACTGAACTCATTCATGAACTTCGGCAGCCGAAGATTCAGCCGTGGTATTGGATTTTGATGTGGGAAGTGTACTTCGTCGTCGTCCTTGCCGGGCTGGCGATGCTGATCGGACCGTTCCTGCTCCTGTACGGATGGCGCAACGGCTGGGTATACGCCAGCTTCCTGCTCACCGTGCCAGGCTTCTTCATCGTGCGCGGTACGGTCCGCCTGTGGGGAGAGCAGCTGTGGATGAACCGCCATCGCGATACATACCGCCTCTACCCGGATCGGGTAGAGTATGAGGCATGGGACCTGGCTTCCCGCGAGAAGCGGGAGGGAGCGATCGCGCTGGCGGACATTCGGCGCGTCCGGTACGGGTATTCGGTCTTGGAAGGATACCATTTGTATAAGCCGTCCAAGTTCACGGAGCAAGTGCCGCAGTTCGGTATGGTGCGGACCTTGACGTTGGAATACAGCGATGGTTGGAAGCCCGGGAAGCTGTCGATTCCGATGATGCGGAACGACGATATCCTGGCCTGGCTGGCCCAGTTCCGATCCGGCCATATTCCGCTGTACTACAGCACGACGGTTCACGGGCTGAAAGGCATGTTCGTCGCAGGACAGGAGGACCTGATCGAGGAGGAAGGCCCGGCAGGCGCGGAAGCGGCATGGCCGGAAGATCTCTGCCAGGTGGACTGCGGGTTCCACCAATACGTGGACAGTCTGGAGCCGGTGGAAGAGGAGGAGCCTGCCCCGGATGGGGCGTCCGCTTCCTCCATCACACAGACGTATCGCTTCGGCAAGATTGGCTGGGGAGCATACGGGATGCTGCTGTTGCAGGGCGTGCTGCTGTACGGCATTGTGGCAGCCGCGGATCAAGGGTATCTTACCGAAGAGATGTACCGGCACGCCGCTTATAAAGCCATCGCCGCCGGCATCATGCTGCTGTTCGGCTTCCTCTTCTATCAACGCGTGCGCATCCAGCACTGGATGCAGCTCATCAGCTACCCGCTGCTGAACTTTGCCCTGTACTTGGTGGGCGGGGCCATTCTGTGCGGCGACGAGGGAACGCCGTCCTACGGGGCATGGGATGAAATCGCCACGGCGGCGCTGCTGTACATCGCAATATCATGGCTTCCCTATCTTATCTTCCGCAATCGGCGGAACCGTGCCGAACAACAACAAGCGGCACATCCGGGTCTGTAGCTCCGGATGTGCCGCTTGTCTGTGGTTAAGGAAGATCAGCTTCGTATGCAAATTCATATCGATCGACCTCGGTCTCCATCGTCATCCGGTCGAGCTCCTTTTTCTCCCCAGGCTGCAGATGAAGTCCCTTGTATGTCTTCTCTTCCAGCATGTTGCCCTGCGCATCATACATTTTCACATTGAGGTTGCCATCGAATGCCACGTCCTCATTATAATTGCCGGCATAGACCGTAATCCGGTAGATGTCGTCATCACGGAACGAACCGACCTTCGCAACCATATGATCAACCGGCCGAATCAGATGGAAATCCTTGGTGGTCTCGGTATGCAGGTCATCCAACGACTCGAGCATCCTCGCCTCCATGTGGTGGGAATCGTAGGACACGGCGTAAATGAAGATGCTGGCGGCGCCGTACAGCACCAGGGCAGCTCCGGCCGAACTTTTCAGCACGGTCTTGCGGTCGTAGCCTCCGGCGAGCATGCCGATGACGGCGACTATCCATAAGGCGATCGCGATCCCATGGAACGGCGTCGCAAGCAATTCCGGATAAAAGGTCATAAAGCGGCGTCCTCCCGATACATTGTTTTTATACGCAGTTTTTATGTTGTTTACCCTATACAGGGGCAGCTGAATCGTATTCCTCGAACGATATTCCGAACGAAATCAGTGTACATGGAGAACCGCCGGATTGTAAAGAAGGGCACCTCGTTGCCCCTCTATCGCTTCATAGCAGTCCTTTCCGCAGTTGTAGGAAAAGAAGGCTTCGAGTATAATCATAGTAACGTAACTAAGAAAACTATAAATGTTTTATGAGTTTACAGCATGGAGAGATGAGGTGGCCATAAGAATGCGTGAGCGCATTATGAAGGCATTCATAGAAGAATTGCTGGACAAAGGAATGAAATTTACGATGGACGATCTGGCCGGCCGGCTAGGGATCAGCAAGCGCACGCTGTATGAGCATTTCTCCTCGAAGGCGGAGCTGCTGGATACCATCATCGTGCAGGCGTTGGAGGAAGCGGACCGGAAGACGGAAGCGATTATGGAGGATGCCTCCATGCCCTTGCTGGATAAAATCAAAGCGGTTATGACGGTGCTGCCGAATCATTTCGAGCTGGTTGATAACCGGATTCTGGATCAGATGAAGCGCGTATTTCCGGAGCAATGGGCCAAGATCGACCAATCGCTGAAGGACGACTGGGCTACGCTGCGCTTTCTGATCGAGCAAGGCATGGAGCAGGGCTTGATTCGGAAGCAAAGCGTGCCGCTTCTTATGAAAGTCATTACCGATGCGGTCAATTCCACCTTGGACCAGCGCTTCTTCGCCAGACAGCGCATTGCTCTGCCCGAAGCGATGGATGCGATCGCGGATGTGCTCCTGTTCGGCCTCGTGCCGCGAAGCGAGGCAGACCAAGCCGGGGGAGCGAGGGAGTGAACTTGGGCAGTCCACCCGAGACGAGCGAAGCGGCGGGAACGAGCCGGCTGCGGCCGGCCCGGCATGCATCCTATGCGGCATGCGGAGAAGGGCGCTGGACCTTGGCGAGGCAGAAGGCGAGTCCGCCTCAGCCCTCCATCAAGGTAGGGCAAGCCGAAGGAGCGTAGCGGAAGCGGATTTTTCTGTGAAAACTAATAAAAACGAAATAGTTTTAGGAGTGGGAATATGTCATTCATGCGTCAACTGACCCGTACCCAATGGATTGGATTCGGGTTGGTTATCAGTATTTTATTTGTCGACATGCTCTTATACAGTCTATTTATACCGGTTGTTCCCTATTTTACGGAGCGGTATGAGATGTCTTCCACCATGGTGGGCATTCTGTTCGGCAGCTACGCCGCCGCGCTGTTCCTGCTGACGCCATTCTTCGGCCGGATAACCGATCGTATTGGCCGGCGCCAGACCATCATTCTCGGCTTGGCGAGCATGGTGGGCGCGACGATGCTGTTCGTCTTCGCGAATTCCCCGCTGGCGCTTATCGGGGCCCGCTTCATTCAAGGCCTCGCCGCAGCCGCCTCGTGGACGGCAGCCTTGGCCTTGCTCGCCGATCTGTTCCCCGGCAAGCTGCGGGGAGCCGCGATGGGCATGGCGATGACCGGAATCTCCTCCGGCTCATTGCTCGGAGCGCCGATTGGAGGCTGGCTGTTCAACATCGGCGATCATCATACGCCGTTCTGGTTCGCGGCCGCTCTGACGGCGGCGATCTTCCTGCTGGTGCTCCTGTTCCTGAAGGAGCCGGTCCGGACGAACCGGCCGGCACAAGGAGGAACCTTTTCCTTGCTGCGGCACAAGACGGTTCTGTTCATCGCCTGCGTCATCCTGGCTGCGGAGACGACGTTGACGATGCTGGAGCCGCTGCTGCCGCTCTATCTGACCGAGCGCTTCCAGATGGATCCGCTCGCGCTGGGTCTTCTGTTCGGGCTGATGACATTGTGCTACGGCTTCATCGCCCCGGTGGCGGGAGCGATGTCGGCGCGCTTCAATCCGTTCCGCCTCATGGTCATCGGGGTTGCCGCCATGGCCGTCGTGCTGCCGTTCATTGCGGTGGCGGGGCATCCCGTGCTCGTGCTGGCGGCAGGCTGCCTGATCGGGGCGGCGGTCGGCTTCACGCTGTCCCCGACGCTGCCGACTCTGGGCGCCATCGTCGACAAAGGCGACGAAGGAGATTATGGCGTCGCCTATGCGCTCTTCAACATGATCCATGCCGTCGGCATGATGCTCGGTCCACTGGTCGGGGGCGTGCTGACCGACATTCTTCCGATCGCGTCGGCACTTGCGGCGGTCGCTCTCGTTCTGCTGGCGGCGGCCATCGGAGGCGGACTGTTCGTGCGGCGTCACCCGCGCCTATTTTCCCTGTCGGAGACGGCTCAAGGGACAACTTCATAGGATTTTCCCATGAATCGGGGCTTCTCAGCAATAGCCGGGCGGCCCCGCTATCCTCCGAATACCGATTTGCCTGCAGGCATGGAGAAAAGTCGGCTGTGTCTGGAACCGCCTTGCCAACTCCGGTTCTGGGACATCGAAGCGGCCTGTTCCCGTTATCCGCGCAGCAGCAGTATCGTTTGTTGAATCGCGGAGTAACCGAAGTAGACGCCGAACCCGATAAGCGACCACCCGGCAACGATCGAGATCCATTTCATCAGGCGCGGCGAGACTGCTCTTCGGCTCAGATGGACGAGGAGCGAGACCGTGAAGTCCCATAGGCACACTCCGGCAAAAATCGCGCAGCTTAACCATAACGCTTGGCCATTCCCCGACGATTCCAGCGTTTTGGTCATGACCGATCCATAGATGCCGATCCAGAATACGATATTCATCGGATTGGCGATCGCGATGAGGAAGCCGGACAGGAACGACGATCCGATCGATTCCTTCCGGGCAGGGCCGCCGCTGTCCCCCTTATCGATGACGGTACGGGCGTCGCGGATGCTGTCATACCCGAGCTTCAGCAGCACGCCGCAGCCCAGGATCCAGATGATCAGCTTCGCCAGCGGCGTCGTTACATAGGCGGCAGCCCCAAAATAAATCAGCAGCATGAACACGACGTCGGCGCACATCGCGCCGATGCCGACGAACCAGGCGTTCCAGAACCCTCCTCTCAGGCCGGCTTTGATCTGCGCAACATTCACGGGGCCGACCGGGGCCGACAGCGAAATGCCAAGCAGCATATAACTGAACCACATGCTCATCCTCGATGTTCCTTTCTCCAGGTAATCAAAGCTTTGAAAGTCTGCTATAATCATAGGCAAATACTGTCCTGATGATAAGTTACAGATTCATGGTTCTTGATGGGGACAGAAGGGGGGCGATGCGGGTGGACCTGATCCCATACATTGACGAGAAGGCGGGGGAACCGAAATACGAGCAGATCTACCGGTATATGAAGCGGCAGATTTTGAGCGGCGCCATTCCTGCCGGCACGAGGCTGCCTTCGATCCGGCAGCTCGCGGACAGTCTGCATCTTAGCCGCAACACCGTAGAGGCCGCCTATCAGCAGCTGCAGGCGGAAGGCTATGCCGACAGCCGGCCCCGCGCGGGCTTGTTCGTCTGTGAGTTGGAGAGCGACGCAGAGCTGCCTCCTCCGCCAGGCTGCCATCGGGATGCGCCTCCGCCAGCCGATCCGGCCGCTGCCATGGAGTATGATATTGATTTCCGGCACGGCAATATTGATGTCGCCGGCTTTCCGCTTCCGCTCTGGCGCAAGCTGTCGAACGACGTCTGGCGGCTAATGCCGGTCGAAGCGCTGCAATACGGGGATCGGCAGGGAGAGCCCGGGCTGCGGAAGCAGATTGCCGCTTATGTGCGCCGGTCGCGGGGAGTCGATTGCGAACCGGAGCAGATCGTCATCGGCGCAGGCATTCAGCAGCTGCTGATGCTGATCAGCCAAATGATCGCCAGCGAGCGCCGAACGGTTGCCATAGAGAATCCCGGCTATGACGGCGCCTGGGCGATATTCCGTAACCACGGGCTGCGCCTCGTCTCGGTTCCGATGGAGCGGGACGGCTTGAACGTCGGCCTGCTGAAGGCGAGCGGGGCCGAAGCGGTCTATATTACGCCGTCCCATCAATTTCCATGCGGCATGGTCATGCCGGTGGCGAAGCGGCTGCGGCTGCTGCAGTGGGCGGAGGAGCGGGACGGCCTCATCATCGAGGATGACTATGATGGCGAATTCCGGTATCACGCGAAGCCGATTCCGGCCCTGCAAGGTCTGGATTCGGGGGGGAGGGTGGTCTATATGGGGACTTTCTCCAAGTCTTTGCTGCCATCCATCCGCATAAGTTATATGGTGCTGCCGCAGACGCTGCTGGAGCGGTACCGGACGGACTTTGCCGTGTATGAACAGACGGCATCCAAGCTGCATCAATTGACGCTGGAACGGTTCATGAAGGAAGGACATTGGGATCGGCATGTGCGGAAAATACGCAAAATTTACCGAAAAAAGCATGGGGCGCTGCTGGCTGCCGTGAAGGGAACGATGGGCGGACAGGTCCGCGTCATCGGCCAGGATTCCGGTCTTCACGTCCTTCTTCGCATCGGCAACGGCATGACGGAAGCCGCTTTGCTGCAGGCGGCGGCCCGCGCCGGGGTGAAGGTGTATCCGACTTCGAACTATTGGGGGGAAGCGGCGGACGCCGGAGACGCCACCCTGCTGCTCGGCTTCGGTGGGGTAAGCGAACAGGAGATTGAAGACGGAATCGGCAGGCTTTATGAGGCTTGGTTTTCGAAAGGATGAGGAAAATGAACAAGGGAATCATCATACAGTCGCCCAAGCTGGATCTGCGGACGACGGAAGAGCGGGATCTGACCTTTGTCATGGAGATCGAAAATGACCCGGACAATCGTCCCTTCATCGGGCAATGGACGGCAGAGCAGCATCGGGCTGCCTTGACGGAGGAGGATGTGCTCCATGCCATTATTAGTGACAAGCAGGGCGAGCCTGCGGGTTATATGATTGTAACGGGCTTGGCGGATGCCAATAAGTCAGTGTGCATCAAGCGCATCACGTTGAAGCAGAAGGGCCGGGGTTACGGGACCGAGGCGATGCGGCTTATCGTGCAATGGATCTTGAAGCATACGGAAGCGCACCGCATATGGCTGGATGTCAAGGTAGGGAACCACCGTGCGCGCCGCGTCTATGAAGCGGTCGGCTTCGTCCACGAAGGGATATTGCGGGACTGCTTTTTCAACGGAGAACAGTTCGAATCGCTATCGGTTATGTCGATCCTTAGACCTGAATATAAGGGATAACCGCTCGAATGAAATAACAGGGAGGATGCCGGGGCATCCTCCCTGTTCGTTGCAGTCTATCTGGAATGTTGTGTCAGGGGCTCCCATCTGTCCGAACCGTCACGGTTCCCCAAGTCTTCCGCTTAGGATGCCTCCGGTATATTTTTATACAGGAGGCGATGTCCCCAGCCCGTACGGAAGAACAGCCGCTCCAGAATAAAATAGAGCTTGTTCGCTGTCCAATACAGCCCAAGCGCCACCGGCATCCGCCACAGAAACAGCAATGACAGCCCGGTCGCCAGCAGCGGCAGCAGGCTGCGGCTCAGGCCGCTGCCGGTTCCGGTCAGCTCGGCTGTCAGCGGGATCAGCATGCTGACGAACGACACCGCCGCATAGGCGATCGGGACGATATGCCACGGATCGGACTGCGCGAAGGAGGCGACCCATGGTACGAGCAAGGAGCTCATTGCGCTTCCGTGAGCAGAGAACAATTGATACAGCGCGTATAGAATCGGCATTTGCACGAGCAGCGATGCCAGTTGAGAGATGGGGCGGATGCCGTATTTCGCATACAGCTTGCCCGTCTCCTGAAGCAGCCGCTCACTGTCCTCGCCGCATTGCGCGCGAACGGCCTGCAGCTCCTTCTGCATTCTCGCTTGCCGCAGCTGCTGTCTGGACGTGTGCAGGCTCACGGCGAAGAGCAGGCCGCGCACCGCCAGCGTCAATAGAATTACGGCGATGCCCCAATCCCCGATCAGGCCGTACAGCCCCCTCAATACCATATACAATATATCTGCTATCCCTTGTAACAGAGCCATCGTAATCCCTCCCTGTGAATGTACATTGTTGATGATTCACAGAGAGAGGCTGCGGTTCATCCAGGGTCCGGTTCCCGCTGCGGCGCGGAATTTTGCTCCGAATGCGCCGCAGACCGGCCAGAAGGGGATGAACCGCCGTCTCGCCTTCGGGAGGAGCGGGGACAGAGATCCACGCCGAGCGGTACGCCTGCAGGCCCGGGGCTTGCAGCCGGACTGATAAGAAGTAGCCGGCCAACAAGCCGCACATGCCGATCATCATGAGCAGCAGCGACCAATCCATGGACAACTCGATGTCCATTCCGCTCACCCCCTTCCGCTTAGATATACCGTTACATACGAACAAACGGAAAATGCGTTTCGTCCAATAATAGGCTGCTGTCCTGCCGCATTGCCAACCGCGCCTCCTCTCCTCTATGATGGACGAAGGGAAGACGGGACAGGAACATGGAACACGTTCGTTAAAGCCCGTCTCAGGAGAACGGCCTCATGCGCCGACCTCCTGGACTTATTACGCCGCCGATTGACGCGGCCGTGAACGGAATCAGACATGGAGTTGGAGTGAAGGAATGGTGGAGCAACAGAACCGATTGCCGATAGAGGATGCCCTGCCCGCGTTGAAGGATGCCCTTGAGGCAGCCCGCGGGGCGGTGCTCGTCGCCGAGCCGGGGGCGGGCAAGACGACGCGCGTGCCGTTGGCGCTGCTGGACGAGCCGTGGCTCCGGGGCCAGCGCATCGTGATGCTGGAGCCGCGGCGGCTGGCGGCCCGTTCGGCCGCCCGCTATATGGCGCGGACGATGGGGGAGAAGCCCGGCGAGACCGTGGGCTACCGGGTCCGCCTCGATACGAAGGTGAGCGCCGCGACGCGGGTGGAAGTCATCACGGAGGGCGTCCTGACCCGGATGCTGCAGGAGGACCCGGCGCTGGAGGGCGTGGGGCTGCTCATCTTCGATGAGTTCCATGAGCGGCATCTGCACGCCGATCTCGGCCTGGCGCTGGCGCTCGAATCGCAAGCGCTGCTGCGCGACGATCTGCGTATCCTCGTCATGTCCGCCACGCTGGATGCTGAGCCGGTCGCCGCCCTGCTGGGCGGCGCGCCCGTCATCCATAGCCCGGGGCGGACGTATCCGGTGGATACGCATTATGCCCCGCAGCCGGAGAGCGTGCCGCTCGACCGGGCGGTCGCCCGGATGATCGCCGCTGCGCTGCAGCGCCATGACGGCGACCTCATGGCGTTCCTGCCCGGCGCGGGCGAGATTCGCCGCACGGAGGAGGCGCTCCATGCCGAGCTGCGCTCGCACGGCATGGACGGGCGAGTGCGGGTCGCCCCGCTGTTCGGCCAGCTCTCGGCCGAAGCGCAGGACGCCGCGATCGCGCCCGGAACGGACGGCCGGCGCAAGGTCGTGCTCGCCACGGCGCTGGCCGAGACGAGCTTGACGGTAGAAGGCGTCCGCATCGTCGTCGACAGCGGCCTCATGCGCGTGCCGCGCTTCTCGCCGCGCACTGGGATGACGCGCCTGGAGACGGTGCCCGTCTCCCGCGCGTCCGCCGACCAGCGGCGCGGCCGGGCCGGCCGGCTCGGCCCCGGCGTCTGTTACCGGCTCTGGCCGGAAGCGCGGCACGCCCAGCTTCCGGCACATAATACGCCGGAAATTCTCGACGCGGACCTGGCCCCGCTCGTGCTGGAGCTGGCGGCCTGGGGCAGTGCCGCCGCCGACCTGCGGTGGCTGACCCCGCCGCCCGCGGCCGCCCTGGCCCAGGGCGCCGATCTGCTCCAACGGCTCGGCGCCTTGACGCCGGCGGGGGCGTTGACGGCGCACGGGCGCGAACTGGCCGCGAACGGCCTGCACCCGCGGCTCGCGCACATGATCGTGCGGGCCGAGCCGCTCGGTCTCCGCGCCGCCGCCTGCGATCTGGCGGCGCTGCTCGGCGAGCGCGACCTCTTCCGCAAGGCCCCGGGCGCGGCGGAGACGCCGCTTAGCCCGGATCTGACCTTGCGCCTAGAGGCGCTCGCGGCCCGCCGCGCTTCGCAGGCGGCTGCAGCCGGCGGACGGCTGGACGAAGGCGCCGTCCGCCAGGTGCGCGAGCAGGCGCAGCGCTACCGCCAGGCGTTCGGCGCCCCTGCGGACGCGCCGCCGCCATCCGCCGCCGAGGCGGGCCTGCTGGCCGCGTTCGCGTACCCGGACCGCATCGCGGAGCGCCGGGCGGACGGCCGCTACCTGCTCGCGAACGGGCGCGGGGCGGCGTTCGCCCCCGCCGTGGCCCGCAGCGCCCCGCTGGCGCGCGAGCCTTATCTCGTCGCCCTGCAGCTCGACGACACTGGCGCGGACAGCCGCATCCTGCTGGCGGCGGCTTTGGATCGCGCCCTGCTGGAGCGGCACTTCGCCGAGCAGCTCGTGCGGGACACGCAGGTCGCCTGGGACGCGGCGGCCCAAGCCGTCCGTGCGCGCGAGCGCGTCCGGCTGGGCGCGCTCACGCTTGCCGATGCGCCGCACCCGGCCCCCGATGCGGAGGCGGTGCAGCGCGCGCTTCTGCAGGGCATCGCCCGGGAAGGGCTGGCCCTGCTGCCCTGGACCAAGCAGGCGCGCCAATGGCAGACGCGCCTTCAATTCATGCACCGGCATCAGCCGGATTGGCCTGATGCCGGGGAGGAAGCCCTCCTCTCGAAGCTGGAGGAGTGGCTCGGCCCGCACGTCTACGGAATGCGAAGCCGTGCGGACCTGCAGAGCCTCAACCTCGCGGGGGCGCTCGAAGCGCTGCTCCCGTGGGAGAAGCGGCAACAGCTCGAGCGGGAAGCGCCGACCCATATGACGGTGCCGAGCGGATCGCGGATCCCGATCGATTACACCGATCCGGATCGGCCGGTGCTCGCCGTTCGGCTCCAGGAAGTGTTCGGCTGGAAGGAGACGCCGCGCATCGCGAACGGCGCAGTGCCGCTGACCCTGCACCTGCTCTCGCCCGCCCAGCGTCCGGTGCAAGTCACGCAGGACTTGGCAAGCTTCTGGCATAATACCTACTTCGAAGTCAAAAAAGATCTGAAAGGCCGCTACCCCAAGCATTATTGGCCGGATGATCCGCATGAAGCAATCGCGACACGCCGGACGAGGCCGCAGCCGCCGCGCGGATAAGCAGAGCTGACTCTCCGGGTAGACTGTTCATAGAAGGGACAGGGAAGAAAGTTAGAAGGAATAGAATCGTCACAGGAACGAATTGAACGAATTCCTGAGGCGTTCTATTCCTTTTTTACAGAATAGGGCGTATGCCCCTTAGCCTCCTTTTGGCCAATATCCCCTTCGCTCAGAGGGAAACATAGAGTCGTTATCAACCCTAAGACTTTTTCTCTCTGCTGCGCCTAATGGAAGTCTGCCATCGATCCATTTCGTAAGCGTTCAAACCGAGGATTGAAGGACATAAGGCGAAGGGGCAGCGCTATCAAGTCTTTGTCTCAGCTTTTGAACAAGTAGAGAGATTATATGGATTCCTGTAGCCCCGTTGTTCCCTTGTGCAAGGGAAGGCTGGTTTCAAGTGTTGTTTGACCCTGTGAGTGACCTCATTTATAATGGAAATGGGGTCATATTCTATTTAAGTATAATTTTGGAGGTGGAGTAAGTGGCACGCGTATTGTACGTAACAATTCCAGCAGAAGGTCACGTTAATCCTACGATAGGATTAGTGAAGCAACTGGTCGACAACGGAGAAGAAGTCGTCTATATGTGCTCGGAAGAATATCGGTCGAGGCTTGCCCAGACCGGAGCGCAGTTCCGAGCCTATCAAATGGATGAAACCGTCTTTCGAGAGCTTGGTTTTAATCCAACGGAATATACACACCCGCTTCACTTCACCAATTTTATACTGCGAGGCATTATTGAACCTCACATTCCCGAAATTTTAAGGCAGACCGAGAACGAGTCATTTGATTACCTGATATTTGACTCCTTGTTCGGTTGGGGAGGGGCTATTCTAGGGGAAAGGTTAGGCATCCCGACGTTCTGCTCCATTACCAACCTGGCTTTCGCTGAGCCTCTAAGCAATATTATAGAGGTGTTCGATGCCGATGATGTAGATGTGGACGCTCTGTATGCCAGACTGACGAAGACGGCGGAGAGCGTCGCTCAGGCATGTAACGTAGCTGTCCCTGCCCTTGAAGATATTACCCGCCAGTATGGGCAGTCCAAGATTGTATTTACTAGCCGTGAATTCCAACCGGATGCGGACAAGCTTGACGATAGCTATATCTTTATCGGACCTTCCATTACGTCACGTCCTGACGCGCCTTCATTTCCGTTCGAACAGCTTCGATCCCGATATGATAAAGTGGTCTATATATCAATGGGGAGCATTTTGACCAAGGATGTGGAGCTTTACAAGCTTTGCTTTGAAGCGTGTCAAGATATCCCGGCTCAATTTGTGTTATCCTGCGGCAAAGACACGGATCTCGATTCGCTGGGTGACCTTATTCCGCATCATTTCATTATCGAGCCATATGTTCCCCAGTTGGAAGTGCTCCAGCAAGCTGATGCTTTTATTACACATGCCGGCATGAACAGTACAAGTGAGGCTCTATATTATGACGTGCCCCTTGTCATGATTCCATTAAGCTCGGATCAACCTATTGTTGCGAAGCGGGTGGAGGAGTTAGGAGCCGGCATTGCGTTAGATAGGAGCCGGCTTACGCCTGAAGCTTTGAAGTCGGCTTTGCTGCAAGTGTTGAATGATTCATCTTATAAAGAGCATGCCAAGCAGGTAGGGGATTCCTTGCGCAACGCTGGCGGGTACACAGAAGCCGCAAATCGGATCATGTCCTTATTTTCAAAAGTATAAAATGCAGCATCACGCCAGCCCTGATCCTTCTTGACTCTTACAATGTTTAGGCTAGATCCGGATGCTTCGCATTGGAGAGGCTAGGTAGCGGAATCGCTAACTGCTCAACCTACTGTTTGACGCGGCTAAGCTCTCGAATCGAACCTGACTCGATGGGATAGCGAGCAAAAGAACCAACCAAAGTGGATGCCGACCGGACGTAGCGGGCAGAACCGTATGTTCGTGCGCACTAACATATTGGCGGAACCCGGATGCGCCAACTGCGGGAGAAGCAGGAGAGTATCTTTTGTAAGCGAGGGCATACTCATGTAAAATAAGTCATAGACGACCGAGGGCGATGTGGTTGCCCTCGGTTCTATTTTAGTCTATCGAGGTGAATGACCATGTCACATGCCCTGGTGTCGCCGCAATTGATGTCACTGCTTGTATCGCTCGCGGCCGGGACGGCGGTCATTGTGCTGCGCCTGCGCGCGTCCCATAAGCCGACATCCGCCAAAAAGATTATTATGCCGCCTGTCGGGATGGCCTCCGGATTTCTGATGTTTGTCGTTCCGGCGATGCGGATCCCGTGGACATGGGGGATTGCCGCTTTTGTAGCCGGCGCGCTATGCTTCTCGTACCCGCTTATCCGCACATCGCGGTTCGAGGTGAACGACGGGCAAGTGTATCTGAAGCGTTCGAATATGTTCATCGTGGTCATCGTCGCGCTGTTGATTTTGCGGCTCATTCTGCATGACGTCGTGGAGCAGTATGTCTCGATGATGCAGAGCGCGTCCATCTTCTTCATCCTGGCGTTCGGGATGCTGCTTCCCTGGCGTGTGGCCATGCTGATGGAATACCGGAAGCTGACAGGTTCTGCGGATACAGGGGCGGAAGAGAACCGCTCCACGTAGATCATGGCGGCAGACGGACCCAAACACCAAAAAGTCTGGCAACCTGTACAGGTCCCAGACTTTTTTTCTTCCATGGCTCAAGCGGTTCCCCACTCGACACCGAGCTCCTTCAAATATTGACGGTAAGCGATGCTGACCCGATCGCATTTGAGCGACAGCTCCACCTGTAGGTCAAGCGGCAGATCCTCCGGCTTCTGATTCTCGACGACCGGCTTGTCCTGCGCGAAAATCATATCCTGGAAGCTGGTAATCTCGCTGTCGCTCAACCCTGGATCGTAGCTGAACGAGATGACGCCGTAAGCTACGGACGTCGCCGTGTCCTGCGGACGAACCGTCAGCAGAATCGACATCCGTTGCCCGGTCTCCTTGTCCCGCTTGACGAACTTGACCGTGAGCGGGCGCGCAATCTCATACGTGTAGTAGACATGCTTCGCTTGTCCGCTTCCATCCGGATCCGGCTGGAAAATCTCGATCTCCTCCGAACGGATTCCCTCCGGCACGCGATGAACCCGGTAATCTCCGATCTCGGTATGCGTCTCCACCCCGAGATAACCTTCATGCACGACGGCCAGATGGCCGACATCGAGGAAGTTCTCCACGATCCGCGGCGGCTTCGCTTCGACGGTCTGCGGCCCCCAGACGACATGGCGCCAGCCTTCCGCTTCATATTCCGGGAACGGGAACCACGGCGCGTCCTTGCCCCCGAGGTTAACCCAGATGAAGCCGTAACGCTCTTCACATCCGTATGCAGTCACTTGCGCTTTCTTCGGAATGGCCTGCTCCGCCGGCAGCTGCGGAATATGCACGCAGGCGCCGGAAGCGTCGAATTCCCACGCATGATACGGGCAGACGAGATGCCCGTTCTTGACGCAGCCCAACGATAACGCCGCCCCGCGATGGATGCACAGATCCTTGAACGCATGCACGCCGTCCCCCGTGCGGAACACGACAACGCGCTCTCCCATGATATGGACTTGAATCGGCTTCTCCTTCACCTCATCCGCCCGGCAGGCGACAATCCATTCCTTGCGCAATACTTCATCCTGGATGATCATGATCTTGGTATATCCCCTTTTTATGGAAGTGTTATGAATCTATGAGAGTTTTGGTCCGAAAGTTCGATAATCAATCTATCCATCTCTTATTTTAGGAGATACATTTGAGTCAGTCAACTAAAAACACGAACAATACATTGGTAAATAGTAAAAATATTCGTAAATAACCTATACAAATCGGGGAATTGAATTTATAATCTGGAGTTGTGAGCTAGATCACATCAAGGACTACATTCGAACCGCAATGGGAGGAACAGTACACTTATGGAACCGTCAACCAAGTCGAACAACCTTATCGTTGGAGTGGATGATAAGATCGGCGTCGGGAAGGCTTTTATTTTGGGCTTGCAGCATGTATTGGCTATGGATTTGTACATTGCACCAATCGTTATCGCCGGTCTGCTCAGTCTCAGTGCGTCGGACACTTCCTTTTTTATTCAAATGTGCTTTCTGGGAACAGGCATCGCGACCTTGATCCAGACCGGCTTCGGGCTCCGTCTGCCTGTCGTTCAGGGACCGTCTTATGTGCCTATCGGGGCTATGGGCGCGATAGGCAGCAAGCTGGGGCTCGGCGCGATGACCGGAAGCCTGATTCCCGGGGCACTGCTTATTGCCCTGCTGGGCATGCCGTTGAAATGGTTCGCCAAGGCGGTTCGCCGCGTCATTCCTCCGCTGGTCGGCGGTACGGTTATTCTCATTGTCGGTATTTCGCTTATGCCGGTCGGCATGAGCAATATTTATAGGGCGGAAGGCGATCTGTGGACGAATGTGCTGATTGCCGCCGTCTCCGCGGGCGCGCTTATTATCTGCATGCTGCTCGGCCGCCGTTCGAAGGGGCTGGGCACGGTGTCGCGCCTGATTTCCGTTATCGTCGCGATCGTGGTCGGCACGATTACCGCTTCGTTCTTCGGTACGGTCGACTTCACCCCGGTCGCTGAGGCGGAATTGCTGGCGATTCCGAGCTTCTTCCCGTTCGGAGCTCCGGTCTTCGACATAAGCGCTATCTTGACGATGGTCTTCGTCTATTTCATTATTCTGATCGAGACGACCGGAACCTGGTTCGTCATCTCCCAAGTTACCGGCAAAGAGCTGACGGACGAGCGCTTGAACCGCGCTGCCGCCGGCGAGGGACTCGGCTGCTTCGCCGGCGCCCTGTTCGGAGGCACGCCGATGACCGGTTACTCCTCGAACGCCGGCCTGATCGCGGTGACGGGAGTAGGCAGCCGCATGGCGATTATGGCGGGTGGCTTCATCCTGCTCCTGCTCGGCCTCGTGCCGAAGCTGTCTACGGCGATCACCTGCATTCCGGAGCCGGTCATCAACGGCATTTTCGGCGTCGTCTGCGTAGCCATTGTCGTGAACGGCCTCAAGGTCATCCAACTGATTGACCTCGATGAACGCGCGATGATGATTATCGGGGTACCGGTCCTGCTGACGATGGCCGTGACGGTGCTGCCGAAGGACGCGCTGGTCGGTCTGCCTGACTTCGCCGTCTATATTTTATCCTCCGGCATTACCGTAGGCGCTATTGCTGCGCTCGTGCTGAACCTGATCATTCCGGGCGGGCGCGCCGCTTCCGCGAAGGAAGCGCCAACGGATACGGCGGCATAGCCATTGACAGGATTCAGAAAAAAACTAACCCCCGCTGCGCCCTTATGGCAGCGGGGGTTGTTGTTATCCAATCATGATTTTCCCTTCCGGGTAGCGATAGAGCGATTGCTCCCGGCGGTTGCCGAGCGCGTAGGCGAGCGTCATCGGCCCGATTCTGCCGATGAACATCGTCATGGCGATGACGAGCTTCCCGAAGGGAGACAGCTCGGGGGTCAGTCCCATCGACATGCCTACCGTCGCTACGGCCGATACGGTATCGAACAGAATGCTGATGAACGGCACATCCTCAGTGACCGCCAGCAGCATCGAGACCGACAGCACCATGAACAGCGCCAGGAAAATCACGGTCAGCGCCTTGATGATCAGATCCTTCGGCAGGCGGTGGCGGAACAGCACGGCATCCTCGCGTCCCTTCAGCATCGCATAGACGGCCGCCATCAGAATCGCGAACGTCGTCGTCTTAATACCGCCGCCCGCAGAGCCGGGCGAAGCGCCGACGAACATGAGCATAATCAGGAAAAACTGCGTCACCTGGCGCATATCCGCCACATCCAGCGTTACGGTGCCCGAGGAACGGGTCGAGACCGACTGGAAGAAGGAAGCGTAGATCTTGCCTTCCCAGCTCATCGATCCGAGCGTATAGCTGTTCGAGAATTCGAAGATGAAGAGCAGCACCGCGCCGCCCACGACGAGAAGCGCCGTCATCGACAGGACGACCTTGGAGTGCAGAGAGAGCCGCCGCTTCTTCGGGTAGTCATACAGCTCCGCCAGCACGATGAAGCCGAGACCGCCCGCGATGACCAGGAAGAAGGCGACGAGATTGGTCACGCCATCCTCTGCGAACTGCTGGAAGCTGTCGCCGAACAGGTCGAAGCCCGCATTGTTGAACAGGGATATCGAATGGAAAAGACTATACGTGAACGATTGGCCGAGCGGCATCGTCTGTCCCCAATGCAGCGTCAGTACGACGGTGGCCGACGATTGGATGATGACGACGAAGATGATGACCCGCCGAATCGTGCGCACAATCCCTTCCATGCTGTTGGCGTTGATCGACTCCTGCAGGATCAGGCGTTCGCGGAGCGATATTTTTTTGCCCAGCATGAGATAGAACAGAAGGGCCACCGACATGAAGCCGATGCCCCCGATCTGGACGAGGGAAATAATGACTCCCTGCCCAAAGGGAGAAAAGGTCGTGCCGACATCGACGACGACCAGCCCGGTTACGCAGACGGCGGAAGTCGCTGTAAATAAGGCGTCCACGAAGGAAATGGAATGACCCGGCGCCAGCGAGACAGGCAGCTTCAGCAGCAGGGTTCCGATTGAAATAATAAAGAGAAAACCCGTCACCAGCACGCGGGCGGGCGTCCAGTGCAGCGTTCTTTTTTTCAACAGGGTCATACAGAAGGTCTCCTTTTGGTCCATAACGAAAAAATAATGAGCGTAATGACGCCAGTACGGCGCCGAATCGGATTGGAAATTAAAACGAAGACTAGTATATCGTTCTCCGCTCCCGTTGTAAACAAGCGTTCCCTGATTTACTGAACATTTTCCTCTTCTGTGGAATGGAATGCAAGCTTTTGCCGGCGGAAGGCTGACGCATTTTGCCGTATAATGGACGATGTGCTGATATGTTTTAGAAAAAGGGGGGGGAATAATGGGAAGCTGGTTATGGTTCGCCCTGCTGTCCGCCGCGATGGCGGCGCTCGTCTCGCTCTTCGGCAAGCTTGGCATGAAGAATGTCGATCCGGATACCGCCACCGCCGTACGGGCGGTCATTATGGCCGTGTTCCTGTTGGGCGTGCTGGCCATTCAGGGCAAGCTGACACAGGTGGGGGAGGTTCTAGCCAACCGGAAGGCGCTGCTCTATATCGTGCTGAGCGGGGTAGCGGGTGCGCTGTCATGGCTGTTCTACTTCATTGCGATTCAGAAAGGGGAAGTGTCGAAGGTGGCGCCGGTCGACAAGCTCAGCGTCGTGTTGGCCGTGGGGCTTGCTTTTCTGTTCCTGGGGGAGCGCTTGTCGCTTGTCGCCAGCCTGGGCGTGCTGCTGATTACCGTCGGAGTGATTATGACGGCGCTCGGCTGAGCGGAACAAGGAGAAGGAATTGGCAGCCGTACATACGCGAAGCGGCCCAAGGTATTATGCCCAAGGCCGCCCGTATACTTTCCAATTGACATACCACCGGCTAATCCAATGTGTCGACACATGAAGCAGGACAAAGGCAACGAGCAGTACCGGTTTAAGATAAGCAAATAAGACCCAAATCACAAACAATATCCACGGGTTCAGCTTCTGGAACCACTGGGCCGGCAGCCAGACGAGGCGAAAGGCCAGGTTGGCCTTCTGCAGCGTATCCATATACTCCTCACGGACTTGGGAATCGTCCGGATCCAGGCGGACCGCCTTCTCCATCAGGCGAAGCGAATGGTTCTTCTCCCCGCGCTGGTCGGCTGCCCAGGCGAGCTGCATCAGCGTGTACGCATGCTCCTCTTCCATCGCCAATGCCTGGCGTTCGGCTTCCTTCGACTCCGCCGTCCGTTCCAGCTGCGCCAGTACATAGCTGTATGTGGCGTAAGCGAGTCCGGCCGGCTCGATATCGATGCACCGCTCCAGCGAGAGGACGGCCTGCTCCAGCGCGCCTTTGCGCATCTGGTGCTGCGCGAGCAGCAGATGCGGCGTCGGATCGTCCGGCGCCATCGCGATCAGCTGCCTCGCTGCCGTTTCGAAGGCAACCCATTCTCCCCGGTCATAATAGATGCCCATCCGCACCCGCCAGGCGTCCGGCTGATGAATATCCCGCCGCAGCGCTTCTCCCGCCCAATCGAGAGCTTTGTCCGGATCGACGGGCTTATGAACGACGGCAGCCAGCGACATAATGGTTGGATGCTCCGGGTATTCCAACTGCAGCTGCATGGCTTCCCGCAGCGCTTCCTGATACTTCTGCTTCTGGTAAAGCTGGTTGATGCGCTGGATGGCCTGCTGCAAATATCGAATCGTATGTTGATCGTACTCTTCCCTGCCGCAGGCCGAATTCGATTCGTCTGCCGCCGGGGTCTGCTCCTGCGCTGCCGGAGGACATGGTTCGGTGTCTGGCGTGTCCTGAACCGGCTCTTGATGCGCATTCCGCGTCATCCTCCATCACCTCCAAGTATTTTCTTATGTTGTCTAGAACGATGGATATGTGATCCGTATCTCCACGGTTACATGTGATTGTCTTGATGGCTGGCGAATCGGGGCGGATTCCACAAGCTCCTCATCCAACTGCGGGACATGCCGGGATAGCGGGTTCGTTCACGGGTCTGATACGAGATGCTGCCGCTCGGCGTATGCAAGCAACGATTTGCAAGCTCATCATATTGTAGATCTAGTGAGCGCGAGGAGCAAGTGTAAAGAGGGGAAGCTCGGACAAATGTGTCCAAACGGTGAAGCACCGCAATCCGGAGCAGCGGCGGTGGCCACGGCGAAATTGCGGTGCTGTCGGTACATTATGCTTCGGCATCTTGCGCCCATTCATTCAGCGTGCGATCCTTGGGCAGCAGCAGAGCGAGAACGCCCAGGAGCGGCAGGAAGCCGCAGATGATCATAATCTGGCTAATGCCGAAGCCGTCGATGAAGTAGCCGAGCGCCAAGGCCCCGACTCCGCCCATGCCGAAGGCGAACCCGGTGATAAGACCGGAGACCGTGCCGATATTGCCCGGATGGAGGAGCTGCGCGTAGATGACGGTCACCGAGAAGCTGGAGAGCAGGATGAAGCCCGTAAGGGCCAGCAGCACCCCGGCCCAGAACAGATTGACGAACGGCAGCAGCAGCGCCAGGGGCGCGGTGCCGAGCATCGAGGCCAATATGAGATTGCGGCGGCCGAACCGATCCGCCAGCGGCCCGCCGAAGAAGGTGCCTACCGCACCTGCTCCCAGGAACAGAAAGATATACAATTGGGCCTGATCCAACGTAAGCTTATAGTCTTCCATTAAATAGAATGCGTAATAGCTGCCGATGGCTGCCCCGTACCAGGAACGGACGAAGACGATCACGACGAGAATCAGGGTCGCCCAGGTAATGCTTTTGCGCCTTGCCGGGTCCATCTTGCGCTGCTGATGGCGCTTCGCGAAGGTGTATCCGGCGTCGAGCATGCCGCGGTACCAGCGTGCGATGTACATCTGCACGGCGATGCCGGCCCCCGCGATGAAGGTGAAGCCGAGCGCTCCTATCTGACCGAAGGGGATAAATACCCACTTGGTCAGCATCGGGGCAAGGGATTGCCCGGTGTTGCCGCCCACCTGAAAAATAGATTGGGCAAGGCCTTTGCGATGTCCGGCGGCCATATGGGCAACGCGCATTCCTTCGGGATGGAAGGCGGCCGAGCCGAGTCCGACGAGGATGACGGCCAGCAGAACCAGCCCGTAATTCGGCGCCAGCGCCAAGAGCAGCACACCGAAGAACGTGAACGTCATGCCGATGGGCAGCAGCGCCGGCGTCGGCCGCCGATCGGCCGCATAGCCGACAACCGGCTGCATAATCGAAGCGGTGAAGTTGATCGCGAAGGCGATCCAGCCGATCTGTCCGTACGAGAGCCGCATCGTATCCTTCAATATCGGAAAAATCGCGGGAATAACGGCTTGAATCGAATCATTGAACAGATGGACGAAGCTGATGGCCAGCAGAATGCGGAAGACCGTATCCTGCTGCGGGCTTGCCTGCTTGAGCAGATCGGGCGCAGGGCGCGAGGCGGCTATCGGTTTGCTGTTCATGTGCAGCTCCTTTCTAGGCGTTTTTTATCGTAATAACGGCCTTGCGTCCCTCCCAACCGGGACAACGGATGGAAAGGACGGGAATGGGCCGTTCAATGACCGTTCTGAAGATAAAGCCATGTCCCGCAACGTTCATCGGGATGATGCTACGATACAAGTTTTTGACACGGGGCGCAATCCAAAATTATTCCGCATATCGGAGCGCAATCCGGGCTTTCCCGCCGCCGGAAGCGGTCTTGCGCTGGATATCGCAAGGGAGCATCCGCTTGGCAGGACAACGCGAAGCCAGCCTGCGGAAGCAAGCCGGCAGGCCGGAACAGGGCGGCATATATCCTTTTTTGTTGCCTCTTGGGAACGGCTGTCGAGCCGCCGCCGAATGCTGTCTTTATTTCTCGGGAAATAGCTCCTCTTGCCGAGAGATGTGGCGCGTGCTCTCGCTCGCCTACGCGTCATACCGCTTTGCGCGGTACGTCGTGTAGCACAGGAGCAGGCAGGCGGCCATCCAGACGACGATGATGCCGGCATGCGGCAGCGCGTCGGCCAGCGTCCCGCCGTTCCACAGCTTGAAGCAAGCCAGGGAGAGCTGCTCCGTCGGCAGATAGCTGATCATCAAGTCGACCGCCGGATGGTTCAGCAGCGAGCCGAACATGGGCCCCATCAGGAAGAGAAGGAGCAGCGGCATGCCGAGGAAGGAAGTCTCCGTCGACGTGCGGGACAGCAAGCCGATCAGCGTGCCGATCGCCAAATACATCACGATGCTTGGAACAAGCAGAATGATAAGGGCAAGCGGAGACAGGGCGGGCGTATCCGCGATCAATAGGGTCAAAATAATGGCTGCCACCGTCATTAAAGCAGCGATGACGCTCTTGCCAATCAGCACCTCGAACGGTCTGGCCGGCGAGAGCATCAGCACCCGCAACGTATGTTTTTCTTTCTCCTCGGCAACCATCATCGCGAGCACGAAGGCCCCTGTCATCGTCAGCGCCATATTGATTGGCATCGACGGCAGGCTGGTCCCCACTTCCTCCCGGCCGCGGAACAGAAAGGCGAATATAATCGGCAAAACGGCCGTGCTTAACAGAACGGGATTGCGGAAGCAATCCTTCCATTCTTTCTCGACAATCGCCGAGATTCGTTTCCATGCGTAAGTCATAATACGGCTCCCCCAGTAACTTTTATAAAAATATCGCTTAACGACGGTTCATTGGAGTGAATGGACACCAGCTTCCCGGATGTCATCGACTCAGAGACGCGGCGCGCGCCTTCCTCATCGCAGGCCACCTGGTATGACCCGTCCGTGGTCGTGACCGTAATCGTGGCGTCCGCATAGCGGCGGCGAAGCAGCTGCGGCGTATCCATGGCGCTGATGCGCCCCTGGTGCAGGAAAGCGATCCGATCGCAGAGCGTCTCTGCTTCTTCCATATCGTGCGTGGAGAGAAAGATGGTCGTCCCAGCGCGATTCAATTCCTTCAACGATTCATGAATGCGGCGGGTGCTCCCCGGATCGAGCGCCGACGTCGGCTCATCCAGGAACAGAATCTCCGGCCGATGAAGCAGGGCCCGGGCCAGCGTGACGCGCTGTTTCATTCCTTTGGACAGGTTTTTGACGATGGTGTGCCGTTCGTTCGCCAGATTGACCTGTTCCAGTGCTTCCGGCACTCTGTTGGCGGGCACCTGGTACAGCTTGCAGAACATTTCCAGATTGTCCTGCACCGACAGCCGGTCGTACAGCGTGCTGTTGTCGGTCAGGATGCCGATGCGGGACAAATGTTGGTAGCGCTCCGCTTCCGTCATACGGGCGACATCCTGCCCGAATACGCGCGCTGTCCCGGATGTAGGCAACAGTTGAGCGGTCAATATTTTAATCGTGGTCGTCTTGCCGGAGCCGCTGGGACCGAGAAAGCCGAATGTCTCTCCTCTGTACACGGCGAAGTCGAGCGACCGCAGCGCGGATTGGTTGGCGAACATTTTGGTCAGCGCGCGGGCTTCGATAATAGGTTCCATAGTGCTTTCCTCCCATTAGGTAGTTGATGGGTCAATCAGAGATGAACGAGTTCAATTGGTTGACCTCATCATATCTCGGGAGGGAGGGGGCTGCTGCAAATGTTCGGCGAGAAGCGCACCTCAGGGGATGAACGCAACGGAACGAGCGCTGAATGAACCGATGTACCCGGCTGACACGC
Source organism: Paenibacillus dendritiformis (assembly GCF_945605565.1). Taxonomy (NCBI): domain Bacteria; kingdom Bacillati; phylum Bacillota; class Bacilli; order Caryophanales; family Paenibacillaceae; genus Paenibacillus; species Paenibacillus dendritiformis. The sequence continues at coordinate 293,370 of NZ_OX216966.1, read as the reverse complement.
GCCGTTTGCTCGTTACGAAATGCCCATAATCGCCTTCATATCCTCATATTTGGTCTTCGAGAGCGGCACCGTGCTCTTCTTCTCATCGTCCAGCACAAGGCTGTAGCTGTTGCGTGACCAGATGATGACTTCGCGCACGCGCTGCAGATTGACCAGATACGAACGATGGCAGCGGAAAAAGCCGAACGGCTTTAATTTCTGCTCCAGATCCTGCAGCGTCATGGAGCACGGATATTCGCCGGATTGGACATGGAGATGAGCCACTCCGTCCTGGCTCTCGATATAGATCATCTCCAACGGATCGATGAGCACAATTTTATCCTCTACGCGTGCCGGCACTTTGTCGAAGACAATTTGCGGATAGTGTCGCTGGCTGCCGGGCGGCGTGCCGGCTCCGTCCGCAGCATCTGCCGTTGAAGGCGAACCGCCGGCAGCGGTATCCGATTCGGAAGCCAGGGAGCCGTCCGCTTGCTTCTTGGCCGCGCTCGGTGCTGCTTCGGCGGAGGAGCGGTCGTCCGCCGCTTCCTGAGGCAGGACGGCCGTTCCTTCCGCCGCTTGGCTGGAGCCGTCTTCGTCGAGGATGACCTCCTTGAAGCCGGCCGGCGTCCAGCGCAGGACGGTGTCCGTCAGCGTCAGCGCGCTCTCCAGCGAAGGCACGGTCATGAAGAAGGCGATCCCTTCCTGACAGAGCTCGCGAGTCCATTGGCGCAGCAGGAAGCAGCTCTCCAGGTCGAGATGGAATTCGGGGTCCTCCATGATAATCAGCTCCGGCTTCACCGCGGCGGCCCGGGCAAGCTGGAAGCGCCGCTGCTCCGCTTCCGTGCACTTGCCCAGCCGGACGTTCTGCTTGTTCCATAGTCCGGTCAGCTTCAATACGGATTCCAGTCTTGATTTATCGAATGCATTATATAATTTCATATACAATCCGACAGCCTCGCGCACGGTCAACCGTTCATGCACGGCATCCTCCTGACGGATCCAGCTGATGCGGGATTTCGCTTCGGGAGAGTGGAGGGGAAGGCCGTTCCAGCTCACCGTTCCGGTAGACATGGCAGCCGTGCCGGCCAACACATTCATGATGAGCTGGCCTGTGACATGGTTGCATTGTACGGCCAGGCATTGGCCCGGCTGCACCGTGACATGGAGCGCATCCAGGAGGGTCGAATTGCCTTGAGCGACATAGAGATGGTCGAGAACAAGTCCGCCCGATCGGGCGGGGGAGTCAGAGTTCATTATTTTCACGCCTTTTCATTGAATCTTCTTCGATCGTCATATCCAAAGGCAAGCTTATCAGCTTCGGGCCAGGACACACATTCTCCATCATAGCGTATTTTTCGTGTACGGGAGTAGGGGGACTTAGGGATGAAACCGATGGGAAAAAGTGTGCAATTTTCGTTAATATTCGGATTTGTGCTTGTTTTTCTTTCTGATCAATGCGGATATCTGCTCTATTTACGAAAAAACAACGAACAATAGAACCGAAGTTCGTTGACACGTTCGGGGAAATTCGTTACAATATCCATGTCGCTCCCTTGGGGGAACGGCAATGAAGTTGATCACAATGCTGCCTATTATTCCTGTTCGTATATTCCCGGAGATAAGGTCCGGGGGTCTCTACCAGGAGCCGTAAATTCCTGACTACGAGCGGTGTGCTTTCGCATACCCGGGTGAAGTCAGGATTTTTTGTCGTCCAGAAAAGGAACGGAAATTCGTCATTCGCCCCATTCAGATTCATACAACGTGTTATGAACGAGGAGGATCTTGATCTTATGAGCAAGTATGATGTCATTGTCGTTGGTGCAGGGCCTGCGGGAATTTTTACATGCTATGAGCTGACGTTGAAAGCCCCCCACCTTAACGTATTGTTAGTGGACAAAGGCCATGATATATACCGGCGGAGCTGTCCGATTCTGGAGGAGAAAATTCAATTATGCCCTCCGGCTATCGGCCGCAAAGAATTCGCCGGATGCTTGCCCGCCTGTTCCATCACGAACGGCTTCGGCGGAGCCGGCGCCTACAGTGACGGCAAATTCAACATTACGACCGAGTTCGGCGGCTGGCTGACCGATTATTTACCGCCGTCGCAGGTCCTTGATCTCATTCAATACGTGGACCGGATCAATTTGGAGCACGGCGCCACGACGAATATAACGGACCCGACGACGGAGACCGTGCGCCGGATCGAACAGCAGGGATATGCGGCAGGGCTGAAGCTGCTGCGTGCGGAAGTCCGCCACTTGGGGACGGAGCAGAACCTGGAGATTCTACAATCGATTTTTGAATACTTGAAGACGCGCATCGATATGATGCATAAGACCGAAGTGGCGGATCTCGTCACCGTGAAGCAGGACGGACGCCATGTCGTGAAGGGCATTGAGCTGAAGGGCGGCGAGACGATCGAAGCCGATCGCGTCGTTATCGTGCCGGGACGGGACGGGTCCGCTTGGCTGACGGAGATTTTGAAGAAGCGCCGCCTGAAAATGTACAACAACCAGGTCGATGTCGGCGTACGCGTCGAGACATCGGATGTCGTCATGCGCGAGATCAACGAGCATCTCTATGAAGGAAAGTTCATCTTCAACACGTCCGTAGGCACGCGGGTGCGCACATTCTGCAGCAATCCGTCCGGACACGTCGTGGTGGAGAACCACAGCGGCATTATGTGCGCGAACGGCCATTCTTACAAGGATCCGAAGCTCGGATCCAAAAATACGAACTTCGCTCTGCTCGTATCGCATACGTTCACGGAGCCGTTCGACAAGCCGAACGAATATGCCCGCGAAATCTGCAAGCGAGCCAACGATCTGTCCGGCGGAGGCGTCATTGTGCAGAAATACGGCGATATTCTCCGCGGGCGCCGCTCCACCGAGAAGCGCATCCGGGAAGGCTTCCTGGAGCCGACGCTGCGCGAAGGGGTTCCTGGCGATCTGGGTCTCGTGCTCCCATACAATACAATGAAGAGCCTCATCGAAATGGTGGAGGCGCTGGACAAGGTGACGCCGGGAATCGCTTCCGATCATACGCTGTTCTATGGCGTCGAGGCGAAGTTCTACTCGGCTCGCCCGAAGCTGGATGCGACGCTCGAATCGGAGATTGCCGGACTGTACTGCGGCGGGGACGGAGCCGGCGTCACCCGCGGGCTGGCGCAAGCCGGGGCGGCCGGAGTTCATATTGCCCGCAGCATTATTGCGAGAGGATAATTCATACAGGGAAGTCCGCGGCCGCAAGGTGCGCGGGCTTTTTCCATTTTCGGAGGCAACTTGACCTGTTCCATGAGATGTTGTCAGATTGTTAATTTTGAACATTATCTTGTGATAAAATGCACAACCTCAGTAAGGAAGCTTCGATACAATGAACTTGCATCTTTACATCGGCCTGGGATCCGGTGCCTCATGTCATAACGGCGTGACGGCTCCGTTCATTCGGAGGATGCGACAATGCCAGCAAGGTACTTGCGGTGCAAGGAGGTAATGCAGGATGGCAGGATACTTGAAGCCGCAGGAGATTGCGGCAGCGACGGTGGAGACAGGGACGGCCAAGGCCCGCAATCCGCTGTCGGTCATGGTGATATTGGGATTTCTGGCAGGCGCGTTCATCGCGCTGGGATACTTACTGTATATACGGGTGACGGCGGGCGCGCCGCCGGAGTGGGGAACGATCACCGGGCTTATCGGTGCCTCGCTTTTCCCGATCGGCCTCATCCTCGTCCTGCTGGGGGGCGGTGAGCTGCTGACCGGCAATATGATGGCCGTTCCATTGGCCCGGATGAAGGGTCGAATTACGACTGGCGAGGTCGCTCGCAATCTGATCGTGATTACGTTGAGCAACTTCTTGGGCGCGATCTTCGTCGCTTACTTCTTCGGGCATATCGTCGGTCTGACTGCCGATGGCGTCTATCTGGAGAAGACCGTGTCCGTCGCCGGACACAAGCTGGAAGAAGGCTTCCTGCAAGCGTTCGTCTCGGGCATCGGCTGCAACTGGCTTGTCGCGCTGGCGGTGTGGCTGTCTTACGGCTCCAAAAGCTTCAGCGGCAAAGTATTGGGCATCTGGTTCCCGACGATGACGTTCGTGGCCATCGGCTTCCAGCACGTGGTGGCCAACATGTTCGTCATTCCGGCAGCCATCTTCGAAGGCTATTACAGCTGGGGAGAATATATGATGAACTTCATCCCCGTTTGGCTCGGCAACCTCACCGGCGGTGCCGTCTTCGTGGCCGGCGCATACTGCCTGGCCTATTTGCGGCCGAGTTCGGATGCGGCCCTGCCGGCTCAGACTTCCGGGACGCGTGCTTCCACATCTGCCGCATCGGCGGCTCCAGCTACGCCGGCTTCCTCCTCAGGCAGCCTTGACCACTCTGTCACGGGGTAAGCTTCCGCTAAGCGGCATATATTGAACCAGGTCCGGGTCGGGCCTGGGTTCTTGATCCTTGGGGCCATTAGGGGCATGCAGTTGCGTAAACGCATCCGTTTTTTTCATTAGGGTGATCAGGGCTTGCATATATTCGGAAGGAAATGATAATAATTATCAGTGTCAGAGAGAAAAAAGCAGCCCGGCAAGGCTGCTTGGATATACGTTAAATTTTGGGCTCGAACGTTTTACAGTCAGTTTCTTCGGAGTTGCTTGCTTGTCTTCCTCGACGATTTACGACATAAATAGAAGAAGCGTTGCATTTGTTGCCGGCAGCCCAATATTTGCAGCTGTTTACCTCGCACAGCACGTCTTTAGCCATTGCGTGTCACCCCCTTTGCAATAGCATTGACGGGATGCGGGCGGTTCTATACGCCTGGCTGCTGCAAAGTCTGCGCCAAGACATGGATCGGCAAGCCATGTCTTTTTTGGCATCTCCACGAAAGGGCAGCGAGGTGACGTTGGTGGAAGGCCCTTGCGAGGCCGGAATCCTCATTGGGCCGCCTTTACAACTAGGCATTGTCCGGGGGAAACCCTGTTTTTTCTGCCTTTGCACCACTATCCCAATGGCTCAGGGGCGGAGGGGCCCAATTGCATTCCTTATTGCCATTATCCCAACGGCTCAGGCGTTAAGCTAGGTGCTGGGGATAGTGGAACAATGGGGCGGAGGAGCAATCACAGTCCTTATTGTCATCATCCCAACGGCTCAGGTGTTAAGCTGAGTACTGGGGATAACGGAATAAAGGAGCGAGAGAGGCCTCGCAAGTCCTTATTGCCATTATCCCAACGGCTCAGGCGTTAAGCTGAGTGCTGGGGATAATGGAACAAAGGGGCGGAGGAGCAATCACAGTCCTTATTGCCATTATCCCAACGGCTCAGGCGTTAAGCTGAGTGCTGGGGATAATGGAACAAAGGGGCGGGAGAGCAATCGCATTCCTTATTGTCATTATCCCAACGACTCAAACGTTATGCTGAGTGCTGGGGATAATGGAACAAAGGGGCGGGAGAGCAATCGCATTCCTTATTGTCATTATCCCAACGACTCAGGCGTTATGCTGAGCGCTGGGGATAATGGAACAAAGGGGCGGAAGAGCCAATAGCACTCCTTATTGTTATTATCCCAACGGCTCAGGCGTTAAGCTGAGTGCTGGGGATAATGGAACAAAGGGGCGGGAGAGCACTCGCATTCCTTATTGTCATTATCCCGTGAGCTCAGCGGGTAAGCTGAGTGATTGGGATAATGAAGCAAAGGAGCGTAAGGGCCCTCACAATTTTCTAGCGTGCATATGAACAGTCGGTGGCCCCTGCGGTTGCATAACGGGATCGATAGCGCTATCCTAATCACATCCTACCGCTTACATTGGCCAGTACGGAGCAGATTTATACAACTAGAGGAGGAACTTACGATGCAGATTTTTTTCAGCGGCGATGTTGACCGCTTCTTGCCCGGCATCCGGGAGCTGCGGCAGCTGCTTGATGTGGAAATAAGCGATGGAGGGAGCCCCACTCCCGATGCGGTAACTATACAGGTTGAGCAGGCCGCCGGGGAGTTGACGGTGTCCTGGGACGGAAGCGCCGGATTGATCCGTTATGCGGAGCCGATCCATTTTTTCCGGGCGCTGGGGCGGTTCGTGGAAGCTTACCGCAAGGGCGGGACGTTCCATATGGCCGAGCGCCCGCAATTCACGTATAACGGGGCGATGATCGACGCTTCGCGGAACGCCGTTCCCCATCTGGTCATGCTGGAGGAATTGCTGCGATCGATGGCGCTGATGGGCTTGAACGGCATCATGCTCTATACGGAAGATACGTATGAGGTGCCCGAACGGCCTTATTTCGGGTATATGCGGGGACGGTATACCGCAGACGAGCTGCGGGCCATTGACGATTACGCAGCCCAGTTCGGCATCGAGGTGGTGCCGTGCATTCAGACGCTGGGGCATCTGGCCCAGGCGCTGAAATGGGATGAGGCCGAAGAGCTGCGCGATACCGAGGATGTGCTGCTGGCCGGCTCCGAGGCCACCTACCGCTTCATTGAGGACATGATCGCGGCTGCCTCTAAGCCGCTTCGATCGAACCGGATCCATATCGGCATGGACGAGGCGTTCGGACTCGGGCTTGGGCGATACTTGTTCAAGCACGGCTTCCGGGAACGGTTCGACATTATGAACGATCATTTGCGGCGAGTGCTGGAGATTACCGAGAAACATGGCTTGAAGCCGATGATGTGGAGCGATATGTATTTCCATCTGCTGATGAATAACGGGGGCCATTATTACGACCTGGATCTAGAGTTTTCCAGCGATGCGGTGGCCCGGATTCCGAAGGGCGTCCAGTTCGTCTATTGGGACTATTACCATGACGATCAGAAGTTCTATGAGAACTTCCTCGACAAGCACCGCGCGCTCGGTTCGGATCCGGTGTTCGCCGGCGGCGTCTGGCTGTGGGGCAGCATGAGCCCGAACTACGGGAAGACATGGCAGAATACGAATCCGGCGCTCCTGGCCTGCAAGGCGAAGGGCATACGCGAAGTATTCGCGACGGCCTGGGGCGACAATGGACAGGAGACGAACCATTTGACGATTCTGCCGGGCCTGCAGCTGTTCGCCGAGCACGGGTATACGGACGGAGAAGTGGACGAGGCCGCGCTGACGGAGCGCTTCCGCCTCTGCACCGGCCAGTGTCTGGACGATTACTGGCAGCTGACCTACCTGGACGAGACGCCGGGCGTGACGAAGAACAATATGCACAGCTCGAACGCGTCCAAGTTCCTGCTCTGGCAGGATACGTTGATCGGTCTGTTCGACAAAGATTTGGAGGGCGGGCTGGAGACGGAACTGCCGGCGCATTACGCAAAGCTGGCCGAGCGGCTTGCGGCCGCCGAATCGCAAGCTGCGGGCACGCATAAGCTGGTGTTCGGGTTCTATGCGAAGCTGGCGGAGACGCTGGCCATGAAGGGAACGCTCGGCCTGCAGGTAACCGCCGCCTACCGGGCGCAGGAGAATGAGATGCTCCGTCAGTTGGCGGAGACCGTCATTCCGCGCGTCCGCGCACAGGTGGATCGGACGCGCAAGGCGCATCGCGCGCTGTGGATGGCGACGAGCAAGCCGTTCGGCTGGGAAGTGCTCGACATCCGGTACGGCGGGGTGCTGGCCCGGCTGCAATCGGCCGAGGATCGGCTGCTGGATTATGTGGAGGGCCGGGTGGACAGACTCGAGGAGCTGGAGGCGGAGCGGCTGCCGTTCAATGCGAACGATCCGGTCGGAGAGCATCGCGTCTCGCATTCTCCGTTCTTCCACCGCATTGCGACAGGAGCCGTGCTGTCCGCGATTTAGGCAAAGGGATTGCAGCGCAGGGCTTCGAACGCCCAAGGTCGGGCATTGTGTACATTATGAGCCCGGCACATGCGACAAGGGGTGCCGTCCGGCCGTATAAAGCCAGGGGCACCCCTCCATATCGCCGCAGGCAGGAGACGACTACTGCTTGACGATGGTGTAATTGCTATTCGTCAGCTCGAAGATATCCTTAATGCCCGGCGTGCAGTATACTTTGTGATCGGTCGTGATGAAAATGGCCTCGGCTTCCGGATTGGATTCGATGAACTTCATCCCTTCATCCAGCCCGAGAGCGAATGTCGAGGTGGACAGTGCATCGGCATGGGTCGAGCTGCTCGTGACGATCGTGACGCTGCTCAGATTATTCTCGATCGGATAACCCGTCATCGGGTTCAGAATATGGTGATAATGCTTGCCGTTCTCGACGAAATACCGTTCATACACGCCCGAGGTGACAATCGTTTTGTTTTGCACCGTCATTTTGCCGATCTGATTACCGCGCGTCTCATCCGGATCCTGCACCCCGATGATCCAATCCTTGCCGCCCGGCTTTGGCCCGACGGCGAAAATATTTCCGCCGAGATCGACGATCGCGCTCTCGAATCCCGACTCGCGCAAATATTCCGCAATACGGTCAGCGGCATAGCCTTTGCCGATGCTGCCGAGGTCAAGCTCCATGCCTTCCTTCTCGAGCTTCACTTCCCGCTTGTCCGGATTAAGGGTGACATCCCGGTAGTCGACCAGCTCCAGGTTCTGCTTCAATTCAGCCGGATCGGGAACCTTGGCATGCTCCGAGCCGATGCCCCACAGATCGACGATCGGGCCGACTGTCGGATCGAACATCCCGCCGGTGCGCTTCGCGTAGTCAAGCGAGGTGGCGATAATATCGAACGTATCCTGGGAGACAGCCACGGCTTGCTTGCCGGAAGCGGCTTGGACTTTAGAGATTTCGCTCTCCTTGTCCTGGCGGTTCATTTTATGGTCGATCTCCTTGAGGATCGCTTCGATATCCTTGAATTGGGCGTCTCCCGCCCGTTCATCATATATTTTGACGGTCACGATCGTATCGAAAATGAAATACGTTTGCTGCTTGATCGAAGACGCCCCGGAGGCGGATCCGGCGTTCGTGGAATCCCCCTTGGCGCATCCGCCAAGCGCGAGGACGAAGACCGCGATCAGAAGGAGGCAGCTTCGGAGTGGCAGCCGTCGATGTTGTGTCATGATTCTCAATTCCCCCGTTCGGTTAGACTGACTGGATAACGGTTCGCGCCGGGCTTCCCGTGGCGGTGAAGCTCGCTTGCGGAACACGCTTATTATAACAGTTACGGATGGAGTTGCAAGGAAGCCCGTTACGATCCCGCTCAGGTCATGGGGATTCGGCCGCGGATGTCTTCGATGGGATGAGCATTGTCATCGGATGGACATGGAAGTTCATTGATGATGAGGGATGGGAGATGTATAATGGCAAAAGATAAACTATTCAAATTTAATCCAAGGAGTCATTACAATGAAACGTGGAGACCTGATTCTCATCGGAGTCATTGTCATCGCGGCGCTGGCGTTTCTTGTGCCGAAATGGCTGTTTCAACAAGAAAGTGAAAATTTGCACAATTCAAAGGTGTTTGCCAATATTACGGTGGACGGAGATTTGTATCAAAAAGTAGAACTGACGAAGGAAGAGCAGATTATAAAAGTCGAAACAAGCAAAGGACTAAATATATTGAAGGTTCATGACTATGGCATTGAAATGTTCGAGGCTGATTGCCCGGATAAAGTATGCCTGTCCTTCGGCTTTGTTACCCGTCCGAACAGCACGATCGTCTGCATCCCTCATCGTGTGCTCGTCGAGCTGGTAAGCGAGGACGGCGCAGAGGAGGATGAGATCGATGCGGTCGTACAATAGCCCCGCCTTGCGGAAGGGGGAATCGTCTTCGGACGCCTTGAAGAGGGCGGTTATTATCGCGATTTTCAGCGCCGTCGCCGTCGTGCTCGGGTTCGTGGAAGCGATGCTGCCCGTGCAGACGATTTTGCCGATTCCGGGGGCGAAGCTGGGGCTCGCGAACGTGATGATTCTCGCCTGCCTCTACTTCCTGCGCGGACGCGATGCGTTGATGCTGGTCGTTCTGAAGACGCTGCTCATGACATTGATGCTGGGGACGTTCTCCGCATTTCTGTTCAGCTTCCTCGGATCGCTATTCAGCTTCATCGTTATGTATGCCATCTTGAAAATTGGAAAAGATCACGTCAGCCTCATCGGCATCTCCGTGGTGGGCGGCGCGGCGCATAATGCGGGCCAGTTGACGGCCGCGTACATTGTATTCCGCACCGCCAATATTTTTTATTACTTGCCGGTGCTGCTTATTACCGGCGTTGTCACCGGCGTCTTCATCGGCATTGCCGTGAAGTACATTGTGGCGGCGCTGGCGAAGCTGCCGCTCTTCGACAAGCTGACGCCGCAGATCGACAGCTCGGCGGCGGATGTGAACCGGCAGGCGGCGCTCAATCGGAACCAGGCGCTCGCTTCGGATATCCCGGCGGACGGAGCGCCGGAACAGGGGCCGCCTTCGGCGGGCGCTGCACTGGGCAGCGGCCTGGACGGGTACGGGGCGCATGACGCGGTCGTCTTGTCTGGCGTTCGGTACCAGTACCGGACGGACCGCCTGCTCTTCGATGATCTGTCCCTCCGCATTCCGCAAGGGCAGTGGGTGTCCATTGTCGGCCCGAACGGCTCCGGCAAGTCGACGCTGGTGAAGCTGCTCAACGGACTGCATCTGCCCCAGGCTGGCCGCATCGAGGTGGCCGGCCTGACGCTGTCCGAAGCCAGCCTCGAGGAGATTCGCCGCCGGGTCGGGTTCTTGTTCCAGAATCCGGACAATCAATTTTTCGCGACGACGGTCCGGGACGATATTGCCTTCGGCATGGAGAACCGCTGTCTTCCGCATGCGGAGATGGAGCGCAGGTTGGCGGAGGCGGCACAACGGTTCGGCGTCGAGCCGCTTCTGGACCGCCATCCCGCGCAGCTGTCCGGCGGACAGAAGCAGCGGGCAGCCATCGCCGGCATGATGGTGCTGGAGCCGGAGGTGCTCATCTTCGACGAGGCGACCTCGATGCTCGACGAGCGCTCCAAGCGGGAGATGACGGCCTATTGGAAGGAGCTCCATGCGACCGGCAACTATACGATTATCTCGATTACGCATGATGCGGAAGAAATTATGGCATCCGATCGCGCGATCGTGCTGAAGGACGGGAAGATTGCGGCGGATGTCACCCCCGAGGCTTTGTTCGCGGATGAGGCGCTGATGCGGGACTGCCGGCTGCAGGCCCCGTTCGTCTGGTCGGTGGCCCAATCGCTGCGGGAGCGCGGCGTAGCGGTCGCCTCGACGAATGACGAGAGAGAGTTGGTGAACGCCTTATGGCCATCGTGCACGCTGAACGATTGACATACGATTATATGGCGCAGGGACAGCCGCCGGTCCATGCGCTGCAGGATTTGGATTTTGCCGTCGATTCCGGCTTCACGGTCGTGCTCGGCTCGACCGGCTCCGGCAAATCGACGCTGCTGCAGCATTTCAACGGCATCCTGCAGCCGACCTCCGGGAAGCTGCAGGTGCTGGAATATACCTTCGTGGGCGGAGCGAAGCAGTCCGGCCTCAAGCCGCTGCGCCGCCGGGTCGGGCTCGTCTTCCAATTCCCCGAGCATCAACTGTTCGAGGAGACGGTCGAGCGGGATCTCATGTTCGGACCGATACAGTTCGGAGCGAAGCCCGAGGCGGCTGCCGAAGCGGCGCGGGAGGCCCTCGCGATGGTGGGCTTGCCCTCATCGGTGCTGGAGGCCAGCCCGTTCGAGCTGAGCGGAGGCCAGATTCGCAAGGTCGCGATTGCGACGGTGCTCGCCTCCGATCCGGAGCTGCTTGTGCTGGACGAGCCGACGGCGACGCTGGACCCGATCAGCCGGGCGGAGCTGATCCGGCTGCTGCACGGATTGTGCGCGCAGCAGGGCAAGGCGGTCGTCATGGTGACGCACCGCCTGGATGAAGTGTTCGCTCATGCCGACCGCTTCATCCTGATGAAGGAAGGCCGCATCGTATTCCAGGGCGGCCGGCAGGAACTGATGCGCCGGCCCGAGGAGCTGGAGGCGGCCGGCATCGAGATTCCCGCCACGCTGCGCCTCGCGGCGCTGGTGGCGGAGAAGACGGGGGCGCCGCTCGACACTCTGCCCGCCGATCCGGCCGGCTGGGCCGATTGGATTGCGGAGCGGTTGGGCATGAAGGCGGCCGGAAGGGCGGAACGCCCATTAGACAGCAGGGAGGGGGACTAGCCAGATGGAAGCCAAAATGATGCTCGGCCGGTATGTCCCCGCCGATTCCTGGATTCACCGCCTCGATCCGCGGGGGAAGCTGGTGGCGATGGTCCTTTTTCTGATTACGGTCATTATGGCTGAAGCCTTCGCGGAGCTCGCGGTGCTGAGCGGATTCGCCCTGCTTGTGATGATGAGCTCGCGTATTTCGCTAACCCGCTATTTTCGGGCGTCGCGGCCGCTCTGGTTCATCATGGCCTTCATGTTCCTGTTCTATATCTTATTCGACAAGACCGGCAACTCGCTGGTGAATGTGGGCAAGCTCAATATTACGACCGGAGGGGTGACCTACGGGGCGTACGCGGTATGGCGCATGGCGCTGCTCGTCACCTTTACCGCGATTTTGACATTCACGACGACGCCGGTCGAGCTCAATCTCGGCCTGGAGCGGGTGCTGAAGCCGCTGCGCTTCGTCGGCGGCTCGCCGCAGCAGTGGTCGATGATGATCGGGATCTCGCTGCGCTTCATTCCGACCCTATTCGAGGAGGCGGACAAGGTAATGAAGGCGCAGGCCTCGCGCGGCGCCGATTTCCATGAGATCTCCTTCGTCCAGAAGGGCAAGATGGTCATGACGCTTATGGTGCCTGTCATCGTTAGCGCGTTCCGGCGGGCCGAGGAGCTGGTCCAGGCGATGGAGGCCCGGGGATATGTGCTGCATGCGCCGCGCACGTCGCTGCGCATGCTCGTATGGCGGGCGACGGACACGCTGTTCATTGCGTCGTTCCTCGTCCTGCTGCTCTTCATATCGTGGTGGTGATCGGTAGGTTATAGATCACCACCTCTTCTATATTCACAGTCTGTTTAGTGAAAAATATCACATAAAATATTTCAAAGCCTGATATATTTAAAATTAGGAAAAATAAAATTGACAGTATGCTAGTATGGAAATGTAGGATAGGAGGAACGGGCATGGCTAGATATTTTCACGGCAAAGAGGTTGAGCTGCTGGCACCGGCAGGCACGTTTGAAATTTTCAAGGAAGTGATTGAGGCGAATTGCGATGCGGTCTATTTTGGCGGGCCGTCGCTGAACATGCGGATGATGCGCAAAGGCTACAATCTGTCCTACGACGAGATTCGGACGGCGGTAGAGATGGCGCATGAACGGGGCAAGCGTGTCTATGTGACGGTGAACAATCTGCTGAATGGCGAAGACATCGAGGAAGCCAAGCAGTATTTGTCGTTCCTGAATGAGGCGGGTCCGGACGGGATTATTTCGCAGGATATGGCCGTTTTTCCGCTAATTAAGGAGATGAATCTTAACCAACTGCCTGTGCATGCCTCGGTGATGATGAACGTGCATAACGAGGAAATGATTCGCGCGCTGCAGGAGCTTGGCGTGACGCGCATCGTCGCTTCCCGGGAGATGGATCTCCGGACGGCGCAGCTGCTGCAGGCGAAGACCGGCATGGAGTTCGAATACTTCGTCCATGGCGATATGTGCACGGTGCATGGCGCCAACTGCTACTACAGCTCGATGCTGTTCGGCAACAGCGCGAACCGGGGCCGCTGCATGAAGCCGTGCCGTTGGGAGTATCGCGTGAAGAAGGACGGCAACGTATACCCGACTGAATATCCGCTCGCCGCCAAGGATATGAACCTGTACGAGCATATTCCGGAGCTGATTGAGGCGGGAATTACCTCCTTCAAGATCGAAGGGCGGATGCGCGACGCCGAGTTCCTCCGCTTGCTGGTGAACAGTTACGGGGACGCGATCGACCGCTATATTGCCGATCCGGTCGGATTCGAGCGCTCGCAGGACAGCCGCAAGCTGTTCGAGAACCGGAAGCGGGATTTCTCGACCGCCTATGCGTTCGGCAAGCCCGGACTGGATTATCTGAATACCCGTTATGAAGGAACCGGCAAGTTCTACAGCACGGGCAAAGTATTCAGCACCCCGACCGCCGAGCGCAAGATGAAGGAGGAGCGCATCGAGCAAGTGAAGGCTGCGTTGGCGCAGGTGCGTACCCCATCCCGCCGGACGGACCGCTCGCAGCTCTCCGTTCATGTGAACGATGTCGAGCAGGCGCAGGCCGCGCTGGAGGCGGGCGCCGATATCGTCTATCTCGCGGGAGACGTGTTCCAGCCGGCCCGGCCGTTCACGCGCAGCGATATCGAACGGATTGCCGGCGCCGCCGGGGCGTCGAAGGTGATCCTCGGCCTGCCGCGTATGATGGATGGGCTGCATATGGAGCAATACAGCCATGCCCTGGCGCAGGACCACAGCGGCCTGAATGGGCTGCTCGTCACGAATCTCGGTGCGATGCGCCGCTTCCACGATGCGGGCCTGCCGCTGATCGGGGACGTCAATCTGAACGTGTACAATGCCCGTTCGGCCGGGTTCTACCACGAGCGCTTCGGTCTGGAGCGGGTAACGGCGTCGCTGGAGCTGCCGCTTCATGATCTCGGCTTGCTGCTGGAGCAGAGCCCGGTGCCGGTTGAGGTGATCGTGCACGGGTCTCCGGTCGTCATGTATCTGGAGCTCGATCTGTATGAGAATGCGGAGGTGCTGGAGCCGATCAGCCAGGAGGATAACCGCTACGTCGACAACCGTTATCTCGTGCTGATGACGGACAAGGGAGAGAATCCGGTGTACCGGGATTCCCGCGGCCGCAACCATCTCGCCTTGTGCAAGGAGCTGTGCTACATGCCGTTCCTCGCCGAGCTCCACTCCGCTGGAGTGAACCACTTCCGGATTGAAGGACAGTCGTATACGGTAGACCAGCTGCGCGACATCGTGCAGGCCTACCGGACGGCGCTGCAGGGGCTGGAACGATGCGAGGATATCTATCGCGGGATGAAGCCGGTCTATGCCGGTTATACGCTGGGCGCGCTGCAATTCGACCGTCCGATGGGCGAGCCGAAGGGACCGGCGGAAGCGAAGACGGAGGCGGAGCCTTCGGCAGAATCGAAGACAGCGACGGATCAGAAGAAAACAGCCGGGCAGAAGGAAGGAGCGGGTACGCGATGACAAGCATCGGGAACGAGCGGCAGGGTGTTAACCAGGCAAGCGGCATAGAGGGAAACGCCTTTATCGGGCCGGAGGGCGTGCTGGCGAAGCGCCGGGCTTATTTCTACCCGTGCACGCAGCATTTCTACCGCCAGCCGCCGCAGATCGTGCGCGGCTCCATGCAATACTTGTACGACCATGAAGGCCGCCGATATACGGACTTCTTCGCCGGCGTATCCGTCGTCGCTTGCGGCCACTGCAATCCCCGCATCGCCGAGGCTTCGGTGAAGCAGCTGCAGACGCTGCAGCATACGACGACGATATATTTGACGCAGCCGATGGCCGATCTGGCCGAGCGGCTGGCGAACGGCATCCTGCCGGGCCGGCTGTCGCGGACGTTCTTCTGCAACAGCGGCTCGGAGGCCAATGAGGGCGCGCTGCTGCTCGCCCGGCTGCATACGAAGCGCCGCGATTTCCTGGCGCTGGAGTACGGGCTGCACGGCCGCACCTGGCTGACGATGGGCGTGACCGGCCTGCCGATGTGGCGGGCCGACGACCATCTCGATGAGGGGGGCGTGACGTTCATCCCGCGGCCGTACGAACCGGGCCTGGATGCGGAGACCGCGATGCGGCGCTCCCTGGAGGCGCTGAAGCAGGCGCTCGAGGCGGATCCCGAGCGGTATGCGGCGATGATTGTCGAGCCGGTCCAGGGCAATGGCGGCATCATCGTGCCGCCGGAAGGCTACTTCCGCGAAGTAAAGGCGCTGCTTGAGGCCTATGGCGTGCTGCTGATCGCGGATGAGATTCAGACCGGCTTCGGCCGCACCGGCCGGATGTTCGCGCTCGACTATGACGGCGTCGCGCCGGACATCGTGTCGATGGCCAAGGCGCTCGGGAACGGGGTGCCGATCGGCGCCTTTGCGACGACCGACGAGATTGCGGCGAGCTTCAACCGCCCGTCCGCCTCGACCTTCGGCGGCAATCCGGTCTCGTCCGCGACGGCGCTGGCCGTATTGGGTTACATCGAGGAAGAAGGCCTCGTCGAGCGGGCGTCCCGGTTGGGCGAACGGTTGAAGCAGGGATTGGAAGAGCTGCAGCGGAAGCATCAGGTGATCGCGGATGTGCGCGGCCGCGGCCTGATGCTCGGCGCGGAGCTGCAGGGCGCGGCGGGAACGGACAGCGCCGCGCTTACCGACGCCGTGCTGGAAGCGATGAAGGAACGCGGCTTCATCATCGGGAAAAACGGCATCGGCCGCAACGTATTGGCGTTCCAACCGCCGCTCGTCATCGAGGCGGGCGATATCGATGCGATGCTGGAAGCACTGGATGACGTTCTGGGCGGCATCGAAGCGTAGAATCAGGAATTGCTTCGGCCATCTTGACCGGTCCCAGGCGCCGGCCGCATGAAGGCATGGAGGTTGCCAGGGTGGCAAGTATGTATAGGTATTGTCCGGGGCGGCAATATATGGATAGGCATGTTCCAGACCGGAGCCGCAGCCTGCATCGGATAATCTGTGCGGGCTGCCATGGCTCCGGCAATTGGCCTGGAACCGAAGTCTGGATGATTGCATATTGGGGGAGTCACAAATGATCTGGATTCAAAAGCTGTACCGCAAGACCCGGCTGTTCGGCGAGCTCGTCATGTTCTCGCATACGCTGTTCTCGCTGCCGTTCGCGCTTATCTCGATGGTATGGGCCGCCGGCGGCCTGCCGTCCGCGCATGTGATGCTGTGGTCGCTTATCGCGCTGGTGGCGGCGCGGAACGGAGCGAACGCCTTCAACCGGCTGGCTGACCGGGAATATGACGAGGCGAATCCGCGGACGGCCCACCGCCATCTGCCGCAGCGGCTGCTTCAGGAGCGGGAGGTGACGGCGTTCATCCTGCTGAACTTCGCCGTCTTCATCTTCGCCGCAGGCATGCTGAATCCGCTCTGTCTGTGGCTGTCGCCGGTCGCGATCGCGCTCATCTGCTCATATTCGTACACGAAGCGGTTTACTTGGCTTTGCCATCTGTATCTCGGCTTCACGATTGCGTCCGCGCCGGTGGGCGCCTGGTTCGCCGTCACGGGGGAACTTGCCTTGACTCCGTTCCTGCTCGGTCTGGTGGTGATGCTCTGGATTGCCGGCTTCGATATTATTTATGCGACGCAGGATATCGAGTTCGACCGGAAAACGGGACTGTGGTCCGTGCCTAGCCTGTTCGGCTACGAGGATGCGTTGTTCATCGCCCGATCGCTCCATACGATTATGCTGGCCGTGCTGTTCGCCCTCTTCTTCATTCGGGGACTCAGCTGGATCTACTTGACGGGCATCGCGATCTCCGCCGTGCTGCTTGCGGTCGAGCACCGCATCGTCCGGCCGAGTAACCGGAAGCGGATGAACGTGGCCTCCTACAACTTGAATCAGGTCATCAGCATGCTGATCCTGTTTTGCACGATGGCTGACTTCTTTCTGCTCTGAGTTTCAGAAATGAGGACGAGCTTTGGCGAGAATGTCAGTATTGCTTGTCTCAGGAATGGAAATAGGAGAACGTGGGTAATGTCCTCTATCTGTGGAAAAATTCCGAAATCGTCCACACATAAGTGGACAAAAGGGTATTAAGCTTTTATTGTAAGGAAAAATCAATATATAGAGTATATAGGTTGTAAACTCACGATATATAGTGTTCTCGACGCATGAGAAAAACTGTCTCATTCCCAAAATAGTGTCCACTATTTGAAAGACAATTCTTTCGATTTTCCGTTGTACAAGGACAAAAACCGGCGTTCACCCACGCATAAGAAACAGCACCCGCGAAGGGTGTTTTTCTTTTATACTGAATTCAAGGCCTGCTTTCGCTAAATCTACGGATTTGAAGTTTCTGGATATCTTTTCTATAATAAAATCCAATTCCAATACAGGAGCATGGGCGAGGGGAGACAGAATGATATGGCGGCTTGGTTAGAAGATTATCTTTCGATTCTTGGATTAAGTAAGGAGTCCCCTTCTTGTGATTACTTAGCAAAAATATGCCGCTCTCATTTAACTGCGTTGCCGTTTGAGAATATAAGCAAATTGCTCTATTTTCGTGATCAGCACAAAAATGGATTTATCATTCCTCCGGTTGAAACGTGGGTTCAACATCATTACGATTCCCATTTCGGAGGTACATGTTATATATTAAACTATAATCTGCGTGAATTATTAATGGAGTTAAGCTTTGCATGCGATTATGTCATGCTTGGCAACGAACATATGGGGATTCTTGTTGATCTTCCGGGAGAACGAGTATATGTGGATTGCGGGGCTGCCGCTCCCATTTTTCAACCTGTCCGGTTCGAGAGCAACCCTCTTCATGTCTCCCAATTCGGGGATGATAAAGTTCATATCCAACCCGTTCATCCGGACGCAGGCCGCTATAAATATGTAAGGTATACGCAGGGCAAACAAAACGGGAAAGAGTGGCATTTTAATATCAACTTAAAAAGCGAATTTCCAGATTTCCACGACATTATCCTAAATTCGAATACGGCTGGGACGGCGTTCATGACCATTCTCAGATGCCAGCTTTGGCAGTTGAGCCAGGGCAGAAGCGTCTCCTTAGTCAACAATCAATTCGGCATTCGTCATTCAGACGGCAGGACTGACAAGTACACCTTGCATTCGGTTGCCGAGATCGAAGAGGTCATCGCTAACGAATTCGCTTTGCCCAAGCTCCCCGTAAGAGAGGCTATAGAGGTGCTAGCTGAACTTGGCATCGATATTTTTAGCTCTGAAAAATAGTCTGCGGAACCGCCCTTCCTATACAAAAACCCGCCTCTTGCTAGCTTAAGGGGCGGGCTGGTGCTAATGGATGCCGGTATCGTCAGGGAAATCTTCCTGTTCGACGGCATATTCGAAATCATCGATGTCGTAGATCGGAATTGGCACTTCATTCGCGATGAGCCGGCTGACAAATTCGAACTGATCCGTCAACAAAGGAGCCTGCTCGCGCATGGAGGTCAGAATGAGCTCCGTCTCCACCGGATCGAACAGTTCTCCGTAGCGCGCGTTGTCCATCGCGTTGATGATGACGCAAGAGACGTTGTCGCGCAAGAGGAGGGGAGGGCTGGTCCGCCAAGGAGCGGTTAAGGCCCGTTCGATCTTCTTTTTGTTCAATTCGCTCTCGAAATAGGTGATCAGCTGCTCGATCTGCTGCTTGGCAAATACGTCTTCTTCCGGGTCGGGCATCACCTGCTCGCCCTCCTGACGCATCTCGTACAATTCCATGATCGTCGTATAAGGGATTACATATTCAACGGGCCGCCGGGGCTCGAATAAATGGCCGTATACCGCTAGCATAACGGCTTCCAATACAAATCGGCGAGGCTTCACTGTCGATCCTCCTTCATCTAAGATGCAGATTGCGATTGGCAGACAGGCTGCGCGCAATAACATAATAATACCACCTTGCCCCAATGGACAAAAGAGTAAACAGTTGAATTATTCGGGAAACCAACAAAGCCGAACCTCTTGTAACCAAGAGATTCGGCTTCTGCCGGGTACGGGTCAATACGTCCGCGCCTCGAAATAGGACCACAGCGTGCGCAGGTCGGCATGCGCCGGAAATGCGGACAGCTGCTCCGTGACGTCCCAAGCCTGCTTCATGAACCGGTGGCTTACCGCCAGCGCTTCCTCCAGGCCGCCGCTCTGCCGGACGAGCTCGATTGCTTCGTCCAGCGCCGCTTCGGAGGCGTCCGGGCGCAGCAGCTGGCGCAGCTTGCTTGCCGTGGCCTCATCCTTCATCGCCATCATGACGGGCAGGGTGACATGACCGTTCCGCAGGTCGGTGCCTGCCGGCTTGCCCAGCTCCTCGGCCGTCGCCGTGAAGTCCATGATGTCGTCCCGAATCTGGAAGGCCATGCCGAGCAGCTCGCCGAAACGGTACAGGCTGTCCACGACGTCCGGATCGGCGTCGGCGGCCTTGGCGCCCAGCTGCAGGCAGGTGGCCATCAGCAGGGCGGTCTTGTTGCGGGTCTTCTCCCAATAGGCCTCGAGCGGGATATCGAGATTGAAGCGCTGCTCCATCTGCTGGTATTCCCCGAGACAGAGCTGGGTCGTCGTGACCGAGGCCAGCTCGTGGATATACTTTTCCGCCTCCTGCCCGTTGGCGGAGGCGAGCTCCATGACGCGGCACATAATATAATTCCCGATATGGACCGCGGAATAGATGCCGGTCTTGCGATGCAGGGCAGGCTGCCCGCGCCGCGTCTCAGCCTGATCCAGAATATCGTCGTGAACGAGAGAGGCGGCGTGGACCATTTCGACCATCGCGGCCAATTGATAGACGCTGTCCGTCTCCGGACGGGAGCCGAACCGGCTGCCGACGATCGTCATGATCGGCCGCAGACGCTTGCCTCCAGCGCGGATGAGATCCATGACGCTGAGCGCGACGATGGATCGGGAGGATACATCCGGGTCATGCAGCACAATTCGTTCCAGGTCGCGGTTGATGCGAGCGAGCGGGATATGCAGGCGTTCCTGCAGCGTGCCGTCAAATGACTTCATACGCGACCTGCTTGTAACGCTTCATCAGAAACCGGGACATCTGCCGATGCAGTTCCGTTTCCGTTCCTTTTCCCTCTGCCCGCCGTATCTGAATCCGCTTGTTGACTGTAGCCATATCGGCTATCAGCTCGGTTAACCCGTGACGCGCGGCGAACTGGTAGTACAGACTGAGCAAGAAGTCGCCGTCCAGCACCGCCTTCCCCGCGAGACGCTCGTCTTGGGGAACATGGTGATGCGTCCGCATCGCTTGACGCAGCAGCCAGTAGCAGCCTAACAGAACGCGCCGTTCCTGCGCCGTCATATCGTAAGCGTCCAGCGTCCGGGCCATATCGGACAGGTAGCGTTCGTCCGAGCCTGCCGTAATGCGGATGCCAGCCAGCGGCGGAAGCTCTTGCTCAAGCATCTGAATCGTATCCTTCATAAGTTGCCGGTTCATGGGAACCCCCCGCTTCCCTGTAGAAATAAGCAAAGTAATGTGACACAGGGACACATTACTTTGCCGTTGTCAATGAATGTTATATCGTCTGGGTCCCGATTAATCGGTATACAGGTACCAGCGGCGGACGATCGGAATCTTCTTCCAGATTCGCTTCAGGCGAGGGTACAAGTAGTAATCCAAGCCGAAGGTGCTTCCGGAACCGCCGATCAGCGCGATGCCGCCGAAGAAGTACCAGAACATCTCGTAAGGTGCCATGCCGGACGTGTAGATCATGACGCTCATCGCGCATGTTCCGATCGCGGCAATCGCCGTGAACAAGCCCAGAATAAGCATAATGCCGAAGATAACCTCGGCCGCTACCATGCAGCCTTGGAAAATATAAGCCAGCGAGGTGTAGCCGCCGTCACTCGTATAGAACATCAGATCCATCGACCAATCGACCATGCCCTTGATGAAATCCGGCACCGGAATGGCCTTGATGGCGGTGCTTGCCCCTTCTACGGCCGATGCGGCCGTCTGGGCGTCTACGGTCGAATGAACCGCATCTACCGCTTCCGTGGCGGCCGTTACGCCGTCCATCGCCTTCGGCGGAATCAAGAACATTTGGGAAGGATCCTTCAGCAGTTTCCCCGCCTTTTCCCAACCTTGAAGTAACCACATGACCCCGACGTAGATGCGCAGGGGCACGAGCCAGAAGTTCGGCGAGCGCTTGGAGAAATGGCCGCCGACGAAGCTTCTGCGATTCTCGATATGGAAGACCTCGTGCATCAGATAAGTCCAGACCTTGTTAAAGCCGAGTACCTGCAAGAAGTATACGATATTAATCATATGCTTGAAGAACATGGCCAGGAAGCCGGAGAAATGGAACAGCTTCTTCGGTGTTCCGACGGCGGCAACCCCATAGCGTCCGCCAATGGAGACCATCGTGCCGTGGAAGGCAGGCTTATACGATTTTTGCGTGCCGCCCTTGATGTCGCATACGAGATTGTGGGCGATAAGGCCGGCAGAGTGCTCGGCGTTCTCGACCATTTGCGGCACAGGCCGCTCTTCGCCTTCCGGAATATAGAAGATGTTGTCGCCGACAACATAGACATTGTCATAATCAACGGACTGCAGCTTGTCATTGGTCAAAATGCGCTTGCGGCCCTGCTGCTGCACGTCGAGATTGCCGACCAGATCGGAACCTTCGACCCCAGCCGTCCAGATGACCGTGCTCGATTTTATCTCGTTGTCCTCGCCAAGAATAACCGAGTTCGGGGTCACGCCGGAGATTTTCGTTCCGGTAATGATCTCAACCTTCATTTTGCGGAGGTATTTATCCGCTTTGTCGATAAGATTCTGCGGCAGAATCGGCAAAATCTTCGGGGCCATGTCGGCTACGACGAGGCGCACTTCGGATTCATCGACATAAAATTCCTTGCACAGCTGTTCGCGGTATTCCGCCAATTCCCCGATCATTTCCACGCCGGTGAAGCCGGCGCCGACGACGACGAAGGTCAGCATCTGCTTGCGCATCTCCGGATCGGTCACTTTCGTCGCATCCATGAACATTTGGCGAATCTGCTGCTTCAGCTTCACCGCATCCTCGAACGACCACAGCGAGAAGGAATGCTCTTCTGCGCCCGGAATACCGAAGAATGACGGCTTACATCCGGTACCGATAACAAGATGGTCATACTTATACGTATCCCGTTTCCCTTGGAGCTTGTTGCTCTTGAAATCAATGTTCGTGATTTCGTCCAGGACGATGTCCACCTTGAGGCCCGCGAAAATTTTGTTCAGGTCCATCTTGATGGCATCTTCGTCAACGCGTCCTGCAGCGACCTCGTGCAGCTCCGTCATCATCGTATGGAACGGCTTGCGGTCAATCAGCCTAATGCGGATATCCTGATCCTTTTTGAACCGTTTGGCCAGCTTCTTCGCCGTCAGGACACCGCCGTAGCCTGCGCCCAACACAACGATCTCTTTCATGGTTTCACCCCTGTATAAACGATGTAGTATGAATTGCGTTGGTTCAAAATTAAACCATATCATGAAGGGAGCCCCGACAGCAGGAGAGCAAGGATGAATGCGATCAAGCGTCATCTGTGCCCGTAGGCCACCGTACTCTCTTACTGCGGAGCTCTATATTCAATCCTGAATCGAAGCCAGATTACTTAGCCGAAGCGAGAGCTTCCTCAGCCAGCTTCACAAAGCCGACGACGTGGATGGATACGCCGGAGATTGCGTCCTGGGTGCCATCATCTTTCACTGCGATGGCCGTAGGATCTTGCTTCGCAATCAGCTCATCTTCCATTTTTTTCGCTTGCTCGCTCCATTCCAGTTCGGAACCGGCTTTCTTCATGCCGTACTCTTCGCCCAGTTCTTTTTTCGTTTTTCCGCCTTCTTTGTTCACGGCGTCCCAGTTCACTTCTGCAATTTTTCCGTCTTTCACGGTGATATCGAGCGTATCTTTCCAACCGGATTTCTCGTCGAAGTCACCGGCTTCGGCATGGTATGTGCCATCTTTATATTGGCCTTGGGCTTGACCTTGCTCCGCCGGAGTTGTTGTCTCCGTATCTGGTGTTGCTGTAGTATCTTCTTTCTTATCTCCACAGCCTGCCAGCATTCCCACTACCAAGACAGCAGACAAAAGCAGTGCAATTTTCTTTTTCATAACCCGTCCCCACCTTTTCATTATTCAAAAATACTTTGTGAAAAATTTAACTAACCGTTTTACACCATGATTGTAACATCAAGACCAAATATTAGATGTGATATAAGTCACAGTCAACCCTAAAATTTAAAAATATTAAAATTGTGCTGTTTTTCTTATGTTTTTTTCTTATTGTTGCGAACTTTCTCCCATCTTATACAAGCGGGAACGAAACTGCAATGCGTATTCCGATGCAGCTTGTTAAGCATATATACACCTTATCCGGACAAGGCAAACAACGGTTCATTGATTTTGCGGGATCGCCGATGCCGCAGTCCTCGTCTCGGTGCCGCATCGATTCGCTGCCCTGCGGCTTCATCATTTCTTTGCAAGAAATGCAGGAACCCTTTACAAGCCTCTGATACTGGCTTTACATTTCTCCGCTATGCTGGGGAAGATGACAGGCTGCTCCTGTTCCATGAGGCAAGCGCCCGTGGAATGGAAGCATGCCGCTGTAACAGCTGATGATTGGGGGTGCCTTATCGTGAAATCGACTGTAATGTCCGGACGAGGAGCGCTGCTGTCTGGGGAGCGGACACGGCAGGCCGTGCAGAAGAACGATGCTGCGGTCCATCGCCGCCGCCTGTGGGAGCGAATCCGTCCCTACGTTTATATCGGCCCGGCTTTTCTGTTCCTCGCGTTGTTCTTCTTCTATCCGATGCTGTCCGTCTTTGTTCTCAGCTTCTTCGACTGGTCCCTGCTTAATCTGTCCAGCCGTTCCTGGTACGGCTTGGCCAATTACCGCGAGCTGCTCGCGGATCCCGACTTCGCCCATGTGGTCGCCAATACGGCGATATACACGGCGGCTACCGTCGGCCTGGGGCTGCTGCTGGCATTGCTGCTGGCCTTGTGGCTGAACCGTCCCGGGCGGAGGTTCGGGATGATTCAGGGCATGCTGTTCAGCCCGCATATCATCTCCCTCGTCTCCATATCGATCTTGTGGCTGTGGATGATGGATCCCCAATACGGCCTGCTGAACAGCGTGCTGGAAGCATTCGGCATTCCCGGCTTGCCTTGGCTCGCCGATCCGGCCACCGCTCTGCCTGCGCTCATTCTTGTCGCGCTCTGGAAGGGGGTCGGCTACAACATGATCGTGCTGATTGCCGGATTGCAGAGCATCCCGCGCGAGATTCATGAAGCGGCTCTGCTGGATAACGTCTCACGCTGGCGCGTCGTATGGCGGATTACGATTCCGCTCTTGTCGCCCAGTCTGTTCTTTCTGCTCATCATGAATACGATCAGTTCCTTTCAAGTTTTCGATACGATCAGCATCATGACTCAAGGCGGTCCGGTGAACAGCACCAATATGCTTGTCTATTACATCTACGAGCAAGGGATGGAATTCTTCAATGGCGGCTACGCCGCTGCCGGATCGGTCCTGCTGCTGGCCGCTGTCGGTCTGGTGACGCTCGCGCATTTCGCGCTGCTCGGGCGCCGGGTCCATTACCACTAAAAACAAGAAAAGGAGGCTGCCGATATGCACAACCTGGTCCACCGATGGCCATTCCGCTTGCTGGAAGGCCTTGCGCTCACATTGATAGCGGGCATGTTTCTCTTTCCCTTCTTGTGGATGCTCGTGACCGCCTTCAAATCGAAGCCGGAGGTGCTGCAATTCCCGCCGACGTGGATCCCGCAGGAATGGAGATGGGACAATTTCGCGGCGGCATGGAACTCGGGTCCGTTCGGCCGATACGTGCTGAACAATGTGATTGTTGCCGTCAGCATTTTGGCGCTGCAACTGCTCACCGGCATTCCGGCGGCTTATGCCTTCGCCCGCTTTCGCTTCAAGGGAAGGGGACTGCTGTTCAGCCTCGTGCTGCTGGCGCTCATGATCCCGTCGCAGGTCGTGTTCCTTCCTATTTATGTGCAAATGAGCGGATGGAATCTGATCAATACGCTGTGGGCGTTAATTCTTCCGTTCGGGGCGAGCGCCTTCGGGATCTTCCTCATCCGGCAAGCATTCATGCAGATACCGGAAGATATGATGGAGGCGGCCCGGCTCGATCATGCGACCGAATGGACGATCATGTGGCGCATCGCGGTGCCGATGGCGAAGCCGGCCGTAACGACCTTTGCGCTGTTCAGCCTTATTTACCATTGGAATGATTATTTCTGGCCGCTGATTATGACGAATCAAGCCGCGATGCGGACGCTTCCGGTCGGCATTGCGATGCTGAAGGAGACGGAAGGCATCAGCGCGTGGAACGTGTTGATGGCAGGCAATCTGATGCTGGTCGTTCCGGCGCTGCTGCTGTTCGTGCTGGCACAGCGGCATATTATGCAGGCTTTCGTGTACAGCACCAAATAAAGCTTCTTACATGAATCAATCACACATCAATCAATGGTAAAGGAGATGGAGAAGGATGAATTCGAATGTGTATGGCAGGAAGCGAATGCTGTCAGCCGTGCTGGCGATGATGATGGGGGCGGCGGCATTGTTGTCCGGCTGCGGCGCGTCAGCCGCGGGCACGTCCTCGGGAAGCGGATCGGACGCCCAGACAGGGGGACTCGCCCCGGCACCGGCGGCGCAGACCGCTTCCGAGCCGGCTGCGGGCTCGCCAGTAGAGATTGAGTTCTGGTATTCCCTTGGCGGAGCGAATGGCGAGCTGATTGAGGCGATGACGGCTGACTTCAACGCGTCTCAGGATCAAGTGTTCGTCCGGCCGGCTTATCAGGGCGATTATTATACGAACCATTCCAAGGTGCTGGCCGCCGTCGCGGCGGGCAACCAGCCCGATGTCACGATGATCGAGGTCGCTTCAGTCGGGGCGTTCGCGGACGCGGGCGTTATCGAGCCGCTGTCGCCGTATACGCAAGGCGCGGAGAAAGACTATATCGACGGATTGATGGGCAATTCCTACTGGAAGGATGAGCTGTACGCCATCCCGTTCAACCGTTCGACGCCTTTGCTCTATGTGAACAAGGCGCTTCTGAAGGAAGCGGGGCTCAACCCGGAAGGCCCGAAGACATGGGCGGAGCTGGAGGAATTCGCCGGCAAGCTGACCAAGCAGGAAGGCGGGAAGACGGTGCGTTACGGCTTCTCCACGCCGATCGACATCTGGTTCTATGAAGCGCTTGTCTTCCAGAGCGGCGGCAGCATATTGACCGAGGACAACAAGCAGCTTGCGCTTTTGAACGAAGCGGGGAAGGCGCCGCTCGAATTCTGGTCGCGCATGATCAAGGAAGGCATCATGAAGAATCCGCCGGGCGAGAAATACAATGCCTGGGACGTGGCCAAGCAGGATTTCGTCAACGGGCAGGTCGCCATGATCTTCACGTCGACGGGCGATCTGAAGGGCTTGAAGGAGACGGCCGGATTCGAGGTCGGGACCGCCTTCCTGCCGGCGAACAAGGATTACGGCGCTCCGACGGGCGGCGCGAACCTGGCCGTGCTGGCGGCAT
The DNA here is from genome assembly GCF_945605565.1 of Paenibacillus dendritiformis. Taxonomy (NCBI): domain Bacteria; kingdom Bacillati; phylum Bacillota; class Bacilli; order Caryophanales; family Paenibacillaceae; genus Paenibacillus; species Paenibacillus dendritiformis. The sequence continues at coordinate 266,260 of NZ_OX216966.1, read as the reverse complement.
CGTCTCCGGAGAAGAAGCAGGCGGCGTGGAAGTTCATTCAATGGATGACCGCTCCGGAGCAGACGATTCGCTGGTCCCAAGGCTCGGGGTATATGCCGGTCAGCAAGACCGCGGTCGAATCGGACGCCTTGAAAGAGGCCTTCGCCAAGGATCCGAACTTCAAGGTCGCGATCGATCAGCTGCAATATGGCAAAGCGCGTCCGATGGTACCCGGCTATAAGGAATTGCAGGAGGTCATCATGACCGAGATCCAGCGGGTCATCCTCGGCCAGGCGACGCCGGACGAAGCGCTGCAGGCGGCGACGGACAAGGCGAACAAGCTGCTCCGCAAATGACGGCCGGATGGCCGGGCGGATCGGAACCGACCGGAACAGAAAGAAGCACCTCCCTGTATCGAAGGGGAAGGTGCTTCTTCTGCTTGCCCGGATGGCCGCTGGCCGTTACGGCGGCAGCTCTCCGCCAAGCGCTTCCTCCGTCCAGCGGGCATGCCGGCTGAGAAGTGCCGGAGAAGGGAAGCAGTGATTTTTGGGCATTGGCAATTGCCCGGGTCTATGATAAAGTATACCCCTGTGTGCCATCGCACCGCGGTTCGCAACCATCCCGCGTAATCAAAACTAGGGGGAATACCAAATGTTCAATTTTATATGGGGGATATTGTTTGTCCTTGCCAATTTCGGCTTTTTTCTGCTGTGCTACCGCTTGTTCGGCAAGAACGGCTTGTTCGCCTGGGTCGGCGTCATGACCATCGTCGCCAATATTCAGGTCGGCAAGACGATCGAGATGTTCGGCATCGTGATGACGCTGGGGAACGCGGCGAATGCCAGCTTGTTCATGACCTCGGATCTGCTGAACGAGAAATACGGACCGAAGGAAGCGCGCCGTGCGGTCTGGTTCGGATTTTTCATGCTCATCATGACGACGATTATCATGCAGATGGCTTTGGCCTTCATTCCTCAGGGAGATGAGATTGCCCAGACGGCGCAGGCGTCGCTGGCGCATATTTTCGACTTGATGCCGCGGGTCGCCGTGGGAAGCCTGACAGCCTATCTCGTCAGTCAATTTCTCGATGTCAAGCTGTTCAGCATGCTGCGGGAACGGTTCCCCAAGTCGGGCCAGCTATGGATTCGCAGCAACTGGAGCACGGGAATCAGCCAATTGGCGGACTCGTTGGTCTTCTGCACGATCGCGTTTGCCGGCTATTACGGATGGGATGTGTGGATTCAAATTTTGCTGACGACATATGTCGTCAAGCTGCTGTTGTCGATAGCGTCAACGCCGTTTTTGTATTGGGCGAGAAGCTTCCGCGTGCCGGGAATGGAATCGTCTGCTGGCACGGAACGCAGCATGGACAGACGATAGCTTTGCGGGAGAGATATCCGCCTGGCTTCGCAGACAAGATGCGGAGCCGGGCGGTTTTTTTTGTGATCTTTCTCACGAAAAACGGGAGAAACAGTTGATTCTATTTAATAGGATAAATATAATAATATTAGATATTGTAAGCGATTACAATTATCGTTGACTGTCTGTAAGAAGGATATCCGGTTGCCTCTGCAAGATCCCGCAATATTGCATTCATGCACAACTTGAACAAGGGGGATTACATCATGAAGACTGGAAAGAAGACATTCCTGCTTACTCTCATTATGGTACTCCTGTCATCCATCGTCTTGGCGGCATGCGGCAGCAGCTCCGACACCGCGTCCGGCGGCGCAGGAGCCGGCAAGGACGGGAAGCCCGTCGAGCTGATCTGGTATACGATCGGCACGCCGCAGAAGGATGTGGACAAGGTGATAGAGAAGGTCAACGCCTATACGAAGGAAAAGATCGGCGCAACCATTCAGATGAAGCTGCTGGATTGGGGCGATTACGATCAGAAGATGCAGGTCATCTCGGCGTCGGGCGAACCGTTCGACATCGCGTTTACGAGCTCCTGGACGTTCAACTATATCAACAACGCGCAGAAGGGCGCCTTTCTGGAATTGAACGATCTGCTCGATCAGCATGGCCAGGGCATCAAGGAAGTCCTTCACCCTTCCTTCCTCGAAGGGGCGAAGATCAACGGCAAGCTGTATGCGATTCCGGTGAACAAGGAGCTCCCGGCCCAACGGGTGTTCCGCTTCAACCAGACGCTGGTCGATAAATATAATTTCGATATTTCCAAGGTGAAGACGCTGGAAGATCTGGAACCGATGCTGAAGACGGTGCTGGAAAAGGAGAAAATAAAGCCGATCAACGCCAAGATCGGGCTGCCGCAACTGTTCGACTATATCATTAATGCGGATATTCCGATCGGCGTTCCGCTCGACTCGACCGATCTGAAGCTGGAGATTACGCTCGATAAGCCGGAGCAGATGCAGCAGTTCGAGACGATGCGCCAATACTTCCAGGCAGGCTATATGCCGGCCGACGTAGCTTCCTATACGGACGCGAATGCAAGCGAAGCGCTCAAGACCGGACGCTGGTTCGTCGATACCGCTCACTATCAGCCTTATGCCGAGACGAGCTGGTCCCAAGGCATTCCGGACAAGATTGTCGTGTCTCCGGCGGAAGAGCCTATCGTATACAATTGGTCGGTGACGGGCTCGATGATGGCTATTTCCTCCTCTTCGAAATACCCGGAGAAGGCGATGGAATTCCTGAATCTGCTTAATACGGACAAATATTTGCGGAATCTCATTAACTACGGCCTCGAAGGAGAACATTACAAACGGATCGACGACCAGACGATCGAGCCGCTCCCGGCGAAGAAGGAACGCTACGACCTGCCGACCTTCACCCTGGGCAACCTGTTCCTGCTCGACAAGCTGCCGGAAGATCCGAAGGATAAATGGGAAAAATTCGAGGAATTCAACAACTCGGCGAAAAATGCGCCGCTGCTTGGGTTCGCCCTGGATACGTCCTCTATTCGTTCGGAGATTGCCGCAGTGCAGAACGTGACCGATGAGTTCATGAAGACACTCAACACCTGAAGCGTCGATCCGAAAGTGTACGTGCCGAAGGCGATGGAAAAATACAAGCAAGCCGGCATTGAAAAAATAGTGGCGGAAGCGCAGCGTCAAGTCGACGAGTGGAAGAAGTCCAAGCAATAATCGGATAAGCAGCGAAGCTGAAGCCGGAAGGCGCGGCTTCGCTGTTCTGCGTTGGGGTTTGATTGCGTCGGCGGCCATACGTGGGATGCTATATGGAGGAGATGGCATTTCCCGACGAGAGGACAGTCGTTCTTTTTTGACAAATTGCGCCATGTTTCACATGGAACGTTTTCTGGAGAGAGGGCGCCATGAGCCTAATATGGCGCCAGTCAGCGCCTCGGATGGCTGCCGCGATATCTCGATTCCGTCTTGACCGGACGGCCCGCCTCACTGCACAAAAAGGGGTTCCTGCGCTGATTAGCGGCTGGAACCCCTTGCTTCACTCTGTCGTTGATATATGTGATCAATACCAATGTCCGTTCTGCATCATTTGATTATGCATCTTGCCCCCGCGCATCATGCCTTGCCCGCGGACAGCTTCGCGATCCGCGCCGTGGCAGTGTTGCACCATTTCCTCAATCTGTGTATCGGTCATGTCCGGATGCATCTGCTTCATATGCGGGAGCATTTGGCCGTAGCTGCCGGAACCGGAAGCATATCCCGCAGTTCCGAAGATGAGGGCGATCGCGGTTGCTCCAACCCATACAAGTCGTTTTTTCATAAAGACATCCCTCCCGGGGTGTATTGTAACCGAGCAAAAGGCGGCTCGCTATGTGCTTCGTCACAGGATAGGTATGGAACATGCGCCTCCTGCTCTGCCTAACGTCTGGACAAGGGAGCGAAGCAGGTCTATAATTGCATGTGAAACGGCAACTGAATATGCATACTAGGGGGGCTGGAATAAGGCCGGCTGAGATCGTATCCCGTGAAGATACTGACCCTTACACCTGATCTGGGTAATGCCAGCGTAGGAATGAGAATGGCGTCGCACCATCCGAACGGTGGGTGCGTTCATTTGCGGTCGGGGATTCCGATGCACCGCTTCCGTGTTCAAGGCGCGGGCGGGCAAGCGGAATGCTCCTGCATGGAACGTGCCGTTCAGTTCGATCTGCCGCCATGCATGCGCATAGGTAATGGATAGCGTAAGCGCCCCGATGAGGGGCGCTTTTTTGGATCCGCGCGATTGCTTACGCGGCCGCTCATGAGGGAGGGGGCCATGGCAGGACGTGTTCTTGCCGGGACAACCGATCATATGCCAGAGAAGGAGCATGGCCGTCTGTACCGCCCGTCTGACGGGCGAATCGGAAAGGGGAAGAGGAAGAAGGATGAGAAGCATGCGTGCAGTAAAAAGAGGAGCGCTTGGACTTGCCTTGGCGCTCGTGTTCATGTTGACAGCCTGCGGGGGAGGAGGCGCCGCCCCGACATCGCCAGGAGACGGCGCGCAAGGCGCCGAAGCGCCGAAGGATCTGCGCGAGATTACGTTCGTGCTGGAATGGACGCCGAACACGAACCATACCGGGGTGTATGTCGCCCAGCAAGAAGGATACTTCGAAGCGGAAGGGCTGAAAGTGAACATTATCCAGCCCGGGACGGGCGGAGCCGATGCGATGATCGCGTCCGGCGCCGCGCAATTCGGCGTCAGCGTGCAGGAGAGCATTACGCTGGCGCGCACGCAGAATGTGCCGATCGTATCTTTGGCGGCGATCATTCAGCATAATACGTCCGGGTTCGCCGCCCCGCGGGACAAGCACATTACGTCGCCACAAGATTTCGAAGGCAAGACGTACGGGGGCTGGGGCTCGCCGGTAGAAGAAATGGTTCTGCGTACGCTGATGGAGCAGGAGGGTGCCGACTACAGCAAGATCAAGAACATCAATATGGGCTCTGCCGACTTTTTCACAGCGGTCAAAAAGGATATTGATTTCGCCTGGATCTTCTACGGGTGGACGGGCATTGAGGCCGAGCTGCGCAACGAGCCGATCGATATGATGTACGTCAATCAATATTCGGATGCGCTCGACTACTACACCCCGGTCATCGCCACAAGCGAAAAGCTGATCGAGTCCGATCCCGAGCTGGTCAAGGCGTTCATGCGGGCCGTCTCCCGTGGATATCAGCATGCGATCGACAATCCGGAGCAGGCGGCCGAGATCTTATTGAAGCAGGTGCCTGACCTGGACAAGGAACTGGTTATGGCCAGCCAGCGCTGGCTCAGTCCCAAATATCGCGACGATGCGCCGCGCTGGGGAGAGCAGAAGCGGGAAGTGTGGGAAAACTATACGAACTGGCTCCTGCAGAACAAGCTGATGGAGAAGCCAATCGATATCGACAAGGCGTTCACGAATGAGTTCCTGCCTGAAGCCTGACGTTGGCGCTGCTCAGGGAGCGAGCGGCAGATAAATGAAGGCGGACAATCCGGCTGCAAGGGGCCTTCCCTCACCGGGACGAACGGTTCGAGCAGGGATTAGCATCGAGAGGAGGAGTTGGCATGAGGAGGACGAACCGCGTGAACCGCATGTCTGCGAGAGGGACGTGCAGGAAGGTGGCGGCGGCATGAAAAGACGTCTTGCAACGGCGGGACCGCCCCTGGCAGCCCTGCTGCTGTTCATCGGGGTGTGGCAGATCGCTGTCATGTTGTTCGATGTGGAGAAGTGGATGCTCCCAAGCCCGCTTGATATTGCGCGGGAAGCGGCGGCCAACGGCAGCGGCATTCTGCTGCACGCGCTGGCGACCCTGAAGCTGATGCTGATCGGCTTCGGAACCGGAGCGGGGATCGGCCTCACGCTGGCTTGCCTGCTCCATCCGCTTCCGTGGCTGAAGCGCGCGATCTATCCGCTCATTATATTGAGCCAGAACGTGCCGACAATCGCGCTGCTGCCGCTGCTGATGCTGTGGTTCGGCTTCGGCCTGCTGCCGAAGGTGATCGTGATTGCGCTCGTCTGCTTTTTCCCGGTCTGCGTGGCCGCCCTGGACGGCCTGACCCAGACGGATCGGACGATGCTTCATTATATGCGCATGACGGGGGCGACCCGGGCGCAGCTGTTCTGGAAGCTGGAGCTGCCGCATGCGCTGCCCTCCGTCTTCTCGGGCTTGAAGATCGCCGCCACCTACAGTGTGATGGGAGCGGTAATCGCGGAATGGCTTGGAACGGATCAGGGCATCGGCTATTATATGATGCTGCAAAAAGCGGCATACCGCGTCGACCGGATGTTCCTCGGCATCGTCGTCATCATTCTGCTCAGCCTGGCGATGTTCGGAGCGATCCGCCTGCTGGAGCGGATGGTCATCCGCTGGCGGCCCGAGGAGAACGAGAAATGAGGGAGGGAAGCGCTATGAAGGCAATGGCCAACCTGGCCGGGCCGATCGGAGGAGCCGCCGGGCTGGCTTCCGCGCCGCCGCCCGCTCTGGAGCTGGAGCAGGTGGACATGTCTTATCCGGGGACAAAGGGCCGCGGCGAAGGACGGCTGCAGGTGCTGGACCAAGTGTCGCTGCAGGTGAAGCAGGGCCAATTCGTGTCCATCATCGGTCCCTCTGGCTCCGGGAAGAGCACATTGTTCCACCTGATCGGCGGCCTGCTGCGCCCGGACGGCGGCCATATCCGGATGAACGGGGAAGAGGCGGCTGGGCGGACGGGGCATGTCAGCTACATGCCTCAGCAGCCGGCGCTCTTCCCGTGGCGGACGGTGGAGCAGAACGTCATGCTGGCCCAGGAGATCGGCGGCCGGCCGAAGAGGGAGGCCCGCGCGGAAGCGCGGCAGTGGCTGGCGAAGATCGGCTTGTCCGGCTATGAGCGGGCGTATCCGCATGAGCTGTCCGGCGGCATGCAGCAGCGCGTCGCGTTCCTGCGCGCCCTGATGAACCCGCATGAACTGATGCTGCTCGATGAGCCGTTCAGCGCGCTCGACGCCCTGACCCGCAGCGAGATGCAGCGCTGGCTCATCGGCCTGTGGGAGCAGCACCGGCGCTCCGTGCTGTTCATTACCCACAGTATCGAAGAAGCGCTGCTGCTCTCCGATACGATCTACGTGTTCTCCAGCCGCCCTGCCCGCGTGCTGCGGGAGGTGGCTGTTCCGTTCCCGCGGCCGCGGCGCGAGGCGCTGACGGGAGAGGAATCCTTTCTCCGCTTGAAGCAGGAGCTGGCCGGGCTGCTCCAGGAGGCGCAGCGGCAGGGGACGGGCGGACTGGACAAATAAGGACAGAGGGACGGCGAGAGCCGTCCCTTTTTGGCCTGGGCAGGGGAGTTGGACCCGATTCTCCGGCGGGGGAATTTCCATCTTTTATGACAAGATCGGGCGAATAACTTTTACTGGTAAATGGAAAGTTGACGCTATATAATAAGTTATCCCGGCTTCGGCAGCGAAGTGATCGCAGGTTGAATCAGGACCGGCTTCCGAAGCTGGTCCGGTACATAAGAAGGAGGGAAATGAGATATGGTGGCTCAAAAGAGCAACTTGAGCTTGGTGGTGGCAGCGCTCCTGCTCGGTATTCTGATGGCGGCGATGGACAATACGATCGTCGCGACAGCGATGCCGACGATCGTCGGCCAGTTGGGAGGCTTCGAGCTGTACGTCTGGGTCACCTCGGCGTATATGGTCGCGACCATGGCCGGCATGCCGATTTTCGGCAAGTTGTCCGATATGTACGGGCGGAAGCGGTTTTACATTTTCGGCCTGCTCGTCTTCCTGGCGGGCAGCATGCTGTGCGGGACGGCAGACAGCATCATGATGCTGGCGATCTACCGCGCCATCCAGGGGATTGGCGGCGGCGCTCTGATGCCTATCGCCTTTACGATTATTTATGATGTCTTTCCGTTAGAGAAGCGCGGGAAAATGACCGGCCTGTTCGGCGCCGTGTTCGGCATTTCCAGTGTGGCGGGGCCGCTGCTTGGCGCCTATATTACCGAATATATCGGCTGGGAGTGGGTGTTCTATATCAACCTGCCTCTCGGCATTGTGTCCTTGTGGCTGATTGCCCAGTTCTATAAGGAGACCGCGGCGAAGTCGAAGCAGCGCATCGACTGGGGCGGCGCGGTTACGTTGGTGGTCGCCGTCGTCAGCCTGATGTTCGCGCTCGAGCTGGGCGGCAAGGAAGGATATGAATGGAATTCTTTATTTATCATCGGATTATTTGCTTCATTCGTCATCTTCCTGATTGCGTTCGTTCTGTTCGAATTGAATGCGAAGGAGCCGATCATCTCCTTCGCTCTCTTCCGGAAGCAGCTGTTCGCCTCCAGCCAAGGGGTCGCTTTCTTCTACGGCGTCACGTTCGTCATCGCGACGGTCTACATTCCGATGTTCGTGCAGGGCGTGTATGGCGGGTCAGCCACGAATAGCGGCCTCGTGCTGACGCCGATGATGATCGGGTCGGTCGTGACGAGCTCGATCGGTGGAATTCTGGCCGCGAAGACGAGCTTCCGCAAGCTGATGATCGTCTCGGGCATTCTGTTCACGGCAGGCATCGTATCGCTTAGCACGCTGTCTGCGGATACGCCGCGCGCCTTGGTTACCTTGTACATGGTTCTGACCGGACTCGGGGTCGGCTTCTCCTTCTCCTTGCTCGGCATGGCTTCCATGCACGGGATGAGCTACCATCAGCGCGGAACGGCGAACTCGACTTCATCCTTCTGCCGTTCGCTCGGCATGACGATCGGAATTACCGTCTTCGGCTCGCTGCAGTCCTCCTTGTTCAGCGGACGGCTGAAGGAGATGATGCCGGGCGGAGCGATGCCGGCCGACATCAAGCCGGAAGAGCTGCTGCGCGGCGGAGGCAGCGCCAACCTGCCGCCGGAGGCAATGAAGGGGATGGCGGCTGCGCTGGCCGACTCCATCGGCGGCATCTTCACCTGGGCCTTGATCCCGGTCGGCCTGGCGCTGATCTGCATCGCCTTGATGGGTAAGGCGCGCATGATGGATGACGCCGCCGGCAAGGGCTCCGGCGCCAAATCGGAGGAAGCGGTATCCTGAGGAGTCCGGGCTCGAACCGGACAGTGATTCATAGCTGCAGCAGTCAGTCGCTGCGCTGCCTGAATGGGAGCGCAGCGTCTTTTTTAACTCGGGAGTGTCGGATGATGAAGGGCTGCACCATGTCATGCATGAAGAGGAAAGAGCCTCAGGCGAGCTAGCGGTGGGTATTTTATAAGGGTTGAATCGCAGGTGTGCTAAGGCTGGGTACTTCATGAAGGTTGAATCGGAGTGGGCTAACGGTGGGTACTTCATGATGGATAAATCACAAGTGAGCTAACGTTCGGTGCGTCATGACAGTTGAACGCAACGTGGGCTGCAGTGACGCCCCAGTAGGGTAGCGCAGAACCCGGATGCCGCCTCGCGCTGTGACGCATACTGCCTTACCTGTACCGTATGCTGTCTCGCCCGTATCGCATACTGCCGTACCTGTACCGCATGCTGTCTCGCCCGTATCGCATACTGCCTTACCTGCAACGCATACCGCCTTGTACCGCATACAACCTTACTTGTACCGCATACAACCTTACTTGTGCCGCATACCGCTTTACCTGTACCGTATGGCTGTCACACACGGCACCACATGAAGCGCCAACTCGCCGTAATCCTGCAATTATACAGTTTTGTTTTTTCGGGAATGTTGCTGCAACAGGGTTCCTGCAAAATTACATGATTTTTCCTGGTTTCATCCTAAAATGAGCTATATTCAACTAAATTGATGAACTTTTGCAGGAATTCCTTCTTTTCGAGTCGTTTTTGGCATAAAATCCTGCACTTTTGCAGCATTTACAAGTCGAACCGTCTAGAATGCATGTTCACCTAGCCGGAACGGAAGGGGGCACGGGATCCGCCGCACTGGACGGCAACCACATGGCAACTACGCATGACAATCTGTTTGAACAACCCCGTATTCCGATATCCAATCATACTAGGTAAAGGAGAGGTGCGGACATTGGAAGGAAGATATACTGCCGCGAACACGGAGCGGCTCCGCTTCATAGATGCTCATATCCATCTCGACGGATATGGCCCGGAGCAGCGGCCGCTGCTGGAGCAATCGCTGGAGGCGGAAGAATTGGACGGCGTTATCGCCGTGTCGATGGATGCGGCCTCGTGCCGCGAGGTGCAGCGCTGGGCGGAGCGGCATCCGGGGCGGGTTCACCCCGCGTACGGCTTCCACCCGGAGCAGCCGCTGCCTACTGAACAGGAGCGGAGCGCGCTCCTGCAATGGATGGATGAGCGTCGCGATGCGATGATCGCCATCGGCGAGGTCGGCCTGCCCTATTATATGAGGCAGGAAGCCGTCCGCGCCGGAGGCAGCGAGGCAGCCTTCCCTCGCGGCGCTTATCTGGAGCTGCTGGAGGCCTTCGTGCAGCGGGCCGCCGCTTGGGATAAACCGATCGTGCTGCACGCGGTCTACGACGACGCACCGCTCGTCATCGATCTGCTGGAACGGTACAGCGTGCGGACGGCCCACTTCCATTGGTTCAAGGGAGACGCGAAGACGACGGAGCGGATGGCCGCGAACGGATACTATATCTCGTTCACGCCGGACCTCGCCTATGAAGCCGAGATCCGGGAGCTGGCCCTTCGCTACCCGCCAGACCGCGTCATGACGGAGACGGACGGGCCATGGCCTTTTGAAGGGCCATTTGCGGGGCAGGTCACGCTCCCGCTGATGGTGCGCGACGTCGCCGCGTCATGGGCCGCGCTTCAGCGGCTCGAGTTCGGCGAGGCCGCTTCACTGCTGCGGGCCAACGCGACGCACTTCTACGGCGTGTAGCCCTGTCCCGGCTGTGCAAGCTCGCCAGATCCGGGAGCCTGCCTTGCCGGGCGTCTGCGCTGCGGGAACTTGCGCAGCCAGGAGCCGGCTTACAGCATCATGGCCGCGAGGAAGCCGAACAGCAAGAGGGGCACGTTGTAGTGCAGGAAGGTCGGAACGCAGGTGTCCCATATATGATCATGCTGTCCGTCGGCGTTCAGCCCTGCGGTCGGGCCGAGGGTGCTGTCCGAGGCCGGCGATCCGGCATCCCCCAGCGCCGCTGCCGTGCCGATGAGCGCCACGGTCGCCAGCGGGCTGAAGCCGAGCTCGATGCATAGCGGCACGAAGACGGTCGCGATCAGCGGAATCGTCGAGAACGACGAGCCGATGCCGAGCGTGACGAGCAGCCCGATGGCGAGCATCAGGATGGCCGCCAGCGCCCGGTTGTCGCCGACCATGCTGACGGCTGCCTGCACGAGCGACTCGATGTGCCCGGTCTCGCGCAGCACAGCGCCGAGGCCGGCCGCCGACATCATGACGAAGCCGATGTAGGCCATCGACCGCATGCCGTCGGAGAGGACGCGGTCGGCCCGGCCGAGCGGCATGACGCGCGAGAGCAGCAGCATGGCCAGCCCGGCGGCCGCGCCGTAGATCATCGAGCCCGTGCTTAATTGCACGGCGAGCATGGCAGCGATGGCGGCGATGCCGGCTCCGGCAGCGAAGCGGCTGGCGGAAGGGGCATCCTCGTCGGCTGCGGCGGCCGGCTGGAGCGCAGCCCCCTCGGCATACCGCCGCGGCTTGCGGTAGCTGATCATGATGGCGAACAGCAGGCCAGCAACCATCCCGATGGCCGGAAGCAGCATCGCCTTCGGCAACTGGGAAGCATCGACAGCCAGGCCGTTCTGCGTCATATTGCTCGCCACGATATCGTGGAAGATAGCGCCGAAGCCGACCGGCAGGAGCATATATGGTGTAATCAGCCCGAAGGTGAGCGCGCACGCGACGGCCCGCCGGTCCAGCCGCGCCGTATTGAACAGTATGAGGAGCGGCGGGATAAGCACGGGAATGAAGGCGATATGAACGGGCACCGCATTTTGCGACAGGCAGGCGATGCCGGCGATTGCGGCCAATACGCCGTACCGGACGGAGGCGCGTACCGTGCCGCTGTCCGATTGGCCCCGTACGAGCCGAACCGCCCGCCGCACCAGCCGTTCAGGCAGCCCCGTCTCAGCCAGCCCGGCGGCGAACGCGCCGAGCAAGGCATAGCTTAGCGCGATGCCGGCGTTGTCCTTCAGCCCTTCGGAGAAGGCAGCGATCGTGTTCGAGATCGGCATCCCTCCGGACCAGCCTCCGATGATGGCGGACACGAGCAGCGCAAAGACGACATGGACCCGCAGCAGGCTTAATCCGAATAATACCGCGAGAGAGAGAAGAACGGCATTCATATAAAAGATCAACCTCACTTGATGATAATAATTAATTAAAACATTACCACGTTACCAGAGTAATGTATAACGTTTCTCTTCATCCATTTTATGACATATAGGTTCCGATCTTGCTCTTCCGCCCGCCTTTCTTCCTTAAATATAGCGTGCTGCAAGCCGGATCAGTCGCAAGCAGCCCAACGAAATAGAGCAGTTAAGGCCTTCGAGCCCGGTCTGGTCGGTCCCGAGACGGAGAGGCTATCCGTCCCAAGACCGAGCCCCGGTTCATTTCCGGGACGCAGCAGAAGTTCCTGCTGGTTGCGGATGCAGCCTTTCCCGCTTTTCCGGTACACTGAATTGTGGCTGAAGGCCGTCCGGAAACGATGCTGCAGCGACAAGCCGCGGCCGAATTCCTTGCCCCGGGACGCCTTATCGGGAATGGAACGCCACGCTAGTCCCGCACTCAACATCTATACAAAATTTTTGAAACAAAAAGATTGCGAAAAGCGGTGATGATCCAGTACACTATTTGAGTTCAGAGAGAAGAAACCAGGCATGTTCAGAAATATTCCAAAGTGGAGATATCCACATTGAGGATAGAGTGGAGGGAAATGTACATGAATTCTGCACCAACTGACAAGAAGAACGAGTCGGTATTCAGCCTGTTCCGGAACCGGTTCGTACAAGCTATCATGATGGCGGGATTGTTCATGCAAGTCGGCATCTGGATCCGCAACTTCGCGGTGCTGTTGTTCGTCATGGAGATGACGAACGGGGATGCCTTCGCGGTCTCGATGATATCGGTAGCAGAGTTCGCTCCGATCTTCGTCTTTTCGTTCATCGGGGGAACCTTCGCCGACCGTTGGCGACCGAAACGCACCATGATATGGTGTGATATATTAAGCGCCTTGTCCGTGTTCGCCGTCCTGGTGACCATCCTGCTCGGATCGTGGGAGGCCGTTTTTTTCACGACCTTTGTATCGGCCATTCTGTCGCAATTCTCGCAGCCTTCTTCCATGAAGCTGTTCAAGCAGCATGTTCCGGCCGAGATGATGCAGGCGGGGATGTCCATCTTCCAGACGATGGTGGCCCTGTTCATGGTACTCGGTCCGGCCATCGGCACGATGATCTTCCAGCATTATGGCATTACGACATCGCTCGTCCTTACCGGATTGGCCTTCGTGTTGTCGGCGATCGCATTGACGTTCCTGCCTGGCGATTATCAGGAGGATGAAGCGAAGAAGCAGGATTCCCGGGTATGGGATGAGCTTGGAGCCGGCTTGCGTTATGTGATGAAAAGCAAGCTGCTGAAGTCGCTTGGCGGCTGCTTCGCCTTTGCAGGGCTGGCGATCGGGATGATTCAGCCTATGGGGGCTTTCCTTGTGACGGAGCGTCTTGGCCTGCCGAAGGAGAATTTGAGTTATCTGATGATGACGAACGGCGTGGCGATGATGATCGGCGGCGCCATCGCGATGGGCATATCGAAGCGGCTGCTGCCGCAGCATATGCTGGCGATCGGCTTGCTGTTCAGCAGCATCGGGATTTGGATGGCCGGCATGTCGACCCAATTGTGGCTTACGCTTGTGGCGCAGTTCATCAGCGGCTTGATGCTGCCGTCGATTCAGATCGGCATCAACACGATGATTCTGCAAAATACGGAAGGGTCCTTCATCGGCCGTGTCAACGGCATCCTGACGCCGCTGTTCATGGGAGCGATGGTCATCATGATGTCGATCTCCGGATGGATCAAAAACTTGACTTCCATTACGACCATGTATGAGATCTCCGCGGTTCTATTCATAGTCGGAATTGCCGTCATGCTGCCGATTCTGCGGACGAAGAAGGCGCCGGAGCCTGTGCATCCGGTCCAACCCGCCGTCGGCGAGGAATAATCGAATGTCCGCTTATTATGGACGGTGAACAATTTATAACCGTGCCCATTGACATGAAGCCGGACGCATGTTCATAATAATAGGATACAATTCATGAATCGTATTGGAATCGATGACGAGAACAAGTAAGCTGGGATGCGGACCGCAGAGAGTCGACGGCCGGTGCGAGTCGATGTCTGGATCAGCTGAATATCCTCTCCGAGATGCCGCGCTGAACCCTGTGCCGCCTGGCGGCACCCAGTAAGCGCGGACGGCTCATCCGCCGTTACCCGGATGCGCGGCAATGCCGCGGCCAAGCGCCGTTAGAAGCGGATTCGGCAAGCGAATCCGGACTTTCGCGGAACAAGGGTGGTACCACGGTAACTCTCGTCCCTTTTTTGGGGCGAGTTTTTTTTATTTTCCCGGCAATTGCCCAACACTAGACTGTATACCGACCGAAAGCGAGGAATGTGACATGGAGACCACTCATCCTGCACCGGCCGTGACGATGGAGCATATCGTCCGTGCCCACCATGTGTTGAAGGAAGTCATTGTGCGGACGCCTTTGCAGCGCGACCCGATTTTATCTGCAAAATATCAATGCAATGTCTATTTGAAGCGGGAGGATCTGCAGATCGTCCGTTCATTCAAAATCCGGGGCGCCTACAATATGATCCGCCATCTGTCCGCCGAGGATCTGCAGAAGGGAATCGTGTGCGCCAGCGCGGGCAACCACGCCCAGGGAGTCGCTTATTCGTGCCAGGCGCTGCAGATTCAGGGCACGATCGTGATGCCAACCACGACGCCGAGCCAAAAGGTGACCCAGGTGAAGCGCTTCGGCGGATCGTTCGTCAAAGTCGTTTTGACGGGGGATACCTTCGATGATGCCTATGAAGCGGCCATGAACATTTGCGAAGAGAACGGCAGCACCTTCATTCATCCTTTTGATGATCCGTATATCGTTGCAGGCAGCGGCACGGTAGGCATGGAGATTATGGAATCGCTTGATGTGCCGGCCGACTATGTCTTCGTGACGATTGGCGGCGGCGGCTTGGCGGCCGGCGTGGGCACGTACGTGAAGACCGTGAGTCCGTCCACCCGGGTGATTGGCGTGGAGCCGGAGGGGGCGGCGTCGATGACGGCCGCGCTGGAACGCCATGAAGTGCTCACGCTGGAGACGATCGACAAGTTCGTCGACGGCGCCGCCGTGAAGCGGGTAGGGCAGCTGCCTTACGAGATCTGCTCGCAGGTGCTCGATGATGTCATTCTCGTGCCGGAAGGCAAAGCCTGCACGACCATCCTGCAGCTCTACAACGAGAATGCGATTGTCGTGGAGCCGGCCGGATCGCTGCCTGTCGCGGCCCTCGATTTGTACCGGGATCAGATTCGCGGCAAAAATGTCGTCTGCGTCATCAGCGGCGGCAACAACGATATTGACCGGATGCAGGAGATTAAGGAACGGTCTCTCATTTATGAAGGCTTGAAGCATTACTTCATCGTGAACTTCCCGCAGCGTGCCGGCGCTTTGCGTGAATTCCTGGAGGATGTGCTCGGACCGAATGATGACATTACCCGGTTCGAATATAACAAAAAGCATAACAAGGATGACGGCTTCGCCCTGGTCGGCATCGAGCTGGAGCATACCGAGGATTATAAGCCGCTCATCGAACGGATGAAGAAGCGGGGCATCCAGTACGTGGAAGTGAATAAAAACGCGACGCTGTATAATATGCTCGTGTAATGATTGCGCCTGCGCTGCATCCTGCCTCGTGTGCTTCGGACGCATCCCGGGAGGCGTTCCTCTCGTATAAATAGGTAAGGAACGCGGGAAAAGGAGGAGATGGCATGCAGACATGGCATGAACTGCAGCGGTGCATCGAGCGGGCACGGCTGAATGGAAGACTTCAGGACAAGTATGAGACCCGTCTGCAGGAAGCCGAGCGGGAGCGTCAGCGGTGCAGGGCGGAACTGGAGCGGCTGGAAAAGTGGTGGCGCGAGGAAGAACAGGATGTCGAACGGCTGCGGTCCTGGTCGATGGCGAACTTTTTCTTCACGCTGATCGGACAGAAGGAGCGCAAGCTTGAGCAGGAAGAGGAAGAGGCGCTTCGCGCCAAAGAGCAATACGAGCTGGCGCAGGATGCTTACCGCCAGGCCGAGGCGGATGTGGCGGAATGGCGCCGCCAGTTGAGCGGCGTCAGCGGTGCGGATAAGGAGCTGCAGCGGGCCATCGAGGAGAAGGAGCGTCTGCTTCGCGCCTGCGACCGGACCGTGGCAGCCGAGCTGGATGCGCTCATCTCCGGCCGGGCGCGGCTACAGATGGAGAAGCGCGAGCTGGACGAGGCCATCCAGGCGGGACGCGATGCGCTGCGCGCCCTGAAGCGGGCCGAGGAACAGTTCCGTTCCGCCCGCAATTGGGGAACGTACGATATGCTCGGCGGCGGGACGATCGCGACCTACCTCAAGCATAATCGGTATGACGATGCCAAGGCCGAGCTGAACAATGCCAATCACCGGCTGCGCCGCTTCGGACGGGAGTTGGAGGACGTGCAGAAGCTGCGGCAGACGGCACAGGCCGTCGATATCGGCGCGGGGCTTACCTTCGCCGACTACGTGTTCGATGGATTCCTGACCGATTGGATGGTGCAGGGCCGGATTAACCGTTCGATGGAACGGGTGGAAGAGGCGGTTCGGCATGTTCAGGCGACGCTTCGGCGCCTGGAGGAGGAGGCCGCGAGCGTGGAGCGGCAGCAGGCCGCTTCGGAACGGGAGTATGCCTCGCTTATCGAGAATTGGTTCCCGGCCGATCAGAGTTGAACTCCCCCCATGATATGGGTATATTATAGACAAAGCGCTAGACAGAAAGGTTGATTGCTGGTGGAGAACCCCAATACTACATCGAATTTTATTCGCAATATTATTGTGAATGATCTGGAAGAAGGCCGGGTGAAGAAGATTGTAACCCGGTTCCCGCCCGAGCCGAACGGATATTTGCATATCGGGCATGCGAAGTCGATTTGCCTGAATTTCGAGCTGGCCAAGGAGTTCAAGGGCCGGGCGCATCTCCGCTTCGATGACACGAATCCGCTCAAGGAGGATACGGAATTCGTCGAATCGATCAAGGAGGATGTCCGCTGGCTTGGCTTCGACTGGGACGGGCTTTATTTCGCCTCCGATTATTTTAACGAGATGTATGAGCGTGCCGTGCTGCTGATCAAAAAGGGCAAAGCCTTCGTCTGCGATCTGAGCGCCGACGAGATGCGGGAGATGCGGGGCACGCTGACCGAGCCGGGGAAGAACAGCCCGTACCGCGATCGCTCGATCGAGGAGAATCTGGACTTATTCGAACGGATGAAGAACGGCGAGTTCCAAAATGGGGAGAAGGTGCTGCGCGCCAAGATCGACATGGCCTCCCCGAATATCAATCTCCGCGATCCGGTCATTTACCGTATCGCGCATGCGACGCATCATAACACCGGCGACCAATGGTGCATTTACCCGATGTACGCGTTCGCCCATCCGCTGGAGGATGCGATTGAAGGCATTACCCATTCCATCTGCACGCTGGAGTTCGAGGATCAGCGTCCGCTGTATGACTGGGTCGTGCAGGAATGCGAGATGGAGGCTACGCCGCATCAATACGAATTCGCGCGCCTCAATATGACGAATACGGTCATGAGCAAGCGGAAGCTGAAGCTGCTCGTGGACGAGGGGATCGTGGACGGTTGGGACGATCCGCGGATGCCGACCATTTCCGGCTTGCGCCGCCGCGGCTTCACGCCGGAATCGATTCGGACGTTCTGCCGGGAGATCGGCGTGACGAAGGGGAACAGCATGGTCGATTCCAAGTATCTCGATCATTTCATCCGCGAAGACTTGAAGCTGAAGGCGCCGCGCACGATGGGCGTGCTCAAGCCGCTGAAGGTCGTTATTACGAACTATCCGGAAGGCCAGATCGAATGGCTGGACGCGGAAGTGAATCCGGAAAATCCGGAGATGGGGATCCGCCAAATTCCGTTCTCGCGCGAAATTTACATTGAGCAGGACGACTTCATGGAGAATCCGCCAAGCAAATATTTCCGCCTCTTCCCGGGCAATGAAGTCCGCTTGAAGCACGCGTACTTCATCAAGTGCAACGAGGTGATCAAGGACAGCGACGGCCAAGTCGTCGAGGTGCGCTGCACGTATGATCCGGAGACGAAGAGCGGCAGCGGCTTCACCGGCCGCAAGGTGAAGGGAACGATTCACTGGGTCGAGGCTTCCCAAGCGGTTCCGGCGGAATTCCGGCTGTATGAGCCGCTCATTCTGGATGAGACGGAGGATGAAGGCGACACGACGTTCCTCGATCGGATCAATCCGGCTTCGCTGGTCGTGGAGCAGGGCTTCGTGGAGCCGAATATGAAGGATGTCGCGGGCCATGACAAATATCAATTTTTCCGCCACGGCTATTTCAATGCGGATCCGAAATATACGAAGGATGGACGTCTCGTATTCAATCTTATCGTCTCGTTGAAGAGCTCGTTCGAGCTACCGAAGAAGTAATTTCGAACGGGATGAGCCGCCTAAGAGTCATTGGAACTGCTGAGGCAGTGGCTCGAGCCGCTGGGGAGATTCGGGCTGCTGATACAGTGACTCTGTACTGCCAAGTCAGGGTTGGGAACTGCTGAGGCAGTGCCCCGGAACCGCGCAACTCGCTGCGGAAGCGAAATGGCGGGAGCGCTGGCGGTGCCCATCTAAGAGTCGAAGGATACATGCTGAGGAAAGGGTGGCTCTCATGAAAAACAAAGTCATTCTATTGACGTCGGATCGTATCGGCGCCGAAGAGAACGGGCTGGGCCCGTCTGTGCTGGAGACCTTCCTGACGCTGCTGAAGCAGCAGGAAGAGCTTCCGGCCGCGATATTTTGCATGAATCGGGGGGTGCTGGCGCTGACCTCCAAGTCCATGGCCTCGCTGCAGCTGGCCGATCTGGCCAAGGCGGGCGTGCCGGTGCTCGCCTGCAAGACATGCGTAGATCATTACGGCATCGCGGACGAACTGGAGGCGGGGGAGATCTCAAGCATGGGCGAGTTCGTCCAGCTGGCCTCCCGGTATGAAGTACTGACGTTAGGCTAATTTTGCCGCGAGCATCGTTATGCTGGACCAGACATGAATAGCGCGAAGCGGCTGCACTGTGCAACGTACTGCTGGTTGCAGCCGTTGCTTGAACCGGGTTCCTGAGGGACCCGGTTTTTGCCGTTGGGGTGAAGCGCTCCTTGCAGCGGGTGGTGGATAGAGCAGGTTGTAGCTCCGTTATCTGGTATTTAATCTCATTATTAGTTAATAAGGTTGATGGTTAACAGCAATAAATCCTGCAAATATGCAGCTTTGCTTTCCTTGAGGGGGCCATTCCGGACCATTCCTGCAAAACGGCATCATTTTCCTCATATTATCCCTATTGGAAGCTGGAACGGACGAAATTGATGTATGAATGCAGCAATTCCCCTTTCAACGAGCGAAAACCGGCAAAAATCCTGCACTCTTGCAGGATTGGTCCGACGCTCGTCATAACCAAGTCCCGCCGTTCATATGTATAACCAATTTGATGCAGGATGGGGGGAATAGGATGACGGTCGGTGTCCGCTTCATTAAGGTAGCGGCATTTTACTTTGTGGCGGGGGTATTGGCCGGATTGATCGCCGGAGCGACCAATCAGTTCCAATATACGTCGCTGCATGCGCACCTGAATCTGCTGGGCTGGGTGTCGCTGGCGATCAGCGGATTGATTTATGCGCGCTTCCCGCAAGCCGGCGACAGCACGCTCGGGACGGTACATTTTTGGCTTCACAATATCGGTTTGCCGATTTTTCTGGCCGGCCTGGCCATGGCGGCCAATGGCGTGGACGCCGCGACGGCCTTGCTGATCGGCGGGGGAATCATTTCCGTGCTGGGGGTCCTGGCGTTTGCAATCAATGTATGGAAAAATGTCAGATAGCCTCCAAGGCGAAAAGTTGGTTGAATGGCCGATGTACGTTCGTGAAAATGGGCTCGTGTCCCTCTCTCCATCTTTCGCATAAGCTGATGCCTAACTGAATCCGGGCTGCATCTCTACAGGAGATACAGTCTCGTACCCCGCCCCATTTACTGCTGTATTCCTAGGCTATATGGGGCTTTGTCTTGTCTTGGAGACTCGCCTCTATACAAAGGCCCCGCCCTGAGTTCGTGCTTCTCAAAGGTTGGATTTTTGCACGGGCTTCCTTCTGATCACAGCTCGCGGCCGGACTATTTCTCTAAATCCGGGATTTTTCATATATGTGCTTCCACCCCTTCCTGACAATCCGATTTTGTGGTTCTTTAATTTAGATTTTCTGGTAAAGTATATGTAATGTACATTTGCCATTAAACAGGAGGGATAGAGTGGAAAAAAAACATCGCCCCGTTCTTTCTGCGATTGTGCTTGTCATTGCCCTTATTAATCTAGGGATATACGGTTATCCCTACTTTTATGATTATGTTCTGAATGCGAAATCCTTTTCATTCCAGGATGTACTTCAAGAACATTTGAAAGAAAAAGAAATCAAATCGATTTCAATAAGGAAAACCGAAGACGATACGAAAAATGAATCGGGATTTGTTTTTTTAAAAGACGAACAGGAAATAAAATTATTCATAACATCTCTTTCTGAAATACAAGTAAGGGGTATCCATTCTTCCAAATCATGGGATACAATGTACCAGATTTTTATTGACGGCGAAATAAATGGAGTAACCAAGATCATTAGGTCTCTCAGAATTTCAAAAAATGGAACGATTGCAATAAGCAAATCTTATGAACCCGAGAAATTTTACACCATTTCAGATGAATCCGTACTCGATACATTAAAGTTTCTTGAGCAAACTATCCAGAAAAAGTTGCAAGATAAAGAAAACAAGGGTTAGCGTCAAGCTATCCCTTGTTTTTTCAGGAACTAATGGTCAGTATTCCAGCCGCCTCCACGATAACGAACCCCGGTGATGTAGCCTTCTCCCATAACAAATCGAGTAGTCCCATCAACATTGCGATACTCTAAAAACGGAAGTTTCGCTTTAAGCGCATCATATTCTTGATTTTGAATCAGATAACGTTGGAGTGTACCCAGATAGTTGATTCCATTTTGAAGATGTACCCTAAGGCGCTCTTTTTCATTTGGCAGCAACGATGTGAACAAACCTACCAGACCTGTCGCCAATCCCCATACGGAATGCTTGGAGAAGGCAGTGATGAGCCCTACTACTGTGGCAGCATTACCCAAATACCCTGCCCAATCTGACACATCAAGACGTCTCTCGACATTATCAAGGATAATCTGCTGCGCTTCCTGGAGATCTGAAATCGTCCGCAGATTCAATTCAACTTCTTGTACATATTCTCTGGCATCCATTGTTACATTCCTCCTCATTGATTTCATTGTGAACCGAGAAATTTATTTCCATCGCGATGAATTTTTCCCTGCTCACTATATAGGGAGATGACTCTTAGAAATTTACAACCTAACGGAGATAAAAAAAGAGGTTGTCCGTCATTTTTACGAACACCTCTATTCAGGTCATTCCTTAATTTGTATCTAGTTTTTTTCTATTGCAGTGGTCAGTTTTTTTGTCTCTTCGAGATGATACGGCTTCACACGAAGATTACGGCTCTCTTAATTCGAGAGAGCTTCCAGATTCCGTTTTTTATCTTCCTTGATAAAGAGTACGGACACGGTGCCGATGACGAGAAGGAAACCGGCGAAATAGAATCCGGCATTCAGCGAGCCGGTTACGTCGGTAAGGAAGCCGGTAATATAAGGTGCCAAAATGGAGCCGCACATACCGATGAAATTGTAGAGACCAAATGCGGTGCTTAATGCATGCTTAGGTGCATTATCTGCAACAACGGCAACAAGAACAGGGTTTGTACTGATTTTTCCGAAAATCCCGTAACCGATCAATGCCATATATAAAACCCACATATTATCGAAGGCAACAATGGAAATAATCGCGATAATGGAAAGGGGAAGCATGACTAACAATACGGGACGGCGCGTCCCCATTTTATCCGCAATCCAGCTAAACAAGAGGGAACCGGGAATGGCGGCCCATGGAACGAGTGAAGAGACAACGGCGACTTCGGTACCTTCAATGCCGCGGGCATGCTGTAAATAATACGGGATCCAGGTGACGACGACGAAGAAGGCATATATCGCACAAAAAATCGTAATGTACGCAAAAATCAGGTTTTTGCTAAATAGTTCTTTGACTTTAAGCTTTTGAGGAGCTTTTCCATCTGTTCCTTGTCCTTTAGCTTTTGGTTTGTCTTTAATCACGATCCACATCGCGATACCGATCAGAACAACAGGAACGGCAATAATATAGAAGGGGGCTCTCCAACTCATCCCTAACGTACCGACCGTGTAGCTGGAAATGAAGTAGCCAAGGGAAAGCCCGAATGCCATCCCGCTATTAATAATTGCGCTGCCTACGGTAATATGTTTTTTGGGAATCGCTTCTGAGGATAGTCCGTACTGAGGTCCGTAGTAAAAACCTTGAAATATGCCGACAAAGAGCCATGTTACCATGAAAAGTGCAAATGTGGGCATCATACCGGTTACGGCCGCGAAGATCCCGAATAGAATCACACCGGGAACAAGCACTTTTTTCTTGCCGATTTTATCGCCTAATATTCCGGACGGCACGTTGAGTCCTGCGTAACCAATGAAGAAAATACTGCTGATTAAACCTAATTGAGAAGCCGATAAGCCAAATTCCGCTTGGATATTGTCCATGACCGGATTGAGCACGGAGCGGGTGGCGTAAATGGCAATCCAGCCTAAAAAGAAAACAATTGTAATTTTGACCCAGTAGGGAATTAGGCCCTTTGCTGCGGCATCATGATTGTCCATCTTGATTTCCTCCTGATTGTAGATTTGTACTATCTCGGTGACCGTTCAATAAAACTATAAGATAAGCGGCATAACAGTCGAATAAAAATGTAAGTGCTTTCATTGCATAAACATTAAAAATGAGAAAGAAAAAATAAACATGAGGAGAGGAAAATAAGCTCCATAACAAAAAAATCCTGTATTGCAAAATTTGCAATACAGGAAAATTTTATTCCGAAATCGGAATGCTTTTCAGCATATATCCAATGCCGGAGTAAGTAACAATATATTCTTCTTTATGGTTTAAGAGATTTTTTAATTTGCGCCGGATTCTTGCAATACTAACACGTAAATATTCCACCTCATCCCGATATTGCGCTCCCCATACCTCGGATAATAAGGTCTCATGCTGTACGACTTTATCTAAATGGAGCGATAATATTTCCATTACGGAATATTCCGTGTGCGTAAGGTTAAGCTCTTCCTTATGAATCCAGCATCTTCTGCTGCCCAGGTCGATGACGAGTTCTCCGGTTCGAATGATTGGCGTATTCACCATATAGGCTTTGGCGCCATTAAATTGGCTTCTTCTCAACACGGCGTTCACTCTGGCAAATAGTTCATCCAATGAAAATGGCTTTGTTAAATAGTCATCCGCGCCAAAATTCAATCCTTGCACTTTATCTTGGGCATTGCCTCTTGCCGTTAGCATAATGACAGGAACATTAGAGAATTTGCGTATTTTTTCTAGTACCTGGAAACCGTCTTGTCCCGGCATCATAATATCAAGCAAAATTAAATCAGGCGATACAAGATCAAAATTGGCAAACAGCTCTTCGCCTGAGCCCGCTGTTGTTACTTCATATCCGATTGATTTGAGGTTTGCAGACACAAAGCGCAGAATTTTGGGTTCATCATCAACAATGCAAATCTTTTGCTTTTTCATCCTATTCTTCCCCTTTCTTGATAGGAAAATAGAGTGTAAAGGTACTTCCTGTTCCCGGCTTGCTTGTTACTTCGATTTTCCCTCCATGGGCTTCCATAATGCCAACGCATATCGCAAGTCCCAAGCCTGTTCCCCCCGTTCGTCTGGCCGCTGTGGCATCTACTTGGTAAAAGTGATTAAAAATTTTATCAAGTTGATCTTCAGCGATTCCAATCCCATTATCGGACACCGAGATTGTAATATAATCCTGCTCTATATTTAACGAGACATCAATTTTTTTCAATGCGGCATCGTTATAACGAAGCGCATTTGTAAATAAATTCACAAGAACCTGTTGAACACGGAGCTTATCCGCATATAAAACAAAGTCATTCCCCAGTTGATTATGGAAATGGAATGCTGTATCTCGCCGAAGCGGCAACGGAATCTGCTCCATCGATTTTGCAATTACTTGATCGGGACGGATCTTATTCATTTCCACGTACATGGTTCCGGATTCAATTTTCGAAATATCCATCCAATCGTTTACCAAACACAGAATTCTGTCAATATCTTCGTGGACCCCCTCCAGAAGCTCTTGCTGGAATTCCGGTCCCCATTCTACTTCTTGCCGGAGCAAGGTTTCAATACTTCCTTTAATATTCGTGATCGGGGTTTTGAATTCATGTGAAGTTAACGAGATTAAATTATTTTTTAATGCGTCGATTTCCTCATCCTTCGTTATATCACGCAGCAATAGGCCTTCACCAATCGTATCATCATCTAACGTGACCAAAAATTTATGGAGCCTATAGTACTTTGATTTTTGCTTATGCTTCATTTTTAGTTCTGCATTTTCATCCGTGAAGAAGGCGGACAATTCTTCCTTGTCGACATCGAATAAGGCGAGAAATCTTTTGTAAACATCATTTAGATTTTGTACCTTATGCTCTTCTCCGTTAGCAACTACATTCAGGAAAAATTCATTCACATATTCGACTTCTTTTTGATTATTTACGAGCATTAAGCCCTCAGACATACTTTCCAGAACAGCGAGCCACACCGCATTCTTATTGCGGATTTGTTCAAATAGGAACTTATTCTGCAGCATGACTCCCATAGAATTGGAGAACGTATCCAGAAACTCTTGTTCGCTGCCCGTAATGTATTGTTGAGAGGCAAGATCAACGACGAGAAACCCGGTATGTTTTTCTTCGAGTTGAATCATTTTGATATACTGAAGCTCTCCTGCAATATTTTTGTTGAGATATTCAAGTACATTTTGCTTCGTATGAATCTTCTCATTCGTCACGGCAAGATCATGGAAGAGAACATGAATCGAATAGTCCGTAAACGGTTTAATTTCTTGCAAACAGTGTTGAATAAATTGAGCCAAATCCATATTGGAAGACACGGAAGTGATTAATTTGTTGACCGCTTTAAGCTCTGAATTTTTATTTTTTAAAATAGCGGTTCTTTCTTGTACTCTTCCTTCCAGCTCTTTATTTAACTCCATTAATTCCTTTCTGTTTTTCTCAACTTCATCAATCATATGATTGAAATAAAAAAACAGCTCTTCCAGTTCTTTTGGACCTTGGATTTTCTTTGTTCTGATATGATTTTGTTTAAAACCGACCGTATATTCTTTAATATAGTTAAGCAACTGTCGAATCGTTTTTTCCAACCGATTGGTCAAGAGAAGACTTGCGCCAACCATGGTGATGGTGGTAAGAAACAGAATGATGATGATGGTCAAAATCGAATTTCTATACATATTTGTGAGTACATCCGTCGATTTTCCGACCCATACGATCCAATCAAGAGGTTTAATTTTTTCATACGTAATATAGACATCCTCGGGCGGGTCTTCCAGACTGAAAAAGCCGCTTCCTTCGACTGTATGCTGTTCATCAATATGATGAACAATCCGGGATTGCGACAGGTTAACAAGTTCCCTCCTCGTATCAACATCAGGATGGACGATGACGTTTTTTTCATGATCAATGACGACAGCATAGTCTTCTTCGCTCATGCTCCAATTCTGAATATGCCTTCTTAACGCATCCAGATCTAAAGCCCCAAGCACATAACCTGTCATCTCTCCGGCATCATCCATAATGGGGGACGCAATGGTGACTAATAAATTATCGGTTCCGCCTCGGCCTTGAAACACCGGGGAGATGACGGTGCTTTTCTTGCTAAGCAATTCTGTATAATAAGAACGATCACTAAAATTAAGATCTTCTCGTTTTGTCCCATCGGTATTGACTGTGGGATAGAAAACGATGGATTGGCCATTTTGATCGCCTACATAGAAATTGACAAAGCCAGGGTAAATCGTTTTGATATGTTTGAGATGCTCGTGAATACGTTGAACATCCCCTTTGGCAAAAAGCTCCTTTAAATTTATCGCTTGCGTCTGGATTGCCTTTTTATGCTCGACAATGTAGCTGCTAATATAATCTGAAAGATATTGCGCCGTTTGGGCCTGGCTTTTTTTATTTTCTTTAATCAATGAAATTAATTGGTGAATTTGAAAGCTTCCCAGAAGAACAGTTGAAAAAAAGGTAATGATTAAAAAAGAATAAATGAGTTCCTTTTTAAAGGAGCGAGCCTTTTTCATTGTCTCCCTCCCGTCTAGAATGGGATGTGTGGCATTATAAAGAGAAGCCAATGTGTTTATCTTGACTTGAATTATAAGTAATGAAGCATTACATTTGTATAAAATTGAAAGGGGTTACATTACAAAAAAATAAAAAGTGGTTGGAAAATCGGCGCTGCGTCTCCTGGGGGAAGAGATGCACGCCGATGTGCGTTAGCCGGCCTGTAAGATTACGGCTGTGCGGTCAGCAGCTTATCCTTCAGGGCGGCAATCTCGTCCGCGGACAAGCCGAGCGATTCGGTTACGAAGCGGCTGACATCGCCGGATTCACGCTCGATCTCCGCGAAGGCGGCTTCCAAATATTGCGACCTTGCCTCCCAGACGGCGTCGAGCGCTTCATTGCTGAGCTTTCCCTTGCCCAGCTTGGCAGCCGTCTTCGAACGCAGCAGCCTAGTGTTGAGATAGCGGTTCGTCAGCAAATAGTCGGTCATAACCGTGTCCTTCGGAACCCCCAGCGTCAGGAGCAGCAGCGCGGCCACCAGACCGGTCCGGTCCTTGCCTGCCGTACAGTGGAACAGCAACGGAGCGCCGTTCTCGGCGAGCAGATGATCGAAGATGCTGCGTATTCCCGCCGTCGAGTGGACGAGCGAGCGGTTCATGTCGACGAGCAGCTGCCCCGGTTCGCCTGCCGGCGGGCCGCCCTCGCCCGCCACATCCCCGGGCTGGCGTATGACATCCTTGCCCAGCATCTCGACGAGCGGGATATGGGAATGGACCGCGGGCGCAAGCGGCGGCGACGGCATCGCCGCCACCTCGTCGCTGTCACGCAGGTCGCAGATCTGGAGCAGGTGCAGCGAATCCAGATAGTGGAGATCATCCGGAGTCAGATCCGATAATTCCGGAGAGCGGTACAGCTTGCCCCACTGGACATACCGTCCTTCTGCCGTCCGGTATCCGCCGAGATCGCGAAAATTGGAGACGCCCGCGAACGGAAGCACGCGCTCGGCAGTCGTCAGCAGATATTGTCCATTTTGACATAGATGATAGTAGCTTCTGCGCCCAGGGGTCGGGTCAGGGAATGAAGTCTCCTGTCCCGGTACGATCGTCGCTGCGAAGGTGGACTGCTCGGGATCATATTCGGGGCGCGGGCTGGAGTATAGGGTAAGGGGGCCCGGCCTCCATTCTCCCTCATCGGCAAGCAGGAAGCAGAGCCGGTCGTCTGCCTTGGACCGGAGGATAGCGGCGGTCTCCAGCGGAGCATGGTTCATGGCGTTAAATGATGTCGGCATCGTCTAGTCACCTCTCCCGTTCCATTCATGATGAAGCTTACTACTCCATCATATACGATATGGGGGGAACAAGCGAACAAAAACAGGAACAGGCGCTGGCTGGCAAAGCCGCTCTGCCTGTTCCTGCCGTATACTGCGGCATCAGACAGCCGCTCCTCTCTCTACAACCGGATTGCGCTCGATACGGACAAGGCTGCGACCTCCTCCGCGGTCACTTCCCGGCCGAGCGCGCTGGACATATAGATGCCCTCGCTGATAAGCATCGTGCTCACCGCCAATTCGTCCGTCGGGAGCAGCGGAACGATCCCGGCCAGCGCGGCAACCCAGTGGCCCTGCGAGGAATCATACGCCCACTCGTTGGGGTTCAGCCGATGGCGGCGTCTGTCCATCGCATTGAGGTCGATCACCGTGTCGAGGTCCAGGTCGAGCGCCGTGCTGTGGTACGTGAACGGTTGAATATGGTCCCCCATGCGGGCCGGCATGCGGATGCCGCCTTCGGAGCCGACGATGCTGCTGCCTTCGAAGCCGCCAAGATGGATCGCCCAGGCTTCGATAATATCGAGCGTAATGCCTCCCTCGAACTTGATCAAGCCAACGCCCAGCTCCTCCACATCGAACTTGCTGATCTCTCTCCGGTCCGGCAGCATATCCATCTCCTGATAGGTCTGGCCGCTAATGCGGGTCACCGCCGGCAGACCGAGCAGATAGAGTATCTGGGAGATGTGGTATACTCCCATATCGTAGAGAGCGCCCCCCGAGGCGGTAGCTTTCTGCGTGAACGCCGTCGTGCCGTATCCGTCGACGAACGGGCGGCCACGGCGCCGGAACCCGGTCGAGCGCGCATGATACAGCTTGCCGAGCTTGCCTCCGTCGATAAGGATTTTGGCGGCCTTCGTCTCCTTGGTGTACAGGGTGGACAACTGGATATGCAGCATCTTGCCTGTGGCCCGCGCCGCCTCAAGCATCGCTGCGCCATCCCGGTAGGAGCCGGCAATCGGCTTCTCGCAATAGACATGCTTGCCTGCTTCCATGGCCGCAATAGAGACCGGGGCGTGGAAGTTGTTGTGCAGGCACACATCCACCGCTTCGATGTCATCGCGCTTCAGCAGCTTGCGGAAATCGGTGTACACATGGGGGACCTGGTTCGCCTCCGCGACCCGGCGCGCCTCCGCTTCATTAATATCGCAAATGGCGACGATATCGGCGCCGCCCACTCGCTTATATTCGTTCAGGTGATGCTTCCCAATCTGGCCTGCTCCAATGATCGCGATACGTCTTTGTTCCATCGAATCTGCCTCCTGGCGTTTCCTGAATTCATGCGGAACGAATTGGCGTGCTGCCGTTCGGGTGCGAAGCGTCCGCGCCCTCCCCGGCGTTATGCTTCCGGCTGGCTGGGCTGCCCGGTCTCTTGCAGGAGTGTGCGAAGACGCGCCAGCGCCTCTTCGATGGACGCCAGCTGATCGCCAGGCGCATTGTACTCGACAGCCCAGTAGCCGCCGTACCCGGCCTTCATCAGATTCGACAGCCGCATCGCCGCATTCGGGGCCTGGAGCGTCCGCCAGTCGACATGCGTATGGCGAACCCAGCGCGCAACCTCGATATCTCCCTCCCAGACGAAGGGCTCATTCTTATCCGCCATCAGCTTGGCGTTCACGATCGGCTTGTTCTTCGCCTGCCAGCGTCCCAGATGAAGCAGGATGCCGTAATGGGGGTGATCGACGGCTTCGGAGATGCGCGCGAGCGACTCTGGCCGCAGGGCGAATCCCGTATGATTCTCCGGGCCGACCCAATAGCCGCCCTCAGCGGCCCGGTCTGCGTACGAACGGTAGCGGCCGGCGATATATTCCAGGGCCTCGTCGCTTACCTCATCTCCGCCATGCAGCACCGCATCGATCCGGACCGACTGCGCGCCCAGAATCTCGGCCGCACGAAGATGGGCGAGCGCATTCTGATGCAGCGCCTCGCGAATCTCCGGGTCCGGATCCCAGAGATGCGCCGAATCGACGGCGATGTTGACCAGCGTCATCTCCCGTTCGTCGAGAGCCTGGCGAATGCGGCGCAGATGATCGTCATCCGCCACCTTCCAGACCGGCCGGGATGTATCAGCAAAGAAAGCATTCCAGAAATCAATGGCGTGAAGCCCAAAGCGTTCATGCACCGTGCGGATATAACTGAAGATATCCATCTTGCCTTCCACGCGCATCGTGTTGAATGAGAAGCCTCCAATGGATAGTTTCATTGCGTTCCTCCTTCAATTTATAAGCGCTTTATTTTCCAATCCGAGCGTAGCAGATTATGAAAAAGGGAACAATTCGGCTATACCGTCATATTGATACCGTTTACAGAACAGATTGCCCTTCCTGCTCGCCCTAACGCCCGATTCTGAAGGTTTGCTTCAAATCGAGGCAGATTTGTCAATGACGGAAATCACATCCGGGCTTAGTCTATCCGTTCACCGCGTCATTTGCCGTAACCGATGGAATCACGCGGGATTCGACGAAGAGGATGACAGCAAAAAAACACCCGCCCGGATGCATCATCGCAGGGCAGGTGTTTTCAGGGGAAGGGAATAAGGTCTGGTTATTGAATTAGAGCACCCGCTTGGCGCCGACGTAGGTGCGGCTGGACCAGCTGGAGGACAAGCTGGATATCGTAACGCGCCCGGCGGAGCCGGAAGAAGCGTTGATATACTTGTTGTCACCGATGTAAATGCCGACATGCGAAATCGTCTTGCCGTTGCCGGCGAAAAAGACGAGATCACCAGGCTTCAGACTGGTCACTTTCGAGCCCAAGGAGCTGTACATGGCGCGGGACGTGCGCGGAAGCTCGATCCCATGCTTGCGGAAGACGTAGCTCACATAGCCGGAGCAGTCGAAGCCGTTAGGAGACGTTCCGCCCCATACATAAGGAACGCCCAGATAGCTGCGGGCCGTGTTCAAGATCCCGGCGGCCTTATCCTCCGATAGACGGGCCGAGGCGGTTTGTACCTCTCCACGGCTCCGATTGATGCGGGGGATGTTCTTCATCTGTTCCGCATCCCATGTAAAGCTCAATTGAAGCTGCTCCAACAGGAAGCGGAAAGGCACGTATGTACTGTCCTTATAGGATATCGGGGCGCTGCCCATACTTACCGTATTGCCGTTCACCTCGGCCTTGGAGCTGTTGGACTTCAGTTGAATCGTATTCGTGCCATTCGACATTTCAATGGTCTGCACGCCTTTGTTATCGGCCTGCCAGTTCAGTTCATAGCCCAATTGCTCGGCTACGGTGCGCAGAGGAACATGCATGTTCTGCGCCTCATCTATAATGGGAATAATATCATTCGTAAATAGTAAATCTTCACCGTTCACTTGGATCGTAATCTGCTTCGTAGCTGCGGCGGCTTGAGCAGTCGCATGAGTCCATGCGCTGTCTGCCAACAGCATGCATCCGAATACGGCGCCAGCCACAAGAGCAGATCGGATGGCGGTCTTCACGGCATCTCCTCCTTCATTGTTAAAACTGTAAATGGATTACTAAAAAATCGACAAAACTAGCCTAACATAGGTTACAAAATGATTACAATAGTCTACGGGAATCATTATTACAAAAATGTAACCTTTCCGGATAGACGCCTAATTTCGCTGTGCAGAGCCATTTTGGAGTGGATCAGCGCTTGCTGCCATGTTATCGGAAGTTGCTATGGAAATGAAAGGGACATCGAATTAAAGGAAATAATTTCCGGGCGGCATGAGGAGAATCCGGCAGGAAGGCTCGACAGGGTAAGTCTTGCCGCCAGGTAAGGGCGTATTGAAAAGGAGGCATTGAATTTGCAAGTTACAGTCAAACGAATGGAGCCGCATCGCCAGGTTGGGAACGTTCGTTCCCAATGCATTGCGATTGTGCAGGAGGACGAGCAAGAGGTGGGCGTTAGGTCTGAGGAACTATGGTTGATGGCGCTTGCATCCGGCGTTGGAGCGGAGATGGAGCGCTATGCCGAGGAGCGGGGATGGGCGTTGTCCGCCCTGCAGATTGAAGCGCAGGATGAGCGGAACGACGAGGGCGCCATCATGGATATTAAGCTATATGTGACGGCTGAAGGATTGACTGCCCCGCAGCGGGGGGAAATGTTCGGCGCGGTTCGGCCGCGCTGCAGGCTGCTTCGGGCCGTCCATCCGAATCTGGAGATTTATTTCGCGGACCGCTTGGTGCAGGACTGAACCATGCGGTTGGCATCGACAGGCTGCTTTCGATAACGGAAGCGGCCTGTTGTCGATCGTCTTATTCATGATTCAGGACAGGAAGGATATGTCCGATGAAAAAGAAAGATGGCTCGCATCCGTCAGGGAAATCATGGAATATGGAGGTGAGTTATATTACAATAAATTCGGTGTCATGAAGGCATCGGGCCATCTAATTAGAATAAAGATACAGAAATGTAAGGGAGAACGTGGGGAATGGAGTGTCGGACAGACGATGAGAACGATATTGGTCGCTGATGATGACGAGCATATTCGCGAGATGATAGGTTTGTTTTTGCGCAATGAAGGTTTCCGGGTGCTGGAGGCGGAAGACGGGGAGCAGGCGCTCCGGCTGATGGACGCGGATCCGGCCGACCTGGTGATCCTCGATATTATGATGCCCGTTATGGACGGGTGGCAGCTCTGCAGCGAGCTGCGGTCGCAGTACCCTGATCTTCCGTTGTTCATGGTCACCGCCAAGGGCGAGTCCGGCCAAAAGGTAAAGGGCTTCCGTCTCGGCACCGACGATTATATAACGAAGCCGTTCGATCCGATGGAGCTGGTGATGCGGGTAAAGGCGCTGCTGCGCCGCTACAAGATCGTGTACGAACAGATAATCCGCCTCGGCAGCTTGAAGCTGGACCGGAACGGCTACAAGGTCTATGCGGATGACCAGTCCACGGGGACGGCGCTGCCGCTCAAGGAGTTCGAGCTGCTATTCAAGCTCGCGAGCCATCCGGGCCAGATTCTGACCCGGGAGCAGTTGATCCGCGACATTTGGGGCATCGATTATGAAGGGGAGGAACGGACCGTCGATGTCCATATTAAGCGTCTGCGCGAGCGCTTCGCCGGCCATTCGCATGAGTTCCGCATCGAGACCGCCCGCAGTCTCGGGTACCGGCTGGAGGTCTGCTCATGATGAGGACGCTGTATGTCCGGGTTGTGTTCACGTTTTTATTCGCCGTAATCGCAGGCATTATCGTCGCATTTGCCGCTTCCGGCTTTTTTTTCGAGAGTGAGATGAAGGAGATTGTCTTTGAAGATTTGACCAATCTCGGCAATGACATCGTCCGGCTGTATCAGCAGGTGCCCGAAGCGGACTTCCGTGATTATGTGGACTCGTTGAAATCATTCGAATGGACGCAGGTCCATGTAGTCGACAGCCAGGGTAACGCAATCGTGCAGCATGCGATCGCAGGAGAGACGCTTCAGCCGATAGAGGCGCAGGTCGTGAATGATGTGCTGTCAGGACGCCCGTATCACAGCACGGACCCGGAGGGGAATCGCCCCATCATCGGCATCTCCTTCCTGAAGGAGGGAGAGCGGCACGCCTTGTTCCTGCGAATGGCGTATGGCGACAATCATCTCATCAATCGGCTGATTCTGTTCACCCTTGGGGTCGTCCTGGCGGCCGGCAGCCTCTGCTTCCTTGTCGCCGCCCGCTATGTCGTGCGGCCGATCAAGAAGATGACTGAGGCGACGAAGCGCATGGCGAAGGGGGATTTCAGCACAAAGCTGAGCTTCCGGCGGAAGGACGAGATTGGCGTCCTCGCAGCCAGCTTCAACCACATGGCGCAGGAGCTCGGCCAGATGGAGCAGATGCGGCAAGATTTCGTCTCCAGCGTGTCGCATGAGATTCAGTCGCCGCTTACTTCGATCTACGGTTTCTCCAAAGCACTCTGCAATCGCGTCATTCCCGAGGCGGATCAGGATCGCTACCTGGAGATTATGATGACGGAATGCGAACGCTTGTCGCGCCTCAGCGACAATCTGCTGCAGCTGGCCTCGCTCGATTCGGAGCATCATCCGTTCACGCCGCGCATCTACCGGCTGGACGGGCAGCTCCGCCAGGTCATCGTCGCAGCCGAGCCGCAAAGGGCCGACAAGGCAGTGCGCTTGGAGGAACAGCTTGATGACTTATCGATCGAAGCCGATGAGGATCTGATGAGCCTCGTCTGGACGAATCTCATCGGCAATGCCATCAAGTTCACGCCGGAGAACGGCATGATCACCGTCAGCCTTGCGCGTCAGGACGGCAAAGCCCTCGTCACCATTGCCGACAACGGCATTGGGATTGCGGAGGAGGACCGGGCGCGCGTGTTCGAGCGATTTTTCAAGGCGGACAAGGCCCGCAGGCGGAATGCGGGCGGCAGCGGCCTCGGCCTGGCCATCGTGAAGAAGGTCGTGACCCTGCATCACGGGACGATCCGGCTGGACAGCGAACCCGGCCAGGGGACGACCGTGAGCGTGACGCTCCCGATCCGGCGTAATTCGTAGTTCCACAGGGGGTGTCCCACAAGTAGTAAGTAACTACAGTGAGACAGCCCCCCTGATTCGCTAAGCTCGACTCCCCGAAAAACTGCAAAACTACACCTTTCCTTTACCACGTGTACTCCGTTACAGGGAATCCTGCAAAACGGCATCAATTTCCGACTTCCAATAGATAAAAAGACAAAAACCGATGGAAAAAATGCACTTTTCAGGCTGTTGAGAAAGTCCAAGGGATCTTGTGGCACTTCATTTTTTATGTGGTGGCTCTCGTCTCTCCGTAGAAAAAATCGATTTAAAACGCTATGGGTGCCGAGTTTTGAGTAGGAAAATGGATAATCTCCACTCCTTCGTAAAAACAGGGGTTTTCCAACGGCCTGAAAGCTGCACCATTTCCCTAGAACGTCTATCCGGTAGGCGAAATCCGCAAAACTGCACCATTTCCCTAGACACGTCTATCCGGTAGGCGGAATCCGCAAAACTGCACGATTTCTCCAGACACGGCTATTCGGTAAGCGAAATCCTGCGTAAATACAGCAATTCCATATGGACGACTTTACCAGAATGGGAATCCTGCAAAACTGCAGGAATTTCACCCGTTTCGCTTCGGCTTGAAGCAAAAGGGCCTAAAATGATGTAGATTTGCAGCAATTCCTCGGGATGTGGATTCATTGAGCCGAAATTACTGTAAAATAGCAGCAATTCCCTCCACATGTTCAAGCCGCGGGAGGCAACGATGCCTCCTGAAGGCAACGAGGCGATGATACCTCCAGGATCCGACGCGGTCTCTTGGATCCCGTAAAATCAGACCGTTGAGAAGTCTGTGGGAATTTTCTCCACTACATTTTTTATATGGTGGATCTCGTCTCTCAGTAGAAAAAATCGACTTAAAACGCTTTGAGTGCCAAGTTTTGATTAGGTAAATGGACAATCTCCACCCCTTCGCAAAAAACAGGGGTTTTCCAACAGCCTGACTTTTGCAGGAATTTCATCAAATAGAGGCTTAAAGAGCAGAAATTGCTGCATCCACGCAGCATTTCACTGGTTCATCCAGCTTCCAAGCTTCCACCGCTTTGCGCGCCGCCATTTTTCGCTCTGTACAGTCTCTATGCGAGCGTTTTTGTTTTTCCCGCATCCACATTCTCTATTGACTCGTCACCTCAATCATTTTGCAATTCCTATGAGACACTCCCTTTTTCTTTTCCGTTCATACTCCGTTCATATTTCGTTGCTATCTTAAATTCGTTCGTTGCGGTAGTCCAGAGATTGACAAAGGAGGGGAGAGAGATACAACGATGAAATCGCTCATTCAATTTTCGATGAAACAGGTGACGGCCGTCATCATCCTGTGCTGCATGCTGTTCGGGGGAGGGATCTACGCCGCGACCAGCCTCAAGGTGGACAATATGCCTGATATTTCATTGCCGCTCGTCATGGTCACCGTTCCCTATCCGGCTTCGCCGCAGGATGTCATGGAAGACGTCACCAAGCCGCTGGAGAAAAAAATTCACGGGATGGAGAACGTGAAGACGATCGAATCCACATCAAGCGATCAGATGGCGACGATCGTCGTGACGTTCGAGGAAGGAGCGGACCCGGATCGGAAAAAGACGGAGATGGAGGGCCTGTTCCAGGAGACGGAGCTGCCGTCGGAGGCGGGACGCCCCAAAGTATCGACATTCGGCGTATCGTCCATTCCCACCTACTACCTTGCCATTCAGGCGGGGGAAGGAATGGAGCAGACGGAGCTGGAGCATCATTTCGAGCATGTAATCCGGCCCGGCTTCCAGGCGATGCCGGGGCTCGATCATATGGATGTCATCGGGGAGCGCAAGACGGAGGTGGCGATCCGGCTGTCCCCGGAGCTGCTGCGAATGAACGGTCTCACGCCGGCGCAAGTGTCCGAGGCGGTCCAGAGCGCGATGGCTGCCGGCCCGGCGGGCACCGTGGAAGTGGACGGCAATACGCTGCTCGCCCGGATGGACAACGGTCTCCGCAGCATCTCGCAGCTGGAGGCGATTCCGCTGGCGGCGCCGGACGGGAGCCAGTTGACGGTCGCCGGTCTGGGAAGCGTGGCGGAGATTCGGGAATCCGCGTTCGCGGCCCGCATGGACGATCGGCCTGCCATCGGGGTATTGCTGTATAAGTCCGGGGGAGCGAACGCCGTCCAATTCACGGACCAGGCCGATCGCTTGATGGAGCGATGGACCTCCGAATTGCCGGGGATTACGTTCAAGCAGGTGTACAACTACGCGGATGAAGTCAAGCAATCCATTGGCGGGCTGCTGCGCGAAGGCATGGTCGGCGCCGTGCTGGCATCGCTCATGATCCTGGTGTTCCTCCGCAACATGCGGATGACGCTGATTGTGCTCGTGTCGATTCCGTTGTCCGTCCTTATCGCGCTGCTGATGATGAAGTGGCTCGATATTTCATTGAACATCATGACGCTGGGGGGCATGTTCATCGCTATCGGCCGGGTCGTCGACGACAGCATCGTCGTTATCGAAAATATTTACAGCAAGCTGGAGCGGGCGGCCCGCAAGGAGGAGTCGGTCATCCTGCTCGCGACGAAGGAAGTGGCGAATGCCATTACGTCGTCCACCCTGACGACGGTAGGGGTCTTCGCGCCGATTGGCCTGATTAGCGGGCCAGCCGGGCAATTGTTCCGCCCGTTCGCGGTGACGCTGTCCTGCGCCATCCTGGCCTCGCTGGCCGTCGCGCTGACCGTCATTCCGATGCTGGCCAAATTGCTGGTGCTCCGCAGCGCCAACGCCAAGGCCCATGTGGAGCCGGGGCCGTCCGCCTTCACGGAGGGGTACCGGCGCATCCTGGAATGGTCGCTGCGCCATCGCTGGAAGACGTTGGGGGCATCGGCGCTGCTCTTTGTCGTGACGATGGTCGCGCTCGTACCGCAGTTGTCCTTCACCTTCATGCCGGAAGGGAATCCGCCGCGCCAGTTTTATTTCACGGTGAAGCTGCCTTACGAGACATCGCTCAAGACGACGGATGCCGTCGTCAAGGATATGGAGGCGAAGCTCCGATCGGCATCGGACAAGGCGGGCCGTCCCTTGTTCACCTTCGTCGAGGCCTTGGTCGGCTACGGGGGCGATCCGAACGCGATTCCGTATATGGCTCAGATCTATACCGAAGTGAATGAAGACGCCGACGTCGAGCAGGTGAAGCGGGACTATAAGGAATCGCTTCTGTCCCTTGTCCCGGCGGGAGGCGAGATTGACACGCGCACCTTGTCGGGCAACTCGGGAGGAGGCGAGGATTTCTCCTACATGCTGAAGGGGGACGACAGCGTCAAGCTGCGGCAGGCTGCGGCCATCATCAAGGAAGCCGTGCTGCGCTACCCGGAGCTGACGGAGGTCAAGGACTCGATAAGCGAAGCTTCCTCCGAGGTAACGATCCGGGTGGACCCGCAGAAGGCGCTTCAGGCGGGGGTATCCCCGGCTGCCGTTCAGCATTCGCTTCGCACCTGGCTGTTCGAGCAGAAGCTGGGCGAATACCGATTCGATGAAGGCCTGCGCGCGCTGACCGTCCAGACGGGAGAGAACGGCAGCCAGGATTTGGAGGCGGTCGGCACTATCCCGATGGAGACGGGGAACGGCGGCACGATTCGCGTCGCCGACGTCGCGGATGTGAGCCGGGAGCCGGCTCCGGCCTCGATCAAGCGGTTGAATGAAGAGCAGGTCGTGACGGTGACGGCGAAAATTATCGGCAAAAACAAGGGGGGCATCAGCGCCGATATCGCCGCTGAACTGGATCGGATTGAGCTGCCGGAAGGCGTGAGCCGTTCCGTGGGCGGCATCAGCGAGAACATCGGGGACAGCTTCGGTCAGCTGTTCGTCGCGATGGGCGCTGCCATCGGCGTCGTCTACCTCATTATGGTCTTGACCTTCGGCAATGCCAGCGCGCCGTTCTCGATTCTGTTCTCGCTCCCGTTCGCCGCAATCGGCGGTGTGTTCGGCTTGTTCGTGACGAACGAATCGCTGAACATTACCTCGCTTATCGGGTTCATGATGCTGATCGGCATTGTCGTCACCAATGCCATTGTCTTTATCGACAAGGCGCAGCAGCTCCGCAAGGCGGGCTTCGCGGTGCGGGAGGCGCTGGTGGAAGCGGGCGTGTCGCGCCTGCGGCCGATCATCATGACGGCCGGAGCCACCATCGTGGCGCTGCTGCCGCTCGCTTTTGGCTTCGGGCATGGCACGCTGATATCGAGAGGGCTCGCCGTTGTCGTTATCGGCGGACTGACCGTATCCACGCTGCTGACCCTCCTGGTCGTGCCTGTCATGTACGACCTGATCGGACGGGGGAAGCGCAGGCAGATTGACGCCTTG
Organism: Paenibacillus dendritiformis; assembly: GCF_945605565.1. Classification (NCBI taxonomy): domain Bacteria; kingdom Bacillati; phylum Bacillota; class Bacilli; order Caryophanales; family Paenibacillaceae; genus Paenibacillus; species Paenibacillus dendritiformis. The sequence continues at coordinate 227,750 of NZ_OX216966.1, read as the reverse complement.
CCGGCCGCCGTGCCGGAGCAAGGCGAAGGAAAGGGGATGTAACGAATGAGACAGAGTAAGAAGAGCCGGCGCATGCGGTGGCTCGGCATGATGGCAGGCATCACCGCCTGCGCCGTGCTGCTGGCGGCCTGCGCAAGCCAGCCGGAGAATGGGGCGGTGCCTGCGGATGCGAAGCAAGCGGCTCCGCTTGTGAAGACAGCCGTCGTGAAGCGCGAGAAGATCGGCATGCCGGCCGAGCTGATTGCCGAGATCGCGCCTTCCGTCTCCATGGACGTAACGGCGAAGGGGGGCGGCGAGGTTACCGCCGTCCTGAAGAAGCGCGGCGATCGCGTGAAGCGCGGAGAGGTCATCGCCCGGCTGGATGACTCCGTCGCCCACATGAAGAAGAAGCGGGCGGAGCTTGCCATCCGCAGCGCCGAGAGTCTAATGGAGCAGACGGAGGAGAAGGATCGGATAGGCAAAGAAGAGGTGAAGCAGAGCATTGCGAAGCTGGAGCGGGAGATCGAGCAGCAGACGAAGGAGTTGAATCGTCTCAAAAACGGATATGACGAAGGCACGGTAGAGAAGACCTCTGTCGATCAGGCCGAGCTGCAATTGAAAAATTCGGCGATCGATCTCGGCGTGTGGAAAATGAAGCTGGAGGCGGCGGACAATAGCGATTCGAAGGCTACCGCCCGCCAACAGCTCGATACGGCGAAGCTGGAGCTTCTGGAGGCGGGGATGGCTATCGATGAAGCCCGGATCGCCGCGCCGTCAGAAGGCATCCTGACCGAATGGACTCCGCAGCCTGGCATGATGCTTAACCAAGGGGGGACGATCGGCCGGATCGTGCAGCTTGATCCGGTCCTCGTCCGGGCCAAGCTTCCGGAAGACCTGCTGCCGCTGGTGGAAGGGAAGAATTCGCTTGCCTTTTATGTACCCGACCGCCCTGCCCAGACCTATAAGGGCTCGCTCGTCTATCTGTCCGAGGTGATGGATACGCGCACTCGAACCTATGATGTGGAGCTGCGGGCCGCGAATGGCAAAGGGGCCCTGAAGCCTGGCATGAAGGTCCGCATCCGGCTCGAGACGGAGGCCGAACGGCTTGTGCCGGCCGTTCCGGCCAGCGCGGTCATCCGTGACGAGAGCAAGACGTTCGTCTTTGTCTATAAGGATGGCAAGGCGGTCCGGCAGGATGTCGAGCTTGGCCCGCTGCAGGGCACGCTCTATGCCGTGACGGGCGGGCTCAAGGAAGGCGATACCGTCATCGTGACAGGGCAGCATCGCCTGAAGGAGAACGATCCGGTGACGGTGGAGCCGCCATCCGCCAAGCCGCAGCAGCCAGAGAAGGGGGACAACCAATGAAGCCGAAGACGAAGCGGAGCTTGAAGCGAATCACGGCCGTGGCATGGGCGGTCAGCCTGCTTGCCATGGCGTTGACGGGGGCGGTGCCGGTACCGGGACTGTCCGGTACGGCGGAAGCGAAGGCGCAGACAAGCGGCCAGGCAGCGCCCTCGCGCGCTTCGATCCAGACCGACGCGGCCGCCTTCATGAAGTCCGCCCAAGGCATCGATATCGCGGTGGAGCGGGTCATCTACGGCCAGCAGGACAACGGGCGCCAGGTGGCCGCCGTGTTCCAGCTGACAAATAGTTCCGGCAAGCGGGTCCGCATTCCCGACTATGAACTCGCCGTCCGGATGGCGTCCGGGGCGGAAGCCGCCATGGAGCCGAGCGCCGGCAGCCCGCGCTTCCTCATGCCGGGCCAGACCGTGGAGTGGCGCTGGATGAGCCGGACGCTGGCGGAGGAATCCGCTCCGGTCCGGTTCATCTGGAAGAAGACGGACCGGGAGGTGTATCCGGCGAAGGTGACCGTCCTCGGCGGCATGCCTATCCGGGACGTATGGGAGAACGATTACAGTCCGATGACCGACCCGGAGATGGTGAAGCCGTGGGGGCAGCCGTTTCAATTGAATGGTCCTGCCGGCACCTCGATGCTCATCTTCACCCCGGTAAGCATCGTGAAGAGCTCGGGCAAGCCGGAACAGACGACGGAGCGGGCGCGAGAGAAGCTGGATACGGTGCACATCGTGACGCTCCGGGTAGAGAACCGCAATAATATTAGCGAGAAGCTCCCCGAGTTCACCTTGACCGCATGGTCGGATACCGCCATCTATGACGGGAAGCGGCTCGGCCAGCCGGCTCCGCCCGTCCTCAAGCCGGGCGAAGCGGTTCAGCTCCGCTACGCCATCGAGACGGGAGCGAGTCGGGAGCTTACCATGCTGCGGGTGCTGATGCCGGAGACGTTCCTGCTGCCCGATGCGTCCGATCCGGCCCAGGCGGTAACTTACCAGGTCGGGCGAATTCAGATTGCCGTGCCGAGGCAGGCGGAGGCCTCCGTGCCGCCGATCGATTATAAGCTGCGGACGCCGATGAAGTTCTCCTCCGGTTCGGATCTGTTCCCGAAGGGGCTGAACCTGTCCATCGAGGAAGACACGATGCTGGTGAACAAGGAGGCCGGCTTCACAGCGCTGCTGCTCCGGTTCAAGCTGGAGAACAAGAGCGGCTCGTCCATCATCCCGCCGCCGTTCCATGCGGAGCTTGAGGGCGCGGACGGGACGCGATATGGCGGGGAGCGAATCGGCACGCCGGCGGCCGAACCGAAGGCGCTCATCCCGAACGCCGCCGTCGTCGAGTCGCATCTGTTTATTCTTCCGGAAGGCGAGACGGGCAAGGATCTGCTCCTGCATCTCGTCGACAACCGGGAAGAGAAGGGGTACCCTGTCGTCATGGACACGTTCCGCTTCTCGACGACGCTGGACAACACCTCCGATCTCATCTATGACATGTATCCGTTCCGCATCAAGATTGATAATTGGGATGGCCAATGGATCCGGGACATGAATCCGATGACGCAATCGGAATCCACGTACGCGTTGAAGCTTAAGCTCTCTATCGATCGGGCCCGGCAGGTTATGGCTGAGGCGAGCCTGTCCCAGATCCGGCTGGAACTGACGGATCACGGCGGCCGCATGCTCGGAACGAAGCAGTTCTCGCTCGTCGATGAGCCGCGCCTGACGGACGGAGAGCAATATATCTACTTCGAGAAAATAGACATGGATAGCGTCAGATATCCGGTGATGGTCAATTTCTACGAGACGCTCGACACCTCGTATGGCCCGGTCAAGCGGTTCCTGGGCCGGGTAATCCGGAGTAATTAACGTCGTGTACAAATACGATGAGTATGGCCAAGGCTGCAAAACCTCAAAAGGTTTTGCAGTCTTTTTTTCATGGTATCCTTGGCGGCAGTATGAAAAAAAGAGTGTATCTAGTAAAATGGTTTAGTAAAATAGTTAATAATGCAATCCATAAATGTTAACCACGCAGCCAGGAGGGGATGGGTTCGCAAAAAAAATCGGGTTGATGGATAAAACAAGTGCTGTAGGAGGGAAAGCGGCTTGAAGAGCAGATTGAAGGAAATTGCGGAGCTTGCGGATGTATCGGTCGCCACGGTGTCCAACGTATTGAATGGCCGTAAAAATGTAGGACAAGCGACCCGGGAGCGAGTGCTGAAAATATGCATGGAGAAGGGATACTATTCAAGCTCTTCGAACAAGGCGGTGAGCAGCAGCACCGTAATGTTCATTTTCAGTGATTTTGATCGGGAATATTACTTGCAGATTATTAAAGGGATTAACCATTGTCTGACCGAGAATGGCTATGATTTGGTTATTTGCACGAATAAGTCCAGTCAAAAATTTATGCGCAATAACTTCGCCTGCGGGATGATTTGCCTGGATCGCCATATGAGCGATGAAGTCCTGATCGAATACGCGAAGCCCCATTTCCCGGTCGTATTGATGGATCGGATGATCGCCCACGATTACGCGAATACGAAAAGCGTCGTCGTCGATAATTATCCCGTCATGTGCGAGATGGTTCAAGGGCTCGTGGACAAGGGATACAGGCGGTTCGGCTATATCGGCGGGGTCGACTTCACGCTGGACCACAAGGAACGCTTTGCGGCCTTTACGGATACGCTTCACCACAATGGCCTGACCTTCGACTCGCGTCATTATTTTCATGGCGATTACAGCGAGACGAGCGGGTACCAGGCGGCGAAGCTTATCATTCTCAGCAATGAACTGCCGGAAGTGCTCGTCTGCGCGAATGACCATATGGCGCTCGGCGCGTTCAAGGCATTCGAGGAAAATAAGATCAAGGTTCCCGAAGACATTGCGGTGACGGGCTTCGACAACACCGACGCAGCGATGATGGCAGGGTTGACGACGATCGCGATTCCGCGGTATGAATGCGGTTACTTGGCGGCGAAGGAGCTGCTAACGATGATACGCGGCCAGGCCAATCGGGAGCCGGTGAAGCTCAATGCCACGATTCAATGGCGAAAAACAACGGAATAAGTAAAAATATATAATTATTTTATCTAATTAAGAGTTAAAGTTTATCTAATAAATATAAAATCATCAGATTATTTCACTTATTTTTTATTGCATTCACGCAAATTATCCGTTAAGATGGGTTTGTAAGCGCTTAACTACGAAGTATTCATCTTAATCGGGGAGGCGTAAGAAATGAGTAAGAGAAAATACATTACGTGCACGCTTAGCTTGTTGACCGTACTGGCCGTGATTACGGCGCTTGTAGGTTGCGGCAGCGGATCGGACAGCAACAATGCCAATCCTTCCACGGATTCTTCGGGGCAGGAGAAGCTGAAGAAGATTACGATTTTCCAATCGAAGGTTGAGATCGCGGAGCAATTAGAGAAATTGGCTCAGAAATATACAGAGGAAACCGGGAATGAAGCGGAAGTATGGGGCGCTGCCGGCGATAACTATACAACGCAGCTGCAGGCGAAGTTGACGAGCAACCAAGGGCCGTCCATCTTCAGCATTGGGCCGGGTACGGAAGCAGAGAAGTTCAAGTCTTACTTCTACGATATGAGCAATGAAGGGTATGCGAAAAATGTAGCGCCGAATATGGCGTTGGAAGTAGACGGCAAAGTGACGGGCATTCCGTATGGCGTGGAAGGCTACGGCTTGGTGTACAACAAGGATCTCGTCAATCCTTCCGAGGTGACGGACCTGGATTCCTTCACCAAGACGCTGGAGAAGTTCAAGAACGAAAACATTAACGGTCTTGCGCTTTCTCAAGAGGCGTATTTCCTCATTGGCCATATCATCAATACGCCGTTCGCTTTGCAGGCCGATCCTGTCGACTACATTAATAAGCTGAACAAGGGCGAAGTGAAGATGGCCGACACGAAGGAGTTCCAGGAGTTCGCGAAGTTCATGGATGCCATCAAGGCCTATGCGAAAAATCCGATGGAGATCAAGTACGATACGCAAATGGGTGACTTCGCAACCGGCAAGACGGCGATGGTGCACCAAGGCAACTGGAGCTTCTCGATGCTGAAGGACTTCGGCGACTTCGGCTCCAACATCGGAATGATGCCGCTTCCAATCAACGGCAACCAGAAGCTGACGGTAGGCGTTGCAAGCTACTGGGTCGTCAATGGGACAGCGGATGCAGATGAAATCAAAGCCGCAAACGCTTTCCTGGATTGGCTCTTCAATAGCGAGACCGGCAAGAAAACGATTGTGGAGGATTTCCAGTTCATTCCGGCTATGACGAATATCGAAGCAGGCAATATGGACCCATTGTCTCAAGCGGTATATGAAGCCACTCAGAGCGGAGAAACGTTAATGACGGCGAACAACTACTTCCCGGCCGGCATCATTACCAACGATCTGGCGCCAGCAGCCCAAGCGTTCTTCCTGGACAAGGCGATGACCGGAGAGCAGTTCCTCCAGAAGCTGGACGAAGTCTGGGCCAAGGCAGCCAAATAATAAGATACCCTGATTGAAGACAAAAAGCCTAACCCATGGGTTTACATACATGACCGTGTTAGGCTTTTTGTTATTCGGACTCTCGTCATCATGTTCCAGCGTGATAGGGCGGCTGGCTCGAACTTTACCGGAAAGAAGGGATAAACCATGAAGAAGCGGAAAGACCGGCTATGGTTTGCCTTATTTACGCTTCCCCTGCTTTTTATCTTTACCACCGTCGTCGTCATACCGTTCCTGTTCGGTATTGCTTATTCGTTCGTGCAATGGGATGGCATTCCGGCCAATCCCAAAGTGTTCGTCGGGCTCGACAACTATATTCAACTGTTCCAGGATGAACGATTCCTGGCATCGGCATGGCATACGCTGAAATTCACGATTCTGGCCGTGCTCCTCGTCAACGTGTTCGGTCTCGCTTTCTCTCTCTTTGTCACCGCGAAGCTTCGGGTGCGGAATCTCGCTCGTACGATGTTCTTTATGCCGAATCTGATCGGCGGACTCATTCTCGGTTATATTTGGCAGTTTATCTTTACCGATGCGATGGGATATATCGGCGAGAGCACGGGGCTTACTAATGTATTCTTCAACTGGCTTCTCGATTCTCAGTTCGCCTTGTTCGCTATGGTTGTCGTGTTCACGTGGCAGTTTGCCGGATATACGATGATTATTTATGTGGCCGGCCTTCAAGGCGTGCCGGATGAGCTGATTGAAGCCTCGAAGGTCGACGGAGCGAATTGGTGGCATCGTCTGACCAAAATCACGCTTCCGCTCCTTATGCCCGCGTTCACGATCTGTCTCTTCCTGACGTTGTCCGGCGCGTTCAAGATTTATGACGTGAACTTGAGCTTAACGCGCGGCGGCCCGAACAATGCGACCGAGATGTTCGCGATGAATATTTTTAATGAGATCTTCGCTTACGGCAATTACGGTCTCGGACAAGCGAAGGCCGTGCTCTTCTTCCTTGTCGTGGCGGTATTTACCCTGACTCAGGTGTTCCTGACGAAGAAAAGAGAGGTGCAGTACTAATGAAGAAAACGAGCAAATGGCTGCTTGAACTATTGCTTCTTCTGATGGCTCTCCTCTTTTTGTCGCCGATCTACTTGATGCTGGTCAATTCATTTAAAAACCGTGCGGAGCTGTATGAGAACGCGCTCGCTTTTCCGACTTCATTCAGCTTCCAATACTATAAAGAGGCTATGGAGAAAATGAATTTCTTCAACGCCTTCGGCAATTCGCTGTATGTCACGCTCGTCTCCGTTATCCTCGTCATTGTGCTGGCATCGATGACGGCCTGGATGCTTGTTCGCACCGATAATAAGCTAAGCAAAATCATTTTCATGACCTTGGTCGCCACCATGCTCATTCCGTTCCAGACGCTGATGATGCCGTTGATGCAGGTGATGGACTGGATTCGTACCCATCTTCATATTCCGATGCTGAACACCCATGAAGGCTTGATCTACATGAACGTGGGCTTCGCCTCGGGAATGGCGGTCTTTCTCTATCATGGATTCATCAAGTCGATCCCGATCGATCTGGAGGAAGCGGCAACGATCGATGGCTGCAGCAAGTTCGGGGTATTCTGGAGAATCGTATTTCCGATGCTCAAAAATATTACAATCACCGTAGCCATTCTTAACGTGATTGCCCTGTGGAACGATTACTTGCTTCCATCCCTGACCTTGGCGGACAAGGGGCTAAGAACGATACCGCTATCGACCTTCTATTTCTTCGGCGAATTCACGATCGTGTGGAACCAGGCGATGGCCGGGCTGACGCTCACGATCATCCCGATTGTCATCTTCTATATTTTCGCGCAGAAGTATATTATTAAGGGCATTGCCGCGGGTGCGGTGAAATAGAAGCAGGTTCGGAAAATAGTTTTCTTGCCTCGGATACCATTTAATAACACAGATGAAATTCAGCAACTTGATAATTTCCAATGTACCCCTTAAAGTGAGGCTTAAGGAGCATGATTGTTCCTGAAAAAGCCGGAGATCCTCTGCCGTATAAGTGAGGGGCGAAAAAAGCGGGAGATCCTCTACCGTATAAGTGAGGAACGAAAAAAGTCGGAGATCCTCTACCGTATAAGTGAGGGACCAAAAAAGTGAGAATGGGTAGCATTTATGCTACCCTTATTTTTTAGGGAGAACTGGAGGTTTCTTGGAATCCTACTTGTTATTCCCTCTGGCTTACGCGGAACTGATCACGCCGTCCAGGTTACTCATTGGGGACCAACCGGTACCGATTTCGCTGACTATCCAACCTGTGCCAATCTCTTTAATTGACCAGCCTGTTTTGTGGTCATCCGGCGACGATACTCCTGTAATATTGAACAAGAAAAGAGCCATGGACATCGTGATTAATGTTTTTTTCATTTGAATCCACCTCATTCAATAAAATATTTATGAATCGATTTTTTTGCTCTGCCGAAACATGCATTTCATGTTCTTGAAAGGCAATGACAGCCATTCCTGCACGCTGTATATTTTTAAGCTTGAGCGCCAGTTCCAAGGATAAGGCGTTATATTCAAAACCAGCCCCATACTGGCCGATTCTAAAATAATATTGACTCAGAGCTTGCGTCAGGCGCAGTTTGTGCTTCAAATGGAACGGGTCCTTTCGGGATAGCAGGTCGTCTACATAGCTTTTATATGTTTCCAGGTATTCTCTTGCTTCGGTGAGCGCATTATTGCTGATATAACTGTCCAATGCAACCGGGAGCACGAGAAGCACTTGATCGCCCTTCAGCATGTCCATAAGTTCTTCGATTGCTTCGATCTGCTTCATTTCAATAGAGATATAGAGCTCATTATATTTAGATAATCGTGCATAATGGTCTCCATATCTGCTATACGCCGCAGTAGCCTTTAATGCGCTTTCATAGTTTTTCATACCTTTCAAGGCGACTGACTCATACAACCAGCTTTCCGCAACATAGTCATCTTGACCTTCGGACAGCGCAATGCTTCGTAGCTCTTTTGCGTACAAGAGCAGCTTCGGCCAGTTCTCTACTACATTATAGAATGTCAGGATGCGGTAATAGGCGTCGAGTCTGACCTCGTCCGGCAATAAAGGCAAATACTCCAGAAGCTGACATAATGCTTCATTACCGGCTCCGGAAGTGTCCAGGTCTCTAAGGATGAGAAATCTTCTGTAGTAGGAGATGGCCAGTCTTTCACTTCTGCTGTATCCGTTCTGGGTGATGATGTCGTAGAAGGGGAGAGAGTAGTTGCGTTGGTCGGATTGAAAAATATGTTCCGCAATTCTGAAGGTAGTGTCGATCATTTTGGAGCGGTTCGTTTCTTCGTGAAGGATTTGTACTAGCTGCTTGATGATTTCATACTTTTCAACCGCGATACAGTTAAGGATAAAATCGCTCGTTTTCTCCGGCTTCAGCCGTCCGTTATCGCCGCAGCACTCCCCGATAAACAGTTCGTAAAAGGTATCGTTCGGCAATCCGAAAGCTTGATTGATCGCGTGGAGCTGTGGAAGCATGAGGGACTGTTTACGGTTGAAGATGTTGCTGATCGTTGAACTTTCCATTTCCGCAGCTTCCGCCAGATCTTTTTGCTTCCACCCCCTTTTGACCAGTTCCTCTTGTAAATATTGTCGGAGCACCACCGGAGCTATACGATGGTCAAATACCATTGTGAAGACCCTCCTTAATTTATGTAATTCATCTTAGTGATATGAAAATCCTGCTCAATTTCCGAATAATTACAATTTGTGAATGAATTATTTTTAGTATAAGCCAGAATGTCGATATTTTTAATTTGACAAATGGTTGAATTTTCATATATTTTTTGTCATATTTTAGCGAATACTGTTGAAAACTCATCGGCAAATCCCTACACTTTACCTGTCTAAAGCAGCCAGTCCTCCACTGTCACGCAACCACTAATATGCTAATTAATGGACTCCATCTAAAGGATATATTGAATATGGTATGATAGAAGATGCGTAAACCGATTACATGGTGATTGGGCTGCAGATCACGCAGTCGAATAAAGGAGAGGCATCAGGATGCTCAAGGCAATCAAACAGATCTATATGAAGCATTTCAAGAAAAAGCTGTTCATCAAGCTGATTGTCGTGTACTCGATTATTGCCGTCGCTTCTCTGGTTACGCTGTCCGTGTCGGCGTATCATTTCTTCGTCTATAACAACGTCAACAATGCGTTGTTCGATCAGCAGCGGAAGGTGGATGCGATCAACCGCTTTCTCGATCAGAAGTATGATACGGCCCAGGCCATCATTCAGCAAGTGTACCAGGATACCATTCTTGTGAAGGAAACGGTCTATTTGCTTAATGAAGGGCTCGAAAATTTCATCCGCTACCGGCTGGACAGCTTCAGTTCAAGCAACGGCTTCTATATCCGAAATATGCACGATTTCTTCTCTACGCAGTTCGTCAAGGATCAGGATTTGCAAAATATTAATCTCATTAGTCTGAAGAAGAAATTTGCCTACATCTACTATAAAGGCGGATTCTATCGCGGCTATTTCGATTGGAGCGAGAACAGCCAGGCGCAGCAGCTATGGAAGAATAATCGTTATGCCATTCCGAACAAGCGATACTTGCCGGAGATGGGGAACGCCCATCCCGCGGCCGAGACGGGCCACGACATATCAACGAAGCCCATCGAGGAAATCGTGAATGTGCCGCCTTTTGAGCCGGATCAGACGGCCGAACCGCTCTCTCTGCTGAGCGTAACCAATCGGATCAGCAACCCCGAGACGCTGGCGACGGCCGGAGATATTACAATTGACTTCAATGCCGACGGAATATCGCGGCAGATTGGCGAGCAATTGCCGGGAGAACAATGGCTCGTGCTTGATTCCAACGGCCACACGGTATACCACACAGAACGTTCGGCAATTCCGGTCACCGCGCAATATTACAGTGAATTGCTGTCTATGCCGCGCAACAAGTCGGACCAGGTGGACCTCAACGGACAGAAGTCCTATGTCATGGTGTCGGAAACGAATAAATTGGGACTTGTTGTCATCAACACCATTCCCGAGAAAGCGATTACCGACCGGCTGTCGGGAATTCGCAATACGATAGGCATTATTACTTTGCTATGCATTATAACGGTGCTTGTCGCAACCTATTTCTCCGTTCTCCATCTATCGCGCCGTACGCAGACGGTCATCAAAGGGATGAAGAAGGTAAGAGAGGGCTATCTCAATACGAAGCTTCCGGTGGATCGGGAAGACGAGCTTGGGCTTATCGCGCTCAGCTTCAACCAAATGTGCGAAGATTTGCAGCAGTATATCAATAAAGTCTATAAATCGGAGCTCAAGCAGAAAAATGCGGAGCTGGTAGCGCTTCAGTCTCAAATCAAGCCTCATTTTCTGTACAACACACTGGAAGTCATTCGGATGCGGGCCATCTCGCAGGGCGCGAACGATGTCGGCGATATGATCTATAATCTGGCATCCATGTTCCGGCATATGGTGAAGGACAAGACCACGATTACATTAAATGAAGAGATAGAAAATTGCCGCCGTTACCTGGAGCTGACCCGAATTCGTTACCGGGACAAGCTGCAGTATTCCATCTATATGGATGAGCGTCTGGGCGGGTATAATATAATGAAGCTCTCGGTGCAGCCTATTATTGAGAACTACCTGGTGCATGGGCTCGGGCTGGACCGGACGGACAACCATATTATTATCGAAGTAGAGTCTGATGAAGAGGACTTGGTGATTCGGGTTGCCGACAACGGGAAAGGGATTGAGCCCGAGCGGCTGCAGGAGATTCAACAGGAACTGAGACAGTCGAGCATTCAGGAGCACGGTTCATTAGGGCTCAAAAATGTCCATGACCGCCTGCGGATATTGTATGGAGACAACTACGGGATTACGTTGGAAAGCGTTCTCGGGGCCGGCACGACGGTCACCATTCGTGTGCCTTTGAATTGACTAGGGTTACCCAGTACCAAGAAAAAGACCCTACTCATCGAGAAGCTTGGAGGGAATCTCGCAAGACAGGGCCACTGTGCTATTAAAAAAGAAGATGCGCGATGAACGCGATAATCGGCAATGTAAGCAAGGTACGGAGCAGGAAAATGACAACCAGATCCTTGAAGCTTACGGGCAGCTTGGAGCCTAGCAGCAATCCGCCGACCTCGGACATATAGATGAGTTGGGTGACGGATAATGCCGCAATGACGAAGCGGGTCATGTCGCTCGTAATATCGGAGGCTAGCACCGTAGGCAGGAACATGTCCGCGAATCCGACAAGAATGGTCTGGGAAGCCGCTTCCGCTTCAGGAATACCGAGCAACTGCAGCAGCGGAATGAATGGCCAGCCGAACCATTTGAAGATTGGCGTGAATTTGGCGATTGCCACAGCCAGTGTGCCGATGGCCATAACGACAGGGATAACGCCGATCCACAGGTCGACAATGTTTTTGCAGCCTTCCCGAAGGAAGGAGCCTGCTCCCCCGTGCTGGCGCGCCTTGCCGACGGCTTGGCGCAGCCCCCAGCGCCAAGGACTCCATGCGGCTGGGATGACCTCTTCTTCCGCAGGCGTGGCATCGGGTGAATAGGTGTCCGGCTTGCGCGACAGCGGCGGAATTCGCGGCATGATGACGGCTGCTGCCATTCCGGCAAAGGTTACCGTCGCATAAAAAGGAAGAAACATATGCCCAAGCCTGACATTGCTCAATACGATGAAACTGAATGTAATGGATACAGCCGTAAATGTCGTGCCGATGACGGCGGCTTCGCGCTTCGTGTAGTATCCGGATTCATATTGCTTGCTCGTCATCATGACGCCAATGGTGCCGTCTCCAAGCCAGGATGCCATGCAATTGATTGAGGAGCGTCCCGGCAAAGTAAAGATGGGGCGCATAATCCGGGTCATAAGTGTGCCGAAAAACTCAAGCAGGCCAAAATCGACCAACAGCGGGAGCAGAAGTCCCGCAAGCAAGAAGACAACGAACAAGCCGGGGATAAGACCGGAGAGCAGCATGCCTCCCGTGTCTTCTGACCATATCCATTCTGGCCCGATCCGGAAAAAGGCAAGTATCGCGAATATTATCCCCAACGTTCGTGCGGCGAACCAGAAGGGAGAAATGTTGAACAGTGCATTCCATAGCGGCATATGCAGCAGCTTGGCTGGTCTCAACCAGCGGGTATAAGCGGTTCCCAGCCAGGCGAGCACGATGATGATCGTAACCGCTCCCGGGAGCCAGGGAGCAAGTCCTTGTGTGATGGCGTTGGTCAGGAATGCAATGGGCACGGTCACTTCTCCGTTCCACGGAACGGGAATGACGAAGAGAAGCAACCCAAGCAATGAGGGTATGACGAAATGCAGTAACCCTCTTAGATTCAATTGCTGTGTATGCGCAAATTTTCGTTGCGTATTGTCGTTCTTGGCTACCATATATGAATAATTCTCCTTGGATTACGGTATAATTATGCAACATTATTTACTTTATTACAAAAAGAGTCGAAATCCAAGAGCAGACTGGGTAACAAAAAGTGGTATTGGAGTGTGTTGCAGCCCACTCCAACCTCCTATCTTTTTATTATATCCTCCAAATCATTCTTCACAAGGTTATATTTGGGGTTTGTGCAAGTTTTGCTAAAAATCATCTTCTGATATGCGAATTCGTGGACGCTATCAAACAGGCCGGCCGATTATGGTATGATGATAGATGGTAAACCGATTACATGCCGGGGCAGCTTTCGCAGCAGTCCGGCACTCAGGAGCATGGTTCCTGGGGGTTGAAAAATGTGCATGACCGTCTGTGGATATGCTATGAAGACAAGAACGGGATTACGCCGGTAAGCGTTCTCGGTGCCGGCACGACGGTCACCAATCGTGTGCCTTTGAATGGAAGCTGGGAAGTGGTTAAGGGGGGATACGATGTACAGCGTATTTTTAGTAGATGACGAACCATTTATTATAGAAGGCTTGCAGACGATTCTGGAATGGAACGATTACGGATTAAGCGTGGCGGGAACGGCAGAGAATGGGGAGGATGCGTGGGAGAAGCTGCAGCAGCAGCCGGTTGATTTGATTATTACCGACATTATGATGCCGCGCATGACCGGCCTCCAGCTGATTGAGAAAGTGAAGGAGTCCCATCCTCAGACCCGGTTCATTATATTGAGCGGCTATAACGAGTTCATGTATGTGAAGGAAGGCATCAAGCTGGGCGTCGAGAACTACTTGCTGAAGCCGATCAATATTGAAGAGTTCCGCTCCACGCTCGAGACGACCGTGCAGAAGATCGACCAGTCCCGGGTTCATCGGATGGCGGAGCAGCACAATCGGGATATTTTGCGGGACAATGTGCTCTACCGTTGGCTGCGTGATCTCATCCATCTGGAAGAATTGCAGCAGCGGGCGGACTTGCTGGATATCCGTTTTATTCATCCTTATTATATGGTTGTCCTGGTCCGGCCCGAGCTGCAAATGGATCATGAGGCGGATTATGATAAGCAGGAAGAGGTCGTGAGTCACGCAAGACGCCTGCTGAAGCAGGCGAACGGCGGATTTTGCGTCCCGGAATGGGACGGAGAGACCGCGATCATTTTCGGTCTGTACCGGAGCGAGGAGAAGGAAGAGATGATGGGCCGGCTTCGAGAGTGGAAGCGGGAGGTAGAGGAGATGCTGAGCACCTCCCTCCAGATTACGCTGGGGAGCGTCCAGGAAGGGTACGCCCATACTTCGGCAAGCTACTTGCACGCGAAGCGGGTCCAGCCTTATCATCTTGTCCGTGCAGATGACGAATGGGTCGACGCCGACGAGATCGCCGACTACCGCTCGTCCCGGCCGGCAGACGTGCAGCCGGAGACGGAGCCTTACGTGAAGCTGCTGTACGACCGGGACAAGGAACAGCTTCGGAAGCAGCTGGAGGCCGATTTCGAACAGCTGTCGGCGACGTCAGGGGTAACGCCGCGGGATATTCGCAACTTCGCCGTCGAATTGCTCATCGCCTGGAAGCAGTCGGTGAAGGATACCGCGCACTACCTGTTGGAGGAGGAGCGGGACTGGTTCGACGATGTTTATCATATTCAGACGCTGGAAGTACTGAAGGATCATGTGCTCCAGGTCGGCTGCAGAATGATGGGGCAGCTCGCCGAGCCGGAGCATATGAGTCCCGTCATCAAGCAGGTGCTGCATGATATTCATGCCCGGTATGCGGAGGAACTGTCGCTGAAGACATTGAGCCAGGTGTATAATATCAACCCGGTTTATTTAGGGCAATTGTTCCAGAAGGAGGTTCAGTCGACCTTCTCCGATTATTTGAACAAGACCCGCATCAAAATGGCGAAGGAAATGCTCGTCAATACGAATCAGCGCATGACCGATATTGCCTCTAATGTAGGTTACTGGGATAAAAGTTATTTCTATAAGCAGTTCCGGAAGTACGTTGGCGTATCCCCCAAAGAATACAGAGAATTCCATGCAAACCGAAATGAAATCGTATGAAATACATTACTGGGAAGGGGTTCCACGGTATCACATGAAAATGTGGCATCTGTGAAAGCCCTTCCTTTATTTTGTACACCAAATCTAAAGTTTGTTGACTATTGGAAGCGCATCAATTGGGGTACGCTATAGTTACAACATAGCAACGGGGGATGAATCTGATGCAATCCATCAAGAACGTTTTTCGGAGCTTAAACCGCAACTGGATTTTTCTCATCATGGTTCTTCCGGGAGCCTTGTGGTTTTTGTTCTTCTCCTACCTGCCGATGTTCGGGACTGTTATCGCTTTCAAGGATTATCGTTTTAGCAGAGACGGCTTCCTTGCCAGCTTGCAGCAAAGTGAATGGGTAGGCTTTAAAAATTTCGAATATCTTTTCGGTACCAATGACGCATATGTCATTACGCGCAACACAATTTTGTACAACATGGTGTTTATCGTGCTTGGTCTGGTCGGGGCCGTGGCGATGGCTATCATTTTGAGCGAGATTGTGAACAAGCGGCTGGCGAAGATATATCAGACCGGGATGTTCCTTCCTCACTTCTTGTCGTGGGTCATCGTCGGTTATTTCACGTTCAGCTTCCTGAGCGTCGACAAAGGGGTACTGAACCAATTCCTGACTTGGTTAGGAAAGGATCCGGTCTCCTGGTATTCCGACACCACGTATTGGCCTTATATTCTCGTCTTCCTCAATCTGTGGAAAGGAATCGGGTATTCCAGCGTCGTTTATTTGGCCGCCATTGTCGGGATTGACAAGACTTATTATGAGGCAGCAATGATTGACGGCGCTAACAAGTGGCAGCAGATTCGCCATATTACGATACCTGCGATTACGCCTTTGATGACCATTCTGACATTGCTGGCCATCGGCAGAATCTTTTATGCGGATTTCGGTTTGTTCTATCAGATTCCACGCGACTCCGGTCCGTTGTACAGCGTAACGAACGTCATCGATACGTACGTGTACCGGGGGCTGAAGGCAACAGGGGAAATCTCGATGAGTACGGCCGCAGGCTTGTATCAGTCGCTGGTCGGATTCATTCTCGTTATGACATCGAACTGGATTGTGCGTAAAGTGGACAAGGACAACGCGCTGTTCTAAGGGGGGGACGACATTGAGAAAAAAAACACGAGATTTCCACAATTTATCGAGAGGCACTAACCTGATATTCAACCTCATTGCCGGTGTGTTTGCTTTCCTGTGCGTCTACCCGTTCTTGTTCGTCATTGTTATTTCATTGACGAATGAGGAGGCGCTCGCACGGAACGGGTATTCCATATTCCCGGAGAAATGGAGCTTTTCCGCTTATGAATACATTTTCAAGGCCGGCGATCAGCTTCTTCGCTCCTATGGAGTCACCATCCTGATTACGGTTGTGGGGACGCTTATCAGCTTGGCGGTAATTTGTCTATACGCTTACGCGATTTCGCGCAAGAACTTCCAATATCGGGGATTTTTCTCCTTTATCGCCTTCTTTACGATGCTGTTCAATGGCGGACTAGTGCCGACTTATATGGTTCTAACGCAAGTGCTTCATTTGAAAGACACGATCTGGGCGCTGATTTTGCCGCTTATCATGAATGCGTTCTACGTCCTTATCATGAGAACGTTCTATAACACAACGGTGCCGGATGCGATTATCGAATCGGCCAAGATTGACGGAGCCGGGGAATTACGGGCATTCATTACGATTGTGCTGCCCATCTCCTTGCCGGGGATTGCCACGATTGGATTGTTCGCCACGCTTGGTTTCTGGAACGACTGGTTCAACGCCTTGCTCTACATCGACAACCCTGCGCTCGTTCCGCTGCAATCGATGCTGATGCGGATCGAGAACAGTATGCAATTCTTGCTCAACAATGCGCAGCTCAATGCTTCGGGTCAGACGCTTGAATTGATGCGGACGCTGCCGCAAGAATCGACACGGATGGCGCTCGTCGTCCTGGCTACATTGCCAATCGCATGCGCGTATCCGTTCTTCCAGCGCTATTTCGTTCAAGGCTTGACGATTGGCGCGGTGAAAGAATAAGCAAGACCACCTTCGATTATTCCCGGGCGGCGGCATACATAAGCAGGCCGCCGCTCCGGAAATAATATACACAACAACTTGGTCACAAAAAGGGGAGGAAAAACATGGCTAAGGCAAAAAAATTGTTGCTCATGACCTTCTGTCTTGTCCTGGTCGCTTCGCTGGCACTGGCTGGCTGCGGCGGCAAGAAGGAAGAAGCGGGCGGAGCAGAAGCAGGCACGAGCGAGAAGCCGGTTGAGCTGATCTGGTATTCCATCGGAGCGCCGCAAAAAGATTTGGACAAGGTCATGGAAAAGGTTAGCGAGTACACGAAGGAAAAAATCGGTGTTACCGTCAAAATGAAGCTGTTCGACTGGGGCGATTACAACCAAAAAATGGGCGTTATTGCCGCTTCCGGCGAACCGTTTGATATCGCATTCACTTCTTCGTGGGCTTTTGAATACGTTGCCAATTCGAAGAAAGGCGCATTCTATCCGCTTGACGAACTGATGGATCAGTATGGCCAAGACATTAAAAAGCTGGTTCACCCTTCGTTCCTCGAAGGCGCTAAGATCGATGGAAAAACGTATGCGATTCCGGTCAACAAAGAATTGCCGGCCCAGAAAGTATTCCGCTTCAACAAAGGGCTTGTTGACAAATACAATCTGGATATCAACAGCGTGAAGACGCTGGAAGATCTGGAGCCGCTGCTTGCGAAGGTCAAAGAGGGCGAGCCGGGATTGTACCCGCTGTCCGCAGATAAGCAGTTCAAGTTCGCTGTCCCTTACGACCTGGTGAACGAGAACCTGCCATTGGGCGTCGCATTGACAGACACGAACGAGCTCAAAATCGTCAATATTCTCGAACAGCCGGACATTATGAAAAGCTTCGAGACGATGCATGACTACTACAAAAAAGGCTACCTGAAGAAGGATGCCGCAACCGCTTCCGGCGGGGATGAAATGAAAACCGGAAAATGGCTCGTAGATATGCCGGATACGCAGCCATTCGCCGATAATCTGTGGTCTCAATCGATGGGTTATCCGGTTGAATCGGTTCCTTACACAGAACCATATGTATATAACTGGTCCGTAATGGGCTCCATGCACGCGATCTCCGCGAACAGCCCGCATCCGGAGAAAGCAATGCAATTCCTGAACCTGTTGAACTCCGATCGTTACCTGCGCAACCTGGTGAACAACGGTATCGAAGACGTTCACTACAAACGCATTGATGAAGAAACGGTTGAGTACTTGCCAGCAAAAACGGAATCGTATGACATGCCAACCTTTACGTTGGGCAACTTCTTCATCTTGGATAAGCTTCCTGCCGACCCGAAAGATAAATGGGAGCAGTTCGCTCAATTCAATGACAATGCGAAAAATGCGCCGCTGCTTGGCTTCCACTTCAATGCAGACAGCGTAAAAACGGAAATGACCGCGCTGACGAACGTCAAAGACGAGTTCTATGCGTCCCTGTTCACCGGCTCGGTAGATCCGAAAGTATACGTGCCGAAGGCAGTCGAGAAATTCAAAGCGGCTGGATTGGATAAAGTTCAAGCCGAAATGCAAAAACAATTGGATGAGTGGAAAGCATCCAGAAAATAAATAACGGCATCGTTCCATTCGCTGGTTGAAGGCAGTATGCTGCCGGCCAGCAATGAATCGCCGCAACTGTGCAGTCAGGTGGAGCGTAGGCTTCACCTGACTGTCTGCTATTCGCGTGTAAGACTGCGGAATAGGTACGATTATTGGTTGAATTTTGCACAAGCCTTATATACAATATGATGGACATATCTAATGTGATAAATAATGTAATGGCCGGAAAAGACGGCTTACACGACTACTTTGATTGATGGATGGAGAAGGAGAGAGCTGACATGGAACGCCTACCGCAAGCCGTGCTTCGCGTGATGGAAGAAGCCAAGACCCGATTAGCGGACAACCCGAAATTGCAGCAGCTGTTCTTGAACTGTTTCCCGAATACGCTGCAGACGACAACCAAATTGCATGAAGACGGCACGTCATATGTCTTCACCGGAGACATCCCCGCCATGTGGTTGCGCGACTCCAGCGCCCAAGTGCGCCAGTATATGCCGCTTGCCAAGGAGGATGCCGATATTCGCCGCATCATTGCCGGGCTGGTGCGCAAGCAGTTGAAATATATTCAAATCGACCCGTACGCCAACGCATTCAATGAGGAAGAAATTCCGCTCGATCAGATTCATCACCGGGATCAGACGGAACTGAACGGCTGGGTCTGGGAACGGAAATATGAGATCGATTCGCTGTGCTACCCGATCCAGTTGAGCTATTTGTACTGGAAGGAGACGGGCGATACGTCGCTCTTCGATGGCGAGTACAAGACGGTCGCGCATATCATCATGAACCTGTGGACGACGGAGCAGCGCCACTTCGAGCAATCGCCTTACCGGTTCTCGCGCATGGACTGCCGCAAGACGGACACGCTCAAGAACAACGGGCAAGGCATGCCGGTCAACTATACGGGCATGACGTGGTCCGGCTTCCGGCCAAGCGACGATGCGTGCACCTTCGGTTACCTGATTCCTTCGAATATGTTCGCCGTTGTCGTGCTTCGTTATTTGGAGGAGATCGCAACGGCAGTCTACGAGGATGCGCCATTCGCCGCCAAGGCCCGCGCCTTGTGTGAAGAGATTGAGGACGGCATTCACAATTACGGCATCTTTCATCACCCGAAATACGGAAAAATCTATGCCTATGAAACCGATGGCTTCGGCAACTATAATCTGATGGATGATGCGAATGTGCCTAGCTTGCTGGCCATTCCTTATCTCGGTTATACGACGGAGGACGATCCGATCTATCAGAATACGCGCCGCTTCATCCTGAGCGAGGACAATCCTTACTATTATTCCGGCAAGGCCGCTCAGGGCATCGGCAGCCCGCATACCCCTGACCAATACATCTGGCATATCGCCTTGTCGATGCAGGGGCTGACCGCCGGATCGCAGCAAGAGATCGACAGCTTGATTCAGCTGCTGACGGCGACGGATGCCGACACCGGTTATATGCATGAAGGATTCCATGTGGACGATCCGGCCCAATTCACTCGTGAATGGTTCGCCTGGTCGAACAGCTTATTCTCTGAGCTAATCTACCGTGAATATTGGTTGAAAGCCTAATCCGACAAGAAGAGAGGGACAGAACATGACGAAAAAAACGGCCCACATCATCTCTCATACGCACTGGGATCGCGAGTGGTATATGCCTTACGAGTATCACCATGCGCTGCTGATCGAATTGATGGACACGCTGCTGGATACGCTCGACAACGACCCGGGCTTCAAGAGCTTCCATCTCGACGGCCAGACGATTATGCTGGAAGATTACCTCCAGGTCCGTCCCGAAATGAAGGACAAGCTGGAGAAATATATCCGCGAAGGCCGCATTCATATCGGTCCATGGTACATTCTGCAGGATGAGTTCCTGACGAGCAGCGAGGCGAATGTGCGCAACCTGCAGATCGGACATCGCGATGCGAACCAATACGGCGGCACCATCTCCAAGATCGGGTATTTCCCTGATTCGTTCGGCAATATGGGCCAGGCGCCGCAGATGCTCAAGCAGGCCAATATCGATGTCGCCGTGTTCGGACGCGGCGTGAAGCCGACCGGCTTCAACAACCAGGTATCCGAAGATGCCGCATACGAGTCCCCATTCTCGGAAATGATCTGGGAATCGCCGGACGGATCGCGCGTCATCGGCATTCTGTTCGCGAACTGGTACTGCAACGGTATGGAAGTGCCGGTTGATGAGCAGCAAGCGATTGCCTATTGGGAGAAGAATATCGACAATGCGGAGAAATTCGCTTCCACGCCGCATCTGTTGTTCATGAACGGCTGCGACCATCAGCCGATTCAGACGGATCTGTCCAAAGCGATTGAAGTGGCGAAGAAGCTGTTCCCGGATGTGGACTTCGTACACTCCAACTTCAATTACTATGTGGATGTGCTGAGACAGGAATTGCCTGAGAATCTGCAGACGGTAAAGGGCGAACTGCGCAGCCAGCGCACCGACGGCTGGTATACCCTGGTCAATACCGCTTCTTCCCGCGTCTACCTCAAGCAGATGAACGCGGAGAACCAGACGCTCCTGGAGAAGGTGGCGGAGCCGCTGGCGGCATTCGCTGACCAGGCAGGCAAGCCCTATCCGCACCCTCTGTTCGTCTATGCCTGGAAGACATTGATGCAGAACCATCCGCATGACAGCATCTGCGGGTGCAGCGTCGATGAAGTCCACCGCGAGATGGTGACGCGCTTCGAGAAGTCGAAGCATATGACCGAGATGATTATTAATGAGACGGTAGACAGCCTCGTGAAGCAGATCGACACATCGGCATACGGCGCCAAGGAAGGCGTGCCGTTCGTCGTATTCAATACGGCGGGCTATGAGCGCAGCGGCGTCGTCGAAGTGACGCTGGAGCTGAAGCGCCGCTACTTCCGCGAAGGGCATCCGACGAAGCTGGCGCGGGAGCTGAAGCAGGAGCCGATCGTGCCGGGCACGGTTATCGATGCGAACGGCAATGCGGTCGTCTGCGAATGGGAAGACGCCGGCGTCCAGTTCGGCTACGACCTGCCGAAGGACAAGTTCCGCCAGCCTTATGTGGCGCGCTGCGTGAAGGTTCGCCTGCAGGCAAGCGGCATGCCGGCCTTCGCGTATCAGACCTTCGCCTGGGTGGCAGGCGGAGAAGCGCCGCAAGCGGCCAGCCTGTTGAATGGGCAGAATACGCTCGAGAACGAACATCTGAAGGCGGTCGTCGAGGCGGACGGCTCCTTGACGCTGACTGACAAAGCGACGGGACATACATTCAGCGGGCTGAATGTGTACGAAGACAGCGGAGACATCGGGAACGAGTACATGTTCCGCAAGCCGGACGGCGAGGTGCCGCTGACGACGGCAGGTCTGGCGGCCGATATCCGCGTCGTCGAAGACGCGCCGTACCGCGCTGTCATCGAAGCGGTTCACCAATGGGAGATTCCGGCTTCCGCCGACGAGAAGCTGCAGGAAGAGATGAATGAGCTGGTAGACTTCCCAAGACGTACGGCGCAGCGCTCCACAGCAATGGTGCCGTTCCGGCTTGTGACCCGCTACACGCTCGATCGCGGCGCGAAGCGCGTCGAAGTGCAGGTGACCATTCATAACGAAGCGAAGGATCACCGGTTGCGCGCGCTGTTCCCGACCGCCCTGCAGGCGGAGACGCACCAGGCGGAATCCATCTTCGAGGTGGCCCGCCGCAATACACAGCCGGCTCCGGAATGGGAGAATCCGAGCAACGATCAGCATCAGCATACGTTCGTCAGCGTAAGCGACGGCCAGCTCGGCCTGACCATCGCCAACAAAGGGCTGTTCGAATATGAAGTGCTGCGCGACGGCAGCAACACGATGGCGGTCACCTTGCTCCGCTCTTCGGGCGAGCTTGGCGACTGGGGTGTCTTCCCGACGCCGGAAGCGCAATGCCTGGGCACGTACACCGCCGAATATGCGATTATTCCGCATGCGGGCGATGTCGTGACCTCCGGCGCATACAAGGAAGCGCACACGTTCCAGGTGCCGTGGATTGTCCGTCAGGCCGAGGTGCATGCTGGCAAGCTGCCAGCCAACCATGCGTTCCTGGCATGGGAAGGCGAAGGCATCGCGTTCTCCTCGATCAAGATGGCGGAGCAGACCGGCGACATGGTTGGCCGCTGGGTCAACTTCGCGCATGAAGCGAACACGTTGCACGTCTCTCTTCCGCAGGCAGACAGCGGCTTCTATCGTAGCAGCATCATGGAAGTGAAGGGCGAAGACCTCGCTTCCGGCGACAAGCGCAGCGTCAGCGTTGAGCTCGGCGCAGCGGAAATCTTCACGCTCGGCATGAAGAAATAAATGAGCAAGCCCTCCCGAAGCATGGCTTTGGGAGGGCTTGTTTGCGCTGTAGAAGCTGAACTGCTGAATCCTGCGTAAATGCAGCTTTTTCGCTCTAACGGGGCGGTATTCGGCAAAATTCCTGCAAATCTACATCTTTTCACCGAAATGGTCTCCTACTCAAGCGATAACGGCGGAAATTGCTGCACATTTCAGACTGTTGAGAAAGTCCAGAGGATTTTTGGGCACTTCATTTTTTATGTGGTGGATCTCGTCTCTCAGTAGAAAAAATCGAGGTAAAACGCTATGGGTGCCAAGTTTTGAGTAGGAAATGGACAATCTCCACCCCTTAATAAAAACAGGGGTTTTCCAACGGCCTGAAAGCTGGACCATTTCCCTGACACGCCTATTCGGTAAGCGAAATCCTGTGAAAATACAGCAATTCGATGTGGACGACTTTACCAGAAAGGGAATCCTGCAAATCTGCAGGAATTTCACCCGTTTTGCTTCGGCTTGAAGCAAAAGGGCCTAAAATGATGTATATTTGCAGCAATTCCTCGGGATGTGGACTCATTGAGCCGAAATTCCTGTAAAATAGCAACAATTCCCTCCACACGTTCAAGCCCCGAGAGGCAAGGATGCCTCCTGAAGGCAACGAGGCGATGATACCTCCTGGAGGCGATGATGCCCCCAGGATCCGGCGCGGTCTCTTGGATCCCGTAAAATCAGGCCGTTGAGAAGTCTGTGGGAATTTTCTCCACTTCACTTTTTATATGGTGGATCTCGTCTCTCAGTAGAAAAAATCGACTTAAAACGCTCTGAGAGCCAAGTTTTGATTAGGTAAATGGACATCTCCACCCCTTCGTAAAAAACACGGGTTTTCCAACAGCCTGACATTTGCAGGAATTCCTTTTTGTCCTTTGAAAAAACTGTATTTTTACAGCTTTGGCGAGAGAAGCCGCTATCCCCCGATGACGGTCAATTCCTTCGGATAGGACGTGAGCACGCGCACGCCATCCTCCGTGACGATGACGTCATCCTCGATGCGCACACCCGCCACGTTCGGCACATAGACGCCTGGCTCGATCGTGAAGACCATGCCCGGCTTCAGCACATCCTCGTTCCGGCCATGCACGGACGGATACTCGTGCACGTCCAGGCCGAGCCCGTGCCCGAGCCGGTGGGTGAAGTAAGCGCCGTAGCCGCGGTCTTCAATGACCTGCCGCGCCGTACGATCCAGCGAGCCGAAGGTAACGCCGGGCTTGACGGCGGCAATGGCCGCTTCATTCGCCGCCAGCACCGTGTCATAAATGCGGCGGCTCTCTTCGCTCACTTCGCCGACGGCGAAGGTGCGGGTAATGTCGGAAGCATATCCGTTCACGTAGACGCCCAGATCGAACAGGAGGAGCTCGCCTTCGCGGATGACGCGATTGCCCGGAACGCCATGCGGCAGCGCGGCCCTCTCGCCGGCCAGCACCATCGTGTCGAACGACGGCCGTTCCGCGCCCTTTTTCTTCATCAAATATTCCAGCTCCGCGACGACATCCAGTTCGGTCATGCCGGGACGCACGCGGCTTACGCCTTCCATCAGCACGTCTTCAATTACCCGGATCGCCTCGAGAAGCCGCTCCACTTCCTCCGGGGACTTGATGACGCGCAGCTCCTGCAGAATCGGCCCTGCATCGGCATAACGCTTGGCATCCAGCGCTGCGGCCAGCGCCTCGAACCGGGCGACGGAGATATGATTCTTCTCGAAGGCCAACTGATTCAGCCCGGCGGGCAGGCAGGGCTTCAACACATCGTAGGGGTTATCCGTGTCGGTATGGGTAACGATGTTCTTGACGGAGGAGGCGGACGCCGCCTTATCCGCATCCAGGGCCGGCACGATTAGCGTCGGCTCGGCATCCCGCTGGATGACGAGGCCGAGGAAGCGCTCATGAGGATCGCAGGCGAAACTGGTCAAGTAGTAGACATGCTTCGGGTCGGTAATGAGCAGAGCGTCATGGCCCTCCTGCTCCATTGCCGTGCGTAATCTGTTCCAGGACTCGTTCATAGCTTTTCATCCTTTCCGTAGTGCGGCAATTCGTATTCTTCATTGACCATATCATAAGTATGGCTTCCCGTGCGAGTACATTTGCACAATCCGCGACCGAGGTCTGAGATGGCGGGAAAAAGAAGGCAGCAAGGGCAGCCCGAGTGCATCCGGACTGCCCTTGGAGAGCGTTCTGTTCATAGGTGTCTATGTCGATTGCTTCATGCAGGAGACAATGAGTCCGTCATTGAGCGCCTGGAGCTCATATCCAATGTCTGCTGCGCTGATCGAATCGCCGGCTGCCACCAGGTAGCGGAACTCATAGAATCCGCCGAGCGTTGCCTTGAAGTTCGTCTCCCAGTAGTTCGTCATCAGCCAGGAGTACGTCTGCGGCTTCGCGCCCGCTGGCTGCTGGGTATGAACAAGGCGCCGTCCATACTCGAGCGGACCCAGCTGTACCAGCGGCGTATCCGGCATGGCCAGCAGGAGAGCGCCGGTCGACTCGTTGACCCAGGCGAGCCCGTGCTGAACGCAAGTATAGTCCAGGCACGTTCCCGGCAGCTGATCTGTCCACGGTCGAATCAGCTCGCCCGCCTTGTCGGCATACAGGGTATCTGCGGACGAATCGCCATTCGTGAACGGCAGGGCGACATAGACGTTCTCCGGCTGCCAGACGCTGTCTTTATGAAGCCGGACGGAGACATCGACCCGGTTCAACGTGGCATAGACCTTGAGAAAGAGGCTGTAATAGCTCATGCCGTCCGTCTTGTACTGCAGCTCCAGAGTGGCGTACAGCGGTCCGTTCTCCAACGCTCTGACCTGGACGAGGCGGCCAGCGGAGCGCCGGACGCCCATCCCTTTGCGGTTGCGGCCCATCCGGCTGCGCACCGACCATACTTGATGGGGACTCGTCGGATCTTCCGCGGGAGTCACCTCGTAAATGGGCGTGAATGCTCCGTACGGAGAATCAGGATTCAGCAGCTCTTGTCCGGTCAACCGATTGCGCCACGACACGATGCCCCGATCCTCCTGCCATTCGATGCGGCAAAATGGCGATTCAACGCCATGCTCCGTCATCGAAATCGGACCATGCCCAGGCGCGTCCGGGCACATGTCTTCCATATCATACACGCGGTCGCTCCCGATCAACCGGGTGCTGGACGTCATGACTCCGGCAGCCGTATTCTTTTCCGTCCGGGGTTGGATACGAAGAAGGCAAGCCTCTTCGGCTTCCAATGCGATCTCCACGACGATGGCCTGCGGATGCGGCTGCTGCCAAGCCAGCTTCTGTTCGGTCGCTTCACAGATGACATCGAATCCGTTGGCAAGCAGGGCGGGCTCCCATCCGTCAAGCGGCAAGGTCACCAGCTGGATCGATGCGACGGGCGCCGGGTTGACGATGCGGTAGCGAAGCGGCCGTTCCGGGAAGAGCGTGGCCGCACCCTGGGCGCTGAGCACTTTATCCAGAGCTTGATAAGCGCAGCGGCTTGCCTCCGCGGCATAAGCCAGCTTCCGTACCTCCAGCAACTGCACGTTCGGATGCCATGGCTCGGCTATGGAGGAGTGATACCCCCACGTATGCTCCGCATACATCACCAAAGGCTGCAGGGCTGCGTCCCTGTCCGCTTCCGTGAGCACGCTCTTGTCCGGATCAAGCCGCTCCGCTTGTCGCAGCACGCGCTGGGCATCCCGGAAAATTTGCGTATGCATGGCGGTGGATGCGACGCCGTCCGACCACCAGTCAGGCCAATCCCCGCGATGGACGGGCAGCTGGCTCATATCCTCGCGTTTGAGGCGGGCGAAGAAGTCGTACAAGCTGGTCATCTCGATCCGGATCGATTCCCCGTATTGTTCGTTCCATTGACGGATGAACTCCATGATTCGTCCGTTCGGCGCTCCGTTGTCCGTGCCAAGACCGGACAGCATGACCGGGACGAAGTCGAACGGATAGCCCTCCTCTTCCAGCTTGCATACATAACGATGGAGACGGATGCGGGCGATATCGTCATGATTCTCGTCAATGAGCCGGTGATCGAATTCGTCCCGGATGATATATTTGCCGAGCGCGCCCGGGCACAGGCCGAGCTCATTGCCGAACATATAGTGCTCCCCGTTCCAGACGAGCAGCCGTTCCCCCGAGGAAGCTTCCCACCAGAAGGGCGTCTGCTTGCGGCCCAGCGGGAACATGCCGTGGTGGGTATGGACGCAGCTGAACAGATGCTTGATGCCGTTCTCAAGCAGGCTTCGGGCGTAGCCCCAGCCGTAGCCGTTAATATCCGCGGTCATGGCAGAGTCAACGGCATGGCCGATGGAAGCCGCATAGGAAGGGGCTTTGCCATGAATATGGCGCAGCAGCGAATAGTCGGGCAGCTCCGTCATATTCAAGTAGGTGCCGGAGAGCTCGATATGGCCGCTGAGGACCGCTTCCGCGAACTGCTCCCGCTCTTCCGGCGCGGCGCTCTCCAGGAACCGCTCAACGGCCCAGAACGTCTCGCATGTCCAGCGGAAGCCGTCATATTCCGGGCGGCTGCCATCCTTGGCCTGGGCAATGATGCGAAGCGCCTGGCGGATAAAATCGACGTGATACTGTTCAATTTTCTCTTGTCGGTCCGTATACCCGATATCGGTATGCGAATGATGGATGGCGCAGATGGTCCATGCCCGCTTCGGCGCCGGCGTGTCTGCCTGTTGAATCTGTCGGCTCAAATTTATCATCCTTTCTCGGTGGTCTAAAACTTTGTCCGTTGACTGGTTTGCAGCATGGCCCGCATCTGGAGCGGAGTGGAGCGCGAAGCGGCCCCCTCGGAGCAAGTGCTCGGCGCATGCAGCCGCAGCGGGCCTGCCGCTGGACAGTCACGGCGTTAGCAGGTAACGTCTTACGTCTTGCTCCTTGTTCCGTCGAATACAGCGTCAATGCCTTCATACGTATGCTCCATCACGCGATCGCTCGTCTCCGGGAAGCCGCCGACGCTTCGCAGCAGCGCTTCCAGCGGCGCGAGGAACAAGCTGGCGCTCTTCGCGATCTGGCCGCCGAGGATGAGGCGGCGGGGACGGAAGGCCGCGACATACGGCGCGAGGAACTCGCTGAGCTGCCTTCCGTATGCCGCGAAGACCGCGGCCGCTCCGGGATCGCCGCTATACGCTGCCGTGGCGAGCTCATGCACGTCGCCGCCCGCTGTGCCCGCGCCAAGCTCGCTGGCGAGCCGCAAAATGCCGCGGCGGCCGAATTGGCCGTCCGCAGGCTGTCCGCGGTACAGCTCCGCGTACAGCAGGCCGCCTGGCGGCACGCCGTTCCGGCCCGCGACGGGCTGCCCGGCCTCGATGAAGGCCGATCCGAGGCCGGTGCCGAGCGTCAAGCACAGCAAGCGTTCGCCCGGATAGCGGCGGCCGAGCCCGAGCGCGAACAGCAGCGCATCGTTCGCGAAGCGGATGTCCGCCCGGGCGAGTTCAGCCGCGTGCGGAATCCCGCGCATGGCCTGGCGGGCGAACTCGGCCCACAGCGCTTCGCGCACGTTCACGCCGTAGAGGCGGTCGTACTTGCCAAGGCCCTGCAGGCGCGCCACGCCGGCGGCATAGTCGAACGGGCCGGGGAAGGCGAAGCCGATGCGCAGCGGCGCTCCGGCTGCGGGGGCTTCCGGCCCGGCGGCCGTATAGGCCGCATAGGCGGCCAGCAGCTCGCCGCAGGCTGCCGCGAAGCCGGCCACGATGGCGTCCGGCTCGCCGTCGGCGCGCGACGGCCACTGGCCGGCCAGGCCGGGCACGAGGCGCCCGCCGGCGACGACCGCCCCCTTCAGGGCCGTCCCGCCGGCATCGAGCGCCAGCGTGACCGCCTTCGGCGGCGCGGCAGCGCCCCGCCCGGGGCTGCGGCGGCCTTCCGGCCGCTCCGGGGCGCCCACGGCCTACGCCTCCGCGCCGGCCGGCCAGCCGTGCGGCAGCAGCGGCGTCTGCCAATGGGACGCTACGCCCGCCTTCACGAGCTTGCATGGCGCGCTCCCGGCATTCTCCAGCCGGTAGGCGCCGACGCTGGCCGGCACGATATAGCTTTCGGCGTAGCCGAATTCCACCGCCTTCGAGGGATCGGCCAGCGGCACGAGGCGCACCCGTTCGCCCTCGACCAGGTTAACCATGACGAACTCGCCGTTCGTGTCGTCCTCCCAGCGGTCGATCAGATGAACCCGCTTCACGCTGAACAGCACGTCCTCATGCTCGCCGAGCAGATATTCCTCGTTCCCGCCTTGGCGCCCGATGAGCAGCGGCTCCGGGATGAGCCGCTGCCGGACCTCCTCTTCCGTCAAGCCGGCATTGATGTTCCGTGCGGCATGATCGATATTGATCGGACGCGGCTTCCCGTCCAGATCCTGGCGCAAATAATCATAGATTTTGAAGGTGAACCACCAGGTCGTCGACGAGATTTCGAGCACGAGATTGTCTTTGCCCGAGCAGTGAACCGTTCCCGGCGGGATAAGATACAGCGCGCCCTTCGCCGAATCGTATTCCTTGACGTACGATTCGAAGGGCAGCGGCACGCCCGTGTCCTGAGCCTCGCGCACCGCGCCGAGGAACTGCTTCGGCGTCGTGCCGTCGGTCAAGCCCAGATAGACTTTGGCATCGTTCAGGCGCTCCATAATGTAGTATGATTCCTGCTGCGTCATCCGCTCGTTGAACACGTCTTCGATATACGCCTGCTTCGGATGGACCTGACAGGACAGATGGCTGCCGCCGATCGTATCCAGATAGTCGAACCGGACCGGGAAATAGTCCCCGAACAGCCCGACGATGCGATCGCCCATGACAGCCTGATGCTCATACCCGAGCAGCAGCGTGAACGGCACCTCGATCGTCTCGTCCCGGTATTCCAGCAGCAGCGTGTTCTCGGGGGCGATCGGCTCGAAGCTCCAGGCGCAGTTGACCCATTCCGGAGGCAGATCGCACAGCTCCTTCAAATACTGTCCGCCCCATACCCCCGGCGCGAAGAACGGCTTGACGCGGAACGGCTGTTCCGCCGCTTCCGCCACCATTCTTCGCAAGGCTGCGACCGTCGTGATGACCGGCTTCGCGGGCCGGTTCAGATCGACATAATAGTCGAAGCGGCCGAGATGCTGCTTCCGGTATGTCTCCCAGGCCGGCCACTCGAGGAAGAGGCAGATTTTATACTTCTCCGTATGATCGCGGTTCCAGGAGAAGCCGAGATTGCGCAGAGACCGGCGGTGCTCCCGCTGTTGGTATTCCCGGGATACGTCGCAATAGAACGACAGCCCGATCCGATCGCCGCCGAGCCACAGCGCGCCGGGGCCGCATATCAGGACCACCTGCTTGGCCCCCGGCTTCGCGGCGGTATCCTGCTTCGCCTCGGCTGCCCAGCATGCGGCCGCGTCCGGGCGGAAATAATCGGTGAACGCCACGTCGCTGGCCATATAGCCGAAGGCGCGATTGTCCGTAATATAGCGGTAGAAGCAGCGGCGCAGCTCGCTGCCGCCGTATAAATAATCTTCCGTGGAATAGACATGAGCCCGAATCTGCTCCTGTTCCAGCCGGTCCGTCAGCCGGGAGGCGACGGCTTGCACATTCGCGCCATGCGTTGCATCAAGCGCAACGTACAGAATATCCTTCCTTCCGGCATGGCATGCGGCGAGAACCGCGTCCGCGATCCGGTCCATTCCCGTCTCCAGTCCGGATGGGAGCCAGTCCAGGGGGCGGTGCCCCCCGCTGGGAATATCCGCATGAATCCGGTTGCGTGGAAGCTTGTCGAACATCAAAAAGCCCTCCGTTCCCTCTACACATTTGAGCCGTCAACTCTCGGACAGAACAGGTCTGCCCGGCTCAAGCCCATTGTAGAAAAAGTCAGGGGGGCTGTATTTGGACAATGCAGCTTTCTTTTTGTACAGAACGGACATGGCCTCAACCATGGCCTCAACGCATCGGCCCGGAACGCCCTTCGGCGAAGCCGGAACGGCGGAAGCGCGCCGGGGAGACCCCCAGCTTGCGGGTAAAGACGCGTGTGAAGTAATGGACGGACTCGAAGCCGCACCGCTCGGCGATATCCTTGATCGCGGCATCGGAGGAGAGGAGCAGGTTCTTGGCCAGCCGGATGCGCCGCTCCTGCACATAGTGGACGAAGGTCTGCCCGCTCTCCTGCATGAAGATCCGCGACAGATGGCGCGGGGAAATATGCAGATGCTGGGCGACGATATCCAGGGTCAGCGGAGCATTCAGATTGTCTTCGAGATAGAGCCGGGCGCGCCGGAACAGCTCGTTGCCCGGCCGCGGGGCTTCTCCCTCCAGCGCCGGGACGTCCGGCAGGCCGGAGGCATCCGGCATGAACAGCGGCAGCATCGAGGACAGGAGCGCATGAGCGGTGGCCCGCAGCATATGTGGCGGATACAGAAGCTGCCCGCCCTCGGACAGTGCGAGGAGCGCCTCCCACAGCTTGGCTGCGGGGGCGGAGGACGCATCCGCGAGGCAGGGGACGGCATCCTCGGCCAGGCGCCGGAAGGCCTGGACATAGTCGTCCTGCGTCTCGCCCTCCTCGATGTCGAAGGCGACGAACAGGAGCGCCATGCCCGCCGCGCTGCGGATCTGGTGCCAGACGCCCGGCCGCGAGCAGATGGCGCTGCCGGCGCGAAGTATGTAATCCTGCCCGTCATCGGTATATTCCCCTTCCCCCTCCAGCACATAGCACATTTCAAAAAAGGAATGGCGGTGCACCGAGTTGTTATAGTGCTTCGGCATGAAACCCCAGTAATGCACGCGGAACCCGGCCGGCCCGGCATGGAGGGAAGTCGCGTGGACGTTCAGCAGCGCGTTCGCTTTTTTGAAGGCGGATAGCAAAGGCATCATCGACACTCCTCGATTTATTCGTTCATGGCTTGCTGTGTCTTATTGTACACTGGGCGAGGCCGTCCTTCATCCGGAAGGGCCGGGTTCCAGTTTTTACATGTAGGCGTGATGACCTGAATCTGGTAAAATTGATAGCCGTGTGATCGAACGGAAGTTTGTCCAATCGGTGACGCAAATCATGAAATTCCCTGCTGTTCACACAAGATTCACATACAGCGCTTTCAAGCGCGGGAATGTTTGTGTTTCGTCACAGCTTTCCAAATCCGGATATGGGACAATATGGTTAAGCAAGGGAATTCATCATCATATGGAGGGGACGGACAATGTTGTTAACGGCAGATCGACCGGCACAGTGGAATGAAGAGACCGTTGAACGGCTGGAGACGCGGATGGCGGCATATCAATTGCTGGCCGACTTCCTGGGTCACATGCCAACGCTCGATGTCTTAATGTCTTGGCGGAATCATGAAGGGATGAAGCGGTTATGCCGCCATTCCGAGGCTGCCCGCGACCTGTGCGCGTTGTTGGATAATTTGTCGGTAAGCGAATTGTACGCCGTATTCTCTTCCTTGCGCGATGACTATTACCGCTTATTCGGAAGCTCGGGACAGCTGCCTGTCACGCCTTGCGAGACGATGTACCGGGCCAACGAACAGAAGCTGCCGAAGAGCTACGCTCAGATTGTACGGCAGCATTACGCCGAATTCAGCCTCTACTTCAAGAAGATGAACGGCGAGCCGGATGATCATATCGCCATCGAGCTGGAGTTCATGGCGGTCCTGATTGGCAAAATGCTCGGCAATGTCATGACCGAAAAGCGTTACCACCGTTACATGGACGGACAGCGGCGCTTCGTGCTGGACCATCTGACGCGCTGGGCTCCGCGCTTCGGCGAAGACTTGGCGCGGCATGCGGATCATCCGCTCTACCGGGCGATCGGACGGCTGCTGGTGGAGTTCATGGCCAGCGAGGCTGAGCGGGCCGGGCAGGCGGCGTAAGCGGCGGCGCGCAGGAAGTACCGCCATAGATACAGAACACCGGTCAAGGAATCGATTCAGATACGAAGGACCTTTCTGCGGAAAGGTCTTTTTTTATATAATTTTCAGGGATGTCATTCCCATATTCAAGGGAGCGCATGTCGAATATAATAGGAAAAAGAAGAAATTGCGGTATGCCGCGCAGTATGGTTCAAAAAATACCTGAGAGAGAAGCGCCGTTATGGCGTGAATGGGGGCCTCGTCATGAGAAGAGCGCTGCAAGTCGGATTATTTCTTATCTTGTTACTCGCTTTCGGTTATTATATGAATGGCACGATTGGCCAAAATATCACGACGGCGCTGAGCATTATGACGACGCTCGCCGTTGTGTCCCTGGCTATCATTATTTTTATGGAGAACCGGCATCCTTCCAGCACGGTCGCTTGGATATTGGTGCTGGCGGTGGTGCCTGTCGTCGGCTTCATCTTTTATCTCGTGTTCGGTCAAAATTACCGCAAGCGCCGCCGGTATACCCGGAAGGCGCAGCAGGACAAGCATACCTATACCTTCGTAGAGAATGAGCCGAAGCAGCTCCGGGAGGAGGCGCTGGCTGCCATGACGCCGGATCAGCGCCATCTGCTCCGCCTGACCAGCCGCATCAGCAAGAGCCCGATTACGTTTGCGTCGGATACGCGCATTCTGAACAACGGCGAAGAGACGTTCGGGGCATTGCTTGCGGAGCTGAATCAGGCCCGGCATCATATTCATATGGAATATTACATTTACCGCGATGACGACATCGGAAGCCGCATTGCCCAGATTTTGATGGACAAGGCCCGGGCCGGCGTCGAGGTCCGGTTCATGATCGATGCGGTCGGGAGCATGCACCTGCGCAAAACCTTCCTGCAGGAGCTGCGGAATGCCGGCGTGCAGGTGGCTGTGTTCGGCAATGTGAAGTTCCCGATCTTCTCCAATCGGGTCAATTACCGGAACCACCGCAAGATTGTTGTCATCGACGGCAATGTTGCGTTCATCGGCGGCCTCAATGTCGGGGATGAATATTTGAGCCGCAATAAGACGTACGGCTTCTGGCGGGACACGCACATGATCGTGCGCGGCGACGCGGTGCAGACACTGCAGATCATTTTCCTGCAGGACTGGGCCCATACGAGCGGAGAGACGCTCTATGGGGCGGAATACCTTCAGCCTGAACCGGTGGAGGCGACGGCGGGCGCGGTGCAGATGATCGCGAGCGGGCCGCATCAGGAATTCAAGACGATGAAGAATCTGTTCTTCTCCATGCTGACCTCGGCCCGGCGCTCGATCTGGATAGCGACGCCGTATTTCATTCCGGATGAGGACATTTTTACCGCGCTGCGGGTAGCGGCCTTGAGCGGCATCGAGGTGAAGCTGCTCTTCCCGGGCAAGCCTGATAAATGGCTGCCGTTCCTGGCCTCCCATTCCTATTTCCTTGGTCTGATGGAGGCCGGCGTGCAAATCTACGAATATGAAAAAGGCTTTCTCCATTCGAAGCTCATCATCGTGGACGGCGAAGTGGCTACGATTGGCACCGCGAATATGGATATGCGCAGCTTCCACCTTAACTTCGAGGTGAATGCGCTGCTGATCCGGACGGAGAGCGTCGAACAGCTGATCCGGGAGTTTCAGCAGGATTTGGAGTCGGCCGTGCAGATCTCGGATGAACAATTTGCCAACAAAAAAGTCATTACCCGCTTCCTCGAGTCAGCAGCCCGCTTGTTCTCGCCGCTGCTGTAGGCAGAGAAGGGAGCCGGGAGGGGCCGCTGTGGTGGCAGGGCGCCGCCAACGGTCTCTGCCGGTCCAAGGCGGGCGGGCTTGGAACAAGCGCGCGGGCGGCGTGATGCGCCCGGCTCTTCGGCCGATGACGGCTGCCGCGGCAGGCCGTCCGGCGATTGACTAGCGGTGCTGAATATGGCATGATGTAGCTAGTTATTTTTGAGAACGATTTTCATTATTATAGATTGTAGAGCCTGACTGTCATGCCGAACGGCAGACGCATGCGGAACGAGAACGGGGAGGGGAAGAGCATGTCCATGATTCAGACGAAGTCGTTGACACTGGCCTATGGCGACGTGCCGATTATCGACAATCTCACACTGAGCATTCCCGAGGGGCAGATCACGGTATTGATCGGCAGCAACGGATGCGGCAAGTCGACCCTGCTCCGCTCGTTGGCCCGGCTGCTTAAGCCGGAGCAAGGCTCCGTCCTGCTTGATGGCAAGGATATCCATCAGTCCAGCACGAAGGCCGTCGCCCGCAAGCTGGCGATGCTCCCGCAGGGGCCGACGGCGCCGGAAGGATTGACGGTGCTTCAATTGGTGAAGCAGGGGCGTTATCCGTATCAATCGTGGCTGAAGCAGTGGTCGGAAGAGGATGAGCGGCTGGTCCGCCATGCCTTGCAGGTGACGGGTGTGGAGAGCCTCGCCGACCGGCCGGTCGATTCCTTGTCGGGCGGACAACGCCAGCGCGCCTGGATCGCGATGACGCTTGCCCAGAATACGGATGTGATTCTGCTTGACGAACCGACAACCTATCTCGATATGAGCCACCAGATCGAGATTCTCGACTTGCTGTATGAGCTGAATCAGAACGAAGGACGCACCATCGTCATGGTTCTGCATGACTTGAACCTGGCCTGCCGTTATGCGCATCATATTATCGCTGTCCGCGACAAGGGCGTATACGCCCAAGGGGCGCCGGAGGATGTGCTGACGCCGCAGATGGTCAGAGACGTATTCTGCATGGATTGCATCATCTGCGATGATCCGTTGTTCGGCACGCCGATGTGCGTTCCGCGCGGCAAAGGGCGGATCTGCGGCGACCGGTGCGAACGGAAGGATGAATGCAAGACGAACAATCTGCTCGCCACCCATGCCGGCTAACGGCGGGACGCGATCTCGGCGCGATGAGCATGACGGTGGAATGACAGGATAGACGCGATACAGGTCATCGGCAAGGAATGCCGCTGGCCTTTTTGGTCGTGCTCTGGAAGAGCGTAACCGGCGGCCTCCCGACGTGGCAGGGATACGGCGCTGAACGGCATGGAACCATTACCTGTCATAGGCGGGAACATGGTATGATAAGTCCATCTGTACATAGAACTGGAGAGGATTCGGATGTGGACGAATCGGAATGTATGGATTGTGCTCTGTGGCGAGTTCGTGGCCGGCCTCGGCTTATGGACTTCCATTATTGCCAATCTTGAATTTATGCAGCATCAGGTGCCTTCGGATTTCATGAAATCGATTATTCTGTTCATCGGCTTGCTGGCGGGCGTCCTGATCGGCCCCTACGCCGGAAAAGTCATCGATTCTTCCCGCAAGAAGCTGGTGCTGATCTATGCCGGTCTCGGTCGGATGGTAGGCGTCTGCTTCATGTTTATTGCGTTGGCGACCGATTCCGTGCTGTGGATGGTGCTGTTCAACATTACGCTGCAAATATCGGCGGCATTCTATTTCCCTGCGCTTCAATCGGTTATTCCGCGCATTGTCGCCGACAAAGATCTGTTGACCCTGAACGGCGTACATATGAATGCCTCCACCATCGCCCGAATTATCGGCACCGTGCTGGCGGGCATGATGCTGACGGTCATGAGCCTGGCCTCGCTCTATGCGGCTTCCCTGGTCGGCTATGCGCTGCTGCTCGTGTCGACGTTCTTCCTGGACGTGAAGGAGGATCTGCCGTCTGGCAAAGCGGCTTCCGCAGGGAAGAAGAAGGGCGGAGGCTTCAAGGAAATCGTGCCGATGCTCAAGCGGATGCCGGTCGCGGTCATGGCGCTTGGGCTGTCGTTCATCCCGGGCTTGTTCATCGGCGGCTTCAATCTGATGGTGATCAACATCAGCGAGATCCATCAGGACACCCAGATCAAAGGATGGCTGTATGCGGTCGAAGGGATCAGCTTCATCGCTGCCGCCTTCTTCGTGAAGCGCATCTCCGGCAAGGGCGGACTGCTCAAGCTGCTGTGCCTGTTCGCTCTCCTGAGCGCGCTGGGACATTCGCTCTTGTTCTTTGCCGATATTCGCGGGATGGCGCTGTTCGGTTTCGGTTTGTTCGGTCTCGCGGCGGGCTTCTTCTTCCCGCTGTTATCGACATATTTTCAGAAGACGATTCCGAAGGACTATCATGGCCGCTTCTTCTCGTTCCGCACGATGCTGGACCGGGTCATGTTCCAGGTCGTGCTGCTGGCGACGGGCTTCATGCTCGATACGATCGGGCTCTCCTATATGGTCCTCGTATTCGGCGGACTGTCGGCATTGTTTATCGCCTACGCTTATGTCCGCTCTTCCCGCATGCAGGAGCGTCCGCTGGAGGCGGTGACGGATCCGGGGAGTCCTTCGATGTAATCGTGGGCTGCGGGCGGCACGGCAAGGCCGCCCGTGAACCGGGCAGGAAAGAGGAATCGGACTGCTTTTGTTCGTGCAAAGCGGTCTTTTTTGTGCCAAAATCCTGTATAGATGGACATATTGCCTGAAAGAGGTCTTGCCTTCCGGCCGCCGGATTGGTAGGATGGTGCTGAAAGTGCTTTCATTTCATCATTCGCCGTACAGGATGCGCTCCCTGCTGCGTATCCTATCGTATGACGTGCGGAGCCGGATTCGATCATGGATACGCGTAGAAGGAGGAATAGCGATGAAATATCGCAGCGTGTTTGACATCATTGGTCCGATTATGGTCGGACCGTCCAGTTCACATACGGCGGGCGCTGCCAAGATTGGCCGCCTGGCCCGCAGCATATTCGGGAGACAGCCGAAGAAGGTTCATATATTTCTGTACGGCTCCTTCGCGGAGACTTATAAAGGCCATGCGACAGATGTCGCGCTCGTGGCCGGTCTGCTCGATTTTGATACGAATGACGCCCGGCTCCCGCAGTCGCTTCAATTGGCAGAGGAGGCCGGGATGACGGTCGAGATAACGGCCGAAGATGCGGTGCCGGAGCACCCGAACACGGCCCGTATCCGCCTGTCGGATGACCAGGAGGATATGGAAGTGACCGGCATCTCCATCGGCGGCGGGAAGGTGGAGATTGTCGAGCTGAACGGCTTTAAGCTGAAGCTCTCTGGCCAGTGTCCGGCCATCCTTATATTGAATCATGACCGCTATGGCGTCATTGCGGGGGTGACGCGGATTTTGAGCGAGGCCCGGGTCAATATCGGCCACATGGAGGTCAGCCGCAAGGAGAAGGGCAAAATGGCGTTGATGGTGATTGAGACCGACGAAATGATCGATGAGGCGATGTTCGGGCAGATTCGCGGACTTCCCGGCGTGAACCGCGTGCTCCGCATGGAAGATTGATGCGTTGTCCAATCTAAGGGAGAGGTGATGAAGCATGTTCCGCAATGTGGCTGAGCTGGTCGCGCTCGCAGAGGAACGCTCGTGCAAATTGGCGCACGTGATGATAGAGCAAGAGATGGAAGTGAAGCGGATGACGCGCGAGGCGGTCATCGCCCAGATGGAGCGCAACCTCGATGTGATGGAGCAGGCGGTCGCGCGGGGGCTGTCCGGCGTGAAGTCCCACTCGGGCCTGACGGGCGGAGACGCCGTGAAGGTCCAGCAATATATCGCCTCCGGCAAAGCATTAAGCGGCGGCACGCTGCTCGATGCGGTCAGCAAGGCGATGGCGACGAATGAAGTGAACGCGGCCATGGGGCTTATCTGTGCGACGCCGACGGCCGGCGCCGCGGGGGTGGTGCCGGGGACGCTGTTCGCGCTCAAGGAGAAGCTGAACCCGACACGGGAGCAGATGGTGGAATTTCTGTTCACGGCCGGAGCGTTCGGCCTCGTCGTGGCGAACAATGCGTCCATCAGCGGAGCGGCGGGCGGCTGCCAGGCCGAGGTCGGATCGGCAGCGGGCATGGCGGCCGCGGCCATTGCCGAGCTGGCCGGAGGCACGCCGCGGCAGGCGGCGAACGCGATGGCGATCGCGCTGAAAAATATGCTCGGCCTTGTCTGCGACCCGGTCGCCGGGTTGGTCGAGGTGCCGTGCGTGAAGCGCAACGCCTTGGGGGCGTCCAACGCGATGGTGGCAGCCGATTTGGCGCTGGCCGGAGTGGAGAGTGTCATTCCGTGCGACGAAGTCATTGAAGCGATGTTCCGGATCGGACAGAGCATGCCGATGACGATGAAGGAGACGGCGCTTGGCGGTCTGGCCGCGACGCCGACGGGCATCCGGCTGAAGAAGGAGATTTTCGGCGAGAATCCGGGAACCGGCGCGGCCGATTCCGCTCAGACGGAGTGATGCCGAACGCCGCAGCCGCGAGTTGGCAGGCTTTGCGAGAGAGCTTGGCCGAATCGCGATGATCAGACTGCGAGGTCTTCGAACCGGAAGGAACGCCTTCCTGTTCGGAGGCCTTTTTTCAAATAGATGAAAGTATACGATAGCGTCCATATTTGCTATGCTAATGATGCTGAAAAATCGCCGGATACGGCTTTAGCGGACGAAGGAACGGCAGCGGACGGGTTCCTGTCCGATACATTCGTTGTATTCATGATATAGGAAGAGGATGAAGGAGGTTCACAATGGAGGAACGGCAGCCGGCTCCTGGGGGAGCAACCGAGCAGCGCAAGACGGAGCATATTCGCATTTGTTTGGAGGAAGCGGTGAATGGCGTCGGGATTACGACAGGGCTCGAACGTTACCGCTTTCTTCACCAGGCGCTGCCCGAGCTGGATTTCCGGGAGATCGATCTGGCGACAGAATGGCTGGGCAAGCGGATTCGCACGCCATTCCTTATCAGCTCGATGACCGGGGGCAGCAGTATAGCTGCCCCGATCAACCGCCGGCTGGCCGCGGTGGCGGAGGCGCGGGGCTGGGCGATGGGCGTAGGCTCCGTCCGAGCGGCGGTGGAGAATCCGGGACTGTCGGGCACATTCCGGATTCGGGATATTGCGCCGACGGTGCCGATCTATTCGAATATCGGGGCCGTGCAGCTGAACATGGGAATGGGGATCGAGGAATGCCGCCGCGCCGTGGAGCTTGTGGAAGCGGACGGCTTAATTCTCCATCTGAACGCGCTGCAGGAAGTGTTCCAGCCTGAAGGAGACGTCAACTTCGCAGGATTGCTGCGTCGTATTGAGGAATTATGCCGCCAGTTGGACGTACCCGTCGGCATCAAGGAGGTCGGCTGGGGAATCGCCGGCGATACCGCGCGGCAACTCGCCGATGCCGGCGCGGCATTCATCGACGCGGCCGGCGCGGGCGGCACGTCCTGGAGCCAGGTCGAGAAGCTCCGCTCCGCCGACCCGATTCGCCGCCGCGCGGCCGAAGCGTTCGCCGGCTGGGGCATTCCGACGGCGGAGAGCGTCCGGCTTATCCGGGCAGCGCTGCCGCACCAGCCGCTTATTGCAAGCGGCGGACTGCGTACCGGCGCCGATGCGGCGAAGGCGCTGGCGCTCGGCGCGGATCTGGCCGGATTCGGCCGCTCCCTGCTGGCCGCCGCCGCCGATTCGGAGGAGGCGGTGGACGAGGTGCTGGCGCAGGTGGAGCTGGAGCTCCGCATCGCCATGTTCGGCATCGGCGCGGGCCGCATTCGGGATCTGCGCGCCACGAATCGGCTGATGCCAAATTAGGCAAGCTTTGCTATAATGGACACATCCAACGGCCACAGACCCCGAGCCTGTGGCCTCCTTTATGCTCCCGGCTATCGGGCCCGGAGGGTGTCCAACCTGCGCCTATGAAGCACTTCACTCAGCTTGTCCCACTCGCCTTGCCAGAACTGTGAGTCACCTTCATTTATGGGAAATAAAAACTGTACCCTTACCTTGGAATATCCTTTATATTATTATCGGAATCACAATCAAACGTTCGGATTTTACGCATATCGCTCTCCTAAGACTGCCGAACGGGCGAATGTCGATACATATTAAACCAGGAAAGAAGGGTTGAAGCATGAAACAATCGATGTTCAACTTTAGCACCAAAACGGTTGTTGCCATCGGGATCGGAGCGGCATTATACGGCTTGCTGAGCACCATTACGATTCCGCTGGTGCCGCAGACGGGCCTGCGCCCGGCCATTGCGATTCTGACCATTTTCGGCGCGATGTTCGGTCCGATCGTCGGTCTGTTGAGCGGGGCCATCGGTCATATCATCACCGATTTGACTTGGGGCGGCGGCACGATCTGGTGGACATGGGTGCTTGGATCCGCGATTTCCGGATTCGGAATGGGTCTCGTCTACATAAACAAATCTTTCGATGTCAATGAAGGCCGTTCGACGAAGGGCGCTATCTTGACGCTCGCGATCACCGGTTCATTGGGGCTGGCTGTCGGCTTCGGACTGTCCAGCATCCTGGATGTGTATTTGCTGGGAGAAGCGCCGGACAAAATGTGGCTCCAGTTCGTTGCTTCGACCTTGGCCAACATCGCTGTTCATTTGGTGCTGGGCATCTCGGCCGTGCTTGGTCTTATCCGTTTGAACCGCCGCAATTCGAATTTGCGGGTACTTAAATAAGCTGCTAGAAACGAATAGAGTTCCACAGCATAGGAGGGGGCGCGTGGCGTGATCGGAAGTCCCCCATCGGGCCCTCTCCTGGTGGGACATGGATTG
Organism: Paenibacillus dendritiformis; assembly: GCF_945605565.1. Classification (NCBI taxonomy): domain Bacteria; kingdom Bacillati; phylum Bacillota; class Bacilli; order Caryophanales; family Paenibacillaceae; genus Paenibacillus; species Paenibacillus dendritiformis. The sequence goes on along the minus strand of NZ_OX216966.1, from coordinate 186,131 downwards.
GCATGCAGCATGTGACAGGAGTTATCGAAATCATGAGGGAACCGCTTATCTCGTTTCGGGATTTCAGCTTTCAATATCGCAGCTTGTCTGAACCGACTTTGAAAAATATCACCCTGGACATCTACCCGGGGGAGAAAATATTGATTGCCGGACCGAGCGGTTCCGGCAAGTCCACATTGGCCCATTGCATCAATGGGCTGATTCCATTTACGTACAGCGGCACGATTAGCGGCGATTACAGCCTGCAAGGGCGGCGTCCCGCGGATTTGAGCATCTTCGAGATCAGCCGCAGCGTCGGCACGATTCTGCAGGATCAGGATGGCCAGTTCATCGGACTGTCCGTCGGCGAGGATGTCGCCTTCGCGTTCGAGAATGATTGCATGCCGGTAGCGGAGATGAAGCCGAAGGTCGCACGCGCCCTGGAGATCGTCGACATGCTGCCTCATACCGGACACAGCCCGCATGAGCTGTCCGGGGGACAGAAGCAGCGGGTGTCGCTTGCGGGCGTGCTGTCGATGGAGGCCAACGTCCTGCTCTTCGACGAGCCGCTCGCGAATCTGGATCCGGCCAGCGGCAAGCATGCGATGGCTCTGATCGAGGACATTCATAAGCAGACGGGCAAGACGATTCTCATTATCGAGCATCGCGTCGAGGATGTGCTGGAGCAGCCTGTCGATCGCATCGTCATTATGGCGGAGGGACGGATTGTCCGGACGGGAACCCCGGACGAGATTCTGGCTTCTTCCGTCATGAGCGCGCATGGCTTGCGCGAACCGCTATATGTGACCGCGCTCAAATATGCCGGCTGCGAGCTGAATCCGGAAGATCATCCGTCCTCACTCGCGCAGGTCGGCGCGAATCCGGAATACCGTTCCCGCCTGGCCGCCTTCGTCGCCGCAGCCGATGCGGAGAAGCCGCTGCCTGACCGCGAACCGCTGATCGAGATGGACAATGTCCGCTATTCGTACGACGGCGAGCGCGAGGTCATTCGCGGAGTCAGTCTGACGATTGGGCGAGGAGAACGGCTGGCCCTGCTGGGCAATAACGGCGCGGGCAAGTCCACCCTGTCCCACCTGCTGACCGGAATTGCCAAGCCTTCGTCCGGCTCGATCCGCCTGCTGGGAGAAGACACCCGCAGCTGGTCGATTCGCCGTCTTGGCCAGCAGATCGGCTACGTCATGCAGAACCCGAATCATATGATTACCCAGGCGATGATCTGGGATGAAGTCGCGCTGGGCCTGCGCGTGCGCGGGCTTGGCGAGGAGGAGGTCTCTGCCCGGGTCGAGGAGACGCTGCGCATCTGCGGTCTGTACGGCTACCGGGAATGGCCGATCTCCGCCCTGAGCTACGGCCAGAAGAAGCGCGTCACGATCGCTTCGATTCTGGCGCTGGAACCGCGGCTGATGATTCTGGACGAGCCGACGGCCGGACAGGATTACAAGCATTATACGGAATTTATGAGCTTCATCTCGCGGCTGGCGGACAGCGGGCTGTCGTTCCTGTTCATTACCCATGACATGCATCTTGCTCTGGAGTATACCGAGCGGGCCGCCGTGCTCTGCGACGGCGCCATCATCGCTTGCGGCGAGACGGCGTCGGTGCTCACGGATGTATCCGCTATCGCGCGCGCGAATCTGAAGGAGACGTCGCTGGGCGCGCTGGCGCGGCTGACGGGCGCCGCTGCCCCGGACATGCTTGTGCGCGATTTCATTGCACATGAGAAGAAGGTGAATCATCATGAGTAAGGCGGGGATGCTCTACATCGACCGCAACACCCTGTTCCACCGGATGGACGGGGCGGCCAAGCTGCTTCTGCTGGCCGTGTGGACGGTCGCCGTCTTTTTGTTCCAGGATCTGCGCGTCTTCGTGCCGCTCTTCCTGTTGGGCATCATCATGCTCGTCAGCGCGAAGCTGCCGTGGCGGCGCATTCGCCTGCTCGTCTGGCTCATGATCGTCTTCAATGTGTTCAACTCGCTGTTCACCCTCGTCGTGACACCGGCTTACGGGAGCGAGGTGACTGGTTCGACGACGGTCATCGCCAATCTGGGCTACAACGTGCTGACGTTGGAGACCGTCATCTACGTATTGACTCTGTCGATGAAATATATGTCCCTTATGCCGATTACGGTGCTCTTCATCTATACGACGCATCCGACCCGGCTGGCCAGCAGTCTGAACCGGGTGGGCGTGCCGTACAAGGTCGCCTACGCGTTCAGCATCGCCTTCCGGTACATTCCGGACATGCAGGCGGAATTCCGCAACATCTCGAATGCGATGCAGGCGCGCGGGATCGGCTTTGGCAAGGGGGAAGGCTCGTTCTCGCAGCGGCTGAAGCATTTTATATCGATCGCGATTCCGCTCGTTCAGTCCTCGCTCCACCGGATCGAGACGATCTCGAATGCGATGGATTTGAGGGGCTTCGGCAAGCATGCGCGCCGCACCTGGTATTCGGCCACGGTGTGGCAGCGGGAGGATTACGTCATTATAACGATTAGCGCCGTCGCGCTGATCGCAGCGATTATAGCGCGCGTTCAGGGATTCGGGACATTCTGGTATCCCTTCGCCTGAGGCGATCGGCGCCGGGACCGAATGGGGCTGTCTCATAAGCAGTATTAGACTGCCGTGAGACAGCCCCTGCCTGTTGAACAAAGAATACCGCCTTTTCCCGGACGAGTCCGTTTGTTCAAGCCTGATTCGATGTGACGGTTGGGTTACAGCCATTTCCTGCATACCCCAGGAATTTCAGCCATATCAATGGAATGAAAGCAATAATCGGAGAAATTGAGCTTTTGCAGGAATTTCATCCAATAACGGCTCAAATAGGGGAAATTCCTCCGTTTACACAGGATTTCACTGTCTCATCTATGTTCCGCCGCATTGCCCCGCCGTCTTCTCCGCCTCGACATTTGCCGCAATCCCGTCTTCTGTCTCTTCATTTTTAAGTGTCCGATGGGGACAGTCCCTTTGTTTTTTTGGCACAACTATTGCAGTGACCGGGGTTTGCGGGTAACCTAGAAAAAATAGAGCAGAGCAAGGAGTGCAATCATTACGCATGTCAAGACAACAAAAATCAACTTATCGTCGCATCGACAAAAACAAAGATCAATTCAGCAGCTCTTCCGGGTTTATTCTGGCGGCCATCGGCAGCTCGGTAGGGCTGGGCAATATGTGGAAGTTCCCCTATGTCACCGGCCAAAACGGGGGAGGCGCCTTTTTCCTCCTGTTCATCTTCTGCCTTGTGCTGGTAGGGCTTCCGGTGCTGCTGGGCGAGCTGACAGTGGGCCGGGCAGGCAGAGGGGATCCGGTCACGGCCTTCCGCAAGCTGTCCGGAAAGAGAGGCTGGGGCGCGATCGGATTTATTGCGGTGCTTGCTCCCTTTCTTATTTTAACGTATTACAGCACTATTGCGGGATGGACGCTTCATTATGCCTTTGAATCGTTGACAGGCGTCTTGTATGCCGATCCGGATTATGGAGGACATTTCACGGCCTTCACCGCCGGCTGGGGGCCGGTTCTGTGGCAGTTGGCCGTGCTTCTGCTGACTGGCTACATCATTGCCCGCGGCATTACGGGAGGGCTTGAGAAATTCAATAAAATCGTCATTCCCGGACTGCTGATCATTTTGTTGGTCATGCTGGTGTGGACATTAACGCTGGAGGGTGCCGCTGAAGGCATATCCTACTTTTTGTATCCCGATTTTTCAAAATTGACGTTTCAATCCGCGCTGATGGCGCTTGGGCTTGCTTTCTTCTCCCTCTCTCTCGGGATAGGGGCGATGGTTACGTATGGCGGATACGTGGATTCGCATCAGTCGCTGCCCGCGGCGACTCTGGCGGTCGGTGCCGGGGATCTGGTGTATGCGCTGATTGCCGGACTCATTATTTTCCCCACGATCTTCACGTTCGGAATCGAGCCGAATGCGGGGCCCGGCCTTGTGTTCGCGGCGCTGCCCGCTGCTTTCGCCTCGATGCCGTATGGCGAATGGTTCGGGGGGCTGTTCTTCATTCTGCTTGCCATCGCGGCGCTTACATCTTGTCTGTCGTTGATCGAAGTTCCGGTAGCCTTTATTATCCGGCGGTTCCAGATGAAGCGCAGTTGGGCGACGGCGCTTGTCATGGGGGCGGTGTATGTTATCGCCCTCCCGGCGACGCTGGCCGCCGGCGGCGTATTGACGGATTGGAAGCCGGGCGGACGCAATCTGTTCGATTGGCTCGACTTCATCACCTCCAATATTATGCTTCCGTTAAGCGGCTTGTTCGTGACGCTGCTGATCGGCTTCGTCTGGACCGGCGCCAAGGAGGAAGCGGGGCTCCGGCCGTTTATGGGACGGGTGTGGGGAATGATGATGCGCTATGTCGTGCCAATTTTGATTATTCTCATTTTCCTCTCCTCCATCGGCATATTGTGATGTCTTTCGGTCCCTTGTCCTTTGCTCCGAAAAAAAATGACGGCGAAGTGCAACATCTGCCAACCTGGGCCCGTCTGTAACAATGAACACGGCAATTCTCCCGCATTATACACAACGGGTGAAGCGCCGAACTTGCAGGAACAGGACGCGACAGGGAGGAATTCAGATGAAAAAGCGTACATGGACAAAAATGATATTGACGGTAAGCATGCTTGCGATGGCGGCCATGCCGTTGACTGCGGCGGCCCAAGAGAATAACAATAAAGTGAATGGTCAGGTCGTCAGCCAACAGGCAGACCGTTATGAGAAAGACAACAAACATAAGGACCTTGATCGGCCAATTCAACAGGACTGGCTCGCTACGAAAGGCACAATGGAAGAAATCCGCATCAATAAGGACGGTGCTTACGTCACGGTTACCGGCGAGGGCGTGCAGGCTAACGCACAAGATACGGTGGTGCTGGCTTTGACGGAGGATACGGCGATTGTGGATCAGAACGGCAAAAAGGCGCATTTGCACCAAGCGGTGAAAAAAGGCTGGACGGTGACCGCTTGGTACGGACCGAAGCTGACACGCAGCATTCCAGCGCAAGGCACGGCGGAAAAGATCGTCGTCGAACGCCCAAGCAATGGCAATGACGAGCACAAGAACGAAAAGAAAACGGATGGCATCATCGTGAACGCAAGCAAGGATCGCATCGAGCTGCTGGGCGAGAACCCGGTTATTCTGAACATTACCGACGAGACGGTCATCAAGGATGAAAAGGGCAACAAGCTGACCGCCGATGCGCTCAAGAACAATGTCCGGGTGGAAGCCCGCTACAGTGCGGTCATGACGAAGAGCCTGCCTCCGATCAGCAATGCCGCCAGCATCGTGGTCAAAGAAGAGACGGTTCGCCAGACAGGCACGATTCTGAATGTGAATGCGAAAGGCGATCAAGCGTCGATTCGGCTGGATGCGGATTCCGACGGGAATACCAATAACGATATCGTGTTGTCCATCAATAAGGATACAACGATCGTGACCAAGGACGGCAAGGAGCTGAAGATGAGCGAACTGAAGGCCGGCCAAAAAATTATCGGCTTCCATGCGCAAATTATGACCATGTCCCTGCCGCCGATGAGCTATGCCTATCAAATTGTCGTAACGGAGTAAAATAGTTTTGAGCATCCGCCGCCAGTCAGCGGATGAAGACAGTCCGGCCGGAGTGATTCTGGCCGGACTGTTCTATGTTCTGATGAGATACTAGCTCTGTTTTAGGCTTACCCTGCGTTCCGACTTTCTGCATAACGAAACCTGTGGCGGCAAAGCTGCAATTTTACAGTTTTTTATTGCGTTGGAGGGTGACTTCTGAACAATTCCTGTAAAAGTCAGGCTGTTGAGAAAGTCCAAGGGATTCTTTGGCACTTCATTTTTTATGTGGTGGATCTCGTCTCTCCGTAGAAAAAATCGATTTAAAACGCTATGCGTGCCAATTTTTGAGTAGGAAAATGGACAATCTCCCCCCCTTCGTAAAAACAGGGGTTTTCCAACGACCTGAAAACTGCACCATTTCCCTAGACACGTCTATCCGGTAGGCGAAATCCGCAAAACTACACGATTTCTCCAGACACACCTATTCGGTAAGCGAAGTCTGCAAAACTGCACGATTTCAACACCTATTCGGCAAGCGAAATCCTAATCCTGCGCAAATACAGCAATTCGATATGGACGACTTTACCAGAAAGGGAATCCTGCACAACTGCAGGAATTTTACCCGTTTCGCTTCGGCTTGAAGCAAAAGGGCCTAAAATGATGTAGATTTGCAGCATTTCCTCGGGATGTGGACTCATTGAGCCGAAATTCCTGTAAAATAGCAGCAATTCCCTCCACACGTTCAAGCCCCGAGAGGCAACGATGCCTGCTGAAGGCATCGAGGCGATGATACCTCCTGGAGGCGATGATGCCCCCAGGATCCGACGCGGTGCTGCGAGATCCTGCTTCGGATGCCGGATATGCCGGCTGCGGGGAAATGGAAGCGCCCCCTGCGGCGCAAGGCTGCAGGGGGCGTTCCGTGCCGTCTATTCGAAAAGGGGGAGAATGTCATGCTACTATAGATTTCACCGCTTCCCGGACGATTGAAACAGCAGTTTGATGCATTTTTGGAGGGGCTGCGGCCGGCGGGCATTTTCTTTTCGACATTTTCCGATATTTTTCAGTAACTTCCCGGTCCTGAAGTGATATAATGGCAATTAAAACCACGGCCCCGATGGAAAGGGCAGGCATATGGAGGAGAGAGTAATGGGGACGGCTTATGATGCGGGATGGCTGCATGCGTTCGGCTCTGGAGATTATATGCCCGAATTGCTCAACGTGATGGAGAACGGTTCGCGGGAGCAATCGGCAGATGCGGCCCATTCGCTATTCGAACAATTATGCAGCGACGGCAACGAGATGGATCTCGCCGTCTGCGGGTTGATCCATCCGCTGATCGATATTTTGAGCGTGCAGAACAAATCAGTGGCCAAGGCGACGATTTTGAACGGCATCGCCCAGGTGCTGCGTCTGACGGCGACCTGCCGCCTTCCGTTCGGCGTCACGCCGAACGCCCGGATCCGGGATGCGGCGGGAGAGGATGAAGCCGAACAGTTGGCCGGACGGTGGCTGGCGGCACTGCGGGATCGGTTCGCAGAGTGGACTGCGCTCCTGCATGAAGACGAGCAGACGGCGATTCAGGCCATCTATGTCATTCACTTGATGCAGGACGCAGCGCCGGAAGCGGAGGATATGCTGCTTCACGCTTCCTTGCACGGGGAATGGCAGCGCGTTAGACTGAACGGGCTGATAGCCCTTGCCGATTGCCGCCGCCGGCTTCATAAGCCATTCAATCCTTCGCTTGCGCTCGGTCAACACCGCGACGATGTAAGGGAAGAAGCTGTCCGTTCCATCTGCATGGCGCTTGCCGGGCAGGAGTCGCTTGGACGGAAAGAGTGGGAGCAGCTGATTCAAGGCTGCGCCTTGCCGCGGCTTGAGCGGATTCAATTCCCGTGGGCGGATGGCGCCATCTCTTCCGTATGCGCCCAGGCCGCATGCCTGGCTCTTGCCCGATCCGCCTCGCGCGAGGAGCGGGCCGAATTTTGGATGAAGGCATTGGAACGGACCATTCAGGCGCACCGCCAGCGCTCCCGTCAGGTCGTCTGGGAAATCGGGGCCTCGACGGTGCAATGGGATGAAGAGTGGCTGCAGTGGAATTGGAACGGGCCGATGCTGGTGGCGGATGGGATGCTGTCCTCTTTGTTCGCTGGGGTCCGCGACGCGGAGACCGGGATCGAACCGGAGAATGAGCCGCCCGTCGTCGCGAAAGTGATCAAGCTATGCCTGCAGTATCAGGTGGAGATGCCGAATGCCGGGCGGTATGGAGCAAGCCGTCTCATTCGAAGCCTATACCGTTATCTGACCTAGACCTCTTCGGCTGCAGTAAGGCCGCCTGAGGCGGCCCGCCTTCCATCGGCGCTAGCGGTCAGCGGCCTGTTGGCCGCAATGGAGAGCCCTTATTAGTCCCTTGCCCGCTTATCGGGAAGCGGATTGACCGATTTGGCATCTTCGACGTTATCGTTCACGAAGGCCATGTCCTGATTTTGGGCTTTCATTTTCGTCGTGCCTTTGTAGTTGCCGCGATGCGTTTTGTTTTCCATCGTCTTGCACCTCTTTCTTCCTGAGCTTATTGTTGCGGGCGGTTATCAAGGCCCGATTTTTACTTTTCGCCGATGGCGGATGACTTATCCACTCACCGCGCACAGCGGTTCAGCGGATGCGGGGCTTCCCGATCATCCCGGAACCGGGGGGAGCTGTCTTGCCTGAAGGCTCATACGCCCGGGCAGCCGCGAAGCGGGGACCCGAACAGGGAGCCCAACCCGAATATGTAGACAATTCGGAAAAAATCCAGTCGATGACTAGGTTTTTTTTGTGTTGTTGGTTATAATGGTTAAGGAATTTTTGCGTCCTTTCTACAGCAATGGTCAATGATAGGGCAGGCCTTGAACCCTGCCGGCACAATGGACTTATGGATAGAGCACATCGAATGAAGGAGTTGTCATTATAAATGGCTTTGAAAGCTGGTATCGTCGGACTGCCGAATGTCGGCAAATCGACGCTGTTCAATGCGATTACGCAAGCGGGGGCGGAATCCGCCAACTACCCGTTCTGCACGATCGATCCGAATGTTGGCGTGGTGGAGGTTCCCGATGAGCGTCTGGACAAATTGACCGAGCTCGTCGTGCCGAACAAGACGGTACCGACGGCATTCGAGTTCGTCGATATTGCCGGCCTTGTTCGCGGCGCGAGCAAGGGCGAAGGGCTCGGGAACAAGTTCCTGGCTCATATCCGCGAGGTGGACGCGATCGTTCACGTCGTCCGCTGCTTCGAGGATGAAAATATTACGCACGTGGACGGCAAAGTGAATCCGGTTAGCGATATCCAGACTATCAATCTGGAATTGATTCTGGCGGACCTCGAATCGGTCGAGAAGCGTCTTGATCGGACGAAGAAGAACATGAAGAGCGGCGACAAGAAATTTGCCCAGGAGGCAGAGGTGCTGGAGCGCCTCAAGGAAGTGCTCTACAATGATCAGCCGGCTCGCAGTCTGGACCTGACCGATGACGAGAAGCTGCTCGTGCGCGATCTGCATCTGCTGACGATGAAGCCGGTGCTCTATGCGGCGAACGTAAGCGAGGACGGCGTAACGGATGCAGACAATAATCCGTACGTGCAGCAAGTGCGCGACTTCGCGGCGCAGGAGAATGCGGAGGTCGTGCCGATCAGCGCCAAGGTCGAGGCAGAGATCGCGGAGCTGGACGGCGAGGACAAGGAGATGTTCCTGCAGGAGCTCGGGCTGGAGGAGTCCGGTCTGAACCGGCTCATCAAGGCGGCTTACCGTCTGCTTGGGCTGTATACGTACTTCACTGCAGGCGTCCAGGAAGTGCGCGCCTGGACCATCCGCAAGGGCATGAAGGCGCCGCAGGCGGCGGGCGTCATCCATACCGACTTCGAGCGCGGCTTCATCCGGGCGGAAGTGGTGTCCTATGACGATCTGGTCGCGGCCGGATCGATGAACGTCGTGAAGGAGCAGGGCAAGCTGCGGCTGGAAGGCAAGGAATATGTCGTGCAGGACGGAGACGTCATGCACTTCCGGTTCAATGTATAGATAAAAGCATGCGCCGATTGCACGGCGGCGGCATATTGCTGTTGATAGCCTCGGGCTATTCGGGTAATCGGGTATTTGAAAATAGAAAGCAAGTTGCATATTAGAAAGAGGTGAACGTGATATGTTGGACCGTCTGCAATCTTTGGCGGATCGCTATGACAAATTGAGCGAGCTGCTGTGCGATCCGGATGTGGCGAACGATCCGAAGAAGCTGCGCGACTATTCGAAGGAACAGTCCGATTTGCAGCCTGCGTACGAAGCCTATATGGAGTACAAAAACGTAATAAGCGAGCTGGATGCAGCGAAAGCCATGCTGCAGGAAAAGCTGGACGATGACATGCGCGAAATGGTGAAGATGGAAATCGAGGAGCTGGAGGAGCGCAAGGTCAAGCTGGAGGAGCGCATCCGCGTGCTGCTGCTCCCGAAAGACCCGAATGACGACAAGAACGTCATCGTCGAGATTCGCGGCGCGGCCGGCGGCGACGAAGCGGCGCTGTTCGCGTCCGATCTGTACCGCATGTATACGCGCTACGCCGATGCCCAGGGCTGGCGCACGGAGCTGATGGAAGCGAATATCAGCGATCTGGGCGGATTCAAGGAAGTCATCTTCCTCGTCTCGGGCAAGGGCGCTTACAGCAAGCTGAAATACGAGAGCGGCGCGCATCGCGTGCAGCGCATTCCGGCGACGGAATCAGGCGGCCGCATTCACACTTCGACCTCGACCGTCGCTGTCATGCCGGAGATCGATGAAGTCGAAGTGGAGATTCTCGACAAGGACATTCGCGTCGATACGTTCTGTTCGTCCGGCGCCGGCGGGCAATCCGTCAACACGACCAAGTCGGCCGTGCGGGTAACCCACATTCCGACAGGCATCGTGGCGACCTGTCAGGACGGCAAATCGCAGAATGACAACAAAGTGAAGGCCCTTCAAGTACTTCGGGCCCGGATCTTTGATATCAAGCGGCAGGAAGAGGAAGCAAAATACGCGGGCGAGCGGAAAAGCAAGGTCGGCACCGGCGATCGCAGCGAGCGCATTCGCACGTACAACTTCCCGCAGAGCCGCGTGACGGATCACCGCATCGGCCTGACGCTGCACAAGCTGGATCAGGTGATGAACGGGGATATGGAAGAGATTATTCAGGCGCTGACGCTGACCGAACAGGCCGAGCTGATGGAGCGGGAGAATCACGCATGAGCCGGCCCGGCGGATCGGAGCAGGGAGCGCAAGGCTCCTTCCGCCTAGCCTGGCCGTTAACGATAAGAGAAGCCTGGGTGCAGGCTTCTTCTTTTTTGGCGGCCGGCGGGGTGGAGGACGCGCCGCATCATGCGGAGCTGCTGCTGCGCCATGCGCTCGGCTGGGAGCGGGCGGCCTATCTCGTGCGGCTGCCCGAACCGATGCCCGAAGCGGCCTGCCGTCCGTACGAGGCCGCGATTGAACGGCGGGCCGGAGGCGAGCCGACCCAATATATTATCGGGGAGCAGCATTTCTACGGCCTGCCGTTCGCCGTGTCTCCGGATGTGCTCATTCCGCGTCCGGAGACGGAGCTGCTGGTCGAGGCGATCGTGGCCGAAGCGAATCGCCTCTGGCCGGCCGGGACCGCGCTGCGGGCGGCCGATATTGGCACCGGGAGCGGCGCCATCGCCTGCACGCTGGCGCATCTGCGGCCATCCTGGCAGGTGACGGCGACCGACATCTCGCCCGCGGCGCTCCGGATGGCGCAATCCAACGCCGAGCAGCTCGGCGTGGCGGCGCGCCTGAGCTGGCGCGAGGGCGACCTGCTGGCGCCGCTGGCCGGCCGCGGATTGGACGTGCTCGTGTCCAACCCGCCGTATATCCCGGCCGCCGAGATTGGCGGGCTCATGCGCGAGGTGCGCGATTATGAGCCCCGCACAGCGCTGGACGGCGGAGCGGACGGGCTCGACCCGTACCGCCGCATCGTCGCCATGCTGCCGCTGCTGGACTGCCCGCCGCGCCTCATCGGCTTCGAGGTCGGCCAGGGCCAAGCCCGCGACGTTGCTGCGCTGCTGGAGGCGGCAGGCTACGGGGAGCGCCTCGTCATCGTGCCGGATCTGGCCGGCATCGAGCGCCATGTCATCGGCGTGCGCGCCATGCGCCCGGACGATGGGGAGCCGGCTGGCCGCGGCGGAGCGGAAGACGGCACGGCAGAACGCTGAGTATTGGGAGGCCAGAGCAGCCAATTGAACGAATCTCCCAAATCATGCCTATAAAATTGTAAATCGCTAGATAATATGGTGTTCATTATTGATAGAGTTCCTTTTCTTCGCGGCCCGTCTCTCAGGCGGGCCCGGGGCGCGGGACTCTATTTTTTTATTCTATGAATTATGAATTGCCGACGTTTAATCCTGACGCTGCCGGACATACTGATAGACAAGAGGCGCGCCCAACCTCACAAGGAGTAGAAGAACATGAGATCACGGATGTTCGTACTCGGTCTCCTGCTGGCCATCGTCGCCGCAGGGACGTGGATGCGTTGGGATCAAGGCCGCGCGGCAGCGGCTATGGAAGAAGCAGGCATGGCAGGGATAACGACGGCGGAAGCCGGACAGACGATGGCAGCGGCGATACCCGAAGATGCGATTCGGCTGCGCGTGCTGGCGAATTCGGACACGGACGGCGATCAGCGGGTGAAGCGGCTGGTGCGGGATCGCATCGTCGAGCAACTGAACGGCTGGCTGCAGCAGCAAGCCGAACCGCAGACGCGGGAGGAGGCCCGGGAATTCATCGCCGGGCATCTTGAGGAGTTGGAGACCACGGTCGCCCTGACGCTGGCGGATGAAGGCATGCCGTATTCGGCGGAGCTGACGCTGGACGAGGTGCCGTTCCCGGCGAAGCTGTACGGCGGCCAGGTGTATCCGGCGGGCATGTACGAAGCCCTGCTCGTGACGCTGGGCGCGGGGGAAGGCCAGAACTGGTGGTGCGTTCTGTTCCCGCCGCTCTGCTTCATTGATGGCGATACGGGCCAGGCGAAGGCGGACTCCGGTGGCGGAAGCGGAGGCGCCTCATCGGCAGCGAAGGGGCAGGATGGAGCTCCGGCGGACGGGGGAGGCGGAACGGCCGGAGCTGCCGGCGGACTCGAGGCTTCGGGAGCGGAGCCAAGTGCGGATGGCGGGACGGAAGTGCGCTTCTTTTTATGGGATATGCTGGTAAGCTTATTCCAATGGCTGGCAGAGGTGTGGAATGCTCTTATCGGTTAATTATAGGCTCCTCTGTAGGCTATTGATTCGCTAGCGCTGTGCTATCGTTGCCGCCCGTTACGGGCCGGCCGGGCAGCGCCGCATGCTGGACGAGCTCTCGGCAATTATGGTACAACTAGAAGAAGACATCAATTCGACGGGATGGACTGGGAGATGCCGAAGCTGTTTTGGCATCTTTCTTGCGTTGATCCCCATCTGAGAGAATAAGGAATGAACGTCATGAATCGATTCAATGAACCGAAGCTTGCCGACCAGCCTGCGGAGGCGGCTGCCGGCCGTAAGGGAGAGGCAACGAAGCACTGGACGGTCGACGCGGAGCAGCCGCTAGAGGGACAGCCGGCCATTATAGAGGCGGCTGCTCTGCTAGCCGCAGGCGGCACGGTCGCGTTCCCGACCGAAACGGTCTACGGCCTCGGCGCAGACGCGCGCGATACGCGTGCCGTCGAACGCATCTTCGCCGCCAAGGGGCGCCCGTCCGACAATCCGCTCATCGTGCATATCGCCGATATGGCGATGCTGGATGAGCTGGTCGAGCCGTTCGGCGGGACGGCGCGGCGCCTGATGGACCGCTTCTGGCCCGGCCCGCTTACGATCGTGCTGCCGGTGCGCCCCGGAGCCGTCTCGCCGCGGGTGACGGCCGGCCTCGACACGGTCGGCGTCCGCATGCCGGCGCATGATACGGCGCTGGCCTTGATCCGCGCCGCCGCTTGCCCGGTAGCTGCGCCGAGCGCGAACCGTTCCGGCCGCCCGAGCCCGACGCGGGCCGAGCATGTCGCCGAGGATCTGGACGGCCGCATCGGCGGCATCGTCGATGGCGGACCGACCGGCGTCGGCGTCGAATCGACCGTCGTGGAGCTGCACGGCGACCGTATTCATGTGCTGCGCCCCGGCGGCGTGACGATCGCCATGCTGCGCGAGATGGCCGCCAACGTCACGATCGACCCGGCTGTCGATCCGGACGGAGCGCTCGCGGCGCCCGCGGCGCAGGAAGCCGGCGAGACGTTAGCGGCGCCGCGCTCCCCGGGCATGAAATATGCCCATTATGCGCCGCAAGGCACGCTCGCGATCGTGCAGAGCGCCTCGCCGGAAGCCGCGGCCCGCCGCATCCAGGCGGAGCTCGACGCCGCCCGGCAGCGCGGAGAGCGCACCGGCGTGCTCGCCTTCACCGAGCATACGGCCGCGTATCGGGCGGATGTCGTCGTGCCGCTGGGCAGCGTGTCCGCGCCGGAGGAGGCCGCGCACCGGCTGTATGAAGGGCTGCGCCGCTTCGACGAGGAAGGGGTCGGCTTCATTATGGCGGAAGCCTGCTCCACCGAAGGGATCGGATTGGCAGTCATGAACCGGCTGCTAAAGGCCGCCGGGCACCGCGTTATCCGCTGCTGAACAAGCGGGATAGCCGCTGGCCGCCACGTTTCCCGCCTTGAAGGACTTGTCATCATTGCCTCCTTGTCCGCATACGCTGATCTCAGACGATGGACAAGGGGAGAACGCGATGTGGGAGACGGCAGTACCGGCAGGTCAGTGGATCACGATAGTCGTCATGGCCGTGGCACTCGGTTTTGACGCCTTTTCACTTTGTCTGGGCCTGGGCATGAGAGGGATGCGCTCGGCGGAGATATTCCGCATCAGCGGAGTTATCGCGCTGCTCCATGTCGTGATGCCGCTGCTTGGCGTCTTGACGGGGCATTATATCAGCTCCATCCTTGGACATGTAGCGGTGATGGCCGCTGGCGGGCTGCTCATCATGCTGGGCGGACATATGATGTTCAGTTCTTTCCGGAGAGGGTCCTCGGGCTCTCTCTATGAGATGTCGATCTGGGGGACGCTGTTGTTCGGATTGAGCGTAAGCGTCGATTCATTCTCCGTCGGCGTATCGCTGGGCATGTTCCAAACCAGCCTTATGGTGACCATCGTTGCCTTTGGACTGGCCGGAGGAGCGATGTCCGTCATGGGATTGGTGCTCGGCCAGCGGGTCGGGGCCACCATCGGCGAGTACGGGGAAGCGATCGGAGGAGCGATTCTGCTCACCTTCGGCATTCTCTTTTTGCTGCCGTAACGGTTGAACTGTGAATCCGGGAGGCATTCGGGTACGATAGGGATAAAGGGATCCTCTCCTTGGGGGAGTGATCATGACGACGAAGGTGACAACATCCGCCGATGATGCAGCGGCCGGAGTTATCGATAATCAGGGAGCCGGTGCGCTCGCACCCGTGCCGCCCTACCGAAAATAGAATCATACACCATCCAAAGGAGTGACGGCCTATGAACCGGATATTATTCGTATGTACAGGCAATACCTGCCGCAGTCCGATGGCGGAAGCGATGCTCCGCCAACTGGCCGCCGAACGGGGGCTGGAGCTGGAGGTCAAGTCGGCGGGCGTATCGGCATGGGATGGAACGCCGATGTCGGATCATGCCGCTGCCGTGTTGAAGGAGCATCATGTTGAGGGATACGAGACGTTTGCTTCGACGGCGCTGAGCGAAGCGGAGGTGGTCTGGGCCGATCTTATCTTGACGCTGACCGTCGGCCATAAGCGCCATGTGCTGCAGCGGTTCCCCGCAGCGGCCGACAAGACTTATACGCTGAGGGAATATGCGGAGCCGGGAGAAGGCGGTTCCGGGGAGCGCGATCGGCTGCAGGAGCTGGCCGCCGAGCTGCAGCTGAAGCAGGCGCTGGGACAGGAGCCGACGCCGGAGGAGCTGGCGGAACTGGCCGAATTGGATCGGCTCTGCCCGAATCCGGATGTCGCGGATCCGTTCGGCGGTTCGCTGGAGGAATACCGGATGACCGCGCTGCAGATTCGGGAGGCGCTGCTCGTCGTGGTGGACAAGCTGGCCCCGCCTGACACAAAGTGATTGCATTTCCGCGGCGCATCCATTATTATCGGAAATAGATGAGTGGCACTCGGTGTAACTGGCGACGGAAGTGGGAGAACCACGGTGGAGCATCGAGTGATATACGGCCGGTCGCCTGGGCGAAAGAGCAATGCATGGTTAAGGCCATGCTATGCTCTTTTTTCTTTTTTTTGAGGACTCAGTTCTTGAACACGCACTTAAAGGCATTTACGGGAGGGATGCAGCCCCTTGTTCCGGTGCTGGCATTGAGAAGCAAGCTTTCGGCAAAATCATGTCGAAGATGCGGGCCAACTGTTCGAAAATTGGTTATAATGGACAGACAGCATATTGTTTCCTGGAGGGGGCTGCGGCCTCGCCCAGGGAATGATGGGATGGAGGGAACGTACATGAAAATTGCAATTGGAGCGGATCACGCAGGTGTGAAGCTGAAGGACGGTATTATCGCGGTAATTCGAGAACTGGGGCATGAGGTAGAGGATCTCGGCTGCCATTGCACTGATTCGGTCGACTATCCGGATTATGCCGTGCCTGTCGCCGAGAAGGTGGCCGCCGGCGAAGCCGATCGCGGAATTCTGATCTGCGGGACCGGGATTGGCATGTCCATCGCCGCGAACAAGGTGCCTGGCGTTCGCTGCGCGCTCGTGCATGATTTGTTCTCCGCGAAGGCGACGCGGGAGCATAATGATTCGAACGTGCTCGCCATGGGAGAACGGGTCATCGGCCCTGGCCTGGCGGAAGAGATCGTCCGCGTCTGGCTCGGCACGGAATTCAGTCAAGGGGAGCGCCATGCAGGCCGCATCCGCAAGGTGGAGGAAGCCGAGCGCAAGTACAACCCGGCACCGTAGCGCATCAGTGAGGAGGATACGACATGAATTCTTCTTATGAGCGGCAGGCCGAGCAGGCCGCCCGGGAACTGGCGGCTGCAGCGAAGCTTGCCCCGGGCCAACTGATCGTCATCGGCTGCAGCACAAGCGAAGTAGCCGGCGCGCGGATCGGCACGGCCGGCACGCTTGACGTTGCCCGGATGCTGTTCGACGGGCTGAATGTGCTGCGGACCGAGTTCGGCCTGCAGCTCGCTTTTCAATGCTGCGAGCACCTGAACCGCGCGCTGGTCGTGGAGCGCCGCACGCTGGAGCAATTCCGGCTGGAGGAGGTCGCCGCGGTGCCTGTCCCGCATGCGGGCGGTTCGATGGCGGCACAGGCGTACCGCATGCTGCCGGACGCATGTCTGGCCGAGTCCATCGAGGCGCATGCCGGCATCGACATCGGCGAGACGCTGATCGGCATGCATTTGCGCCGCGTGGCCGTTCCGCTGCGAACGGAGCTCCGTTCCATCGGCAGCGCCAGGGTAACGATGGCGTCGACGCGGCCGAAGCTGATCGGCGGCGAGCGGGCGGTCTACCGTTTACCGGACGATAGCGGAACTTCATGCGATTGACGCCGTTCGCGGCCTGTTTTCGCAAGGTTGATTTCTAATTATGATTAAGGATGAAATGGGAGGGCTTGGCCAATGATAGAACATTTACGACAATCGGATCCGGAAGTGCTGAAAGCGATGGATTTGGAGCTGCAGCGTCAGCGGAACAATATCGAGCTTATCGCCTCGGAAAATATCGTAAGCGAAGCGGTCATGGAAGCGATGGGGACCGTCCTGACGAATAAATATGCGGAAGGCTATCCAGGCAAGCGCTACTACGGAGGCTGCGAGCATGTCGACATCGTCGAGGACATTGCGCGCAACCGGGCGAAAGAGCTGTTCGGGGCCGAGCATGCGAATGTGCAGCCGCATTCCGGTGCGCAAGCGAACATGGCGGTCTATCTGGCGGCCCTGAAGCCGGGAGACACGGTCCTTGGCATGAATCTGGCGCATGGCGGCCACTTGACGCACGGCAGCCCGGTCAATGCTTCGGGCTTGCTGTATAACTTCGTGGCCTATGGCGTAGAGGAAGAGACATTCCTCATCGATTATGACAAGGTGCGCAAGGCTGCGTTCAAGCATCGTCCGAAAATGATCGTTGCCGGCGCCAGCGCCTACCCTCGCATCATCGACTTCGAAGCGCTCGGGTCCATCGCCAATGACGTAGGCGCGCTGTTCATGGTCGATATGGCGCATATCGCCGGTCTGGTGGCCGCGGGTCTGCATCCAAGCCCAGTGCCGCATGCGCATTTCGTGACGACGACGACGCACAAGACGCTTCGCGGTCCGCGCGGCGGAATGATTCTGTGCCGTTCGGCCTGGGCACAGGCGATTGACAAAGCCGTCTTCCCGGGCACGCAGGGCGGTCCGCTCATGCATGTGATTGCTTCCAAGGCAGTCGCGCTGGGCGAAGCGCTGCAGCCATCCTTCAAGCAATATGCGGCACAGGTCATCGAGAACGCGCAAGCGCTGGCGGCTACCCTGGTCGAAGAAGGGCTGAACATCGTATCCGGCGGCACCGATAATCATCTGATGCTGATTGATACGCGCAACGTCAACATTACGGGCAAGGATGCGGAGAAGGTGCTGGATTCGGTAGGCATTACTGTGAATAAAAACGCGATTCCGTTCGATCCGACGAGTCCGTTCATTACGAGCGGCATCCGCATCGGCACGCCGGCTGCAACTTCACGCGGTATGGATGTCGAAGCGATGCGCACGATCGGCAAGGTGATTGCCATGACGCTGAAAAACCCGGCCGACGAAGAAACGCTGGCGACAGCGCGCCGGATGGTGCAGGAGCTGACGGCGCAATACCCGCTGTATCAATCGCTAAAATATTAATTGGACATATGTAATCCGGCTTTCCCCGGGGCGGCAGCTCAGGGGAGGACCGGATTTTTTATGTAAGGAGATGCAGCGGGCCTCTTATATGCAATATCCCCATAGCTCAGAGTTCAATTTTTCACCCGTTTGCATTTGTAGTTTGTACTTTCTTCGCCTCCACAGAGCAGCAACGTCCCGAGCCGCACTCTCGGCTGATTGAGACCGGGAGCGATAAAGAATTCGCTCGGCAGACATTGCTTACTCGCAACGGGACGTGGGCGATGACCATACATGACCGCACCTGACGAGATGGGATAGTTACGAAAAGGATGATAGTGCCGATAATCTGACTAAATGGGAGAGTGGCGTAATGGACTGTGGAGGCGATAAAGCTGATTAGATGGGAGGGTGACGTAAAGGACGTGCGCGGGACGGAGAAAATGTAAAAAGGGCACAAACTTTATTTTTGATCCAGGTATAACCAGAGGGCGGGATGTCACTAATAGGGATAGAGCCGATTTGTCACGATCGGCCAGGCGATAAATGGGAGTCATAAAGTGATCTTGAAAACGTGCAGATACAAGGCGGGAATGTTATAATAGGCCTGTTTGACGATGAATAAGAATCGCTGGACATTTTCTAGCAAGCAACATGAGTAAAAAGCGGAGGGACATGTTATATGGGCAAATTGATCATTTGCGATCATCCTTTGATTCAACACAAATTGACACTGATTCGTGACAAGCGCACGAACACGAAAGATTTCCGCGAATTGGTAGACGAGGTCGCAACACTAATGGCGTATGAGATTACGCGCGAACTTCCACTGCAGACTTCCACTGTGGAGACGCCGGTGGCGGAGACGGAATGCAAGGTCATTTCCGGCCGTATGCTTGGCTTGATTCCAATTCTGCGGGCCGGCCTGGGCATGGTGGAAGGGGTAGTGAAGCTGATTCCGGGGGCCAAAATCGGACATGTCGGTCTATTCCGCGATCCAGAGACGTTGAAGCCTGTTGAATACTACACGAAGCTGCCGACCGATGTGCGTGAGCGGGCGCTTATCGTCATCGATCCGATGCTGGCGACCGGCGGATCGGCGATTGCTGCTATTGATGTGCTGAAGAAGCGCGAATGCACCCAGATTAAGCTGATGTGTCTCATTGCGGCGCCGGAAGGGGTCAAGGCGGTTCAGGATGCGCATCCTGACGTCGATATTTATTTGGCCGCGCTGGACGAGCGTCTGGACGACCACGGCTACATTGTGCCGGGATTGGGCGATGCGGGCGACCGGCTTTTCGGTACGAAATAAGGCATATCGCTAAATGAATGTGGCATAAACTGCCGATAATATGGTTATAGCATGCCGATAATATGGAAATAGCGGAGGAGAACGAGATGTCGAAACTGAAAGTGATGACGGTGTTCGGTGTCCGCCCGGAGGCGATCAAGATGGCGCCTCTTATTCTGGAATTGCAAAAGCATCCGGACCAGATCGAATCGATCGTCTGCGTGACGGCCCAGCACCGTCAAATGCTTGATCAAGTGCTGGACGTATTCAACATTCGGCCGGATTACGATCTGGACATTATGCAGGCCCAGCAGTCGCTGAACGATATTACGATCAGGGTGCTGCAAGGGCTGGAGCCGGTGCTGAAGGAGGCGAAGCCGGACATCGTGCTTGTACACGGCGATACGCTGACGACCTTCCTGGCCAGTTATGCGGCGTTCATGCAGCAGATTCCGGTCGGTCACGTCGAGGCGGGATTGCGCACGTGGAACAAGCTGTCGCCGTATCCGGAAGAGATGAACCGGCAGCTGACCGGGGTGTTGGCGGACCTGCATTTTGCCCCGACAGAATGGTCCGCGAACAACCTGAAGCAGGAGAATAAGAAAGAATCATCGATATATGTCACAGGCAACACAATAACAGATGTGTTTCAATATACAGTACGTTCCGATTACACCCATGAGGTGCTGGAATGGGCACAGGGCAAGCGCCTTGTGCTGATGACGGCTCACCGCCGGGAATCGCAAGGGGAGCCGCATCGCAATATTTTCCGTGCCGTGCGGCGCATCGCCGATGAATTCGAGGATATCGCGATTGTCTATCCGGTGCATCCAAGCCCGGCTGTTCGTGTTCCGGCGCATGAGATGCTGGGCGATCACCCGCGGATCAAGCTTATCGAGCCGCTCGATGTCGCTGATTTTCACAACATCTATCCGCACACGCATCTTATCCTTACGGATTCCGGCGGCATGCAAGAAGAGGCGCCGTCCTTTGGCGTACCCGTACTTGTGCTTCGGGGCACAACCGAGCGTCCGGAAGGCATTGAAGCGGGCACGCTGGAGCTTGTCGGCACGGACGAAGAGAAGGTGTATAGCCGAACCAAACAATTGTTGACCGATCAGGAGCTGTATTCCCGGATGAGCCAAGCGGCGAATCCATACGGAGACGGGAAGGCGTCCCGGCGTATTGTCAGTGCGATTCTTCACAGTTTCGGGCGGCAAGCGGAGCGTCCGGAATCTTTTCACACAAAGTTCACAATTTGAATTCGGAGCATCTTCTATACCCTAACGTACCAGCATACAGTGATACTGTACGGTTTACGCGGATTTTTACGACATCGAGAGACAAAATACAACGTTTTCATCCTTATAAATACAAGGTTTTAACGAATTGACAAAATCTCGTATTGTTCAGTAAAATGAATGGGAATTATTAGCCTATGAAGACTTCGAAACGCAATGACAGCGCTTGGTTCATCGCTCTCAGCATCGGTGGAGCCGGTGTCACGCTCGCCGTGTACATCGTCATCGGATACTTTGCGGGGAAATGGCTGGCGCAAGTGTTGGACGGGCCCAAGCTGTGGCTGGCCGTCGGCATGATCGCCGGGATGTGTCTCGGCATCATGAACATTATTTATTTTGTAAGGAAGTTCATGGGGGAACAAGATGAATGATATGACTTCGATTGTCCATGCCGTGACCAGGGTGGCATTCATCCTGATGTCGATGTTCCTTCTCGTATGGGCTTTTTCACCGGAGCACCGCCCTTATGCAGCCGGCTTGACGCTAGGAACCGTCGCCGGTCTCATTAATGCGCGCTATTTGTCGATGAAGGTGAGACAGTTGGCCGAACTTGCCGCCAGTCAGACAAGGCAAAGGTTCAGTCTTGGACTCGTTACGAGAATGTGTATCGTTCTCTTGGCCGTGATGATCGGCATGAAGTTCGAACAGGTGTCGCTTGTGTCGACTATTGTGGGACTGATATTCATGCAAGTCGTGACCATTATCGTCAGCGTCATTATGGAATGGAGAAAAGGTGAATAAGCAGCTTATTGGAAAGGGGTGAACACATTTATGCACTCATCACCGATTATTGAGGTTGGCGGGCTACAGTTGGATTTATCCATCATACTCACGCTTCTCATCAGTGTAGTCGTCGTATTCATCATTGCTCGATTGGCCGTCCGCAATCTGTCGGTCGAGAATCCTTCCAAAATGCAGAACTTCATGGAATGGGTTGTCGAATTCGTACAGGGGATTATCGGCAGCGCGATGGATTTCAAGAAAGGCAAGGCATACATCTCCTTAGGGATGACGCTTATCTTGTTTATTTTTGTATCCAACCTGCTGGGATTGCCGTTCGCGGTCATCACGGAGGCACACCATCCGGAGACGATCTTCGGCAAGGAGATCATTACGACGAGCCAACAGGTCTTCGACGATCTCGCTGCCAAAGGCAAACCGGAGCACGTCCACCTGCTATGGTATAAGTCGCCTACAGCGGATGTTTCCGTAACCTTCGGTCTGGCGTTCATGGTCTTCGTTATTGTGAATTTCCTGGGCCTGAAGAAAAATCGCAAGCATTACTTGAAGCATTATCTCGAGCCGTTCCCGATTTTCCTTCCATTGAACATTGTGGAGAATCTGGCGAAGCCGATCGCGCTTGGCATCCGGTTGTACGCGAACATCTTCGCGGGGGAGATTCTGATATCGACGCTTATCGGAGCAGGCATCTTCGGTCTTCCGTTCCTCGCGGCGTGGCAAGGATTCAGTATCTTTATCGGCGCGTTGCAAGCCTTTATCTTCACGATGCTAACGATGGTGTACATCGGGCAAGCGTCCGTGCATGAAGAACATTAACAAACTCTGCCGAATCCATCATTTTGATGAGCTATTTCGGGTGAGACATATACACACAAGCAATTCACAAATACATGAATTTGAGGAGGACTTTTCTAATGGGTATGTTAGCAGCAGCAATTGCAGTAGGTTTGGGCGCATTGGGCGCAGGTCTTGGTAACGGTATGATCGTAAGCCGTACGGTGGAGTCGATTGCCCGCCAGCCGGAAGCCCGCAACATGTTGCAAACGACCATGTTTATCGGTGTCGGTATCGTCGAGGTTATTCCGCTCGCAGCTACAGTTATCGCATTCCTGGCAATGTTCTCTTAATGAATAGACAAACGGTCTGGCGGGGAAGGCCGATGCCATCCGCGCCTTCGTTTTGTACTTGCGCGTCATGTTAACGGAAAGGAGTGACTGTAGTGAAATTCGTGTGGGAAAATTTCGTATGGGCGATCATCGCTTTCCTCATCCTATATTTTTTGCTTCAAAAGTATGCATTCGGGCCTTTGTTCAGCGTCATGGAGAAACGCCGCGAGCTGGTCAAGCAGCAGCTCGATGAAGCAGCCAACAGCCGGACGCAAGCTCAGACTTATATCGAAGAGCAGAAGCAGGCTCTCGATTCTGCCCGCAAAGAAGCTTATGACATTATCGAGCAGGCGAAGCAGACCAGCGTTAGACAGGCCGACGATATCATCGGTCAAGCGAAGGCCGAGACAGCACGCTTGAAGGAAGAAGCAGCCCGCGATATCGAGAGCGAGAAGAACAAGGCTGTGGCTGCCCTGCGCAATGAGGTCAGCGGCATGTCTGTCGCCATCGCCTCGAAGCTTCTTCAGAAGCAGGTGGACGAGAAGGATCAAGACCAATTGGTTGACCAGTACCTGAAAGAGGTAGGGGGCAAACAATGAGCAAAGATATAGCGAAACGTTATGCCAAAGCGCTGTTCGACCTGGCATCCGAGCGCAAAGCCGTTGCCGAGACCGAACAACAATTGAAGGCTGTCGTGGAAGTCATGAACTCGACTTCGGAACTGTTCGTCCTGTTCTCCGCGCCGAATATTGATGTCAGCGTGAAGCAGGCCATTCTTCGGCAGGCGTTCGAAGGCGAAGTATCCGAGATTGTCCTGAATACGCTGCTGCTCCTGACGGAACGGGGGCGCATCCGCATCCTTCCCGAGCTGGAGAATCACTTCGTCCGCATCGTCGGCGAAGCGACCGGCGTGACTGATGCCTACGTGACTACTGCCTTTCCGCTGGACGAGGCCGGGAAGCAAGAGGTTGCCGCCCAGTTCGGACAGATGCTCAACAAGACGATCCGCGTTCAGAATGAGGTCGATGCTTCGATCATCGGCGGCATGAAGGTGCGCATCGGCGACGTCTTGTATGACGGAAGCTTGTCCGGCCAGCTGGAACGTATTCAAAAAACGTTGAAAACACAAGTACGTTAAACGATATAAGCACGGAAGAATGGGGTGAAGCGAATTGAGCATCAGACCTGAAGAAATCAGCACACTGATTAAAAGTCAAATCGAGAATTACAAGGCTGAGATCGAAGTGGCCGAAGTCGGCACGGTTATTAATGTCGGTGACGGAATCGCCCGCGTTCACGGTTTGGAGAACTGCATGGCCGGGGAGCTTCTGGAGTTCTCCAACGGCGTCGTAGGCATGGCTCTCAACCTGGAGGCAGGCAACGTTGGTATCGTTATTCTTGGTCCTTATACCGATATTCGCGAAGGGGATCAAGTCAAGCGTACGGGACGCATTATGGAAGTGCCGGTCGGCGAAGCGCTGCTTGGCCGCGTCGTGAATTCGCTCGGACAGCCGGTCGACGGCAAGGGAGAAATCGCGACGACGGAATTCCGTCCGGTGGAATCGAATGCTCCGGGCGTCATTGACCGTAAATCGGTTCATGAGCCGATGCAAACCGGAATTAAAGCGATTGACTCGATGGTTCCAATCGGCCGCGGACAGCGGGAGCTGATCATCGGCGACCGTCAGACCGGTAAGACGACCATCGCTATCGATACAATTATTAACCAAAAAGGCAACGGCGTAAAATGTATTTACGTCGCTATCGGCCAAAAGCAATCGACCGTAGCTCAAGTCGTGGAAACACTGCGCCGCCACGGCGCATTGGACTATACGATTGTCGTTACGGCATCGGCATCCGAACCGGCGCCGCTTCTCTTCTTGGCACCGTACGCAGGCTGCGCGATGGGCGAGTATTTCATGTACAAAGGCGAGCATGTGCTGGTCGTATACGACGACCTGTCCAAGCAAGCGGCGGCATACCGCGAGCTCTCCTTGCTCCTTCGCCGTCCTCCGGGCCGCGAGGCATATCCGGGCGACGTCTTCTATCTCCATTCCCGCTTGCTGGAGCGCGCAGCGAAGCTCAGCGACGAGAATGGCGGCGGCTCCTTGACGGCCTTGCCGTTCATCGAGACGCAGGCGAATGACGTATCGGCGTACATTCCGACGAACGTCATCTCGATTACGGATGGACAGATCTTCCTTGAGTCCGATCTGTTCTTTGCCGGCCAACGTCCGGCGGTTAACGTCGGTATTTCCGTATCCCGCGTAGGGGGAGCGGCTCAGATCAAGGCGATGAAGAAGGTCGCCGGCACACTGAAGCTGGATCTGGCCCAATACCGCGAGCTGCAGGCATTCTCCCAGTTCGGTTCCGATCTGGACAAATCGACGCTGGCCCGCCTGGATCGCGGCGCCCGACTGATGGAAATCCTGAAGCAGGGCGTCAACGAGCCGCTTCCGGTCGAAAAGCAGGTCGTCAGCATTTATACGGTGACGAGAGGCCATGTCGATGATATTCCGGTCAAGGACGTTCTTCGCTTCGAGCAGGAGCTTCATATGTACCTGCAATCGAACAACGATGAAATCTATCAATCGATCCGGGATACGAAAGATTTGAGCAAAGAAAACGAAGAGGCACTGGTGCAGGCGATTACCAAGTTCAAGAAGAGCTTCGCCGTGTCGAGCTGATTATAGAGTGAACAGGCAAGCCGGGAAGCCAATGGCGGCCCGGCCTGCACAGGGATGAATTCCGCTTTGCCTCCCGCAAAGTGTGAAAGGCAGGTGAAGGTAAGTGGCTAAAGGGATTCTCGAAATACGACGTCAGATCAAGAGCATACAGAGTACAAGGCAGATCACGAAGGCAATGGAAATGGTGGGGGCAGCGAAGCTTCGCCGCGCACAGGAGAAGGCGGAAGCGGCCCGTCCTTATGCGGATAAGCTGAAGGAAGTCGTCTCCAGCATCGCCGCAGGCACGCAAGGCATTCAGCATCCAATGCTCGCGAAGCGTCCGGTGAAGAAGACGGGATATCTGGTCATCACTTCCGACGGCGGATTGAAGGGCGGCTATAATGCCAACGTGCTCCGCAAAGTGATGCAGGTCATTAACGAGCGTCACCGTTCGGCGGATGAATATGCATTGTTCGTCATCGGGCGCAAAGGCCGCGATTACTTCCGCAGACGGGAAATGCCGATGGTGGAGGTCGTGACGGAGCTGCCTGATTCTCCAACCTTCGCGAATATTAAAACGATAGCTTATAAAGCCGTGAAATATTTTGAAGAAGAGCAGTACGACGAACTCAACCTGTTCTACAACGAATTCGTCAACGCGATCACGCAGGTACCGGTCGAGAAGCGCCTTCTTCCATTGGATGATGATGCTTTGATCGGAGAGACGACCAGTTATGAGTATGAACCTTCGCCGGAGGCGGTACTGCATGATCTGCTGCCGAAATATGCGGAGACGCTCATTTACAGCGCGCTGCTGGATGCGAAAGCAAGCGAATTCGGCGCGCAGATGACTGCTATGGGCAGCGCGACGAAGAACGCGACGAAGATGATCAACTCGCTGACATTGTCTTATAACCGTGCGCGCCAAGCGGCGATCACGCAGGAAATTTCTGAAATTGTAGCTGGAGCGAACGCTCAAGCTTAAACGGGTAACAGGATAGCGCAAGTTTTCAGTAGGAGGGAACGAGATGAACAAAGGACGCGTGATTAGCGTAACCGGTCCGGTTATCGACATTGAGTTCGAACGCGGTCAACTTCCGGAGATATTGAACGCGATCAAGATTGAACAGAAATCGACGACTCCTGGCGCGCCTGACATCGACTTGACATTGGAAGCATCCGTCCATCTGGGCGATGACGTAGTGCGCTGCGTCGCGATGTCTTCGACAGATGGTCTGGTGCGCGGCATGGAAGCAACCGATATGGGGCATCCGATTACCGTACCGGTAGGCGCGGCGACATTGGGCCGTGTCTTCAACGTGCTGGGCAATACGATTGACAATGCGGGCGACGTCAGCCGCGAGCTGTCCAGCCCGATTCATAAGCCGGCTCCTAGCTTCGACGAGCTGACGACGCAAGCGGAGATTCTGGAGACCGGGATTAAGGTCATCGACTTGCTTGCTCCGTACGTCAAAGGCGGAAAGATTGGCCTCTTCGGCGGTGCGGGCGTTGGGAAAACCGTTACCATTCAGGAGCTTATCAACAACATCGCGCAGGAGCACGGCGGGATTTCCGTCTTCGCCGGCGTAGGCGAGCGTACCCGGGAAGGGAACGACCTCTACTATGAAATGAGAGACTCCGGCGTTATCAACAAGACGGCGATGGTGTTCGGTCAGATGAACGAACCGCCTGGAGCGCGTCTGCGCGTTGCTTTGACCGGTCTGACGATGGCGGAATATTTCCGTGACGAAGAAGGCCGCGACGTGCTGCTCTTCATCGATAACATTTTCCGATTCACGCAAGCGGGCTCCGAAGTATCCGCCCTGCTGGGACGCATGCCTTCCGCGGTAGGTTACCAGCCGACGCTGGCTACCGAGATGGGACAATTGCAGGAACGGATCACGTCGACCAAAAAAGGCTCCGTTACATCCATTCAGGCGATCTACGTTCCTGCGGATGACTATACGGACCCGGCGCCGGCGACGACGTTCGCCCACTTGGACGCAACGACGAACCTCGACCGGAAAATTTCCGAATTGGGTATTTTCCCGGCGGTCGATCCGCTGTCTTCGTCATCCCGCGCCCTGTCGCCGGATATCGTCGGCAAGGAGCACTATGATGTGGCACAAGACGTGAAGAAGCTTCTTCAGCGCTACAAAGAGCTGCAAGACATTATCGCCATTCTCGGTATGGATGAGCTGTCGGAGGATGACAAGCTGACGGTAGCCCGGGCGCGGAAGATTCAACGCTTCCTGTCCCAGCCGTTCCACGTTGCCGAGCAGTTCACGAACATTCCCGGGAAGTACGTGCCGGTCAAGGAAACGGTTCGCAGCTTCAAGGAAATTCTCGACGGCAAGCACGACGACCTTCCGGAAGCGGCATTCCTGTTCGTCGGCACCATCGAAGAAGCGGTGGAGAAGGCAAAGACGCTATAAGCGGCTTGACGTGAAACGGGCTGTCCGGAACGGGTAGTTCCGGATGGAACGGAAGGAGGAACCGCAGTTGAGCACCTTTTTATTGGAAATCGTCACACCCGAGCATAAAGTGTTCGAGGATCAAGTGAACATGATTACCGTCAAGGGCGTGGAAGGTGAACTCGGCATTTTGGCAGGACATATCCCGATGGTAACGCCGCTGCAGGTTGGGCCGATGAAGATTAAGACAGGCAGCAAGGAGCACTGGCTTGCTGTTCATGGCGGATTCGTGGAAGTACGCAGAGACAAGGTTGTTGTCCTTGCGGAAAGCGCGGAGCTGCCGGAAGAAATCGACATCGAGCGTGCGAAGGCAGCAAAGGCGCGTGCGGAACAACGCCTGGCGATGGCTCAACGGAGCAAACAGGATCACGTCGATTTCCGCCGTGCGGAATTGTCACTCCAACGTGCCGTAACACGGATCCAAGTGTCCCAACGGAACGTGTCACGATAATAGACTCAAGCCGAGGCGCTTCTTGCGTCTCGGCTTGATTTGTATCCGGAGGGCTTGCGCAGCGCCCTGCCGCCGGAATTGACCCCAGGTTAGTTGACAGCCGCCGCCCCGGCTTCTATTGGGCGCGGCCATTCGACCATGCATCCCGCAACAACGCTTCCTCAACGATGAATCTTGCATCATTCTATCTAAGCCGATAGTAATAATAGGCTTTACCTCTCTGGATTTATATTCGATCGAATATGTCTATATTGTCACAAAAGCTTCTTTGAAATGCTTCTATTGGACCGTCACGATGAATAAAATATAGCAATATATATCCATTTGCCGCGCTGCAAGAAGGAATACAGATTATGCCAGGAATTGCATAGACGGGGTTGGTAGGTTTTGTTATAATTGTGGCGGGTTTAGAACAATTCAATATAGGGTTGTCTGTAATACGATAGCTGCGACGGAGGGGATGTCTTTGGAGTACATCAACAATTACGTCATCGTGGCCATTTTTATCGGACTCGGTATTTTTCTGCCGGTGGCCGCTCTGACAGCGGGCCGGCTGCTCAGGCCGAAGAAGCCGACAGACATGAAACAAACAACGTATGAAAGCGGTAACGATCCGGTTGGTGTGGGACAAGTTCGGTTTAACATCCGGTATTATTTGTTTGCGCTTATGTTTGTCATTTTCGATGTGGAAACCGTTTTCTTGTACCCGTGGGCGGTTGCTTACAAGCAGCTTGGCCTGTTCGCGCTGGTGGAGATGCTGATTTTTGTCGGATTGCTGTTGGTTGGTCTAATTTACGCCTGGAAAAAGAAGGTGTTTCGATGGGATTCTCTTTAGAATCAATCACGTTGGAAGAACGGCAGGAGCTGGAACGCAACGTATTTTTCGGCACGCTGGAGCAATTGAAGGCGTGGGCGCGCAGCAACTCGCTATGGCCGCTGACGTTCGGTCTCGCCTGCTGCGCGATCGAGATGATGGGCACCGGTGCTTCGCACTATGATTTGGACCGCTTCGGCGTCATCTTCCGGACCTCTCCCCGCCAGTCGGATGTCATGATCGTCTCGGGAACGGTTACGAAGAAGATGGGGCCGCTGTTGAAGCGGCTGTACGATCAGATGCCTGAGCCGAAATGGGTGATCGCCATGGGCTCCTGCGCGACGGCCGGCGGGCCTTATGTCAAATCGTATGCGGTCATCAAAGGCGTCGATCAGATTGTTCCGGTCGATATCTACATACCGGGTTGCCCGCCGAATCCGGCGGCATTGATTTATGGCATTAACAAGCTGCAAGCGAAAATCCGCTATGAAGCGAAGACCGGAAAGCGGGTGACAGATGCGTGAGCGAGGAGAAGAAGGATCAGGTAGCGGTTCAGCCGCCGCTAGAAGCCGAGAAGACAGGGATGGCCGAGGAGGCTGTGCAAGAAGATCAGACTGAAAAAAGCGAAAAGACTGTGAAGGAAGAGCGAACTGAGAAAGCGGAAGAGACTGTGAAGGCTGAGAAAAACGATCAAGCCCAGACAGATGCACAGATGAAAGAAACCGAACAAAACGAGAGCGCCGGAACCAGGGGCAAAGTCGAGAAATCGCCTGCGGCGCAGGAAGAGCCTGCATCCGATTCGGAAGGCGCTGCGGAAGCGCTGAAGGCGGAGCCGGCGAAGGAAGCGGCGTCCCCGGCCGCTGAAAGTGCGCCGCCTGCCGTGGAGGCGGGCGAGCGCGCCGAAGCCGCTGCGAAGCCGGCTTCCGAGCCCGACGCGGCCGAACCGGCAGCGCCGGCGGACAAGGCGAAGCGCGCGCCGCTCAGCGAGGAGGAGAAGGCCGCCCGACTGAAGGCGGCGGAGGAGCGGCGCGCCGCGAAGGCGAAGGCTGCGGCCGAAGGAGCCACGGACGCCGCGGGAGCTGCGGGCGAACGGCCTGCCCGGGCAGCGGCTGCCGCAGCCGGCGATAAGCCCGAGCGGCCGGCACGTGCGCCGCGAGCGAAGGCGAGCGAGGAACCGCCGAAGCCGAAGGAGCCTTCTCCGAAGCAGCCCGTGCTCGATGCGCTGGTCGCCCTGCTGAAGGCGGAGGTGGCCGAGGATGCGGTGGAGGCCGCTGTCATCAACGAAGAGAACGGGCATTTGCCGACGATTACGGTGAAGAACGAGCACTGGTTGGCTTGCGCTAGCCTGCTCCGGCATCATCCGGAATGGTCCTGCAATTACTTGCGGAATCTGGCCGGCGCAGACCACGAGACGCATCTCGAGGTTGTGTACTATTTCATCAATTTATCCACGAAGGCCGAGGCGGCCGTTCATGTCAAGACCGATCGGGAGCAGCCGTCCATTGCTTCGGTAACGCCGATCTGGCCTACCGCGAATTGGTGTGAACGGGAAGTGTATGACCTGCTGGGCATCGACTTTCCCGGACATCCCGATTTGCGCCGCATCATGATGCCGGACGATTGGGTCGGCCACCCGCTGCGCAAAGACTATGAGCCGTTGGATTCGGAGGTGTAATCACCCTTGATTCGCACAGAAGAACTGCTCTTGAACGTCGGTCCTCAGCATCCGAGCACGCATGGCGTTTTTCGCATTGTCGTGAAGCTTGACGGCGAAGTGATCAAGGAAGCCACCCCCGTGATGGGCTACCTGCACCGGGGAACGGAGAAGCTGGCCGAGAACCTCAACTACACGCAAATTATCCCTTACACTGATAGAATGGACTATGTGTCCGCGATGACGAATAACTATGTGCTTGTCCATGCCGTCGAGAAAATGATGCAGCTGGAAATTCCGGAACGCGCCGAATTTCTCCGCCTGATCGTAATGGAGCTGCAGCGCGTGGCCAGCCATCTCGTCTGGTGGGGCACCTACCTGCTGGACATCGGAGCGATGAGCCCGTTCCTGTATGCGTTCCGCGATCGCGAAATCATCATCGATCTGTTTAACGAGCTGTGCGGCGCGAGGCTGACCTATAACTATATGCGGGTCGGCGGCGTCAAGTGGGACGCTCCGCCGGGATGGATTGACAAGGTGCGCGACTTCATTCCTTACATGCGCAAGCGGTTGAAGGAATACGACAAGCTGGTAAGCGGCAATGAGATCTTTTTGGCCCGGATCAAAGGAATCGGAACCTATGATGCCGATACGGCCATCGCCTATGGATTGAGCGGAGCGAATCTTCGCTGCACCGGCGTGAAGTGGGATCTGCGCAAGGATGAGCCGTACAGCCTGTACGACCGGTTCGAATTCGATGTCCCGGTGGGAAAAGGCGGCGATTGCTACACGCGATACGTCCTCCGGATGGAGGAGCTTCGCCAGAGCCTGCGCATTCTGGAGCAGGCGGTGGAACAATTCCCGGGCCAAGGCGAGACGATGGGCAAGGTGCCGCGCGTCATCCGTCCGCCGGAAGGAGAGATCTATGCGCGGATTGAGTCGCCGCGCGGCGAGATCGGCTGCTATATCGTATCCCGGGGCAAGCAGGAGCCTTATCGGTTGAAGTTCCGGCGTCCATCCTTCGTCAACCTGCAAATCCTGCCGAAGCTGCTCGTCGGAGAGACGATGACGAACCTTATTACGATATTGGGCGGGGTCGATATCGTCGTCGGGGAGGTGGATTGCTAGTGCAAGAACTAATCCAACAATCGCTCACCTGGACGAATACCTTCATCTTTCTGGGCTGGGCCGTTGTCATGATGCTGGTCGTTCTGGGCTTCGTCACGTATGCGATCTATTTCGAACGGAAAGTGATCGGCTGGATGCAGTTCCGCCATGGCCCGTCCCGGGTCGGACCGCTCGGGCTGCTGCAGACGGTCGCGGATATATTCAAGCTGCTTATTAAGGAAGACACCATTCCGCGCAAAGCTGATCGGGCCTTGTTCATCCTTGCTCCGGTCATCGCCTATGTGCCCGCGTTCGCCGTCCTGGCGACGATACCGTACAGCGAACGGCTCGGCTTCGCCGATTTGAATGTAGGCTTGCTCTACTACGCCGCCCTCTCCAGCATTACGACCATCGGCATCATTATCGGCGGCTGGGCCTCCAACAATAAATATTCACTTTTGGGCGGAATGCGCTCTGCAGCGCAGATGATCAGCTACGAGATTCCGCTTGTCATTTCCGTCGTTGGCATTATTCTATTGAATGGATCGCTCAGTTTGCGTACCATTGTAGAAGGGCAGGGCAATTATTTTTGGGAATGGAATCTGTTCCCGCAGATTATCGGCTTCGTCGTCTTCCTCATTGCGGGGATATCCGAGCTGAACCGGACTCCGTTCGATTTGCCGGAGGCGGAATCGGAGCTGGTCGCCGGCTATCATGTGGAGTATAGCGGCTTCCGGTTTGCCTTTTTCATGCTGGCGGAATATGTGTACGTGTTCGCGCTCTCCGCGCTGACGACGGTGCTGTTCCTCGGGGGCTGGCATCCGCCATTTCCGTTCCTTGATTTTGTTCCGGGGATTTTGTGGTTCGTGCTCAAATTTTCGTTCTGCGTTTTCTTCATTTTCTGGCTGCGGGCCACGATGCCGCGCATTCGCGTAGATCAACTGATGAGCTTCGGATGGAAAGTGCTGCTGCCGCTGGCGCTTCTTAATGTCTTCCTGACGGCGCTATATATCGAATTATTCAACAAATAGGCTAGGGGTGAAATACGTGAAAGGATTATTCAAAGGGCTGGGCGTCACGATGAAGGCGCTGACTTCCAAAAAAGTCACCTATCCGTATCCCGATAAGCCTCTGGAAATGCCTGACCGGTTCCGCGGCATTCAATATTTCGAACCGGACAAGTGCATCGTCTGCAACATGTGCGCGCGCATTTGTCCGACGGATTGCATCACGCTCACTGGGAAGCCGAATCCGGATCCGGAGAAGAAGGGCAAGGTTATCGATACGTTTGACATCAACTTTGAAATTTGCATTTTATGCGATTTGTGCACCGAGGTATGTCCAACGGAAGCGATTGTCATGACGAACAATTTCGAGCTGGCGACGTACAGCCGCGACGAGCTGTTCAAAAACATGGAATGGTTGAACGAGAACAACCAGAATATACGGCAGGAAAACAATTCAGCCATGCCTAAAGGAGGCGCCAGAAAAAATGTTTAACTTCTCCATCGAGTGGACGGGAGAAACGGTAGCCTTCTTCGTGCTTGCCATCTGCATTATTTCCGGATCGGTATTGATGCTTAATTTTACGAAGGTCGTTCATATGGTCGTATCGCTGGCCTTCGCCTTTCTCGGGCTGGCGGGCATCTTCGTTATGCTGGAAGCCGAGTTCGTCGCCTTCGTCCAGGTGCTGGTCTACACGGGAGCCATCTCGATTCTGATGATCTTCGGCATCATGATGACCCGGCATGATCGGCAGGATGAAGAGGTATCGCGCCCGCTAAGGGAGACGTTGGCCGCGCTTGGCTGTCTGGCCTTGTTCGGGGTGCTGTTCTTTACGATACGCGGCACCGATTTCCCCGTGCCTGAGCCGGCCGCCCTGGCCCAGGACAATGCGCTCCAGCTCGGGAAGCAGATATTCACAGAGCATGTTATCCCGTTCGAGTTGCTGTCGGTGCTGTTGACCGTCGCATTCATCGGGGCCATCGTGCTCGCGAAGAAGGAGGCGGATTAAATGGGGAGCATGCTGGCTTCATACCTTACGCTGGCAGCCATCCTGTTCTGCATTGGACTCTACGGGGTGCTGACGAAGCGCAATGCCGTCATCGTGCTGCTGTCCATCGAGCTGATGCTGAATGCGGCCAATTTGAACTTGATCGCCTTTTCCAAGTACGGGGTCGTGCCGAATCTGAAGGGCCAGATCTTCTCGCTCTTCACGATTGCGGTCGCCGCGGCGGAAGCGGCGGTCGGCGTCGCCATTCTAATCGCGTTGTATCGGAACCGCGGCACGGCCAACGTGGACGAATATAACGAATTGAAGAGATAACCGTAAGGAGGATACGACAATGGAATCCGTCTTGTCGCAATATGCATGGATTATCCCGGTCATTCCGCTGCTCGCGTTCCTCGTGCTGACGGCATTCGGCCGCCAGATGAAAGGTGCTGCCGTCATGCTCGGCGTCTTCAGCTCGTTCGCCGCATGCGTACTCTCCGTCCTCATCCTGTGGGAGCGGATGACAGGTGCGCCTGACGACTACACCCGCAGCTTCGAATGGTTCCGCATCGGCGACATCCGTCTCGAGTTCGGATTTGACATCACGAACCTGAATGCGCTGATGCTCGTGATTGTCACGCTGGTAAGCACGCTGGTCAATGTGTATTCCAAAGCCTATATGGAGGACGACGAGCGGCAGACGGTGTTCTATGCGTACATTGCTCTATTCACGAGCGCCATGCTGGGACTGGTCCTGTCGCCGAATCTCATTCAGCTCTATATATTCTGGGAGCTGGTCGGGGTCTGTTCCTTCCTGCTGATCGGCTTCTGGTATGAGCGGCCTGCGGCGCGCGCCGCCGCCAAAAAAGCCTTCATCGTCACCCGCATCGGCGATGTCGGGCTGCTGCTCGCGATTCTCATCCTGTTCTGGCATATGCCGAACCATGCGCTTGATTTTACGATGATCGGCAACGTGTTCGCCAATGCCGATTCCATGGCTCAGTACGGCATCTCCGCCGGCTTGGGCACCTGGATTGCGGCCTTGATCTTCTTGGGAGCCGTCGGCAAATCCGGCCAGTTCCCGCTGCATACGTGGCTGCCGGACGCGATGGAGGGGCCGACGCCCATCTCCGCGCTGATCCACGCGGCGACGATGGTTGCGGCCGGCGTATATTTGGTCGCCCGGACCTTTGATATTTTCGCCATCTCGCCGACGGCGATGATGATCGTCGCGGGCGCAGGCGGCTTCACCGCGATTTTCGCGGCGTCGATTGCCGCAGCGCAGCGGGACATGAAGCGAATCTTGGCCTATTCCACCGTCAGCCAGCTTGGCTATATGATGATGGCGCTCGGACTCGGGGCGGTTACGGCCGGGATATTTCATCTGTTCACCCATGCCTTCTTCAAGGCGCTGCTGTTCCTCGGGGCAGGCAGTGTCATTCACGCCATACATACACAGGATATATTCCGCATGGGCGGAGTGGGGAACCGGATGAAGGTGACGGCCTGGACCTTCGCCATCGGCGCCCTGGCGCTGTCCGGCATTCCGCCGCTGTCCGGCTTCTGGTCCAAGGACGCTATACTGGCGGCTGCCTGGGAACAAAATATGCTGCTCTTCATCGTTGGAGCGGTCACCGTATTCATTACCGCCTTCTATATGGCGAGATTGTTCTTCCTGGTCTTTACAGGGCCGCCTGCCGCCGATTCGGATGCGGAGAGCGTCCGCGAATCTTCGGCTTCCATGACATTCCCGCTCGTCGTGCTGGCCGTGCTGGCTGCCGTCGCCGGATTCGTTCATACTCCATTCAGCGGCGCATTCGGCACGTGGCTGAACGGGGATGAACCGGGCTCCTCCGTTCATGCCGCCGCCATGATTATCTCGGTGCTGGCGGGCGTGCTCGGCATCGGGTTAGGTTATATGTGGTACGGGCCGCGCGGAACCCGCCGCGGCGCTTCGCAGGAATCGTCCAATCCGTTCTATCGGCTTGTGGCGAATAAGTACTATATCGACGAGCTGTATCAGCTGATCTTCGTTCGCTCGCTTGCCGGCCTCGGCCGCGTACTGCAGGCGTTCGACAAATGGATTGTCGACGGGATTGTCCGGCTCGTCTCGGGAGCGGCGGTTGGCATCGGCAAGACGTCGACCCGGCTGCAGAACGGGCAGCTGCAGACGTACGGGCTGATGTCGCTGTTCGGATTCGTTGCGCTGATCGTGTTCATCCTGGCGCTCGGAAGGAGGTTCTGGTAAATGGTAAACGGGCTTACATCGCTGCCCTTGTTGACACTGCTGACCTTCTCTCCGCTGTTGGGCGTACTGATTTTGCTGTTCGTGCCGAAGGGCCGCACGCGCGCGATTCAAATCATCGGCATCGCGGCGACCTTCCTGCCGCTCATCCTGGCGCTTACGGTGTACGGCATCTATGATCTGGTCGATAAGGGAGCGTCATTAACCGAGCAATACGCCTGGATCTCTCTTCCGCTGAACCTGGAGATCGCCAGCGGCATTCAATCCTGGTCGTTCAACATCGACTATCATTTGGCGATTGACGGCTTATCGCTGCCGCTCGTCGTCATGACGACGATTGTGGCCTCGATGGCGGCCATCGCTTCATTGGGCATCAAAAAAAGGTGGAAAACGTACTACATCCTCTTCCTCCTGCTCGAGGTCGGGATGATCGGCGTCTTCCTGGCGCGGGATCTGCTCCTGTTCTTCATGTTCTTCGAATGGACGCTGGTGCCGACCTTCTTCCTCATCGGCATATGGGGATTGATGCACCGGGAGAAGGCGGCGAACCGCTTCCTCGTCTATAACGGGCTCGGATCGGCCTTGCTGCTCGTGGCCTTCGTCATTCTGACGGTAACCGCGGGCTTCACGACTCATCCGGACTTCCCGGATGGCGGCCACTATATCTACAGCAGCAATCTGAATGTCATTATGGACAATCTGGGGAGCGCGTCGGCCTACGTCAATCAGGCGGACTACAGCGTCTTTTATCTGACCGCGGGAATGAAGACGACGGTGTTCGTGCTGCTGCTGATCGCCTTCGGCATCAAGCTGCCGTTCTTCCCGTTCCATACGTGGATGCTGAAGGTGCATGCCGAAGCTCCGGCTCCGGTCGTCATGCTTCACTCGGGTATTTTGTTGAAAATGGGGGCTTACGGGCTCGTCCAATTCGGGGCGGCGCTGCTGCCGCAGGAGACCGCTTCCTGGGCGACCGTGCTGGCCGTGCTCGGCGTAATCAATGTGCTGTATGGCGCAGTGTTGGCTTTCCGGCAGAGGGAGCTGCGCCTGCTGCTGGCTTATTCCAGCATCAGTCATATGGGCTTCGTGCTGCTCGGCGTCGCGGCCATGAACGAGCTGGGCATACAGGGCGCAGTCGTTCAGATGGTGTCGCACGGCTTCATCTCGGCCCTGTTCTTCCTGCTCGTCGGCAGTCTCAGCGAGCGAACGGGCACGACGCGCATCGGGGAGCTGGGCGGACTGGCGAAGAGCATGCCGTTCTTATGCGGGATTCTGCTCCTTGCCGGTCTGGCATCGCTCGGCCTGCCGGGGCTGTCCGGCTTCGTCGCGGAGCTGCTGACGCTCCTCGGACTGTACGGCACCGCATCATGGGCCGCGATACTCGGAGCGCTTGGGCTCATCTTCAGCGCCGTCTACGTACTGCGCGGGGTGCTCGCCATCTCGTACGGGCCGATGGATGACCGCTTCGCGGGATTGAAGGATGCGCGGCTGGCGGAGGCGATCCCGATTATGGTGCTGACCGCATGCATTGTCCTTATCGGTCTGTTCCCGTCCTTCGTGACCGCCCCGATAGACAACAGCGTTGCGCATATTATCGAACTATTCAAGGTGAGGGGGTAGGCTCATGGATACGCCACATGTTCAACTGCTGCATTTGGCCGATCTCGCACTGCTGGCGCCTGAGCTTACGCTAGTCATTGCGGCCATTGTCATCTCGCTCATTGATCTGGCGCTTCCCCGCCGCATCCATCGCGACGTCATGGGCGTGCTCTCGCTGCTCGCCATCGCCGTGT
The DNA here is from genome assembly GCF_945605565.1 of Paenibacillus dendritiformis. Classification (NCBI taxonomy): domain Bacteria; kingdom Bacillati; phylum Bacillota; class Bacilli; order Caryophanales; family Paenibacillaceae; genus Paenibacillus; species Paenibacillus dendritiformis. The sequence goes on along the minus strand of NZ_OX216966.1, from coordinate 148,095 downwards.
CGCTTGGCTTTGTCCTGCTCAAGCTGTATCAGCGGGCGAAGCTGACGGCAGAGGCCGCGCAGGCGGTGCAGCTGCTCGAACACAGCTATCGCATCGACGGCTTCGCCCTAATCGTGAAGGCCATCATCCTGATTGGCGTCGGCTTCGTCATCATGATGAGCCTCGGCAATCTGCGCAAGGAAGAGCTGCCGAATCGGGGAGAGTATTATTATTTGCTCCTTCCGGCCGCCATCGGAGGCATGATGATGGCTTCGTCCGGCGACCTGATTACGCTCTATGTCGGCTTGGAGCTGCTCAGCATCACATCGTATATTTTAGTGGCGATGAAAAAGAACGACAGCAAGTCGACGGAGAGCGCGTTCAAGTATACGGTGCTCGGAAGCGTGGCCTCGGCCTTTATTTTATACGGAATGTCGTTCCTGTACGGAATCAGCGGAAGCACGGCCTTCAATGGAATCGCCCATGCCTTGGCTGATCGCACCGCCGGGTTCGAGCCGCTCATTTATGTCAGCTTCATTCTGATGATTGTCGGCTTCGGCTTCAAAATCGCGGCGGCTCCGTTCCACGCCTGGGCCCCGGATGTGTATCAGGGCGCGCCGACGCCGATATCCGCCTTTCTGGGCGTCGTGTCCAAAGCGGCGACGCTCGCCGTCGTGTTCCGCATGTTCTACAGCATGTATCTCGGTCTGGGCCAGGATATGGCCATCTATTCGGACTTGTCGACGATATTGCTGTCCATCGCAGCCTTGTCCATGATCGTCGGAACGACGATGGCGCTTCGCCAGGCCAACGTCAAGCGGCTGCTTGCCCTGTCCGGAATCGCGAATGCGGGCTACCTGCTCGTTCCGGTCAGTCTGAACTTGTTCGGTCAGCATCTGCACGCGTCGAACTTCGCGGAATTCATCTATTATCTTATCGCCTATTTGTTGATGACCTTCGGGGCCTTTGCCGTTCATATGGTTATCGAGCGGTCATCCGGCCATGATCATCTAAGCGGCTATGCGGGTCTCTACTACCGTTCGCCATGGCTGGCCGTCGCGATGACGGTGATCGTCTTGTCGCTGGCCGGCATTCCGGTTACGGCGGGCTTCTTCGGGAAGCTATTCATTATTCTTGGAGCGATTGCCTCGCACACACTCTGGATCGCCATCGTCATGATGGTCGCGAGTGTCGTCTCCTTCTATTTCTACTTCGGCTTCATCCGCCAGATGTATATGCGCGGGGACAATGAGGAAGCGGTGCGCATACCATGGACGCAAGGACTCGTCATCATCGTCTGCGTGCTCGCGATTGTCGGGCTCGGGGCATTCCCGAACCCGGTCATCCAAGCGCTGAGCCGGGTATTCTCCATCGGGGCCGATTTGCTGGTGAGATAAAAAATGAGTCATTTGGGCTCCTGAACCTGGGCACCAGGTTCAGGGGCTTTTATGTTTTTAACGGGAAGGTTGAGAACTGAGGGCGATTTTTTTCCGGAGAAAACTATACGAAGTCATCATCGGATTTCATGCCGCAGATCCTTTGAAAATGGGCGCTGGCGGCTGGTTTGCGATGGCCCGGAGTGCGGACTTTGCCAGCCCGTCATTGCGGAATTTGTCGACGATAGGTCCAGGGAACTATATTGACTGTAAATAAAGGATTGTCCTTTTCGTGTGACGAATCTTATATATCTTACGACGCCTTGTGCAGTCATTCGGCATCCCTTACAATAGCAATGGGCTCCATGGCGAATGGCATAACGGACAGGAATACTCTGTCAACAAGCAAGGTTTACCGATTGACAGCAGGATGACGGTCTGGTTTAATCATCCTCTGAATGATGCACGACGTCCGTGCATAACCTGAATGATTGGAATGGGATGAAAGTTATGAAGACACGATGGCGAACAGCCGTCGGATCGATGTTGGTTGCAGCCCTAGCCTTGCTTGTCCTGGTGAATTCCTTGACTCCGCTGCAGACAGAGATTCGTAATCTGCAGCCGGTCGACCGGGCGGGGAAGGACGGCAATCTTGTCTCCTTAAGCGAGATGCGATGGGAAAGCATTGCGAATGAAGAGGCAGCCGACTCCTGGATTGTAAAATGGAAAACTGGACACCAAGATGAACGGTTGCTGGCGAACAGCGAAATCGTAAGCGAGCAACAGGCGGTCAATATTTCGATCGTCAAGCCGCAGCAGGCGGAGACCACCGGGGAATGGCTGGAGACGCTGAGACAGTCGGAGCATGTCGAATATGTTCAACCGAATCAGTCGGTCCGGACGTTGAACGCGGCCGTCAAGCCCAATGACCCGCTATATTCCCAGCAGACCTATTTGCGGCAGATCGGGGCGGATAAGGCCTGGGCGCAGGCCAAGGCCAACTCGAACATTACGATCGCGCTGGTGGATACCGGAGTGGACCTGAACCACCCTGATCTGAAGCCTAATCTCGTCAAAGGCACGAACCTGCTGGAGGCGGGCCTGCCTCAGGATGATAACGGCCACGGCACCAGCGTAGCGGGCGTGCTAGCCTCGGTTGGGAATAACGGGAAGGGCACCACGGGGGTGCTGTGGAACGCGAAGATTATGCCGATTAAGGCATTGGATGCCCAAGGCTACGGAGATGAAGACAAGTTAGGCGCAGGCATACTGTACGCTGTCGATCACGGAGCCAAAATTGTCGTCATGTCAGTGGGACTGTATCGTTATTCAAAATATATGGAAGATATCGTGAATTACGCCGAGAAAAAGGGCGTGCTTCTCGTCGCGGCCACGGGTAATGACGGCTTGCGGTACCAAGAGAAGGTAGAGGTCAAATATCCGGCAGCCTATCCGACTGTTCTGGCTGTCGGGGGAAGCTCGCCCGATCTGTTGGTAGAGCCGCGGTCGAACACGGGGCCGGAGGTCGATCTGGTCGCGCCGTGGCATGTCTATACGACAGCCCTCGGCGGCGGCTACAAGGCAGAAGAAGGAACATCGATGTCTGCGCCGCAAGCGGCCGGGGCGGCCGCCCTGCTGTGGAGCAAATATCCCGCACTGAAGCCATACCAGATTCGGGAGCATCTCCGCCGCACCGCGCAGAATATCGAGTCGCCAGGCTGGGATCGGCAGAGCGGATACGGCCTGCTGCGCGTCGACGAGGCGCTTCGTATTCCTTACGATGAACAAGCATTCGGTAAGAATACGACTCGCGGCAGCTCGCGCGTGTTCCCTATCGACACGTCGGTCAGCGGCGTATTCGCCCCGAATAAGCGGACCCAATGGTTCGCTGTCGATGCCCCTTACGAAGGCACGCTGCAGCTCTCGCTGGAGCGGATACAAGGGAAGGGAACCGTTCAGGCGGCGCACTATGTAGGGAAGCAGAGCATAGGCAAGACATATAGCGACGCGGGCGGCAAGAAGACCCTTATTCCGGTGAAGCAGGGCCTGAATATGATTCGTCTTCAGCATCAAGGCTATGAAGGGAAGGAATCGTTGTCCTATAAGCTGTCTTCCCGGTTTTTCATCTACGAGGATCCGTTCGAATCCAATGACCTGCAGTACCAGGCCTACACGATTCCGGCCCGGACGCAGGATATTGTCGGCACGTTCAGCCATACGGGCGATGTCGACTGGTATATGATTCAGCTGCCGCGCAAAGGCACGCTGCGACTGAAGGTCAGCGTAGATACGGTGCGGATCGATCCGGCGCTGGAGATACGCGGCTCGCATATTCGAACGCAATGGATTGACGAAGAGAAGGAGGGACGGCCGGAATCGGCCGTGCTGACCGATCTTCCCGCGGGGAAATATTACATTCAAGTGCAGAATGTCGTCACGGCGCATCCGGAACCGGTCGCGGGCGAGTATAAGCTGCATGTGGAATATATTACGCAATACACCGATCCGAATGAACCGAACGACAAGATGTATGAAGCGGTCACGATGAGCGAAGGCACCGAATACGTTGGCGTGTTCGACAAAGACAGCGATGTGGACTGGTTCCAGTTCACGATCAAGAGTCCGGTCTATGGCACGGTGGCACTGAAGAACCTCCCGTCCGACCGGAACGTCAGCATGACCGTGCTGACGAAGGAGCAGAAGAAGATCGCCGGCGCGCAAAGCGGGACCAAGCTGGAGCAGATATCGGCGGGCGCTGTCCTGGAGCTGGGAACGTATTATGTACGCCTGACGACGGACAAGAAGTTCGATACGAAATATTACCGGTTATCCTTCAGCACCGAGCCGTTGGTTGAAGGCTTCCGCGATATCGGCGGCCACTGGGCTCAGGAAGCGATTGTGGAGGCTGTCCGTTCCAAGTGGATCTCAGGCTATGACGAGGCGCTGTTCCGTCCGGGCCGGCAGATTACCCGGGCCGAAGCGGCGGCCGTATTGGCCAAAGCCTTCGAGCTGGGCGGAAGCATTCAAGGAGCTCCAACCTTCACGGACGTTCCGGCGAAGCATTGGGCTTACGCTGATGTCTCCCGGGTCGCGAAGGCCGGAATCACCGGCGGAATCGGCAACCGGCGATTCGGTCCGGGGTTGCCGGTCAAGCGGGCGGAGATGGCCGTCATGATGGGGAAGGCGCTCGGCATTCAACCGGAGCGCCCGGCGGAAGCTCCGTTCCGCGACGTGCCCGTGAACCATTGGGCCGCTCCGATGCTGGCCGCCATGAAGGAGCAGGGCCTCATCCAGGGGATGGACGAGGACATGTTCGCCCCGGATCGGCAGGCGACGCGGGCGGAGTTCGTGTCGATGCTCGTCGCGCTGCGGTAAGCGCCGCAATATCGTGTGGTCCGCTTTGCAAGAGTGTGCAAGCTTCGATGCCGAGTTACTTCCTGAATCACCTCGTGATCAGAAGTGGACTTTTCGAACAACCTCTATATAAGGAGGCTCGGTTATGGACAATTCGTGGTCCAACATATCGGCAGCTGTCGGTTGGGGCGGAGTGGTGAACATGCTCGTCACGCTGCTGTGCATCGGCGTCGCCTGGTGGTCGCTGCAGCATGTCAAGCTCGATCTGTTCATCCGCCATCCGCAGAGCCCGCAGGGCAAAATGCTGCACCTGCTCCTGGCGATTATCGTCGGGCGCGCAGTGGCGGGATTCTTCATCGATTACTGGGGCTGGACGCAGTCCGTACGTTATCTGTTTGGAGCGTAGCGATTGTGGTTAAGAGGAAATGAAAAACATTCACCGCATGCCGGCAGTCGTCCCTGCCGTCGCGCTGCCGTTGGCAGAGTGTGGGGGGACGGCTGCGGTTTCGGTGCTTGTCGAATAACATCGAATAAAGATGTCAACAATGGGAGTAGCCCCAAGTAAATTGTGGAAGGGTATGTCGAAAAATATCGCTTGTCGGCCCCGTTAGGCGGTGGTATGATGAGGGTTGGGCAAGAGAGAGACCTACCATCTTGTACAGTGATGTGAGGATGGGGCGAAAAAAGGCGCGGAGGGAAACATGATGAGCAAATTTATCGTCCGCGGAGGCAAACGATTGACGGGAACCGTCCGCGTAAGCGGCGCAAAGAATTCTGTGCTACCGATCATCGCTGCTTCGTTATTGGGAGAGCATGGCGTAAGTGTAATATGTGACGCGCCTCCACTCGACGATGTCAAGACGATACACCATGTGTTGGAGAAGCTGGGAGCCAACCTTACATATTCCAATGAAACCATTCGCGTAAACGCAGAGCATCTTCACTCGTATGAAGCTCCGTATGAGCTGGTGCGCAAGATGCGGGCATCGTTCCTCGTGATGGGCCCATTGCTGGCCCGCGCGGGTCAGGCACGGATCTCCTTGCCGGGTGGCTGTGCGATTGGAACGCGGCCTATCGATCAGCATCTGAAGGGCTTCGAAGCGATGGGTGCGGAGATTGGATTGGGTCAGGGCTACATTGAAGCGAAAGTGAACGGCCGACTGAAGGGCGCCAAGATCTATCTGGATGTGGCGAGTGTCGGCGCGACTGAAAATATTATGATGGCTGCAACGCTAGCCGAAGGCACGACGACGATTGAGAACGCGGCCCGCGAGCCGGAAATCGTCGATTTGGCCAACTATTTGAACAAGATGGGCGCCAAGGTGCGGGGCGCGGGCACCGGAGTCATTCGCATCGAAGGTGTAGAGCAGTTGCACGGGGCTGAGCATACGGTCATCCCGGATCGGGTCGAAGCAGGCACCTATATGGTGGCTGCGGCGATGACCGGCGGGGATGTGTACGTTGAAGGAGCCATTGCAGACCATCTCGGTCCAGTCATTGCGAAGATGGAAGAGATGGGCGTACAGATCGAACCGGACGAGAACGGAATCCGGGTTCGGGCCGATCGGCCGCTCAAGGCCGTAGACGTGAAGACGCTGCCTTATCCGGGCTTCCCTACGGATATGCAATCGCAGATGATGGCGCTTCTGCTCGTGGCGGAAGGCACCTCCGTCGTCACGGAGACGGTATTTGAGAACCGCTTTATGCATGTCGATGAGTTCAACCTGATGTCAGCTAACATTAAAGTTGACGGACGCACCGCCGTCGTCACGGGAGGCGCCAAGCTCGTCGGGGCGAAGGTGTGCGCGACAGACCTGCGCGCAGGCGCGGCCTTAATCTGTGCCGGTCTGGTGGCGGAAGGAACGACCGAGGTGAGCGGCGTGCAGCATATCGACCGCGGCTATGTCAATATCGCGGAGAAGCTGTCTGCGCTCGGAGCCGATATCTATCGCGTCTCGATCGAGGAGCAACCGCAGGAAGTGAAGGAAGAACAGGAGATTCCGCTGTTCAGCGCTCAGCCGACCTGGGCGTAAGCCGGATGTCCGCTTCGCTCTCCTTACAGTAATAGCTTGAATATACGATACGGACTGAGATTCGCCCCGGCACAGAATCGGATGCGGCGGAACCAGACGTCATGAAGGGGCTGTCCCATAAGTAGCTTTTAGCTACAGTGAGACAGCCCCCTTTTTCTCACAACTCGACTTGCCGAAATAACTGCGAGAATGCAGAGGTCCACCATATAAAAAAATGAAGTTGCAAAAATTGCCATAGGCTTCTTAACGGCCTGATTTTACGGGATCCAAGAGACCGCGTCGGATCCTGGGGGCATCATTGCCTTCCAGAGGCATCGTTGCCTCCTGGGGCTTGAACGTGTGGAGGGAATTGCTGCTATTTTACAGGAATTTCGGCTCAATGAGTCCACATCCCAAGGAATTGCTGCAAATCTACATCATTTTAGGCCCTTTTGCTTCAAATCGAAGCGAAAAGGGGTGAAATTCCTGCCGTTTTGCAGGATTCCCTTTCTGGTAAAGTCGTCCATATCGAATTGCTGTATTTACGCAGGATTTCGCTTACCGATTAGGCGTGTCTGGAGAAATCATGCAGTTTTCAGGCTGTTAGAACCCCCCTGTTTTTCACGAAGGGGTAGAGATTGTCCATTTTCCTACTCAGAATTGGACCGATAGCGTTTTACATTGATTTTTTCTACGGAGAGACGAGATCCGCCACATAAAAAATGAAGCGCCACACAATCCCTTGGACGTTCTCAACCGCCTGATAAACGCAGGATTTCGCTCCCCCATCCATCTTCCTCCGCTTCCCCCGCCCCCGTCTTTCCCGCCTCCACATTCTCTGTTGTCCCCTCTTGCCCCTGCGACCGTATTCATGAATATGGCACAGTCCCTTGCTGTGTTTATGCGCAGCTTCCTCCTGTTATTCCTTACAGTCGGCCGGCTGCCATCATGGCGAGCATCCACCATCCGGCGGCACAAGCGATCGTCATAAGCAGCGTTGTCATGTATTTGGCCATGGCGGGAAGCTGCGTCCGGAAAACGGCGAAGTTGGCTATCGCCCCTATTCCGCCGAGGGCGCCGCCGATCACTCCGCCGACGAAGATAAGCACGAGCGGCAAGACACACCATAGCTTGACATACCATGGCGCAGGCTTCGCCAACTCAATAACGTTCCCGTCTACAACCAGCTTCGGGAGATCCCCGATGACGCTGTTCTTCCATGTCGCGATCGCTTCCGTTCCGTCATTGCGCCGGAGCGTCATCCGGCCCTTTTTGCCGACCGGCACCGGCTGCCGGTTAATGAACAGCCGCGGCTTGCCCAAGCCATTGGCCTTCACTTCCACTTCCTGTCCTTCAAAGCCGTCCAATGAAATGGATGCCTTCATTGCATCTCCATCCCCTTCTCCACATGATTTTTCCTTTCCTGCAAGCGGCTGTTCAAAAAGTCGGCTGCTATTAACGAAGAAGCGGGACAGAAGATGCGGTGGCGAGTGGTGCGTTCCCCTTCCAATCTGGTGCGGAAACCTTCGATTTCTTGAGCATGCTGCTGTACATCATATCGACCGGGGCCATTCAAAAATGAATACGAGAAAGGGATAATACTATAGATACGGATAGCCTGTAACCGATGTCGTTCCACGGCAGGCTGCGGAGAGAGCTTGTCAGATTCCGGTTCTTTCGTCTCTCAAAAAAGCATAGGATGGAAGTAGATTACCCCCTTCCCTCTATACCGGGTTCATAGAAAGAGGGATCCAGCGGGAGGATAAGGAGAGAGAATTTATGACCATGCTGCCGACACGAATGTCTGCCAAGCGGTGGAAGGGCGGTTCCGGGGCAAGACGATCATCCCGGGGGAACGACATGCTGGGACGAGCTATCCTATGGGCGGCGGGCCTGATGGTCCTGGCGGTGCTGCTGCCGCTCGGGCTGGTAGACCGGCTGGCGGATCGGCCGCCCGCCGCGGAGACCGGTCCCGGCCCGCCGCCGGCCATGACGGGCACGCCCGAGGGCGGGACGGAAGTGCGCGTCTATCTAGCGAATGCGCGCAAGATAGAGAATGTCCCGCTGGAGCAATACGTGCGCGGCGTCCTGGCGGCAGAGATGCCGGCCGACTTCGAGCTCGAGGCGCTGAAGGCGCAGGCGATCGCCGCCCGCACGTATATCGTGCGCCGCCTTCGGGCGGGCGACACCGCTGGCGTCCCCGAGGGGGCTGACGTGACGGATACCGTCGCCCATCAGGCGTATATCCCGCTGGCTGAGTTGGCGAAGCGGCCGAAGCATACGATCGTAAAGCTCAACCAGGCCGTCAATGAGACGCGGGATCAAGTGATTACCTATCAAGGGGAGCCGATTATGGCCGCCTTCTTCTCGACGAGCAACGGCTATACCGAGAATGCCGAGGATTATTGGAAGAATCCCGTTCCCTACTTGAAGAGCGTGCCCAGCCCTTGGGATCAGGCCGAGTCTCCCCGGTACGCCGAGACGGTGGAGCTGCCGCTGAACGAAGTCCTGGATAAGCTCGGCCTGACTCCGGCGGCGGTACCGGGTCTCGCCCAAGCCTCGCGGCAGGGCGGAGGCGGATCGGGGAGCCCGTCCTCGGACACAGTGGCTGGAGGCGGGCTGGCGGCAGATGTGCGCATCCTGTCCCGCACGGCGGGGAAGCGGGTGGAGGAGGTTCAATTCGGATCGAAGCGCTTCAGCGGCCGGGATATCCGTGAGAAGTTGAATCTGCGTTCGAGCGCGTTTGATTGGGAGCGGGACGGTGACAAGCTGCGCATTACGACATACGGCTATGGCCACGGCGTCGGCATGAGCCAGTATGGGGCGCAGGGCATGGCGAAGCAGGGAGCGGCGGCCAAGCGGATATTGACCTACTATTATACAGGGGTGAAGTTGGACAAAGCTTCGAAGTTACTAACTGCAGCCGGGCCGCCTTCCTCGTAAGAGAACTATGAATCTAAAAAATTAGCAAACTTGCACGTATAAAAGCGATAGCCCCGGTAACAATGGTTACTGAGGTGATCACAAATGAGTGAACAAAACCAAAACAACTCGAAAAACAAATCCACAACCAGTTCATCGGCTAACAATGCAGCGAACACGCCGGAAGCTTCCAAACCAATCCAGGGAGCGCAGGCGGTTCACACTTCCACATGGAGAAAGCTGTTGTCCAAGCGATGGGTCTTTCCTGCTTTGTACATGGCCGCAGCAGCAATCATCCTAACGTTAGTGTGGGTCTACCAGGATATGAACCGGCCGCTCGACCCGAACGCGGAGACGGCGCAGGTCGATCAGACGGTGGTAGATTCCGGAACACAGGCGGAGGGAACGGTCAACGAAGACGCGGTCGAAGTGGTCGCATCCAACGAGACGTTGGGCTGGCCGGTCAAAGACGCGCAAGAAGTAGACGTCGTCATGTCCTTCTATGACGAGACGGCCAGCAAGGAAGAGCAAGCGGCGGCGCTGATAGAGTTCGAACAGACCTTCACGCCGAATGTAGGAATCGACCTGGCCCGCAAGGATCAGAAATCGTTCGACGTCCTGTCTGCCATGAGCGGTAAAGTCACCCGGGCAGAGCAGCATCCGAAAAATGGCTTCGTCGTGGAAGTGGATCACGGCGGGGGCATGAAGACAGTCTATCAGAGTCTGGCAGATGTCAAAGTCGCGAAAGGCGATACGGTCAAGAAGGGCGACACGCTTGGAACGGCCGGGCGCAGCGAGCTGGAGAAGGCATTGGGCGTGCACGTGCATTTTGAAGTGTACGACAATAACAAGCCGGTTAATCCGACCAGTCTGTTGGCGAAAAACTAATCTTCTCCACTCTCCGAAAGAAGGCGGAAGCGAATATGCTTCCGCCTTTTGCCGTTCCAGTGGATGGAGTGGGACAGCCTGGATTAAATTTTTTTCAGATGGTTCTATTTCGGTGGACAGCCTTCCTGAGATCGCTTCCGTACGGCCTTCGGCTTCCAATTTTTCCGCATCGCATCGCCATTTTTGCACAGGACAAGCGTCTACGTTCCGCCCGCGTCTCCCGGGCCTCTTCTCCCCGTCTTGTCAAATTTATCGGTTAAGCCAGGCTTGTCACGCTGTTCAACAACGCATAAGTGTGCGACCTACTCATATAATGTACCAATTAAACCGAGTAGAGGGAGGCGGGAACGTGCACGATTACATCAAAGAACGGACCATAAAAATCGGCCGCTGCATCGTCGAGACCAAGCATACGGTTCGCACTATCGCCAAAGAGTTCGGCGTATCCAAGAGCACGGTACACAAAGATCTGACCGAACGGCTGCCCGAAATTAATCCCGATTTGGCGGACCAGGTGAAGCACATTCTCGAGTACCATAAATCCGTGCGCCATCTGCGGGGAGGGGAAGCGACGAAGATCAAATACAAGAAATCGAGTTCAAAAAAACGTGAAGTGATGACGGCAGGCAAGTCCTAGCCGGCAGTTCCGAACATGCGAATCGCCGCCGGATCGTATCGCCTCCTGGCCTTGTTCCGAATAAGACAGATCCTCCTTCATTCTTTCATTGAATCCAGCGCTATTAGTATGATATGGTAAACGATGAGTAAATATTTTGCAGGAATCGGTCGGATTTCATCGAAAATCAGTTGAAAAATGAATGTGGAGGCTCTTGAACTTATGCTAAGCAAGGATATCGGAATCGACTTAGGAACGGCGAACGTTCTGATCCATGTCAAGGGAAAGGGGGTTGTGCTCGACGAGCCGGCCGTCGTGGCGATTGAGAGCGATGCCAAGCGTGTGCTTGCCGTTGGGGAAGAAGCGAGAAGAATGGTTGGACGGACTCCGGGCAATATTGTGCCGATCCGTCCCTTAAAGGACGGCGTCATTGCCGATTTTGAAATTACGGAAACGATGCTGAAGCATTTCATCTCACGCGTCGGCGGCCGCAAATGGTACTCGCATCCACGGATTCTGATTTGCGCCCCGACGAACATTACCTCGGTTGAGCAGAAAGCGATCCGCGAAGCGGCCGAGCGGAGCGGCGCGAAGGAAGTATTTTTGGAAGAGGAGCCGAAGGCGGCGGCGATTGGCGCAGGTATGGATATATTCCAGCCGAGCGGCAATATGGTCGTTGACATCGGTGGCGGAACGACCGACGTGGCCGTGTTGTCCATGGGGGATGTCGTGACCGCCTCTTCTATTAAAGTCGCGGGGGACAAGTTCGACGACGCGATTATGCGCTACATCAAGCAGAAGTACAAGCTGCTGATCGGGGAGCGCACCTCCGAAGACATTAAGGTGAACATCGGTACGGTTCGCCCGTCGGGATCCGGCAATGAGCGCGAGATGGATATTCGGGGCCGCGACATGGTATCCGGCCTGCCATATACGGTGACAATCACGTCGAACGAAGTGCGTGAAGCCTTATGGGATCCGATCTCCTCTATTGTGGCAGCCGCCAAATCGGTATTGGAACGGACACCGCCGGAATTGTCGGCGGATATTATCGATCGCGGCGTGATTCTGACCGGGGGAGGCGCCCTGATGGACGGATTGGATGAGCTGCTGGCCGAGGAGCTGAAGGTTCCAGTGCTGATCGCGGAAGATCCGATGCATTGCGTCGTCAAGGGAACGGGCATGATGCTCGATAATTTGGATAAAGTCATTAAGAAACGGTTCGTATAATCCGATATACAAGGTATATTGTCTACAGTTACGGGAGGAGCTTCCATGATTAGAGGATTATACACTGCTGCTTCGGGTATGGTTACCCAGCAGCGCCGGCATGACACAGTGACGAATAACGTGGCTAACCTGCAGACGCCAGGTTATAAGGCGGTTACCGAAGTAAGCCGCTCCTTTCCTGAGATGCTGCTGACCTTGATGGGCAACGATCCGGCCCAAGGCCAGACGATCGGCCGGTTGAACACGGGCGTATTCGCTGAAGAGAGCCGCTTGATCTTCATGCAGGGCGAGCTGATGGAGACGAAGCAGCCGGGCGACTTCGCGCTGCTCTCTAATATCCAGGTGCCGGGCGTTACCTTCGATGCGACGGGCAAGGGCCAGGATGCGAACGGCAATCCTGTATTCCAGCCGGAAGCTTTTTTTACGGTGCAGGCCGGGGATGAGATCATGTATACCCGTGACGGCCGTTTTCATGTGAATGAGCAAAATGAACTGGTGACGTCGGATGGTTCATTGGTGCTGAACCGCAATAATGCGCCGATCGTCCTGGAGAATGGACAACCTCTGGAGTTCATCCAGGTGAACGGAGAGGGCCAACTGATCGATACCCGGACCCGCACGCCGATCGCAGGCGGGGAGCTGCTGATTAGCCGCATCGACAATCCGAATGATCTGCTTCGGGCCGGCAATGGCCGCTTCCGGCTGCAGCAGGGCGCTGCCCAGGGGACCCCGGTGGCCGCAGGCGATGCCGTGGAGGTTCGCCAAGGCGTGGTGGAGCGTTCCAACGTGGATCCGGCACAATCGATGGTGGATATGATGACGGCATACCGTGCCTATGAAGCGAATCAGAAGGTTGTGCAGTTCTATGACAGAACGCTGGACAAGACGGTCAATGAAGTGGGCCGAGTCTAACGCCAGGGCGGGAGGAACGACATGAATCAGACGATGATAGCGGCTGCAGTCTCGATGAATGGCCTTCAGCGGAAGCTGGACATCATCGCGGACAATGTGGCGAACTTGAATACGAAGGGCTACAAACGCAAGACGGCATCCTTCGCCGACGTGCTGACGAACGTGCAGCAGCATAATGATGACTTCCGTCAGCCTGGGCGGGTCACTCCGATGGGATATACGCTCGGCTACGGTTCCATGCTGACCGGGCTGAGCCGCGACATGAGCCAAGGCTCGCTGCAGCATACCGGGGTCAGCACCGATGTGGCCTTGCAGGGGAACGCTTTATTCGAAGTGGGGACCCCAACCGGCACGGCATGGATGCGCGAAGGTTCTTTCCATTATATAATAGATGGGGATGAACGGATTCTTACTTCCGCTGAAGGTCATCCCGTCATGAGCACGAACGATACGGAGATTCGCATTCCGGCAGGCTATGAGATGAAGATCGATGAGGCCGGCCGGGTGTTCGGCGTGAAGACAGGCGAACCGGACGAGGAGCTCGGACAGATTAAGGTTGTCCGGCCATTGAAGCCGGAGCTGCTCGTGCAGACGGAGAATAATCTGTATGTGCTACCGCAGGGAGCCGACCGGAACACGATCGTGGAGACCTTGAATCTGACCGGGGATCGTTCGGATCCGAATGCGCCTCACGTCTATGTGATGCAGGGCATGCTGGAAGAATCGAACGTGTCGATGGCGGACGAGATGGCGGAATTGATTCAGGCGCAGCGGGCCTATCAGTTGGCTTCGCGGGCATTGATGTCGGGTGATGCGATGTGGGGGCTGGCCAATAGTCTGCGTGCGTAATGAAGCAGGTGAATAGCAATGAGTGACGAGAAGAGGCTGCCGGATTTCGAGCCGGATCAGCAGGATATCTCGCTGCAGCGCATTGCGCGCAGACGGGGAGAGGAGACGGTTCCGGGGGATCCAAGGAATGCGGATGCACCGAGGCCGGCTCAGCATAGCGGAGCGGCGGAGCGGACGACCGCACGCAAGCCGCAGCGCCGTAATGATACAGAGAGAACAGAGGGACAATCCAACGGAACGGCGAAAAAGAAGTCGCGCAGTTCGGTCAAATGGTTGGTCCGTCTGGTTATTGTTCCGCTGACGTGCGTTTTGACGCTGATTGCAGGGTTGATTACCGGATACGTCGTCGTAGGTAAGGGCACGGTGGCGGAAGCGCTCAATTTTGATACGTGGAGACACCTGTTTCAACTGGTGTTTGCCTGATTTTGGCCCCGCCTTGGCGGGGTTTTTTATGTCTTTTTCTCTCCAGCGCCGGAATCCGGCGCCGATTGGGCCCGTTCTGAGCTTGAGCTTGTGCGGTTTTCATTTTAATAGCAGGCATGTATAATGAGTTGGAGGAACTGTAATATGGGGGGAACTGGGGGTCTTACGTTTGAATTTGCCTAATGCGCTGACCATGGTTCGATTTGTTCTTATCCCCGTCTTTTTGACTTTGTTCTTCTTCGGTGAGCGGTTCGCCGCGTTCGGAATCTGGCTGTTGGCGGGAGTGACGGATATCCTGGACGGGTATTTGGCCCGCAAGCATAATATGGTGACTTCGGTAGGGATGATGCTTGATCCGTTGGCAGACAAGCTGATGATGTTGACGGTCATGCTGTCATTGCTATGGGCCGGCGATCTGTCGATTGCCGCGGCGCTGGCGATGCTGGTGCGCGATGCGGGGATGATTGCGGGAGCGGCGTTGATGCATTTTAAGGGCAAGCGGACGGTTCCTGCCAATTGGATGGGCAAGCTGACGACGGTATTGTATTATATCGCCATTTTGTTCATCTATTTTCAATGGCCGCAAGCGCATGCCATCTTATGGGGCGTCATCCTGTTCTCCTTCGTCACGACCTTCATGTATCTGGTGCTCGTCGTCCGCGTGAACCGAAAGAGCGAAGCATAACGGCGGTGAGCCCATGCCTCGCGAGACAGAAAAGGCAGCGAATAAACTGTAACCATTTAGAGAGAAGCCGGATATCGGCCAAAAGCGGTCTTGTCCTGCAGAAGATAAGAGCGTGTTCACAGCCATGAGAATACAAAGAGCCTCCCGTCACAGCGCCTCGCCGCTGGGGAAGCTCTCTATCTTAACCTTCACGCCTGCAGTCATTGAAGGATGATGTTAGTGTAGACGAGGAGGAACGCTTTTATTCATGCGAGTCCTGAATTTATCGAAAGGAGCATGCGCACATGCTGAATATTGAACAAATTCAAGAAATTATCCCTCACCGCTATCCATTTCTTCTGGTGGATCGGATTGTGGAGCTGGAAGAAGGCAAACGCGCGGTAGGCATCAAAAATGTCACGATGAACGAGCCGCATTTCGCCGGACATTTTCCGGGTTATCCGGTCATGCCTGGCGTATTGATTGTGGAAGCGTTGGCTCAGGTCGGGGCCGTCGCGATTTTGAAGCTGGAGCAGAACCAAGGAAAGCTGGCCTTCTTCGCCGGCATCGATCATTTCCGGTTCCGCGGGCAGGTTGTGCCTGGGGATACGCTGACGCTGTCGGTCGAGATTACCCGTCTCAAAGGAAGCGTCGGCAAAGGGCAAGCCGTAGCCAAGGTTGGCGACCAAGTTGTCGCGGAAGGCGAATTGATGTTCGCTCTGGCGGACCGCACGTAAAGAAAGGTACGGAATCGGAAAATTCATGCAATGATTCGGCATGGTTCGGTTATTCTATACGATAAGCGATCCGTGATCGAATCATTATGTCTTGTTCCTGTCGAACGAGGTCATATGCTCTCGGGTGATGGCGGGCTTATTCGACATGGAGCATCCGTGCCGGTATTGGATTAAGGAGGGAACTTCGTGCTTCAACAGTTGGAAAGATGGAACCGCCGCATGAAAAAGTGGCTGTGGCTGCTTGTCATCGTCGGATTGGTGGCTGCCATACCGGTTGCTGTCCAGCGGGTTCAGACGGAGCAATCGTCGAATCAAGTAGAATTGGTCGTGAATTATCGTAACCTGGTGGAGGTTGCCGCATACGCGCCTCATCCGGCGAATTATATGAATGAACAGCTCGATCGGTTGAAGGAAGCCGGCGTCGTATCGATGGCCATGTTCGAGAGCTCGTTGGCCGAGCTTCGCAATGCCAACCGCGTCCTGCTGTATAGTTCTCAGGATGCGGCTTTGCTTGATCAGAAGACGCCGCCTCTCAATGAAAATTATACATATGTGCTCTTCACGAGTCCGGAGTATGCGGAGCGGTTGTCCCCGATGATCGAGAAAACGTTCCTCGGTCTTGATATTAATGTGCGTTTGTGGAGCGGGAAGAACGGCCTCATTATCGAGGCGCCTGTAGAGAGCGCGTCCATGAAGCCGCTGCCGCAGGATCCGATTGCGGTCGAGCAGCTGCTCGCCAAGGGCTTCCACATCGTGCCGCGGCTGTCCGACGCGCTCCCGTACAATCAGGAGCAGGTGGAAGCGCTGCTGAAGAGCTACCACGATATCGGCGTGAAGACGATTATTTTCGACGGCGAGTCGGTCAAGGGCTTCAATGATGATCTGGAAATGAATAGCTTGACTGCATTTGCCGATTTGTTGAAAAAATATGATATCGCGATTGCCGCCATTGAAGGCTTGAAAGTGGATCAAAAAGGAATGAACAGGCTGGCCTATTTGACGGACTATAATGCCATCCGCCTGCACTCCATTACCGATCAGGAAGCGTTCAATGAGCCGGATGTGCTGGGTGACCGCTTGTCTCTCGCGACCAAGGACCGGAATATTCGGATGATTTATTTCAATATCGGGGTGAAGAAAGACTTCACCAAAGCGGAAATCGTCAATTCGATTGATAATATGCTTCACAGCTTGAAGGAACCGGGCCATGCCATTGCCTCGATTGAAGCCAATGGATATACGTTAGGGCAGGCGGAAGCGTTCCATGTCGTCGATGCGCCATGGCAGCGCTATGCGAAGCTGCTGGTCGTCATCGGCGGAGTCGCGATGATCGCGCTTATGATCTCGTTCTTCGTTCCTTACGTGATGCTGCCGGCCTTCCTTATCGGCTTGATCGGCAGCGCAGGCTTGTTCGTATTGAAGCCGAATCTGCTGGAGCAGGCGCTCGCTCTGGGCGTCGCCATCAGCGCGCCGACGATCGCGATGGTGCTGGCTGTCCGCCGGGTCGATATGAGTCCTACGGTTACCGCAGGGGGAGCCCGGTTGGCCAAAGCGCTCGGATTGTTCCTTCGTACGACGGTATTGTCGCTGATGGCGGTTCCGTTCGTAATTGCGCTGTTGAATAATATTACGTACAGCCTGGTGCTGGAGCAGTTCCGCGGCGTCAGCCTGCTTCATTTCGTGCCGATTGTGTTGACCGCGCTGTATGTGTTCCTGTATCGCGGCGAATCGGTGTTCAAGGAAGGCAAGCGTTGGCTGTTCACTCCGATTACGGTATTGTGGGTCCTCGCTTTGGGCGTCGTTGGCGCAGTCGGGCTGTTCTACCTGTCCCGCACCGGCAATGCCGGGACGCTGCTTCCGGGGGAAGCGACCTTCCGGGCGCTGCTGGAAAATACGATTGGCGTCCGTCCGCGTAATAAGGAGTTCCTGATGGCCCATCCGCTGCTGATTGCGGGCGCCTTCATTGCTTACCGTTATCGCTTCGGCGTCTATCTGTTCATTATCGGATCGATTGGCCAACTGTCCATGGTGGATACGTTCGCCCATATCCATACCCCGGTCATTATTTCGCTCATTCGCACGGTATTGGGCATCGGGCTTGGCATCGTGGTTGCCCTTATCTTCGTGCTGATATGGAATATCATTGAAAGGTGTTGGGAGGCATGGCGGCCGAAGTTCGAAGCATAGCGCTGTCCGGCTATTACGGATTCGGCAACAGCGGAGACGAGGCCGTGCTGCTCTCGATTCTGACCGCGCTGGAGCGGGCGGGCCAGGAGGAAGGCCTCCGGATTCAGCCAATCGTGCTGTCCGGCGATCCGGTGACGACCTCTAGGCTGTACGGGGTGCAAGCCGCTCATCGGATGAAGCCGGGCGAGCTGCTCGGCGCAATTCGCGAATGCGACGGTCTCATCAGCGGTGGCGGCAGTCTGCTGCAGGATGCGACAAGCTGGAAGACGATCCCTTATTATTTGGCGGTATTGAAGCTGGCGCAGTGGTTCCGCAAGCCGACCTTTATTTACGCGCAGGGGGTGGGGCCGGTCGGAAGACAGGCCTTCTACCCTTATATCCGCCGCGTGTTCAACAAATCGGCCTATCTCTCCGTCCGCGATGCGGAGTCGGCGGAATTGCTGGCCCGCATGGGCTTGGGCCGGGAACGCATCGATGTCGTTCCCGATCCGGTCATGGGGCTGGAGCTTCCGCAAGGCCGGGGTGCCATGAAGGAGAACGGACCACATGCCGAAGGGGACGGGCAGGGCTTCGATATGGCTGGCCGCCCGATTGTCGGGGTATCGCTTCGCTTCTGGAAGGACGATCGTTCGGATATGCGGGCGATTGCGGAGCTGCTGAAGCAGGCGGCTCGCAAGCGTCCTGTGCATCTGCGCATGCTCCCGTTCCACGGGGAGGCCGATACGGAAGCGTCGCAGTATGTCATGGACCTGCTGCGAGAAGAGGTTCCGGTCTGGACCGGGGATGCAGATTCCGCCCAAGGGGATGAGGCAGAGGCGGGCGGCTCGGTGATGAGCCTGTGCCCGGCCCGGGAGCATCCGCAGGCAATGCTGTACGAGGTCAGCCGCTGCCGTGCGCTCGTTGGCATGCGCCTGCATTCGCTTATCTATGCCGCTTCCCAGGACGTTCCGATGGCCGGCATATCCTACGATCCGAAGATCGACCAGTTCCTCCACCGGCTTGGCATGACGGCAGCCGGTTCGACGGACAGCCTCGACAGCGAAGCTGCGGCTGATGAATTGGTGAAGCTGCTGGATGGTGCCGACAGCTGGCGGGAGGCCCATCGGAACGCGATTGAAGCGTTGAAGCGCGAAGCGATGACTCCTGCGCAGAACATCGTCCGCAAGCTGCTCGAGAAGAAATAAAGTGGGTGATGCATGATGGGCCAAATGGACAGTCTGGTGAAAATACCTACCGTTTCAATATATGGAATCCGCTTTTCCAAGCTAAATATGCAGGATACGGTTGCCTATCTGGAGAATGTAATCGAAAGCGGGCATTCGATCCAACTGATTACAGCCAATCCGATCATGGTGATGGAGGCATTGGAGAATGCTAAGTTCATGAGTGTCATGAAGCAGGCCGATCTCATCATTCCGGATGGGACAGGCATCGTGTGGGCCGCGAACTATGTAGGCGAACCAGTCGCGGAGCGGGTCACGGGCTTCGACTTGCTGCATGAGCTGATGAAGGCAGGCGAGGTTCGCCGCTGGAAGGTCTTTCTCCTCGGCGCGGCGCCCGACGTGGTTCACGCTGCAGCGGAACGGTTGCGCCAGCAATATCCGCTAGTAGAGATCGTCGGCGTGCGTGACGGCTTCTTCGGCGAAGCGGAGGATGAGGCGGTCGTTCAGTCCAT
Source organism: Paenibacillus dendritiformis (assembly GCF_945605565.1). Taxonomy (NCBI): domain Bacteria; kingdom Bacillati; phylum Bacillota; class Bacilli; order Caryophanales; family Paenibacillaceae; genus Paenibacillus; species Paenibacillus dendritiformis. The sequence goes on along the minus strand of NZ_OX216966.1, from coordinate 128,271 downwards.
TCGCGAGGCTGCCCCGGATATTCTGTTCGTCGCCAGGGGCCTCGATACGCAGGAGCCGTGGATTGCGAAGCATCGCCATGAGCTGCAGGTTCCGTTGATGATGGGAGTCGGGGGAAGCTTCGATGTCATCTCCGGCAGAAGCAAGCGCGCCCCGGTATGGATGCAGCGGCTGCGGCTGGAATGGCTGTACCGCCTGCTTCGGGAGCCGAAGCGCTTCGGCCGGATGCTGGCGTTGCCGAGGTTCGCTTGGAAAGTGATGCGCGATAAAGATAAGGTGACAAAAGTGCAATGAAATGGAGCCTATGCTTATGATTTCGTAAGAATGCTCCATAATCTGCTGTTGGTGTTTCCCTTATGAACGGAGTATAATTCAATCCGGTACCATAAATGGGGGTTGGAACAACCGATGATAACCGTATATGTAGTAGGTGGGCTGGTTGCTTTGCTGCTGGCCACCGGTTTGACGCCGCTAGTGAAGAAGTTCGCGATAAAAGTCGGTGCAGTCGACGTGCCCAATGCACGTAAAGTGCACACCCGCATTATGCCGCGTATGGGCGGCTTAGGGATTTTTGCCGCTTTTGTTATCACGTTATGTTTATTGGCATTATTTGTTCCTGATATATTGTTCGGACGCCGCGATTCCAGCTTAATATGGGCGTTGCTCTCTGGTGGCGCCATTATCGTGCTGACGGGCGCGCTGGATGACCGCTTTGAATTGTCGGCCAAGGTGAAGCTGGTCGGCCAGATCATCGCCGCTTGCGTCGTCGTGTTCGGCTTCGATCTGACGGTCGACTTCGTCAATGTGCCTTTCGGCGACCAATACTGGAATATTGAATCCTGGATTGCCATTCCGCTGACGATCTTCTGGATCGTGGGCGTGACGAACGCCATTAACCTGATTGACGGGCTGGACGGCTTGGCCGCTGGGGTATCTGCGATTTCCATCGCCACGATTCTCGTCATGGCGGTCTTCATGGGCAATCCGATGGTTATCTTATTGTGCGCCGTGCTGCTTGGCAGCATTATCGGGTTTTTGTTCTTCAACTTTCACCCGGCGAAAATATTTATGGGGGATACCGGATCGCTGTTCCTCGGGTTCAGCCTGGCGGTATTGTCCTTGTTAGGCTTTAAGCAGATTGCCATCGTATCGTTTATTACGCCGCTCTTGATTATTGGTGTTCCTTTGTCGGATACGTTCTTCGCGATTGTGCGCAGAGCGGTCCAGAAGAAGCCGATTTTTGCGCCTGACAAGGGGCATTTGCATCACTGCTTGCGCGAGTTGGGCTTCAGCCACCGCAAGACGGTGCTTGTCATCTATGCCATTGCCACTTTTTTCGGCGTACTGGCCATCATTCAGTCGGTGGCGGCCTCGCATGATGCGAACTGGGTGACGTTTGTCGTCATCTGCATTCTGATTGTATCGCTTCAGCTCGGCGCCGAGGTCATCGGCATCGTCAGCAAGACGAAGCGGCCGCTGTTGAATATGATTCACCGTATGCGCGTGAAGGCCAATGCGGATTCGCGGTCGAAATAATTGTATGTGATAAAACCAAGCTTGCTCCGGTTGCGGAGCAAGTTTTTTTTTGTGCCTTTTTTGCAGATGGCATCAGGACTCTATTTTCGTCAAGAATTTAACTCGATTTTGGACATTGTCTAAAAAATATGCGATGCCGAACCGATAAAAAGGGGTATGTAGCGTTTGGAATCAATACAGTCATATGGAGGCGATATAATGCGTGCTTGGCTTAAACCATTGTACATGCTGCTTGTCATTGCGCTGATATCCATGTCGATTCCGCTGGATATCGCCAAGGCGGCAGATCAAGATGGTGCCAGATATTTTCACTTTGACAATTTGAGTACAGCCAAAGAACATCCGACCCAGGTCAATACCGAAACGATCGAAGTGAAGGGTACCTTCAACGGAGTGTCCTCGAGTTCGATCGGCTACCGGGTTGATTTGGAAGTAAACGGGAAGATTGAGCACACGACATACGGAACCGATGTGAAGCCGATTATTACCGGCAACTCGTTTATTTTCCGTGCGGTTCCGCTCAAGACCGGCTTGAATATCGTAACGGTCACCGGTCTGGGGCCGAACGGGAACACCGTAGAGGCGAGTGCCTTTGTTGAGTTCAGCAATGCGCCCGCTATCTCGGATATTAAGCTGTCCGATGGCAGAATTCTCGAGTCCGGCGTACCGCTGATTGTGAAAGGCGACACCGCGTCCGTGTCTCTCAAGGCGCCGAACGCAACGACCGTGACGCTCAATGGGCGTCAAATGTTCAATGGCGGCGCGGGCATGTTCGTATCCTCCGGGGTAGCCCTTCAACCTGGCTTGAACGAGCTCGTCATCGTGGCCACGAACGGCAACCTGACGTATACGATTACGCGCCATGTTATCTCGTTCAATGGCGTACTTACCGGCTATGACACCTTCATCGGCGCCAGCGCAATTGACGCGACGGCGAACCACTATGTGTCCTCTCCGGTAAGCGGCACGGTTAAAGGAAAGTTCATCGTGCCGAAGTCGCAGCAGAATAACACGCCTGCGCCGCCTACCGTTGATGTGGTCATCACGAAGGAAAGTGACGGCTCCGAGATTTTCAATGAGACCGGCATCACGAACGTGACGAAGAAGGAAGAAGGCTCGACTTATATCATTTATGAGTATGAGACAACGGCTTCAGCTTCTCCGTCTTCAACCGGGAAGTATAAATTGAACTTGAAGGTCGCCTTCGACGGCAAAACGAATGTCTTCTATAATCATTTCACGGTCAGAGACGCGAATGCGGCTGAGATCCTGGGCGTGAAGCAGTTGTTCAATCCGCAGGAGAGCGGAAGCTCGGTATCGTTCGGCGCGGAGGCGACGTTCGCGCAGAACAGCACCGTCTTCGAGCTGCCGCTTTATCTGAAGCTGGACGTGAATAATTTTTCAGGTCAGTCGATTGCGGTTACCGATTGGCAAAACGGCAAGCAGGTCGGGAGCACCGAGTTCCAAAGCAATTCGAGCTTGAGAACGGTCAACGGCGAACCGGTGATCCGGATCGATGCGATGCCGGCCGGGGATCAAACGCTGAAAATCGAGGTCGGCGGGGAAGTCTTTGAGGTTAAGCTGAATTATTCGCCCGGCCCATATATTAAGTTGACGAACGTCCATGACGGCAAGACTTTCGATATGGCCAATGGGCTGCCTGATATTCAAGGACAGCTTATCAATTTCAATCTGCATAACCAAGATGAATTGAAAAAGCTTACCATCACTTTTAATGGCAAAAAAGAGGATCTTACAAACGTAGACGCTACGGGAAAATTCATTCACTCCCTGGATCAATTGGTTCCAGGACCCAACAAGATCACGTTCGACGGGGTAGCGAACGGGGTTCCGATCAGCTATACGATTACCGTTTTCTTCTTTTCGAAGGATGTACCGGCGATTGTGAAGATGTATCCGGTCCCGGTGGCTCAGGATCCGACCAATCCGAACAAGGAAGATACGGAGCAGAAATTTAAGCTGATTAAAGATTATGAGTATGTCACGAAGGAGCGTTCGACTGACGTATGGATGGAAATCCAGAACGCGGACTCGATGAATGTGTATATTGATGGCAAGCTGATTACGACGTTGAACGAGGGCGACTTCGCTAACGGCAGTCCGAATACGAATCCGGCGATTCTGTTCAAGGAACAGAATACGACGACAGGGTCCCACTTGTTCTTGCTGCACAGCCTGGAGTTCCCGACATCCGGCAAGAAGAACGTGACCGTCGAAGTGCGTAAAGGGGTTACGACAGCCCGTCAGACACTGGAGATTACGCGCGAACAGAATACGTTCGAGATCCTGTCTCCAAAGCTGCCGGATGAGAGTGTCGTGAACCAGAACTTCTTAATGGTAAGTATTCGTGCGGAAGGCGCGGATAAAGTGCTTATCGGCAAGCAGGAGCTGGTGAAGGGCGAGCAGGATATTTTCCGGGGCGAGATTACGCTCAAAAAGGGTCTGAATAAGATCAAATTTACCGTTATGCAGGGCAAGCAGAAGATTAACGGCACCTTCGAAGTCAACTATGCGGATGCCGCGCTGCCGGGCGCACAGTATAAGACGACGATCGGCAAGAACGGCAAGCTGTCCACCTTCGGCGGCAATCTGGTTGTGCAGCTGCCGAAAGGCACGATGCTGCGCGACATGAATCCGCGTCCGGGCCAGACGCCGAAGGAAATCCAGCTGTTCGACAAGCAGAATCTGTTGTTCGGCATCGCCGATCCGGATGACGGGCGGACGATTACGCGCGAGAACCAGGTTGGCGTGCGCAAGCCGGTAACCGGCGGAAGCGATGAATTCCTGGACGGCCAACTCCGGCGGATCGATCCGGATGAATTTGCGCGCAGCGTGCTGCTGCCTAAAGCGCATTTCGGACTCGGTTCCAGTCTTTATTGGATTGACGCGGGATATTTCAGCGCAGAAGACAGCGTTCTGAATCAGGATTATAAGCTGGTCAGCCCGTCGCATCCTTATGATGAGGCGAAGAAGTTCTACGAACGCGGCGATCGGATGTGGCTGGAGCCGACCCAACGCGGCACGATTACGATTAAGTATGATCCGAATATCGTGAACGAGCATGCGCGCAATGTCGGCGTATGGCGTTGGAACAACACGAACAAGTCTTGGGAAAATCTCGGCGGCAAGCTGGATACGAAGAAAAAGACCATTACGGCGCCGTTCGACGGCTTCGGTTACTATGGCGTCTTCGCGGTCCGCTACAGCTATGACGATATTATTTCGCATAAATATGCCCGCAAGAGCCTGGAGCTGATGATGTCCCGCGGCTTCATGAAGGCGAAGAACCTGAATGAGTTCGGGGTATATGACAATATTACGCGCGGCGAAATGGCAACGATGCTCGTTAAGATGCTGAATATTCCGCTGGATTACGATCCGGACAACTTGACCTTCGATGATGTGGTCAACTATGAGGTTCCGGACCTGCTGTGGGATTACCGCTACATTGAGACGGCTGCCCGCAAAGGGATCGTCCGCGGTCTCGCTCCGCGTCTGTTCATGCCGAACGGCGAGCTGACGCGTCAAGAAGCAGCTGTGATGATTTCACGGGCTTTGAACCTGAAGATTGGCGATCCGGATAAGGATATTGCCAAATTGCAGAAGACATTTACCGATGCGAATCTGATCGATCACTACAGCATAAGCCCTATTCTCGCCGTGACGAAGGCCGGCATTATCAACGGCATTCCGAACCAGACGGAGGAAGGCCAGAAGAAGCCGACGTACCGCTTTGATCCGAAGTCGAACCTCACGAGAGCTGACGCGGCGGTCATGGGAGAACGCATTTTGGGCAAGGTGAAATAAGCAGATGATGTTTGACCCGTTCCCGCAACGGGTAATGAAGAGAAGAGCCGAACTGCGCTTCGGCTCTTCTTCATCTGCAATTGTCCCCAGTTCTGTGAGAGGCTGTGCGAAATTGTTGTTCATGGGTGAACTTACACTCGTTGGTAAACATTAGCCCGTGACGAATGAAATGATTCGCGCTATACTGTCACTTGTGACAACGAATGGTTCTTGCTTACATAACTTCGTACATACAGGTACTCGGCGGATTGTGGGGCAGAGCCATGCTCTATGCATGGCAGACAAGCAGTATTTTTGAAGACTTCATGAAGCGTTCGAAAAAGCTTGAGATTTTTTTTTAGAAGCCGCAACTTTTTCGAGCAACGCGCGTTTATATACATGAAGTTTAAAAACAAAGGGATAAATTCATTAGTATTCCCTGTATTTCTCAAAAATATGCTTTACGCTAGTCGTTTGTCATTGTATAATGTCTAGAGTAGTATGAGCATTTCTATTTATTCTCATTTGTTTACTAGTTTCTGTGGCATGTCCCATGTTGCAGACTTATTTTTTGAATACAATTCGCTCTTACTCTGGGAAGGGGGTGAATCGGCGAATGAGGGAAATGAGCTATCAATCTTCTAAGCAAGATTCTCAACAAACGAAGCAATTTAGAGGAGGAGACAAAAAGGTTATGAAGAAAAGATTGGCGCTGCTGCTTTCCGTAGCTATGGCGTTCTCCATGTTCGCTAACGTAGCTTTCGGTGCCGAAGCAGCTAAGACGACACAAGAAAAATTCAACGTATTGAAAGAAGCTGGCATATTTGCCGGATTCCCAGGAACTGACGATGCAAAACTGGAGCAAAACACGACTCGCGCTGAGTTCGCGAGAGTAATTGTTAAAGCTCTCGGTTTGAAAGAAGTAGAAGGCGTCTACACCTACAAGGACAAAAACTACGGTCCTAACCACTGGGCAGCTAAATACATCGAAGCAGTTACTGCAGAAGGTTTGATGCAAGGCACAAACGCGACTAAGAAACTGTTCGGTACGAACGACAACATCACCGTTCAAGAAGCTGCTAAAGTTCTCGTTCTTGGATACAACTTCGAGATCCCAGAAAACGCAGAAAACAACGCTTCTGACTGGGCTAAGAAATACTTCCAAGCTGCAGTTGACGCAGGCCTGTTCTCCAAGGATGCAAATCCTAAAGCGAACGCAACTCGCGGTCAACTCGTAGAAGCAGTTTACGCTGCTGACGAAGCTTCGAAAGGACCTAAAGTTGAGTCCGCTAAAGTTATCGACGCAAGAAATGTTGAAGTAACTATGTCCGACAAGGAAGTAGTTAAAGTCGAACTGAAAGCAGAAGACGCTCTGAAAGCCAATGTAGAAACTGAAATCAAGTTCGAATACAAAGGCAAAGAGTACACTACGAAGGTTACTTATGTTGTAACTTCGGCTCAAAAAATCGAGTCCGTTACAGCTGAGAACCTGAAAGAAGTAGTTGTTGCGTTTGACGGCACTGTTGAGCAAAAAACAGCTGAAAACAAAAACAACTATGAAGTAAAAGACATGAATATTGAGAGCGTGACTTTGTCGTCCGACAAACGTTCCGTTACAATCTTGCTTGAAGAAAACGGTTCTGTCATGGAAAACCAAAAAGAAACAGAGCTGAAAGTCAAGAACGTACGTAACGAAGACGGTTCCAAGACGTTCAACGAAACGAAAAAGTTCACTCCAGTAGACGTGAAAACGCCAGAAATTAAAGAAGTAGTAGGTTTGGGTACAAAAGCATTCAAAATTGTATTCTCCGAGCCTGTAAAACGCGGCGATGCAGTTGCATCCAGCAACTACAAAGTTGATGGCGTAATGGTAGCTGGGAATGTTGACTACATGTATCCTAATGTAGTAATTGTGAATAAAGAATTGTCTGTTGGCGAACACAAAGTGAATATTAGCAATATTTCTGACTTCTCTGGTCTGAAGAGCATTCCAGTTGATAAAGAATTTACAATCGCCGAAGATACGACAGCTCCTGAAATCGTGTCTGCAAAAACTAATGATTTGAAAGAGCTGGAGATTGAATTTAACGAAACAGTTAAATCGATCGAGAAAGTATATCATAACGTATCCGGTAACACAGGTAAAATCACTTACAAGGATAACAAAGTGAAGGTAACCTTCACCAACCAAATGTACAACGGGGACAACACTATCTATGTTAAAGGGGTAACTGACTACAGTGGCAACAAAGCTGATCGTGAGATCAAAGTAAACCCTACACTGGATACAACTCGTCCTGAAGTTGTGAAGCTGGAAGTAAAAGAAGTTGGAAAGTTGAACAACCATCAATTGGTTATCGAATTCAACAAAAAACTGGATAAAGAATCTGCAGAAAACAGCAGAAACTACACTTTGAAAGACAGAGACGGTAAAGTCTTGAAAAACTTCTCTGGTGTAGATCCAGATGGACATCCATATGCAAAACCATCTTACAACTCTGATAATAACAAAGTGACAATCGAGTTGAACGCAAAATTGTCGAATGAAACAGACTACATTTTGGAAGTAGCAGGCGTTCGCGATAATGCTGCATTGCAAAATACAATGGCGCCATGGTCCCAAACATTTACAGCTAAACAAACGGCTAAGTCTGGTATCGTTCGTGCTTGGTTCACAGAAAGCGGTTCGGAAGAATCTCTGTATGTTCAATTCAAGAGCACAATGAAAACAGATGGTGAAGGCAGCGTATTAGCTAAGGAGAAATATCTCCTCAATGGCCAGGCTATTACTGACCATAAAATTGCTATGGTAAATGGTGATACTGTTCGCATCACAGCTAAGAGCGGTAAGCTTGGTTTCAATAAGGGTAAAGATGAAACAAATACTTTGACTGTATCCCAAGTTAAAGACTCCAATGGGGACTATGTGAAAGGCGATGTGCCAAACAACCCTTACACATTGGAATATAAAGGTACTACAAAAGAGAAGTTCTCCGATAAGATTTCTCTTGGAACAATTAAAGCAGTATCTCGTGAGGAAGTAACTGTTGAATTCAACGGCAAACTTAACTATGTAAACTTGGATGATTTCTGGGTTTCAGTTGACGGCAAAGGTAAATATGTTCCTAACAACTATGAATTGAGCAATGGTGGCACTTTGCTTACATTGAAATTCGAAGGTTCCGGATATATGCTGCCATCTGCCCTTGTCGACGCAAAATTGCATGTCGCTGAAGGTGCTAGAACTTCGGATGTTTTGGATGTACGCATTCAAGATGGTAAGTATGACATCACTAACACTGAAGTAAGACCTGAAGTGAACATCGGTTCTATGACGGTTTCTGTTACAGATGCAGTTTATACAGCAGAGGTTCGTGCAAATGCTGACATTGAACTTAATAATAAATATTCTGTTCAACAAGCTACTGCACCATTTACTGTAACAGTTAATAACACAGAAAAAACAGTAGATTTGGTTTCTGCAAACTCTGTCAATCGTGATGGCAGCACCTACTTGCAAGTTAAGTTCACATTGAAAAACAATGGGAAGCTTGAAAAAGGTGATGTTGTAGTTCTTTCCATGAGCGATGAGACTAACAAAGTTCTTGAATACTTCACGTATAAAGGCCTTGCTTTGAAGGGTTTCACAGCTCCAACAACATTTACTCCAGCTGAATAATTGTAGGCTAAAGAAAGCCCTTCGGGGCTTTCTTTTTTTATAAAACTTACAACAATGTAACCCAGTAAATCGTATCAAAAGCGAAACTTTCCACTTCCTCCTAGCGTTATACTATGTAGAGGAAATTTTTCGATATAGGAGGAAGCAGATTGAATAAGAAAAAGACGTTAGCGGCCGTACTTTCGCTGTCTTTAGCTCTAGGCACATTTGCCACCGTGTCCCCAGAAGTGCAGGCAGCTCAAAAGGCCTCCGACAAGCAAAGTCAAGCGAAAACGACGACCAAGACCCCCGCTGTGAAAACGTTGGACAAGTTGAGTTCAATTAAGCTATCAAGCAAAAGTTCCGTAAAGTTAACCAATGTCAACATGTATCGCCAAGATGAAAGCAACATTTTATCTTATACATTGACATATACGAACAATGAAGCGCGAAGCATTCCGCTTATTGATTATTGGACGAAGGTCCGCACCAAAAGCGGAACCGTTTATTCGAGTAATTTGACAGATGAAGACAAAGATAAGAAGGTCATTCCGGCTCAATCTCAGCTGAGCGTTACATATTTTGCCAAAGTGGCCAAACATTTAACTGTCCATGATTTGAATTATGACATTATTAAATGGGATTTCAGCAAATCTAATTTTGAAAATCGTCTTGGTTCGTTCCAAATTCCAAGCGGAATCACCACTTCTACCGTTGTTGGAGGAACGCGTACGATTCGCATGAATGATATTCCAATCAAGACAAGCGTCGATCGTGTTAATGTTTTTCCTTCCGATGAGTACCATTATGTGAACGTAGCTGTTAATGTAGTGAATGCCGGTGTAAAGGCTTTGGAAAATACTTCATACAAATATGCAGTAAAGACCACGAACGGCAGCACCTATATTTTAGTTCCAGACGCCACCAGCAAAGACTATAAGCTTCAACCTGGAGAAAAGAAGACATTAAACTTGATGACGGCTATTCCTAAAAGCGTAAATGTAAACAAGCTGGAACTTCAAGTCATTCAGGAACAAGCCTCAGGTAAAGAAGGTGAGGCAGGGAAAATTAATCTCGCTGTTGGGACGTTTGCGCTTCCTAAAGCAAGTGACTCAAATTCAGGTGTGCCTGCCAACAAAGATAAAGTGATTACCATTAATGATGCCAAAGTGAATACGAAAATCACGACAGGCTGGTTAAATCAAAGTTATAACCAGAACGATATTACATTAACATTTATGTTCGAGAATATGTCGAATAAACCGGTAACCTTACCAAAGTATGAATTCGAACTTCATGGCCCGAAAGGCTTCTCCACTCCGATTCCAACGAAATCGTTGGAAAACTTGACGTTGAAGCCATTGGAGAAACGGCCAATTACATTGAATGTATCCATTTCCGCAGAAAACGGTTCGGATCAACTCAAACTTCACATGAACCGTCCTGGGGATGCGGGTGAAAATAACGCAAAGGAAACAGCTTCAAATACATTTAAGTACCCAGAAGGGATTTATAATGTTCCTGAGCTGTTGTCGATGCAAAATAAAACCGGTATTGAGTATAATGTTCAACATAGTAAAGGAAACTTGGGCATTACGATTGATACACTTCAGCAACTGCCGTGGACAGATGGGAAAATTGTGTCTGCTAAAATGACAATCCGCAATAAAGAGTCAAAATCGATTCAACTGCCTGCACTGGAAGGAGTATTCAAAATCGATGCGGCGGAGAGCAGCGGAAAAACGCAAATCGTCAGCTCCAATGGTACGCTTATTATTGGTCCAAAAGAAAAAATAAATGTGTACGTGGTCACCAAGCTGCCATCGTATCTTGATTTTACGCAGATGCAAATCGGATTGCTTGAAAAAATCGGGGAAACCGACACGGCGCAGTTAATTCAATTCACGAACATTGGAAAATTGCCAGAGTTGCCAGTCGTGGAATTTAATACTTATCACAAGCTAGAAACCGAAGGCCGTAAGGCAGAGATTCTAGCCCGTCAATCCAGAGTATACAAGGGTAATTCGGATAATATCGTATATACAGATCTAGAAATGAAAAGCAAGGAAGGACGCCAAGCCACACTGTCGCAGATGGTTGGTTACTACCGAACATCCGATGGGCGTTATTATCAAGCGACGATGGTGCAGATTGATCGTCCAACCAGTCCGGAAGGCAAAAACATCGTGACCGCTTGGGCGAAATTGCCAAGCTCGGTCAACACGAAAGATATGCAGCTTGTGTTGGGCGAAGGCATTAAAGAAAACAAATTGACGGCACCGAAGGAAGAGTCTGACGGTTATATTAACGCGGTAGCGATGAATTTGGAAATCGGTCAACCATCCCTTAAACGCTACTTCGATAATTTGGACTTCTTCCCGTACACGTTAACCATTTCTGAGTTTTATGCAACCATCAACAACTCCTCGATGCAATTTGACTTTAAGTATGAGTTGAAGAAGGATGAGCAGTACGATATGGGCGAATACGGCCACAAGGTTATCGTGGAGATTACGGATGCAAGCAACCGCAAATTTGAGAAGGAAATAGAAATCGATAAAGACGGCGGATTAAAAGTTGGGAAGAACCTGAGTTATACAGCTAGCTTCTCAGATGCCCTCTTTGAGAGAATTCAAAACGGAGGGTATCAGGTTTCCATCTACGATTCATTCCAGGGCGAGAAAGTCATGCTTGCCAGCTACGGTAGCGCCTATAACCTCAAAAACGCGCGAACCGCAGATTAATTGGTTGTTCCGTTTACTAACCCCCTCATCATAAGAGGGGGTTTTTGGCAAGCAGAACAACATTTCCTGCGGGTGGTTCAGCTCATCATGAGCATAATAGGTACAACGATACCTGAAGGAGGAATCATTCCGTGGCGAGAAAAAAGCTGGTTCCTGACAGTAAAAATGCACTTTATCAAATGAAGTATGAGATAGCTGCTGAATTCGGCTTGCCTGTGTCTCATCAAGGCGCGTACTTGGGGATGGATACGGAATTTGCATCTGAACTGGGCAGCATGCCCGCCCAACCGGCGGCCCACCGCGATGATTGGGGGCATCTGACTTCCCGTGATGCAGGTTCCGTTGGCGGCGAAATTACGAAGCGTCTCGTTACCCATGCCTTGCGGCAAAAATAGGAAGAAGAACTTTTTGTTCATTCATTGACAGGACCCGACAAATGCAGTATTATGATTTTTCGAAGGCTGGTATAACAACCTTTTCCATTAAGGAAAAGGTTCGTTTTTTGTTTAGGCTGCTCAAAAGGGAGCCATATTAAGGGTTAGGAGGTCGAGTCCTATGTCATTGAAAGGACGCCATCTGTTTACATCCGAGTCCGTAACCGAAGGACATCCGGATAAAATATGCGACCAGATTTCCGATGCGGTGTTGGACGCCTTTTTGGCTAATGATCCGAACGCTCGGGTTGCATGCGAAGTATCCGTTGCGACGGGATTGGTACTTGTAATCGGTGAAATCAGCACCAAGGCTGACTATGTGGATATTCCATCCATTGTCCGGAATACCATTAAGGAAATCGGATATACACGTGCCAAGTATGGCTTCGATTATAATACGTGTGCCGTGTTGACCTCGCTCAATGAGCAATCCCCTGATATCGCCCAAGGGGTGAATGCAGCGATTGAAACTCGTAACGAAAGCGAAATGCAGCAAGAGACAGCCAATATCGGAGCGGGAGACCAAGGCTTGATGTTCGGCTTCGCTTCCAATGAGACACCGGAATTAATGCCACTGCCGATTGCACTGTCCCACCGGATTGCACGTCGTCTGTCCGAGGTACGCAAAGATGGAACACTGCCTTACCTTCGTCCTGATGGTAAAACACAAGTGACGATTGAATATATGGATGGCAAGCCAGTTCGTGTTGATACGATTGTCGTCTCGACGCAGCATGCGGAAGAAGCGACGCTGGAACAAATCCAGAAAGATATTCGTGAACAGGTACTTGCGCCTGTCGTGCCGGCTGAGTGGCTGGATGAGAATACAAAATACTTTATTAACCCGACAGGACGCTTTGTTATTGGCGGTCCTCAAGGCGATGCCGGATTGACCGGACGTAAAATCATCGTCGATACGTACGGCGGCTATGCCCGCCATGGCGGCGGTGCATTTTCCGGGAAGGATCCAACCAAGGTTGACCGTTCTGCAGCGTATGCGGCCCGCTATGTGGCTAAAAACATCGTAGCGGCTGGTTTGGCCGATAAATGTGAGATCCAACTTGCATACGCTATCGGCGTAGCAAATCCGGTATCGATTAGCGTAGATACGTACGGGACGGGCAAAGTAAGTGAAGAAAAGCTCGTTGAACTTATTAAAAATAACTTCGATTTGCGTCCAGCCGGAATTATCAACATGCTGGACCTGCGCCGTCCGATTTATAAGCAAACGGCTGCATACGGCCACTTCGGACGTACGGATGTCGATCTTCCGTGGGAACGCACCGATAAAGCCGATGCGCTTCGTGAGCAAGCCGGGGCATAATGAATTTGAGAACCTTCTTCTGCCATATAGGGCGGAGGAAGGTTTTTTGTATTTTGATAACTTTTACCTAGTCCTAAAAAAAATCGCCTTTCTGACCGACAAATAAAGTACAACTGTCTTTCGGAAGGAAAGGAGCAAACAGCAATGAAGAGATGGCTCTCAGCCTTACTTGCCATCGTGATACTAATAAGTGGAGCGATAGGATGGGGACCCGGGATCGTGCGAGCGGATACAATCAATCCGACTACGGCCAGCAGTCTGGCTGTAGCTGAAGTTACGGTCTCGCCGGCACCGAATGAACGGAACGTCCCGTTGAAGTCAGAGATCAGCATTAGCTTCCCACAGCCCACGACCATGGTAAGCGGGCATATCGTGGTCATGAAGGAGGGAGGCGTACCGCAATATTTTAATAAAGATGGAAGCTCGGGGATGGGCAAGGTCGTATCAAGCGATTCGTTAACCTTCAAATTACAAAATGGACCTGCTTTTGAATTGGGAGCTACCTATCAGGTTACGATAGATGCGGCCTTTGAGGACAATGCTACTCGTCAACCTCTCCCTGTAGGAAAGAGTTGGTCTTTTACGGTCAAATCCGCTCCAGGTGTTGAGGCTGTATTTCCGCATCAAAGCAAAGAGGAAAGCGTAACTCCAACTCTAAGAATTGCCTTCAAACAACCGGTAAAAGCTGGTGCAGGGACGGTTCAGGTTTACACTTATAATAACACGCCTGTAAGGACATTAAAGTCCACTGATTTTGTGTTAGACACTAATAGAATGATAGCTACCTATTCATTTACGGACAATAATAAACTGGACGCTGGCACTGCCTACTATGTTAAATTTGTCAATAATCCATTTACGGATGACGAGGATATTGCAGTAGCGGGGTATTCGGACCCAGCATCATGGTTTTTCGAGACCAAACGCGGTGTAGACACATCCCCGCCCCAACTGGTAAAGAAGGTTCCGGAGGGAAATGGCGTATCCGAGAGTACCCGTTTGGAACTGACATTTGATAAGCCGGTATATCAAGGCAGCGGCGAGATTTTGATTAAATCGTCAGATGGAACAGTTAAGGACAGAATCCCGGTGACGACTTTGACAGGCGGAGGCACAAATACGATTCAATCAAGTTCGCTGAAGAATCTGGCTAAGAATCAAAAATATATCGTCGAAATTCCGGACGGGGCTTTCCGCAATGCAGACGGTTACTTCATAACGAAGCAATCATGGGAATTCCAGACGGTTGTCGTCGATACGTCGGCTCCGGTTATTTCATCCTACGATCCATCGCGCAATAGTGTTGGCGTAGCGACGTCGAAGGAGCTTATCGCTACATTCAACAAGCCGATTGTGTATAGCGGCAACGGCGTGGAACTGATCCGCCAAGGTTCATCGGTGAAAGAAACGATAGAAGTTACGGTAAGAGGCGATAGAGATCTTCGCATTGTCCCTAAAAACAAGCTCCAGGACAATACCGTCTATACGGTGAATATTGCACGTGGAGCGGTAAAGGATCGATCGGGAAATGAGTTCCAAGGAATCACAAATGTATGGACCTTCTCGACCGGTTTGACGGATCGCAATCCGCCAGCTATCGAAGACATTAAGATGTACAACAGCTCGGTCATACAGATTCGTTATAATAAGGGACTTGATTCGAGCGTTAATCCACCTGCCAGTGAATTTACCGTTACGGTGAACAATCAGGATCGCCGGGTGGACAGTGCCTATACGTCAGGCAACTATGTATATGTTAGGTTGGAAAGCGGCGTGTCTGTCGGGCAGGATGTCCGTATCAGTTATGCCGGACGGTTCCGTCTTGTACGAGATACATCCGGCAATGTGGCTGCAGCCTTCAGCGCCCGCAATGTAGAGAATAAAGTGAGCTCGACTCTATACAATGTAAGAGAAAGCTATATTTACAATGATAGATTAACCATTGTTCTTAACGAGTCGATTAAAAGCGTGTCTACGTACGCATACAGCCAGTTCACCGTCACGTTCAATGGTTCTACCGTCGGCGTAGATAAAATTACAAACAGCGGGTCGTACATCTACCTCACGCTGAATCGATATGCTTCGGATGGCGATGTAATTAAGGTTAGCTACACTCCGGGGAGCTACCCTATAGAGGATACGGGCGGAGGACAGATTCCGGCCTTCGAAGGTGTCTTTGTGCGCAACAGCCACGATCGGCAGCCGCCTCAATTAACGGAAACGGGCGTTACCGGCAATCGGGTGACGTTGACCTACAATAAAGCGCTAGACAAAAATTCGATTCCGTTAGTGAGCCATTTCTCAGTCCTTGTGAATGAGAAGGCACGGTATGTGACCAAGGTTGAGATTAAGGAAAACCAGGTGTTCCTGACACTGCAATCGGCTGTGCTCAAGACCGATATCGTTACGGTGTCCTATGTAAGAGGATATCCGCAATTGAGGGACTTGAACGGGAATTACGCCGTGAACCTGAATCTTATCTCTGTCGGAAATACGACGGACAGCGACACGCCAGTCGTGCAATCGGCGAATTGGACCTCGCCTTCGATCGTATTGACGTTCAACAAAACGCTGGAGAGCATGCAGTTCTCCTCTAACGGACCATTCTATGTCCGTGCAGGCAGCCAACTGGTGTCGGTCAGACAGGTGAATGTCAGCGGGACGAAGGTGACCATCGAGCTGTTGAATCCGCCGGCGAAGGCGGACGAACTGACCGTGACTTATAACGGAGGCGGAACGAGAGCCATCCGATCGACATCGGGCGTGGAGATTAAGACATTCAGCAATATGAACGTGACGGTGAGCCTGGAGGACTTGGCAGGGGCCAATTTCGTCAAGCTGGCGAAGGATACGTCCTTCATCGACTCCATGTTCGTGCTCGTAGATGATGCGGCACAGAAATCGTCGGATCGCGCCACTAGCGGGCAAGTGGTCAACCGCTATACGTTGGATGCGAACAAGCTGAAGACGGCATTTCAATTCGTGGCGACCTCGGGCGGCGCGGATAAGCAGCTGATGTATGAAGTGCCATCGGGAGAGACAGCGGCACGGGTGTCCATTCCGTTGAGCGCGTTCGATTCCGCCTATATCGCGAAGGAGCCGGTACTGTTCGCCATCAAGTATGGGAACACGATGTACGGCATCACGATTAGCCGCGACACGATTATTCAGATCGTGCAGAGCTTGAAAGGTTCGATCTCGAACTCTTACTTGTTAATCGAGATCGAGCCGGCTCAATCGCAGCAGACCAACATCGTGAACGCATTGAGCCGGGTACAGGCGACCGCGTTGGTGCAGGCGCATCAGTTTACGATCTACGGCTATTCCGGCAGCCAGGTCAGCGGACTGACCGAGTTGAAGATGGAAGCCGTCATTAAAATAAGAACGATGGATACGGTTACGGCCAATCGGACCGCGATTGTCGAGTATCAGACGAGCAACAGCCAACTGGCCTATCTTCCGACGAAGCTGTACCGCTCCGGTACGGTCACGGTTGGCGTAACCAAGGTGAAGAAGAGCGTACTTGCCGTGTTTACGATTGGCAACAAAGTCTTTGTCGATGTGACGAGCCATTGGGCTAACAATGATATGACGGCGATGTCGGCGAAGATGATAATGGAAGGACGCAGCAGCACGAAGTTCGAGCCGAACAAGCCGATTACGCGGGAGGAATTCGCTGTTGCCATCTCGCGGGCTCTCGGATTGGAACCGAATGCGGAAGCGGCCAAACGCTTCCCGGATGTGAGCAATTCTACGATCAACGGCGCCTATATCGGTGCAGCGATAAAAGCAGGCATTATCAGCGGGTTCCCGGACGGCACCTTCAAGCCGAACGACAGCATCACCCGGGAGCAGCTGACACAGATGATGGTGCGGGCGTCGGAGGCTTCCGGACATGTTCTGCCTAGGGCGACAACGACAGTGCTGAGCGTATTCAAAGACAGCAAGCAGATTACTCGACTCGGAGCTCCAACCGTGGCTCAGGCCGTGCAATCGGGTCTGATTCAAGGCGTGAAGCGGGACAGATTCGATCCGAAAGGTTCCGCAACGAGAGCGCAAGCAGCTGTCCTGCTGCGCCGGTTGTTGCTTTCTATCGATCATATTACGATCAGCTTCTAAACTTTACTGTAATTCAAAGCCCCATCCTTTGTCGGGGAACAGAGGATGGGGCTTTTTGTCGTTATATGTCCCGGGAAATATAGGATATTTGGTTACAGAAACGCAACTTTTAGTAGAATAGAGTCGTCTAATTGTAATAGTTGTATGTTCAAAAAGGCCGGTTTTCAGCACCGAGAAGGTTGCAAGAACTCGAAGAAGGAGCAGCGCAGTGTAGGCTAGACTACATGAGCAGTGGACTTCGAGAGTGAATGTAAGATTCGATGCCGAGGGTGACATCCAGAATTGCGTCGTGATCAAAAGCGGCTTTTTGAACTTCCTCTAATAGAGTTTATAGGTAGTGGCTTCGTAGTTGTTAACTTACATACTAGCAAGGAAATGGGAGAGTAGAAACATGAAAAGAATCGAAGCATCCGATGGGCGGATGCCGAAGCGGCACGCGGGTGTCCGGGTAGCCGTTGTATTGGTGTTGTCGGGAGCGTTGTTGATGCAGCCGGCAGCCGGCTGGGGTTGGGGAACTCCGGCGGTCGTTGAAGCGAGCGGATCCGTTCAGTCGCTCAAGAAGTTGAGCGAGGAGATTATCACCTCGGGGGCGAAGCTCGTAACCTATCAATATACGACGGTTCGCAACAGCAAGACGTATACGACCATTCTCAATATCATTGAGGCGGATCTGAAAAATCCGTATATCAAGCTCGATGTCATGACGGGCCAGAACGGCCAGACGGCGGTGGGCCAGACGGTAACGCGGATGACGAAGGAAACCGGCGCTGTGGCGGGCGTGAACGGAGACTATTGGATGATGAGCTCGGATCGCGTGCCTATGGGCGCCTCGATTGATGATGGGGTTCTGATCACGAGCCCTGCGGAGCTGAAGGGCATGTATGCCTTCGCGGTCAAGCAGGACGGCACGCCGACCATTGATCAATACCGGTTCGATGGCAGCATCCAGCTGCCGGATGGACAGACGTTCCCTCTCTCGGGAATTAACAAGATGAAATATAATAAGGAGCCAGGCGGCGAGCACAGCCATATCAACGCGCTGTATATTTATACGAGCGCATGGAAGGGAACGGTCCGTCCGAATGATAGCTCGACGACCCCGACCGAGGCGCTGGTCCGGAACGGCGTGGTGGAACAAATATCGGAATCGGGCGCGCTGCCGATAGAGGTTCCGGAGGATGGCTATATTTTACGCGGACACGGTACGGCGGCGCAGTTCATGCGGAACAATCTGCAGGTCGGGGCGAGCGTGGAGGCGAATTATCATCTTATCGCGCAGAGCAATGGCCAGTCGGTTGATCCTTCCTCCTTCCAGATGATGATAAGCGGGCATACGTTGCTCGTCGACAATGGCAAGACGGTCAGCTTCACCCGCGATACGAGCGGAATCAGCGGCAGCTCGGCAACGGCGAGAACGGCAATCGGCTACTCGAAGGACGGGCGCTACGCTTACCTCGTAACGGCGCAATCGAACAGTGTCAGCTCGGGATTGACGTTGAAGGAATTCCAGCAAGCCTTGGCAGAGGCCGGCATATGGCGTGCGGTCAACCTCGACGGGGGCGGATCGACGACGATGGCCAACCGGCCGCTGGGCGAGACGGATACGAAGCTGACCTTCGAGACGAAGGAAGGCGGCACGAATATCCGCTCGGTCGTCAACGGAATCGGCGTGTATACGACAGCTCCGAAGGGTGAAGTCAAGGGCATGACCTTGGCCGGAGACAAGACGCTGTTCATCGGCCAGCAAGCAACCTTTAGCTTGAAGGGATATGACCAGTATTACAATCCAGTTGATGCCTCGACCGCTGATATTAAGTGGAGCTCCAGCAATGACAAGCTGAAATGGAACGGCTCCGCCTTCACGGCGATGAAGTCCGGAACCGCAGAGGTAATCGCGACGTCCGGCGGGGCGAAGACCACGCAGAAGGTACAGGTTATCGGGGCGGATCAACTCGATGACATTCGCATTGCCGCTTCTTCGGCGCCTCTGGTCGCCGGCACGAAGGCTACGCTGCCGGTCAAAGTGACGCTGCAGGATGGCAGTACCGCCACGCTGCCAACCAGTTCTGTTGAATGGGAGCTGCGTGGATTCAAGGGGACGGTAACCGACGGTGTTCTTCAAGTCGATTCCGTGCCAGAGGGCGGAAAGATCGGGTATGCCATTGCGAGCTATGATGGCGTGCGGACGATGATTCCGCTCACTCCGGGAGCGGAGAAGAAGCTGGAAGACTTCAATGCGGTCAACTACCCGGTATCGTTCTCCGGCTTGCCGAAGAACGCGACAACGGGCAAGGTGACGGTGGGAGGCGGATTTGGCGGCCGCTCTGCCAATGACAAGGTACTGAAGCTGTCCTATGACATGACGTCCGGAACCGGGGACAAGTTCGCTTATGCCGAACTGAACGGCAGCAACGGCATCGCTTTGCCGGCCGGAACGAGCGGAATGAAGCTGGATGTCTATGGAGATAACAGCTTCAACAATTTGCGTATGGAGATTCATGACGGCTCCAAGGCGCACTATATCAGTGTTGTGGAATCGGTCAACTGGGAAGGCTGGAAGACGGTAGAGGCCGACTTGGCCGCTCTGAATCTATCATCGGGAGCGAAGCTGAAGCGTATTTACTTATATAATCCAAAAGAGGATCAGGACGAGCGCGTGCCGCAGGGGACGGTTGCGATAGACAACCTTATCGTCAAGCTTCCGGCTGGAACGGATGCCGTCTTGAACCGCCCTACGATGGAATTGACGGTAGGCAGCAAGACGGCCCAACTGAACGGAGAGAAGCAGCAGTTGGATGTCGCTCCATTGGTCTTGAATAACGTCACTTACGTGCCGGTGCGGACAATCATTGATGCATTCGGCGGAGATACCGACTGGGATGCGAAGACGAAGCGGGTAACTGCGCTGCGCGGCAATTCGATGATCGATATGATCGTGGGAGAGAAGTCTATTACTTTGAATGGGAAGAGAAGTAAGTCTGATGTCGCTCCGATTGTCCGCCAAGGTCGTACTTTAGTCCCTCTGCGATTGGTGTCGGAACAATTAGGCCTAACTGTAAAATGGGAGAAAAAAACGAAGTCCATTACTATCCGTTAATATGGTATGATAAAGGATGAATATCCAATTCATCCTCTAAAGTCAAGGAGACGGAGCGTTAGTGGACAATCAGGTCGGAAACATTGATCGCGTGATTAAGAACGCCATCAAAGTCATGGAAGAAAGCAAATATCAAATATTTGAAATATTGGATTCCTCCCGGAATGAAGCCGTCACGATGAGCCATGAGCTTCAGGAAGTGTTGAATCAGACGGCGGAAATTTGCGATAAAGTGGACGAGCTGGAACGGAAATATCGTCTGGCTCGTTTGCGTTTGACCGAGGTAAGCCGTGACTTTGTCCGCTACACGGAAGAGGATATTAAGCTAGCTTATGAGAAAGCAACGCAGTTGCAGCTGGAACTGATGATATACCGTGAGAAGGAAGGCTACCTGAAGACCCGCAGGGACGATCTGCAGAAGCGGCTGCGCGCCGTGGAAGGATCGATTGAACGTGCGGAGACGATTGGCTCCCAGATGAGCGTGGCGCTGGAATATCTGTCCGGAGATCTGGGACAAGTGACCCGCATTCTGGAATCGGCGAAGAATCGCCAGCTTCTCGGCCTGAAGATTATTCTGGCCCAGGAAGAGGAGCGCAAGCGAATCGCCCGGGAGATACATGACGGTCCTGCTCAGTCACTGGCCAATCTAGTGCTGAGGACGGAAATTGTAGAAAGAATGATAACGAAGCAGGATTTTCAGTCGGTGAAGAACGAAATAGTAGATTTACGATCGCAAGTGCGATTCGGTCTGGAGGAAATCCGGAAGATTATATACAATTTGCGGCCGATGGCCCTCGATGATTTGGGGCTGGTGCCGACATTGCGCAAGTTCATTCATGATTATGAGGAGAAGAACCGGATTCGAACCTCCTTCGAGATTCGGGGTCATGAGCGCCGGTTGAAGTCGGCGATGGAGGCGGCCATCTACAGGCTGGTACAGGAGGCATTCACCAATGCGGCCAAGCATGGGCATCCGACGAACGTGACCTGTGAATTGACCTATGAGCCGGAGGAGGTGCGGGTTGTCGTCCGGGATAACGGGTTCGGCTTCAAGCTGGATTCCCTGGAGGTCAAGTCGAAGGAACATATGCATTTCGGTCTGCTGGGGATGAAGGAGCGTGTCGAACTGCTCGAAGGCCACATGGAGATCTATTCCGCCGAGAATCGCGGCACGCGAATCGTGATACAAATTCCGACAAATGTGGAGAAGAGAGAGGAGTAAATCTATGGAGCATCGAACACAGGAAAAGCCTAGCATCAAAGTACTCCTTGCTGACGATCATCAGCTTTTTCGCGAAGGGTTGAAGCGGATCTTGAACATGGAGGACGATCTGGAAGTCATCGGGGAATGCGGCGATGGGATTCAGGTTGTGGAATTCTGCAACAAGGAAGTTCCAGACGTTGTCCTGATGGACATCAATATGCCGGTGGAGAACGGCGTCGTTGCAACTGAGCGTCTTCGCGATATTTTCCCGGATGTCAAAGTCATCATTCTATCCATTCATGACGACGAGAGCTATGTATTCGAGACGCTGCGCAAGGGCGCATCCGGGTACCTGCTCAAGGATATGGAAGCCGAGTCGCTGATCAACGCGATCCGTTCGGTTGTCAGCGGCTATGCGTTCATTCATCCGAAGGTGACGGGCAAGCTGATTCAACAGCTGCGGCGAATGACGATTCTGGATGGGCATGGCGTCGTGAGCAATCAATCCTCCCATGATTCGGGCGTGCGCTTCGTGGCAGCGGAAGACAACCCGCTTACTCGCCGTGAGGCGGAAGTGCTCCGTCTGATGGCGGAAGGCAAGAGCAACAAGATGATTGGCGAATACTTGTTCATCAGCGAGAAGACAGTCAAGAACCATGTCAGCAGTATTCTGCAAAAAATGGAGGTTGACGATCGCACGCAAGCGGTCATTAACTCCATTAAAAACGGCTGGGTCACTTTGTAATCGTTGGGGTAATCCATAGAGAGGACGCATTTTCCAAGCGAAGCTTCTCGGCACAGAGGCCGAGAAGGCTTGCCGGGCGCTGGATGTGCGTCCTTTTGTCATGTCGTTACAGATTCACGATTCTTGTCCGTCACCCTGCCATCTCCTTCGGCATACATTGTTACAAAGGGAGGTGGCCGCATGATCGCGATGCTATGTTGGATTATCGGGTGCTATGGGATAGCGGTGGCGGCCGTTCATCTCGCGCATGGGTGGCAGAAGCTGGTGCGGGGCTCTCGTCCTGCGCCGTGGATGCATGTTGTCATCGTCAGCGAGAATGATGAACGCCACATCGAATGGATGGTACGGGCCTTTGGTTTCTATACTTGGTTAAGAGGGCGTCAGCTGCATATGACACTGCTGGACTGCAAATCGACGGATGCAACGCTGGCAATCGCAGAGCGTGCGGTCCGGGGAGCGGGAATAAGCTGGAATGCGGATGTCGTATCGCCTGAGGAAGTGGAGCGGGTATTGGATGAGCTGGAGTCGAACCAGCCGGCCGGAGCAGCTTTTGTCGTGGTCCGCTTGAATCGGGCGGAGGACCTGCGCAAGGTCCCTTTTATGTCTGGAAGCGCTATCTAAGCAAGTCGTGTACTGCAAATGGTTCGGTACAATCAGGAAGAATTGGGCCCGGATAGAGGCAATGTGTTGAATTGACTTCACTTTGCTGGCGTTCGAATCCAGTCCGGGTCATTTTTTCATTCATCAAATATTTTGATTACTATAAAATGGATATGTTTTGTAGTATACTTAGTTGTGTTGTTTACTATGAAGGCCATATTGTGGAGGATGCTTCTGTGAGCCTGTTGCCGCAGGCTTGCGTACATGGAGGCATCTTTTTCTGTTCTATGAGAGTGATAAGACAGCGGTATTCGGATAGAAGAATACATTTTTAGAGGCGGTTCCTTGCAGTTTGCTACTATTACAAGTATAATAGCTAGAACGTCTGACTAAATATCCAAATTAGTTCTGGGGTTCTGATAGTGAGAAAAGAGTAATGAATTCACGCTGGCAATTGGCTTTATGACGGCATCTAAGAGACTTTTTGTAAAGTGGCGAAATATTTATCTAGCAAATGATTTATTACATTAACAGCTTAAGACAGGGTATGGTGAACGATGAATATACTGAAAATTTACATAACAGACCTTCGCAACATTATTAAAAATCCGGCTGCAATCATTGTCATTTTAGCGGTAGTTATTCTGCCTTCCTTATATGCCTGGTTCAATATTCTTCCGTCCTGGGATCCGTACGCCAATACGAAGGATGTCGCCGTGGCCGTTGTGAATTTGGATAAGGGCGCCGAAGTCCAGGATAAAACCATCGATGTCGGCGGGAAGGTCATCGAATCGTTGAAGGAGAACGATAAATTAGGCTGGCGGTTCGTGGATAAAGAGGATGCGATGGAAGGTGTCAACCACGGGGATTATTATGCGGCCATCGTCATTCCGGAGGATTTCTCCGAGAAAATCACCTCGGTCATATCGAGTCATCCCGAGAAGGCGGAATTGGATTATTATATCAATGAAAAAGTAAATGCCATCGCGCCAAAGGTGACATCAGCCGGGGCGACGGGGGTAACGTCAACGATCCGCAGCAATTTCGTGAAAGAGGCAAACGGCGCCATCTTTGAAATTTTCAACGAGATTGGCGTGGAACTGGAAGGGAACAAGCCTTCGATTTTGAAAATGAAGGATAATCTTTTCAAACTGGAAGAGAATATTCCTGAAATTGAAAGCATGATTCGGAAAGGTCAGGTTGATTTAATAAAAGCGGACGACATTATCAAAAAAGCGGAAACCGCCCTGTCTTTAATCAAGGATTTCGAAAAAGAGAAAAAAGATGCGGTTGATTCCGATGTGGAACGGTTCCTGGATAAGGGAGATGAAACCTTTGAGAAGACCATTCCGGTCGTCAAAAAGGATCTTCAGGCCCTGCAAAACACGATGTCCGAAATGTCGGCGATGACCGATGCGATTAATTCCAATCTTGATCTTCGCGTCGTGGAACAGGAGCTGCGCAAAAAAAGCGATGAAGTGAATGCGGGAATATGGTCATTGCAGAAGCTTATCACCAGAATAGAGGGCGTCAATCATTCCCTTACCGCTGGCGGGGTCATGAATGACATGATTTCCTCGCTCTATGATATGAAAAACAAATTGGAAGATTTGAATAACCAATTGGAGAAAGCTCGCCGCATCGTTGCGGACAAGAAAGAGCTTGCTGTGGATAAGCTGAAGGAAATTCAGCGAACGGCAATCAAAATCAATGAGTTGATTGGACAGTTCCGAACGGATTTGGATAATCGCATCGTTCCCGCGCTGACGAAGGCACTGGATAATGTGGAGCAGGCCGGCAAGCGATACCGGGAGCAATTAACCCATGTGCAAGACCTGATCAAAAAGGCGAAGGATCAGCTTGCGCAGGCAGATGGCAGCGCCATTGCCGACAAATGGAAGGAGATTGCGGCCTCACTATCCGAAGCAGCAAGCCAACTCCAAAACAGCTTGGGGTCGCTCGATAAACTGATTGAGAAAGTAGAAGAGATCTCCAAATTAACGGGTACAGATTATCAATGGCTCATTGACATGTTGAATAACATGAAAACGAACGCGGGAAGCTTGCAAGAGCTGCTGGATAAAATCAATAAAGAACTTGAAAACAACAATGTGCCGGAGCTTGTGAGCAGTTTGATAGGGAAGTTTTTGGACAAAGCGGAGATTATGGCCGGCCAGTTGGCTGACAGCTATGACAATGTCATTGCTCCCGGATTCAAATCGAACCGCAGCAATATCGAGAAGCTTATTAACGAGGCACGCGAAAAATCAGGCAAATTGCAGGATGCCGCCATATCCGTCGTAAAGTTAACGGATAAATTGTTGGCCAAAGATTTTAATAAAGTAGAAGATCAGCTTCGAAATGCGGCTGCGCGCACGAAGGATGGCCAACATGCGATAAGCAAGTTAATCGATGTTGCGGAAAACATGAAAAGATCCGTAGATGACGGCGCGATTGAGGATGTGATTACGAAGCTTCGGAACATAGAGAGCCGAATGGAAGATGTATCGAATGCGTTAATTCGGGCCAGCGATTTTGCCAGCGATGCGAATAAACCAACGAAGGATACACTTACTCAGATTAGCTCCGTGACGAAGGATGCGGCTGCCTCCATCGATGATGCGGTTGAGACGATTGATAAGGATGTCGTCCCTGCTTTCCACCGTTCGATGGAAAAATCGAGAGAAGGATTGGAGTTCGTCCGAAAAATTGAAAACGAACTGTTCGCGGCGATTCCGAAAATCGAATCGGCCTTGGACGAGGTGAAGGACAAAGTTCGCTTGGGTGAGACGGAATTAGACAAAGTGAACGGAGAGTTCCCGGAACTTAGCAGAAAGGTAAGGGATATTGCCGCCAAAATTCGTTCTTTTGAAGAAACGGGCGATTTGGATGAAGTCATCAAGCTGCTGACAGGTGATGCGGAGCAAGAAAGTGATTTCTTCGCGGAGCCTGTGCTGCTGAATGAGCATGAACTGTTCCCGATCCCTAACTACGGTTCGGCGATGTCGCCGTTCTTCACCACGCTGGCGCTATGGGTCGGCGGACTGCTCCTGATTTCGATGCTGATTGTCGATATTGAGAATAAGCATGAGTACAAGAGCTATGAGGCTTATTTCGGCCGGCTGCTTACGTTTGTCACGTTAGGTGTCGGGCAGGCGACGATTGTCACGTTGGGCGATATGTTTCTTTTGAAAACCTATGTTCTTCATAAATTTTGGTTTGTCCTGTTTGGGATTTACATCAGTATTATATTCGTTACGATTGTATACACGCTTGTGTCCGTCTTCGGGAATGTCGGGAAAGCATTATCCATCGTGCTACTCGTATTCCAGCTGGCGAGCTCCGGCGGGACATTTCCGATTCAGATGACACCGGCCTTCTTCCAGAAGCTGCATCCATTTTTACCGTTCACCCATGCCATCACGATTATGAGGGAAGCGGTCGGGGGAATCCTGTGGCCTGTCGTCACGAAGCATATGTTAATCCTGCTCATCTATATCGGGATTGCGTTCGTGCTGGGTGTCGGCTTGAAAAAGACGATTAATAAATCAAGCGATAAATTTTTGCAAAAGGCGAAGAAGAGCAAGCTGCTGTAAGTATTTCCAAATTAGGGTTGTCAATTGCCGCTTCATCGTATACAATCTAGGTAAATCATTGAATTTAGGCGTTGAGCATGAAGCACATGCCATCCCGTGATAACGGGTGGGGTGTGCTTTTTTGTTGTCTGTTGATGCTTGCCAGGATGAGACCACTTCAACAGTACATGACGGCGCCGTGGAATTAAGGAAGGAGAGGGAACGGGTGCAAGTAAGAGTTTACGCCGTAAGAACGGAGAGCGGATGGCATACGGGGATGACGTTGGACTGGCGTGTGGATGCAGGCTATTGGCTGTCGGAGGATGGAGGGAAGCGAAGAGGGATGAAGCTGGTTGTGCTTCAGCCTGCCCTGCCGATATTTATCGGGTTGGCGATGCTGGAGGACTTCGTCGAGTGCGAGGAGATGGACCAATGGGGGAAGCGGGGATGGACGAAGTACTACCGTGATGCGCTGCATAGCTACCGGGAACTGCTGTACCTGTTCACCGATTCCGATCGTCATGGGGAGGAGGAATGGTTCACGGTGATGATATTGGAAGCCCCGGATGCAGAGCCAAATGCGCAGTCTGTGAAGGAAGGACGGCAGGAAGCGTATCGGGTAGCGGAAAGCGCGGCAGTGTATCGGCTCGAAGAGAAAGTTACCCGGCGGGCGCCCGCTCTTGAGCGACTGCCTGAAGCGGGTGGCGTGCTCCGCGCGTCGCTGCAAGCGGATGCATGGCAGCTGGCTGAAGCGCTGCAGGGCAGGCTCGTCTCGGACGAAGAGCTTGTATCGCTTATGGAAGATAAGGATTGGCATGGTTGGATTCCGCTCAGGCACACGTTTATTCAGTTGGGATGTCTCCATGGCTGGCTGGAAGTGCGAGCGGGCATTATGCCGGTGGAGGAAGAGGGCAAGCGCTGGGCAAGCAAGGCGATGTCCCGTTGGCGAACAGCTTCTGCCGTGTACCGGTGCAACCGCTGTGGCAGCACGGAGGAGATGACGGTGTCTGCCTGCGCTTCCTGCGGCAGTATGGAATGCCGGACTTGCACGCATTGTCTGAATCTGGGACGCATCCGATCCTGCTCGCTGATCGTAGCAGGATCTTCCTCCCGCCCGCCGGCGGCAGCGTCCGGGAGTGCGGCCCGAGAAGAAGATCTCGGACCGCGTCTCGCGAAATGGGGACTGGCTCCGGCCCAAGAGGCCGCCAGTACGGATGCGCTGCGGTATATCGCTTCGGTGAGGCGGGACATAGATGGCGGACGTTCTCTCGATTGGGGACAAGCTGTGACGGGCACATTCCTGCTCTGGGCCGTGACCGGCGCGGGGAAGACGGAGATGATATTTCCGCTGATCGAGGATGCGCTCCTGCATGGCGGCCGGGCGCTGGTGGCGACGCCGCGGCGGGATGTGGTGCTGGAGCTGAAGCCGCGGATTGAGAAGGCTTTCCCGGACGAACGGGTCGTAACGCTGTATGGCGGAAGCCCCGAGCGTTGGGGAGAGGGCAGAATTACGCTGGCGACGACCCATCAATTGCTGCGGTTCGACCGGGCATTCGATCTCGTTATTATTGATGAACTGGATGCGTTTCCTTATCATAATGATCCGATGCTCCATCGCGCGGCAGAGCGAGTTTGTCGCCGAGGGGGCGTTTTTGTGTTTCTGTCGGCCACACCGCCGGAAGCGATGCAGCGTCAGGTACGGCGCGGGATGCTGCGGCATGCACGGGTGCCGGTGCGGTATCATCGGCATCCGCTGCCGGTTCCGGCACGGGTCGCGATGCCGGCCGTCGCGTCGTGTCTTGCGCGCGGGTCGCTCCCTGGAGCACTGCTTCGCCGTATGGCGGAATCGGTCGGCCGGGGAGCGCAGGTATTCATCTTCATCACCCGCATCCGGCAGGTGGAAGGTGTCGTGCGGCTGCTGCAGCGGCAATTCCCGGAGATTCGGGTGGAGGGGACCTCCGCGGCGGATGCGCAGCGCGGAGATCGGGTGCTCCGCTTCCGGGAGCGGGACATTCGGATGCTGGTTACGACGACGATATTGGAGCGAGGCGTCACGGTGCCGAAAAGCGACGTGTACATTCTCGATGCGGATGATAAGCTGTTCGATGAAGCATCGCTTGTCCAGATGGCGGGCCGGGCCGGCCGATCGAAGGATGATCCGGCGGGCAAGGTCGTCTTCGGTTCCCGGCAATGGAATCGGGCACAGCGCAGGGCGGTGCGGCAGATTCGCGAGATGAACCGGCTGGCGAGACGGCGCGGTTATTTGCTGCCCGCTTATAGTGGAAGGAGATGGCGAAGTGGCTGAACCGGCAGCGCAGGGGCATTGGCTTGAGCGGAGGCTCCAGCGGTTGTTGCGGCCGCAGGCACTTCTGTGTAATGTATGCGGCCAGGCGCTGGGTGCGTCAGCGGACGCCTTTTATAAGGAGATAAGAGAAACAGCGTTAACTGTTAAACTGTGCGGCAGATGCTTGAGAGATATTTCGTGGATTCAATTGATCGGATGCATATCATGCGGCCGGGGCATTCGCTGTCCCGACTGTACGCGCGATCCGTTAGCTTCTCACGGCTTGGCCGCCAATCGGAGCGTAGTCCAGTATAATGAAGCGATGAAGCAATGGCTGGCGGAATATAAGTTCCGGGGAAATATCCGGTACGAGTCGGTCATGGCCGCTATGATGCTGTCATCTTACTCGATGCTGTTCCGTTCCGTCTATTCTGCGGAGAATCAGGAAGCAGTGCCCAATTGGGTTGCTTTCCAACCAGTACGCAAGCTGAGGAAGTGGTTGTGGGGAACTCCATTGGAAGAGGTATTGCCCGACCTCGTCACTTATGTGCCGTCGACGGCTGCCCGGCTGCAGGTGCGCGGCTTCAATCAGGCGGAACGGTTGGCCCGTCTGCTGGGACAGGCTTGGAGCCGTCCGGTCGTGGCTTTGCTTGACCGGAAGCAGGATGGGGAGAAGCAGAGCAAGCAGGAGCGTAGGGGGCGGGAGCGGAGTGCAGCCGAAGCTTTCGCGTTGAACAGGCATGCGCCGGCAGAGGCGGCCCGTGCGCTATCCTCAGCTTCGGTCGGAATGATCAAGCGGCGGGAGCATATCCGCATTCTCATCATTGATGACGTGTATACGACAGGCAGCACGCTCCGCGCTTGTGCCCGTCAGCTTTCACGGCTGAACGACGCCTTCTCTATCCCGTTGAAGATAGCCAGCTATACGTGGGCGAGAGCCTGAATGTTAAAGGTTGTTCAAAAGGCTAATTTGATCACGGCATGTGGTGCTGGATTCTCCCCTTTTGAACACGCATTTTTTAGTAAAAATCCTCTCGTTTTCTGTCGATGAATAAGTTATGATGAATACAACGGCATATAAGGGGGCGAGAAGATGGAATTGAGCAATTGTCCGCGCTGCGGCAGGCTGTTCGCCAAGGCATTCAGGGACATCTGCCCTGCATGTCTGAAGGAGATTGAACAGGAGTATGAACGGTGCGTGGCCTTTTTGCGCGAGAAGAGGCATGCTACGATGCATGAGCTAAGCGAAGAGACGAAGGTCAGTCCGCGCCAGATTACGCAGTTCATCCGTGAAGGACGCATTTCAATATACCAGGCTCCGAATTTGACATATGATTGTGAAGTGTGCGGCAACCCTATTCGGGAAGGGCATATGTGCGAGTCATGCCGGAACAGGCTGGTTCGACAAATACAGGAAGCGGGCATTGCGAAGGAACCGGACAAGGGTGAATCGGCTTCCGGAACGAGGGCGTACCAGGCTTTTGAACCGTCCCGCGACAAATAGCCCGCGGCATGAACTTCTTTTGACAAGAACTAAATTTTCCTTGACACGGAACCGATAATCTTAGTAAAGGTTATCGGTTTTGTCTATGTATACGGATATGCCTTAGAATAGAAGGTAACAAGTTGGAACGAGGACGGGATGCGAGCCGGATGAACGGCCGTCTGCCGTGTGAAACGAGGTGTAATGATGAAGATTAATGAAACGCAGCGCGTCGGAGCGATCCAATATTATCAGAAGCAGCAGTCGGCCGAGAGAATCTCTCAGAAATCATCCCGCAAGGATGAACTGACGATATCGACCGAAGCGAAGGAAATGCTGGACGCGCAAAACCGGGTAAACAATCCGGCCCGCCAGGAGCGCATTGCCGAACTGAAGCAGGCCGTACAGACAGGGACGTATCATGTCGCTGCCGACAAGATTGCGGAGAAGCTGCTTCCCCTGTTTCGCAAAGAAACTGAATGAGCGGAGGAACGAATGTGAGCGCAGCGCCAATTGTGGAATTATTGAGCCGCATGGAGGATATCTATTCAGAGCTCGTCCGTATCGGGGAAGCCAAGACTCAGGTGATTATTCAGAATGACATCGATAACCTGGTCAAGCTGTCCCAACAGGAATCGAAATGCTTGAAGCAGCTTGCTTCCCTGGAACAGGAGCGGGAAGAGGCGGTGCAGTCGTTCCTGCAGTCGAAGGGGATTAAATCGCAGTTGAAGCTTACGGTGACCGAGATTACAAAGTTGATTTTCGAAGCTAATGAGCGGCAAGAGATGCTCGCCGTCCAAGAACGTATCCGGACGGTCCTGGAACAGTTGAAGTTCATCAATGACCATAACCAGACGCTCATTCAGCAGTCCATTCATTTTATCGAATATCAGCTTAATTTGCATATAGATTATTCCGATCAAGACATGCTGTACCGCCGTCCGGAGCAAGCTGCTCCTCAATATAGCAGACCCGGCATGATGGATACGCGTGCATAGACGAATGAAGGAAGGGAACGAACGAAGATGAGATCAACCTTTCACGGACTGGAGACGAGCAAGCGGTCCTTGTTCGTCCAATCGACAATGATGCAGACTTTGGGACATAACATCGCCAATGCTTCCACGGACGGTTATACGCGGCAGCGGGTGAATGCCTCTGCTACCCGGCCGTTGGCGATGCCGGGAATGTATAACAGCGTAGCACCGGGGCAGCTGGGTACTGGCGTGCAGTACGACAGCATTACCCGTATCCGCGACAGCTTCCTCGATCTTCAATTCCGCAGAGAGAACGAGACGCTTGGTTCGTGGAGTATTATCGATAATACGATCCGTTCGATTGAAGGTTTTTTCAATGAACCGTCGGATAATGGTTTGCGAAGCGTCATGGATAAGTTCTGGAACTCCTGGGAAGTCCTCAATCGCGACCCCTCTCTGCTCAGTGCGCGCGTCGAAGTGGTCGGTGCGGCCTCTAACTTCACCAATATGCTGAAGCATATCGATGAGTCGCTGACCAAGCTGGAGAACGATATTCAATCCAGCATCAACATCAAAGTAAATGAAGCCAACGATATCATTACGAATATAGCAAGCTTGACGGATACGATTAAGCGCGTGGAAGGCATGGGGGATAATGCCAACGATTTCCGGGATCAGCGCGACTTGTTGATTGACCAACTCTCCACCATCATTGATGTGCAGGTGACCGATGGAGAGGGAGGAGATATAACCATCCTAGCGGGCGGAATTAATGTCGTTGAGAATGGAGAGTCGACGCCGATTACGGCGGATGCAGCCGCTACGGCAGGACAACTTCATGGCTACTCGCAATCGCTTGCTGAAGTCGATCGGGTGCGCAATCAGATGAATGCGATGGTTAGAACGATGGTAACCGGGTCGGTAGATGTCGAGCTGGCAGCTGGCTATGTGGCTGCTTCGCCGCTTATTGCCAAGAGCGCAGTAGAACTGGAGAACGGGACGACAATCCCGGCAGGCGGCACGATTCCGACAGGCTCCATCTTGAAGGGACCCGCAACGGTGCAAGTGAACGGATTTAACGGCTTGCACAGCCTGGGTTATACGTTGTCAGACCCTGCCAAGTCGGGCATTCCATTCTTCACGACGACGGATGGCGGCGAATTCTCCCTCAGCAATATCCAGGTCAATGTCGATATCGTGAATAACGTCAGCAATATTGCCGCTTCCGGCCGATATGACACTGTCAACGGGCAGAACGTTACAGTCAAAGGAAACAGCGTGATAGCGCATGCATTGGCCTCGCTTCGCGACAAATCATTCAATTATCCGGCTGATATGACGTCGCTATCTACTGGCTCCGTAGACGATTATTACCGTGCGATTATGGGTGATTTGGGAACACGGGCAACGAACGCGGAACGAAATGTCAAGGTGCAGAGTGATATGGTCGATTCCGTGCAATTCCGCCGGCAATCGGTGAGCGGCGTGTCGTTGGACGAAGAGATGGCGGACATGATTCGTTTCCAGCATGCGTATAATGCGGCGGCTCGGAACATGACCACGGTGGATGAGATGCTGGATCGGGTGATCAATCAGATGGGTGTCGTTGGCCGTTAACGGTAGATAAATGCCAGTCAGGTTATTAAAGGAGGAACAAGGATGCGCGTAACGAGTGCTATGCAGAATACGCAGCTGCTTCGCAATATGCGATATATGAACAGCAATGCGATTGATCTCAATAATAAACTATCTTCCGGTCAGCGTATTCATCGCCCAGGCGATGATCCGGTCGGCATCGGCTATCAGATGCGGTATGACAGCGAACTGAACCGCAATGATGAGTTTACCGCGAATGCGCAGATGGGAACGGGAATGCTGCGGACAATGGATTCCTTGATGCAGCAGACAAGCGATGTGCTGAAGCGGGTGCGCACGCTGGTGCAGCAAGGATCGACAGGGACGACGCCGGATGATGCCCGTGTAGCCAATGCTGCGGAACTGAAGCAGCTCAAGGAGCAGCTTGTCATGATCGGGAACAGCTCCTATAACGGCCGTTATCTATTCAACGGGCAAAAGACCGATATTCCACCTTATACGAGCACAGGAGCAGCGACGGAGACGACGGATGAAGGGA
Source organism: Paenibacillus dendritiformis (assembly GCF_945605565.1). Lineage (NCBI taxonomy): Bacteria > Bacillati > Bacillota > Bacilli > Caryophanales > Paenibacillaceae > Paenibacillus > Paenibacillus dendritiformis. The sequence continues at coordinate 94,552 of NZ_OX216966.1, read as the reverse complement.
TTTACCGGTTGAATGTAAGCCCAGCGGTAACCGTTCCGGTAAGTATTACGGGGGAATTGATATTTGGCAAGGCAGTCGATACGACGAAACCAATTGATAAAGATAATGATAATATCTTTCAAATGATGGACGATATGATAAAGGCTGCAGAGAATAATGATATTGATGTGCTATTAAATGGGTTGGATCGGATCGACGCCTCCTCCGACCGCATCAACACGCAGTGGGCTGAGATTGGAGCCCGCATGAACCGCTTCGAGTTGATGGAGAACCGTCTCGCGGATGATAAAGTCAGCTTGAAGACGGAACGCGGGCAAGTTGCCGATGTCGATATGCCGGGTTCGATTATCGCCTTGAAGACGCAAGAAAATGTTATGCAGGCAGCGCTGGCTACCGGGGCGCGGATTATGCAGGTCTCGCTAATTGACTTTATTCGTTAATCGGAGAAGGGTTGAGTCCCAATGAATATATCGGAAATCACTAGGCAGATTCAATCACATTCCTTCCGTTATGAGCCGGCTGAACTGACGGTTCGACAGCGTCCCGTCGAGATGGATGCGGATTGGCAGCCGGTATGGGACGAACTGGGGCTGCAGCGGCCTTCTGTGGCGGCCAACGAGCGGAAAAACGAGGCGATACAAGCGGCTGTCCAGGCTACGCAACAGAAGGCGCAAGAAGGCGATCGGCTTGGCAATATTGCCAAGTCGAAGACGACCTTCGGGCAGATCGCATTCGAGCGCTATATGCAAAAAGGACAAAAGGAAGTGCAGCTCTATGCGCTTCCTTCCCAAAGCGTAGCCATCGATATTCGGGTTTATCCGCCGGAAATTGAAGTGCAAACGAAAGGTGTTGTTCGGGAATGACATCAACCAATGACTCAGTCGCATCAAATGTTATGATCCATAGTTCGAATTATGGAGATCTCCATCCTGAACCTCATCAGATCTACGAGTTCGTCAAAGGCATGATCGGGTTTCAAGCGATTGCCCAATATGCTCTAATGCCATATGACGACTCTGTTTTCTATATTCTCCATGCAGTAGGCGAGGAACGAAGCTTTATCTTAATTCCGGCGGAATATGTTCAGAACTACAGCTTTCCTATCGACCAAGATACCGTGGAAGCTCTAGGGGTTCAAACGCCTGAAGAAGTGATAACCATGCTTGTCGTTAATATCATTAACGATGCGATTAGCGTGAATTTACGAGCTCCCGTCCTCTTCTCGCCGATAACACAGAAGGGCTGCCAGTATATCATCACAGATTCTAATCTTCCCGTCCGGCATTTTATTCAAGGAAGGGGAGAATAGGATGCTGGTGCTGAAGCGAAAAATCGGCGAGACGGTCATGATCGGCGACGAGATTGAAGTTCGCGTGCTTGGCGTGGAGGGAGAGTATGTCAAGCTTGGTTTTGTTGCTCCGAAAAATGTGCAAATTATGCGGAAGGAATTGTATGAGAGCATTGTACAAGAGAATACTTCCGCTTTCGAGACCATTAAGGGAGCCAACGAGAAAGAGGATATCAATATGATAGAGATTTTAAAGAAATTTAAAAAATGAGAATTATGGTAAAGCAGCCTCAATGCAAGGAAAAATAGCCGTGTTGGAATAGTGAGGTGGGTAAAGATGAGCAGCATTCATCGTACAGACACCGCGGGTTTAGACTTACAGGTTCATCGGTCAACCATTCAATCCTTGAAAAATGTGCTTAACAAGGAAATGCACGGGGAGTCAGCTTCTCCTCAAACTGGAGCCACCTTGGATTACATAAATATGAGCATCGAAGATAAGCAGGATCTGCAAAAAAAGGTGGAGGAGTTAAATGAGTCGATTGCCAGCTCCGGCAAAGAGATTCATTTCAAATACCACGATGACGCTAAGGAATTATATGTCGAAGTAATCGATAAGAAAACGAAGGAAGTCATAGCCAGTTTGCCTCCAGAATTTTTGATAGATTTGTCGGTCAAGATGAAAGAGCTTATCGGCTTGTTTTTGGATAAAAAAGTATAAAGAAAGGTGGTAGCAACAATGGGATTTAGTATTGGCGGTCTTGCTTCCGGATTGGATACCGGGATGATGATTGAAAAATTAATGATGTTGGAGAGAATCCCCTATAATAACCTGGAGCAGAAAAAAAATGACTTTTCAGGATTTCAGTCCTATTTCCGCAACTTAAATACCAAACTGTCTACACTGCGTGATAAAGCTGCTGATTTAACGTTGAACGCGAACTTCAAGCTGACATCGACCAAAAGCTCGGATGAGCAGGCCGTAAAAGCTATCGGCTCCGATAATGCTGTAACTGGGAACTATCAGGTAACTGTAGATAAGCTGGCAAAGTCGCACGTTATTAAGGCGAATGAGTTCAATTCAACAGATGATTCCTCTTCTCTTGAAAACCAAACGATTTCTTTTAGTCAGCCAGATGGGACTGAAGTTACGGTTACGCTGAAAGGCAAAACGTATGGAGAGATGCTCGAAAATCTCAAAAATGATATTAATAAGAATAGTAAAACCGTATCTGCTTCATTGGTAGAGACATCCCCAGGAAAGAAGACGCTAGTACTAACTTCGGTGAAAACTGGAGTAGAAAATGCGCTTCATCAAGGGAGCGGAGGTTCATCCGGAATCGGGATCACAGGAAGTGGCAGCATTTTAAACGATCTAGGACTATTATCCGGCGGTAATTTCCAGGAGATTCAAGCTGCACAGAATGCAGAACTGAAGGTAAATGGCTTGTCCGTTACCAGCTCCTCTAATGAGGTTAAAGGCGTCATTGATGGCGTTACATTGCAGCTTCAAAAAGAATCTTCTTCGGCTATGATCACGGTAGGACAAGACTCTGACAAGGTCCTTGAGAAGGTTAAAGGATTCGTGGATGCATTTAACGAAGTTCGCAAGGTGATTCGGGATGGCATGGCCAAGCCAGAAGAAAAACCAAAGGATGATAAAACACCATATCGAAAAACAACGCTTCAGGGCGATGCGACATTACGCCAATTGGACATGGAACTAGGCAGTTGGATGTCAAGCAATATTGCGGGCTTGGGTACATTGGCTGACCTTGGTATCGAAATCGATAAGGATAAAAAAGGGGCCGATATGACGGGGCAGATCGTTTTTGATGAAAAGAAGTTTAAAGAAGCCCTGGAACGTGATCCAGAAAAAGTGATAGCTATGTTTAATGCAGATGAGACCGACAGTTCGGGAAAAAAGAAGCAGGGAATCGCTACAATACTAAGTGAAGAGCTTCGTACTTGGACAAGCAAGGCCAACGGAATTTTGCAATCCCGCGTAAATGGCTATGATTCTGAAATCTCTTTTATCACGGAATCGATGAGCAAAATGGAAGATCGTCTTACATTGAAAGAACAGCAATTAAAGAGACAATTTACAACCATGGAAGTGGCTCTGACCAAATTGAAAAACGAACAGTCTTGGTTGACCAGTCAAATCAAAGGTTTGTCTCAGCAAAGCTAGCGGGTTAAGGGGATGAATAGATGTACACGAATATGACCGCCGGTTATCAAGCCTACCAAAAAAATAAATATGAAACAGCTTCCCCGCATAAATTGATCCTTATGCTGTACTATGGGGCGCTAAAGTATATGAATCAGGCGGAAACTGCGCTCGCAGAAGGCAATCCCTTGTTGGCTCACCAGCATATTCTGAAGGTACAGGATATCATCTATGAATTGATTGCTTGCTTGAATGAACGCGAAGGCGGGGAAGTAGCCCAAAATCTAAAAAATCTGTATTTGTATGTGATTGACCAACTAGTTCAATCTAATATCCAAAAATCTGCACAGCCGCTAGCGGAAGCTAAAATCGTGATTCAATCCATCAAAGACGCTTGGGAAACGATCGGCAAAGATGTTACGGCGGGTCAAAATTATGCATGATATTCGGAAAAGAATTGCTACCTATGATGAGATGATCGACTTATGCCAACAATATATCCTTGAGATAAAGGATCATGAATGGCAGGATTCGACTTTCCTTCTTTTTGTGGAGAAGTGGGATCAACTGAAGGAATCTATCTCATCTGCCGATGCAGGAGTACTTACTAAGGAAGAAAGAAACCAGGAAGCTGTACGTTGTCAGACGCTGCAGGTGCTCTACCAGTCCATAATCGATCGCATAGAAAGACAAATAAGTCAACTGGGCTCCCAAGTCCAAGGTGTCCGCCAAAGCAAGACGATTATGAATGCCTATCAAGGCATGGGAAGAGTGGATCAAGTTGCTTATTATTTTGATGAAAAAAAATAAAACCACTTTTATCCTAGCTATAAAAAAAAGAATAGTAAAGTTCGATATATATAGTAGGCCGCAAGGAAGTGGCCCCATAATGAAATCATGGAGGATGATGAAGAATGTCGATGTTTATTAACACGAACGTGGGCGCAATCAATGCGCACCGCAACCTGGGCATGAACAACACAGCAATGGGAAAGACAATGGAAAAATTGTCTTCCGGTTTCCGCATTAACCGTGCGGCAGACGATGCGGCAGGTCTCGCTATCTCTGAGAAAATGCGTTTCCAAATTGGCGGAATGAACCAAGCAATGCGCAATGCGCAAGACGGTATCTCCCTGATTCAAACGGCTGAGGGTGCTTTGACAGAAGTACACTCTATGTTGCAGCGCTTGAACACGTTGGCTAACCAATCCGCTACAGGTACTTATGATGAAAAAGACCGTGAAAACACGCAAAAAGAAGTGGATGCGTTGCTAGCAGAGATCGATAACATTGCAAGTTCCACAAAATTCAATGGTATTGAGCTACTAAGCAAAACTGGAAAAGTCAGCTTCCAAATTGGTGTGACAAAAGATAATGTTCTTACAGCTGATTTGGCTAAGATGGATACTAACGCACTAAAACTTAATGGTCTTTCGATTGGTACACAGACTAATGCAAGCTCAGCCTTAGCAAAAATTGAAGCGGCTATTAATCAGGTATCTGAGCAACGCGCATCGTTCGGTGCGGTTCAAAATCGCCTGGAGCACACAATCAATAACCTGGGTGTAACGGCAGAGAACCTGTCTGCTTCCGAGTCCCGTATTCGCAATGCTGATATGGCGAAAGAAATGACAGATTTCACTCGGAACCAAATCCTGGTTCAAGCCGGTACAGCTATGCTGGCGCAAGCAAACTCTGCGCCACAAAGCGTACTCAAGTTGTTAGGTTAATTCCTTTAAGGTTAAAACCTCGCTTATTTTAAGCGAGGTTTTTTCTATTTAAATAGAGCTAAGGAACTAATAGAGGACCTATTTAATAATGTCAGGAAATGACCGATATAAATCATAGTAGTTATAAACACAAGGGTGTGATTTTTTTGAAGATCAGTGTTGATGGGACTTGGGAGGAAAAGGAGTTTCAGTCTGCGAAAGAAGTCAATGATTTTTGGGTCTCAAGAACGATACCTATATTAGAAGCCGATCGTCTAATCTATTATGTTGAAATTGATGGCGATAAGTATTATAGCGATTATGAATCAATCATATTGGAGAATTACCAAAGTATTAATGAAATATATATAGTTACACATACAAAGAAAGAATGTTTTACAATTACGCTTGAGGATTTGAGAACATATTTACCGAGAGTGGTAAATGAACTCCCTGGAATTTCAGAAAGATTATATGCAGAAGAAATAAATGATATAGGATCACTGATTACACCCGTAATCGATTCTCTACAATGGATTGTGAGCGCTTTGGAGTTTGCTTATGTAATCAGTGAAAAAGTAAATGAAGCAAGCCAAATACGGTACTCTCTTGAGCAAATGTATAAAAACATAGAATCTTTTGTTGAAAAATTCCATTACGAATTAAGTTGGAATAATTACGTTAGCGTATCGGACCTTCTCCAATACGAGCTAGTTCCTATACTGGAAGGTTGGATTAATGAATTGGAAAAGGAGTGAGCGTATTGGAATATCTTTTATCAAATAAAAAGGTCCTAAGTAGGCATTTTCCTCAAGTAGTTAAAATGCTGGAGGCAAACACAGTAGATGGTGATATATATCGCAAGATTTTATCTCGTGACGGGAGCCCAAATGTTGAAGTTCATAAAAATGAAAGGATTGTCGCTTTACATAGCTTGTATAATCCGCTAAGGGAAGCTTCAGGTTGGTTACAGTCTGTTGAAGGTAAATTGAATGATTCAAACCACGTACTAGTTCTCGGGTTAGGGTTAGGTTATCATTTCCAACTTTTGCTGAATAACTATCCAATGAAAAAGTATTATATTTATGAGCCAGATATTCAGTTACTGCATTTGGCACTCGAGTTACGTGATATGACAAGCATCTTAAATCATCCTAGCGTTATTACTTTGGCTGTAGGAGAAGATGATTACGTAATGGCGAAGCTTCTTGAATCGATTTCGAGTACAGTAACTGATAACTTCGAAGAAGTAACTATCCCGTTCTATAAGCAATTGTATAATGAAACAATTCACAAATTTCATTCTATGTCTAAACAAATGATATTACAATATCGGTCTAACATTATTACACAATATGTTTTTGAGAAGGCTTGGTTTCAAAATATTATGTACAATCTTGATAAAGTGCTAACTTCAAAATCCATAGCCTCATTAGAAAAAGCTTGCAACGATGTCCCTGCTTTTATTGTAGGATCGGGTCCCTCATTAACGGAAGACATTGAATACATCAGAAAACTTACTTCTAAGGCACTTATTATTGCTGCTGGATCGAGTGTGCAGGCTTTATTGCATTATGGCATTGAACCACACATTGTCGTTTCAATGGATGGTGGAAAACCTAACCTAAGGGTCTTTCAAAATGTAGATACCACCCATATTCCGTTGTTATTTGCAACAGCGATTCATCATGGGATTGTTGAACAAAATCATAAATGGATTTTATCTGTAAGAGTAAATCACGAGGAATTAACTCCATATTTACTCTCAAATAATGATGAAGAACCTGAACCATCATTTATTTCTACAGGTTCAGTTACAGGAACCTGTATCCAGTTTGCAGCTTTCTTAGGATGCAAGAAAATCTTTTTAGCTGGCCAAGATTTGTCATATCCTGATAATAAGTATTATTCAGAAGGCGTTAGGCATATTTCAGAAGAAGCTAAAAAGAAAACAATTATAGCTGCTGATGAATGGATCTCCAACGTCTCTGGTGGCAAAAATCGAACTACAAAAAACATGTTAGTAACTTTAAGAGATTTAGAACTCCTATTGTCAATATATCCGGACATAGAGTTTATTAATACATCAAGCAAGGGTGCTGTTATAAAGAATACCATTTTTAGGTCAATGCAGGAATGCCAAGAGGAGCTTTGTAAATTAACAGATCGAGAGAAAGATTGGTTCAAAAAACTTATTAATGCAATTCCTGCTCGTAGTGAGAAATTGATTAATCAAGTCGGAGCAAGATTGAAAAGTGAGCTGAAGGTACTTGATGTCCTAAATAAAAAGACACAAAATATTATAAATTTAATATCCGAACTTGAGGATTTACATCCTGGCCAATATGAGAAGTGCAGAAAATTATTATTCAAATTAAACAAACAATGGGATCAAGTGACTAGAAATAAAAGCTTTATGGCATATATATCATTTGCATTAAAGACACCAATGTCGCTATATATGCGTTATGTTCCTGATATTATTAATGAAGGCAATGAGTTCAAAAAATCCAAACTTATTGTTGAACACCTGGGAAAATTCGTTGTAAGTATTTCGGAATTCATTCCGTTTGCAGAGCAATGCATTAAAGAAGCGATTAGACGTGTAGACAAGATTGCGAATGGAGCAGAGAACTCGTATGCATAATTTTTTTAGCGGTAAAAAGATTTTGATTATTGGCGGAACAGGAACTATAGGTACAGGGCTTTTGGAGCGTTTGTTGGCCTGTAGTCCAGCTGTCATTCGAGTTTTTAGCCGAGATGAATATAAACAATTTAAGTTACAACAAGAATATAAAGAATATAGCAATATTCGTTATCTGATCGGAGATGTAAGGGATTATCCACGTGTTGTTCGAGCGATGGAAGATATAGACTATGTCTTCCATGCTGCTGCAATGAAACATGTTCCTGCCTGCGAATATAATCCTTTTGAAGCGGTCCAAACAAACATTATTGGCACCCAGAATGTGATTCAGGCGTCCTTGGAGTGTGGTGTATCTAAGGTAATATTCACAAGCACCGATAAAGCAATAGCCCCTACCAATACTTACGGTGCATCTAAGTTAATGGCAGAGAGGCTTATATCGGCTGCACAATATCAAGCGGGTACAAAAGAAACAGTGTTTGCTGCAGTGAGATTTGGAAATGTAATGGGCTCGAGAGGTTCAGTAATTCCATTGTTTGTAAAGCAAATCAGAGAGTATAGAAAGATAACGTTAACTAGTAAAGAGATGAGCCGATTTATGATGACATTAGATCAAGCGGTACGACTTATGCTTCGTGCTATGGAGTTGGCTCTAGGGGGAGAAGTATTTGTTTTGAAAATGCCCGTGATAAACATTCTTGATCTAGCTGAGGTACTTATACAAGAAGTCAGTACTGCGCTATGTTTTTCACAATCAGATGTGATAATAGAGGAGATAGGTGTAAGAGCAGGAGAGAAGATGTATGAGGAACTAGTGTCAAAAGAAGAAGCGGCCCTTGCTTTAGAAATTCCAGAGATGTTCATCATTCCTAGTCCTTATTTAAAAAAGAATAATTATACTGGTGCAGTAAGGGCAAAGAAAGGAAGTTACAGCTCTGATGCTATTCCATCTATCTCCAAAAAAGATATTAAAAAAATATTACAGACGAATAATTTACTAAGCATTAATTAAGTATAAACTAAGTCGTATAATAAATAAAGGTGAGGATATGTGCGGGATTCTATTTACAAATATTGAGAGAGTATCAAAGCAGAGCTTTCAAAATGCACTCAGTAAAATGATACACAGAGGTCCAGACGCCTCTTTGTGCTATGAATCATACAATATTTATAAATATGGACATAATAGATTAAGCATCGTTGATTTAGATGCAAGAAGTAATCAGCCCTTCCACTCTTCTGATAACAGATATGTGATTATTTATAATGGGGAAATATACAATTACAAGGAATTGGCTAAAGAACATCAAATTAGAATGAGAACGAATTCAGATACAGAATTACTATTAGAGTTATATATTAGGCACGGAATGAAAATGCTTCATTGGTTAAATGGAATGTTTAGTTTTGTAATTATTGATACAGTTAAAAATGAATTTTTTGTTGCAAGAGATAGGCTTGGGGTAAAGCCACTTTATTATTACCATGATGAACAAGGCTACATTTTTAGTTCCGAAATTCACCCAATTCTGACTATTATTCAAGATTATACACTAGATCCTATTGCAATTAGGCAGTACAAGTGCCTAAGAAATTTTTTTAACGGAAGAACAACTTTCAATAAAGTAAAAGAGTTCCCACCGGGACATTATTATTACAAACAAATAAATAAGTATTGGGAAGTAGATTATTCAGAAAAACTACCACCTACTGACGATGAGTTATTCTATTTAATTAACTCTTCGGTTCAATATAGAAATAGAGCAGATGTTTCAATTGGCAGTTTCTTGAGTGGCGGATTAGACAGTACTATAGTTACAGCACTAGCTAAACCCGAACATACTTGGACAATTGGCTTTGAACAATCTAATGAGTTTGAGTGGTCACAAATCGCTGCTAATCAAATAGGAACAAGTCATCATCCTTTAATTATGGAGGCTGAGCAATTCCTACTATTATGTAGTGAGATTATTCAGAGAAAAAAAGACGTCATTTCTGTTCCAAACGAAGTCCTTTTATACCAGATGACATCAGTTGCAAGTAGTACCAATAAGGTGATTTTGAGCGGTGAAGGAGCAGATGAACTGTTTTTTGGTTATGATAGAATATTTAGATGGGCAAGTGAAAAAAGAAATTGGGATGTTAAACAATTCTCTGAATTGTATTCTTATGGGTCAGAGGAAGACATTGAAATCATAGAGGATGCACTGAAGCCTTATTCTCACTATAAAACACCACTGACGATTGTAAGTTCATTTTTTCAGGAGGCACATTTAAGAGGATTACTGAGAAGATTAGACAGTGCTTCAATGTTAAATTCAGTCGAAGTTCGTTCTCCTTTCCTTGACTATAGATTGGTTGAGAGACTAGCTGGAGTTAGTATTAATTATAAGATGAGTGAAGGAATTATTAAAGCCCCATTAAAGCGGGTTTTTAGAAATATGATTCACCCCGAAATAATTGGCCGAAGAAAAATAGGGTTTCCTGTGCCTGTTTCTCAGATACTTCCAGATGGAGTAGAAGGAAGAACTCCTTATGAGAAATGGTTTAATTATAATTTAACTCTTCTTAGGGGGACATTATGATAATAGGTTATACTTCTGGAGTATTTGATATGTTTCATATTGGCCATCTTAATTTACTCAAAAATGCGAAAGCGTTATGTGATCGTTTAATTGTTGGTGTTACTACAGATGAGTTAGTTTCCTACAAACACAAAAAATCTGTAATTCCATTCAATGAGCGAATGGAGATAGTAAGAAATATTCGTTGCGTTGATGCCGTAATTCCACAAGACTCGATGAATAAGTTCGAACTTTGGGAAAAAGTGAAATACGATATTATGTTTGTAGGAGACGATTGGTATCAGAATGAGAAGTGGAAAGAATATGAAAAGCAATTTGGTGAGGTCGGGGTCAAGATAATTTATTTTCCATATACAAAGGGAACATCGTCTACCTTGTTAAATGAAACATTACTTAAATTAAGAAACGGGTGACTCTTTGTGAAGACTATTCTATTTACAGCAATGGGAAGAAGGGTTCAGCTTTTACGGTATTTTGTAAATAATGGATTTAGGGTTGTCGGGGTAGATAGTAACATTGGAGAGTCGGCGGCGAGATTTGTGGTGGATAAGAGTTATCAAATGCCCAGATTTCCGAGTGAAGGCTATATTGAGCGTTTGATGCACATTTGCATTGAGGAGAAGGTATCATATCTTGTACCACTTTATGAGCCTGAGTTAGAACTTCTTTCAATTAATAAAAATGAGTTTTTAGAAATAGGTGTGAAAGTTATAGTTTCAGATGTTAATACTCTACAAACAGTATTGGATAAATATGCGTTATATAAGTGGTTTAGGTCAAATGGAATTCTTACTCCAAGAACCATTTTACCTAGTTCTAATAAACATTTATTAGAGGGAAAATGGGTTATTAAACCTCGAAAAGGAATGGGAAGTAAAGACGTATACTTTGCCTGCGGAAAAGCTGCTATTGATGAAAATGTAAAGAAAGTAAAGTCCCCAATAATTCAAGAGTTTATTTCAGGTCAGGAATATTCAATTGATGCATATGTATCACATTTTAATAAAGTACTTTCAATTGTTCCACGTTTAAGAATAGAGGTACGGGCAGGAGAAGTCAGTAAAAGTTTAACATGCTATGATGAAATTATTCAAAATGAAACATTAAATCTCTTAAAGTTGGGTAACTTTTTTGGTCCTGTAACTATTCAAGGCATTAAATGTCACCAAACAGGAAGATTTTATTTCATTGAAATAAACCCAAGATTCGGTGGAGGAGTTCCACTCTCAATTGAAGCAGGCATCCCATATGCAGAATTTATAAGTGATTCAGGCTATATTGAAAACGAGAGCATATCTCCATTTACTGATGGTTTGAAAATGCTTCGATACGATGAAGCCTATTTTATTAAAACATAGTATTTGAGAGGATTCCTTTTTATGTCTATTAGGAAAAATGTTTTGATTTACCCTTGGGGAAATTCAGAGTCATTTGAAGTTTATAGAGCTTTATATAAATCAGTACATGTAAAAATATTTAGAGACGAAAACCTTTCAATAGAGAAATTTGATATAGCTTCAAGTAAAAAACCGGAAAAAATGAAATATATTAAGAGATGGAAATCATATTTAAAGGATAACAAGATTGACTACATCTACTGCTCAGACGATTATTCAAAACTCTTTTTTAAGAAGAATGAAGATATTTTTGGGGGAATTTTAATCAATTCTGAACCAACAATTTTATTTACTGATAAGATTGAGTACACAGGGAGCGTAACTATTGATTGTTTTTCGAATGAAGAAAAACATGTTATTTTTAAGGGTGCATTTCGTAATGATAATGGAAAAATAAGACCTATCCCAATTTCGGATAATATGGAAAAGATATTGAAAACAATGATTGATAAGTATGGCTATATTGGTTATTGGAATATTCAGCTCTCTTGTAATAATGATTTACTAAGCATTAATTCAAAATGGTCTAAAGGAATAAGTTTATGGGTGGGTTTAGGAGTTAACCTTCCACTGTTAAGTTTGTATCAAAAATCCGGTAATCCGATTTATATTAATGATCAAAAATTCACTATTGAGGGTGTATCCTTCTTAGAATATAAGATAAATGTTGAGTTATCGTATAAACAAATATATATAGATTTGGACGATACATTAGTTATTTCAAATAAAGTGAACTTACAGGCTATCACTTATATTTATCAGTGTATAAACAATGGAATTAAGGTTCATCTAATTTCAAAACATAGAGGAGATATATACAAATATTTGGAAAAATTTAAGTTAATTAACTTATTCAGTTCAATAATTTGGCTTAAAGATGATGAGGAAAAGTATCGGTATATAGATCCTCAAGATAGTATTTTCATAGATGATGCGTTCAAGGAACGTTTAGAAGTCCAAAAAAAATTGGGTATACCAACGTTTGAGGTTTGTGCAATAGAGCATTTGATTCATGGATAGTAAGGTAGGAAACTAGCAAAAGTAACTACTTCGTTGACGTTAGATACACTCTTAAAATAATGTGAATAGAGGTGTAATAAAATGGTTGATATCATTATCTTTGGTACTGGTCATAGTGCAGAAATGTTTGTGAACCAATTAGATAAAAATCAAACTAATATTGTTGCTTTTTTGGATAACAATAGTGATAAAGTAGGAAAATATTTTTATGAGAAATTAATATATGATCCGAATGATATATCACTACTATCGTATGATTACATAATTATAGCAAGTCAATTTCTAACTACAATTTACTCTCAATTACTAGACTTGGATATCCAGGCAGAGAAGATCATTCCGATTTATTATGAAATGTTACTTAAACAGCACGAGCAAAGATACGAGAAGATACTTGGGAGTTTATTGTATTACAAAGATAACAATAGAATTATAAATAAGATATCGTTGATTTCTGTTAACAATTCTGGGTGCAATTGTAAAGCTCTTGCTCATTATACTCCAATAGATGTTCAAGATAAATTTAAAATTAATCTATTAGCGCAAAATGAGGTCGATGATGAGAATAGTGATGTAGTCGTAAATACACATCGTAATACGTCGGTAAGAACCAATAAAATAAATATTGAATTGTGGCATGGTTTTCCTATAAAAGGGATGTTTCGGATGGATCGTAATCGTAATCCAGAAGACACAGGTCCATTTGAAAATTGGAAATATGCACATGGGATAGCTTCATATTCCCCCTTATTTACTACTATTTTGAATGCATGTTTTCCTACAACAATAGATCAGTTTCATATAACAGGAATGCCAAGAAACGATCATCTGTATCATAGTGAGGGACTCAAACATTTAAAGAGATTACTACCTGAGATGAAAGAAGATTCATTCAAAATATGTTATATGCCAACTTATAGAGTGAGAAAATCGTATTCTACTAAAGAGCTTTGTGAAGGAAAACGTCCATGGAGCCAGTTGTTTGATTTTCCTGATTTTAACGAAAGTCTTTTTTTTGATTTTTTGGAAAAAAATAATATCACACTTGTGTTAAAGCTACATACGGTAGAAGAAGAAAGATTCTCGGAGTTAGTAAAAGAAATGCTGGGGGGGAGAGTATTCTTAGTCTCGAACAAAATGCTTGAAGAGTCCCAATTAGACATGTATGAGACTTTGAATGCGTTCGATGCTCTTATTACCGATTATTCTTCGGTATATTTTGACTACTTGTTACTAGATAGGCCTATTATTTTTACTCCTACTGACTTGGAAGAATACAATCAAAGTCGTGGTTTTCTTCTTGAACCATACTCTTTTTGGACGCCAGGAGATCACGCTATTACACTAAGTGATTTTTTTAGAGCAATAATGGATGCAAAAAACAACCCGAATAAAAATTTTCAACAAAGAAAGATGATACGAGATTTGGTTCACACTTATCAAGATGGAGATTCAAGCAGAAGGGTATGGAATATGATTGAAAAAATTCTGGAAAATGGGCGTGCTTAATTACATGGACTACGTAAGTATTGTAATGCCAGTATATAATGGTGCGAAATATATAGAACAAGCAATTGATAGCGTCTTAAAACAAACGTATCCCTTTATTGAACTAATTGTTATTGATGATGGTTCGACAGATGCTACTCCAAATATTATTCAACGTTATCAAAATATCAAATACGTACGCCAAGTTAATCAAGGCCCGTCAGCGGCTCGGAATTTAGGAGTAAAATTGTCTAAAGGCAAGTACATTGCGATGATGGATGCTGATGATTTAAGTAAGCCTACCAGAATCGAAGAAAAAATTGAAATTATGGAACATAATCCACATATTGATTTTATTTATTGTGATGTTGATGTTATTGATTCTAATAATCAATTTTTGTATCGTCTTGAGAGCGAAGAATTATTTAATAATGCTTCAGATGCTTTGGCGTATATGCTGTACAGGCAATTCATTCCAAACCCGGTCACTATTTTTTCGCGTAGAGAATGTTTTGAAACGATACAGTATCCTGAACATTACATTCATGGTGAAGACTATTATTTAATGATAGAGTGGACAAGAAGATTTTTTGGAGCTTACCTGCCAAAGGCTTTGTATCAGTACCGCAAGCACGACGGAAACTTAACAAACGCGCACTTTGATCAGGTGAAGGCTGAGATAAATATTGTTAAAAGTTTAGGGACAGACCAAATAGAAGAAATTATATCTCGTAGTCATTTCTCACCCATCGACAAGGCCCAGTTGCTTGCTAAAATTTTGATGAAAATAGGGTGTTATGAGAGGGCAGAAGCAATCCTTTCTGGGCTTACCAATAAAGGAAGTGAAGTATTTTTTTTACTGGGGGTATGTCAATACCAACGGTTTACAAATGAGCTTGCATTAAAATCTTTTGAATCTTCTCTTGAAATAGAACCTGAATTGGCAGAGGGATGGAACAATAAGGGGTGTTCATTAGGTAGGCTTCATAAGTTAGAACAAGCTAAAGCTTGTTTTAACAGAGCAATCAGCATTCGACCAGAGTATATGGATGCTAAATGGAATATCAAGGTAATCAATTCATTAGATACTAAGGAATTGAAATTAACAATAAAACCTTTACGAAAGGTTTTGACCTCTTATGGGGCTATTAATAAGACTGTTCAAGAGATAGGAAGAAGAACACTATGAAAACCATCATCATCATTCAAGCCCGCATGGGCTCGTCACGCCTTCCAGGGAAAGTGTTAATGGATCTTGGAGGATATCCAGTATTGCACTATGTAGTAGAGCGTTGCAAAATGGTAGCCGGTGTAGACGAAGTTATCGTCGCTACCTCTACGTTGCGAGGAGACGACAGAATTGCCGACTGGTGCAAGGCCAAAAATGTATCCTGTTTCCGTGGATCTGAAAATGATGTGTTAGCCCGATATTACGAATGTGCCTCCTTATATTCACCTGATTATGTTATACGTGTAACTGCGGATTGTCCATTCGTTGATTATGAAATGGCTTCGGAGATTGCTCACACAATGAAACAAGAGCCAGGAGATATTGTGCTCGTACAAGGTCAACTTCCGCGTGGCTTGGTAGTAGAAATGGTATCGTTCCCAGTATTAGAGTATATGCACAAACAAGGACATGAGCCGAGACACCGGGAGCATGTCACTTATTATGCGTATGAGTTCCCTCAGGAGTTTGAGGCAACAACATATTGGGCGCCTGTAAATCGATGTAATCCGGCTCTGAGGATTACATTGGATACCGAAGAGGATTATGCTTTATGTCAAGCTGTGGCGCATCATTTTGACGGGAACGTAGGAATTTCCTCATCGGAAGTAGTGTCTTATTTAAATAATCATTCGGAAATAGCCGAGTTAAATGCTCATATTGAGCAAAAGCCTGTAGAATAAAAGGTGGAAAACCTATGTTCGAAGTAGTTATTAGAGTGGATGCATCCGAGCAAATTGGGCTCGGACATATCATGCGCTGTCTGACACTGGCTGATATGTTAAAACAAAGGGGAGCATCCACCACATTTATAAGCAGGCCTCTTCCCCAAGCGATATATGTACAGATTAAAAAACACGGTCATAAAATACGTATCCTGCGGGACAAGTTTATTCTTCTGGAGGATGCTGATGCAGTAATACAAATCCTCCATTCCTTTGAGGCTGTCATTGACCTGCTCATTATTGATCAATATGAATTGGATTATGTTTGGGAGAGATGTATCCGCCCGTATGTAAAACATATCGCCGTCATTGATGATCTAGCTAATCGAAGACATGATTGTGATTTTTTGCTCGATCAAAACTTCGTTGAAAATATGGAAGGGCGTTATAACAAATTAGTTCCACCAGAATGCCAACTCTTCCTTGGACCAAAAAATGCATTACTACGCCAGGAATTCTATACCAATATAGAGAAAGTGCAGCCTCGAAACAAGGTAGACTCTGCTCTGGTTTCTTTTGGCGGTAGCGATCCGACAGGAGAAACGATGAAAATCGTTCGGGCTATAAGAAAAGGAATTTTACCGAAATTGCATTATAGTATTGTTATAGGTGGAGCGAATGCTCGGGCTAAAGAAATTGAAGACCAGTGCCGTCAACTAAAGAACATAAGCGTGCACTTAAATGCGCAAAACATGTCCGAACTCATCCTCGAATCGGATATTTGTATTGGTTCACCAGGAATATCAACATGGGAGAGATGTATTCTAGGTCTACCGTCTATACATATTATTGTGGCCGATAATCAATTAGAAACGGCATTTGCACTAGAGAAAGCGGGACTAGCATGGAATATGGGATGGCACAATGACGTCAACCTAGACGAATTGGGCAGACTGATAACTTCTTTGCAACAACATCCAGAGCATGTTGAGAAGATGAGTCGTAGAATTATCGACCTAATGGAATCTGCTGTTATCTGCAAGGTTAATCCTATGATAGACGCAATTTTTGAAGGAGGCACATCGTAGTGGAAACTTTAATTCAAGGCAGATCCGTCGGCAAAAACCATAAGCCCTTCATTATTGCCGAAATGTCAGGCAATCATAACCATTCATTGGAACGAGCGCTGCAAATCGTGGAGGAAGCGGCGAAGGCTGGCGTGGATGCTGTTAAGCTGCAAACCTACACAGCCGATACGATGACGCTGGATATCCACGATGGAGACTTTTATATTGACGATCCGAAAAGTTTATGGAAAGGCAGTTCGCTCTATAAGCTCTATCAGGAAGCTTACACCCCGTGGGAATGGCATAAACCGATTTTTGACCGCTGTAAGGAACTGGGGCTGATTGCTTTTAGTTCTCCCTTCGATAATACGGCAGTCGATTTTTTGGAAACACTTGATGTCCCCGCGTACAAGATTGCATCTTTCGAAAACACGGATCACCGTCTGATTCGCAAGGTGGCACAAACAAGGAAGCCGATTATAATGTCCACCGGCATGGCGACTGCAGCTGAATTGGATGAGTCGGTATGTGTAGCACGAGAAGCGGGATGCGAACAACTGGTGTTATTAAAGTGTACAAGCACATACCCGGCTTCTCCGGAAAATACAAATCTAATGACATTACCGCATATGGAGCAATTATTCCAATGTCACGTGGGGCTATCCGATCATACAATGGGTATCGGAGTTTCCGTTGCAGCAGTTGCTCTAGGCGCTGTAGTCATTGAGAAGCATTTTACTCTATCCCGCGCTGATGGCGGGGTCGATTCCGCCTTCTCGATGGAACCTGCCGAGATGAAGCAGTTAGTCGAAGAGAGTGAGCGAGTATGGCTGAGTCTCGGACAAGTTAAGTATGGTCCTACCGATGCGGAAAAACCATCGCTTAAGCATCGGCGCACCCTTTATATTGCAAAAGACTTGAAGGCTGGCGAGGTCATTAAAGAAGAGCATATCCGTGCTATACGGCCAGGATCAGGCTTGCCCATAAAGTATGCGGATCTCTTCATCGGACGAAAAGTAAAGTCAGATGTCAAAAAGGGGACGCCTGTTCATTGGGATCTTTTATAGCATCCAAGATTACTGTACTTGAAAAAGGAGAATCATATGAACATCTTACTTACCGGAGGCGCAGGATTTATAGGTCGATGGGTAGGGAAACAACTATTAGAAGATGGTCATCACGTCTGGATATTGGATGATCTTTCTAACGGTCGTGAAGAGAACATTGCTGAACTTCGTGACCATCCCCGGTTTATGCAATTTATTAAAGGAACGATACTAGACCAGGCACTGTTGGCCAGCTTATTCGATGAGCATCACTTTGAACTGTGCTATCATTTAGGGGCATCGATTAATGTACAGGATTCTATAGATGATCCAAAAACGACCTTTGATAATGATACCGTAGGGACATTCTATATTATGGAGCAGTGCCGAAAACATAAGACGAAAATAGTATTCATGAGCACCTGTATGGTATATGATCGCTGCACGGATGAACAGGGCATTACCGAACTCCACCCTCTAAAACCGGCCTCACCTTATGCCGGTGCGAAAATCGCCGCTGAAAATATGGTCTTGTCTTATTATTACGCATATGGGCTGCCTGTTGTTGTGGTTCGACCGTTCAATACATATGGACCGTATCAGAAGACAGGCGGAGAGGGTGGAGTCGTAGCTATCTTCATTAAGCAAAAATTAAATGGAAATCCGCTTTATATTTATGGCGATGGCACCCAAACTCGTGACCTTCTCTATGTTTCCGATTGTGCGCGTTTTGTTGTTCAGGCCGGGTACAGTGACAAAGTAAATGGAGAAGTGGTCAATGCGGGCCTAGGTCGAGATATATCGATAAATGAATTAGCATTGCTGATTTCCGGTAAACCGGAACAAATACAGCATATTGAACATATCCATCCGCAAAGCGAAATTTTAAAATTGCTATGCAACTCAGATAAAGCGGCTCAATTGCTTGGGTGGAGGCCAAAAATTACGTTAGAGGAAGGCATTCGTTTAACCGAAGAATGGATTCGCTCCACGAATATGATATGACTCAGGGGCTGTACAAAGGCGGTGTACAAATTTGGGTGACATAAAAGAAAGTAATCAGCGTTTTATC
The DNA here is from genome assembly GCF_945605565.1 of Paenibacillus dendritiformis. NCBI lineage: Bacteria > Bacillati > Bacillota > Bacilli > Caryophanales > Paenibacillaceae > Paenibacillus > Paenibacillus dendritiformis. Next base: position 75,170 of record NZ_OX216966.1, on the reverse strand, counting down.
CCATACGGACAACAATGGATTGACGAAGAAGATATTGAGGCAGTAGTCCAAACGCTAAGAAGCCCTTTTATTACCCAAGGACCAGCTATTACAGATTTTGAAGCAAGTATCGCGGATTATGTAGGTGAGAAGTATGCTGTTGCTTTTTCAAATGGCACAGCCGCACTTCATGCTGCCTGCTTCGCAGCGGAGATAGGTTCAGGGGATGAAGTAATCACAACCCCGATAACCTTTCTGGCCAGCTCGAACTGCGTATTGTACCAAGGCGGAACGCCCGTTTTCGCCGATATTGATAAGCGGACCTATAATATAAATCCAGATGATATAGAAAGAAAAATAACATCTCGGACCAAAGCCATTATCCCCGTTGATTTCTCAGGACAACCTGTTGCAATCGATCGAATCATGGATATTGCACATCGTCTTGGACTGATTGTTATTCATGATGCCGCACATTCGTTAGGTGCTGAGTATAAGGGGAAAAAAGTGGGTTCATGGGCAGATATGACGATGTTCAGCTTCCATCCCGTAAAGCATATTACGACGGGCGAAGGTGGAGTTATTACAACTAGTAACGAAGCCCTTTATCGAAAACTTGTGCTTTTCCGCAATCACGGCATGACTCGAAATGCAGAGGAATGGACACGTAATGATGGGCCTTGGTACTATGAGATGCATGAACTTGGTTATAACTACCGAATGACCGATATGCAGGCCGCTCTTGGTCTTTCTCAATTGCGTAAGCTGGACAAGTTCGTTATGCGGCGCAGAGAAATTGCATCGATGTACAATGAAGCATTTAAGGAATTGCAAGGCATCGTCATTCCTGAACAATATGATGGAACGGCGTCCAGCTGGCATCTTTATGTTCTGCGGTGGCTTCCTGAATATTTTACAGCGGGTCGCCGAGAGATATTTGAAGCATTACGTCAAGAAGGTATCGGAGTAAACGTTCACTATATTCCAGTGTATAAGCAGCCGTACTATCAGAAGCTTGGCTACGACATGGTGCTGTGTCCTTATGCGGAAGCATATTACCAAACGGCCATGTCCATACCGATCTTTCCTAAAATGAGCGACGGAGATGGTACTCAAGTCATTTCTGCTGTTAAAAAGGTATATGAGCAGTTTGTGAAATAATGGTATTGAGACGGGCCTTAAAGTTTTTATGTTTTATTTTCGTTGACAACGCTTCCAGCCAGTGATATAGTCGGAATTGTGAAGGACAAATCTTCACGGCATTTGAAGATGAAGGGAATGTTATCGACATGCAAGGTAAAGTAAAATGGTTTAACGCTGAGAAAGGCTATGGCTTTATCGAGACTGCAGAAGGCAACGACGTATTCGTTCACTTCTCCGCTATCCAAGCGGATGGCTTCAAGACTCTGGAAGAAGGTCAAGAAGTTGAGTTCGATATCGTGGAAGGCGCACGCGGTCCACAAGCAGCTAACGTAATCAAACTGTAATTATACCGACGTGAGTCGAATTATATATGATTCCGATTAGCTAGACGCAACCCCGGCAGATACAGCCGGGGTTTTTCATTACCGGCGGCTTGAATCAGAAAATCGGCAAAAAAAGAGACCCGATTTTTCGGGTCAAGGGTTTAAGTACTTGGTGGCGACGATTGCGTTTTGGGGAAGAAGACAGGGGATCCGATCGATCACCGGGTAAGCAAGAAAACTGTCCGGAGAGTAGTAGCAGCCGTCTCCTTCAATGAGACTTGATTTTGTATTTGGACAGCACAACGGGGTGCGTTCAACATTATCTCCATTTTTCTTAATTACGATTAGGCTTGAGGGGTTGGCAGGGTTCATATGTACTGTAGTCAACCTGTGCTCGATCACCTCATACCCCAGTTCAATTGCTTTCTCATAGAGACGGGTAACATATCCATGAGACCTCATTCTTTTCCTAGCCTCTTCATCTGCAAAGTGATAGGATGGTTCAACAAGAATGAGAAACTTTCTGGTTATCCGGTACAATTCTTTTAGTGCCTCTTCTTCTCGGCCTCCATTAGGTTCGACAGCATGTACTGTATAGACGATATCTATCGAATCGTTGGCGATAGGAGTGTTGAAAAGGTCTCCTACAAAAAGCTGAGTTGAATCAATGCCCATTTCGATAAGAAACTCTCTTGCATATTTTATTCGCGACCAAGAAACATCAAAGCCGTAGATAGATACAGGACATTTTGATAAATTAGAGATAATAAGCGCAAGAGAAGTAGCTTCTCCTACCCCAGCTTCAAGTATACTATTAAATTGACCTAGCTTCTCTATTACTGAAGTGAGCTCATCACATAGTTTCCCTCTTGACTCTCTGAATAAATCGTTGTTTTTATAAGCATTTGTGTAAGTCCCTGCCTGAAAATCATAACTGATTAGAATGTCTTCTAATGTATTGAATGTTCTACCATCCAGACCTTTTAAATAATTAATGATATTACCATTGTTCTGGTAGATCTCCTTTACTCGGTTCAATATGGCGATTTTATCCATAGGAGCCTCCCTCCTTTACATTATGATACATGATTTGGCAGGAGTGTCAACGATAATGATATTGGGACATCAACGCGAATGTAGGTTTCTATTTTTCCTTCGGCAAATATGATAAGAAGGGGGGGATAAGTATCGTCTAAACACCTGAATTACTAAGTTAGGTCGCTTGTATTGTGGAGTAATTAGATTTGCAGTTAATTGCCTATACTTTGAGCATAAAAGGTCGTATTTCACTGTCGCAATCTTCTTCCTTCCAAATTAGAAAGGCTCAAGATCGTATAATCAACCATCCCCATAACTGATTAGCTTTATCCACCTCACACTTAATTGTCCAGGATACTTAAGCCGTTTGCACCGTTGAGGCATCAGCGTGTCACAGCGAGTGAGCGATATACTCTACATATCTTATTGTACTTTTGTGAAGCCATTATAAGCTTTGGAGGAGGCACAACGGAATAGAGTAATATATACATATTTATAATCATGAGAGAATACAGTGAAAGCTGAACAACCTGACACCGGTGGAGTACCGGCGCAGCTTGTGGCGTAGGGGCTTTTTTCAATGTCAACAAAATTGGGGCTTGACCATTAAGAGCGCTGGGCTTGTTTTTCGTTTGTAAAAAATACCCCAACCGGGAATACTCCAAATACCGTATCCCTCGGAAGGAGGCTGGACATGAGCGGGAAGGATGAAACCTTGGAGTACTCCGCGCTGGATTATGAACCGTTAGCTGCGGCCTTGGAGAAGAATGTGCAAAAGATAAAGGAGACGCTGGGCGAAAGCACGGATCTCGTCGTAAGAGAACTATGGGTGGGAGGAAGGTCTGAGCAGAAGACAGCCATTTTGTACATCGAAGGGTTGGCCGATACGACGGTAGTGCAAGATTTTATCGTGAGGGCGGTTACGAGCAGCGAGATGATTTCGGAGGCGCAAGAGCGATCGCCAGAGGCGGATTGGTTCACCAGATTCAAAGAATATGCGGTGTCGGTATCCCACCTTGAAGAAGTCGCTGATTTCCGCATGCTGTTCAGGTGCCTGTTGAGCGGGGAAACGATTATTTTGCTTGATCGATGTGACCGCGGACTTGCCGCGGATACGGCAGGCTGGGAGGATCGCGGGGTGCAAACTCCCGAAGATCAGACGGTCGTGAGAGGTCCGCGGGATGCGTTCACCGAAAATTTGAGAACCAACACGGCGCTCGTTCGCCGGAAAATCAAAAATCCGATGCTCTGGCTTCAGACGAAAACGATCGGGACGCTATCACAGACGAGCGTAGCCGTCATGTACATTAAGGGGACGGCTGACGAGCAAGTGGTGGAAGAAGTACATAGGAGATTGGATAGGCTGGAACTGGCCGGCATATTGGAAAGCGGGATGATCGAGGAGCTCATTGAAGATCGGACATATACCCCTTTTCCGACAATGTACAATACGGAAAGGCCCGACGTGGTAGCATCCGGGCTGATGGAAGGGCGCGTAGCGATATTGGTCGACGGAACGCCCTTCGTCCTGTTGGTGCCTGCTCTGTTCATTCAATACTTCCAGGCTGCCGAAGATTACTACCAGCGCTCCGATTTCGGGTTGATTCGAATGCTGAGAATGTTAGCCTTCTTTATTGCTCTGCTCGGCCCGTCTCTATATATCGCCATTACGACATTCCACCAAGAGATGCTCCCCACTCCGCTCATGATCAGTATTGCGGCCGGGCGGGAAGGCATCCCCTTCCCTGCTTTTGTCGAAGCCTTGATTATGGAGACGATATTCGAGATTTTGCGGGAGGCAGGCGTTCGCATGCCCCGGGCGATCGGGCAGGCCGTATCCATTGTCGGTGCGCTAGTGATTGGCCAGGCGGCGGTAGAGGCGGGGCTGGTATCGCCAGGGATGGTTATTGTTGTCGCGATAACCGCGATCTCCAATTTCTCCCTTCCTGCCTACAGCATGGGAATTGCCGTCAGAATTTTGAGGTATCCGCTGATGGGATTGGCGGCTATGGCGGGGTTGTATGGCATTTTTATCGGGATCGGGATGATTATGGTTCACTTGTGCAGCCTGAGATCGTTCGGCGTGCCGTACATGACTCCGTTCTCCCCGTTCAATCTGCGGGAACAGCAAGACAGCCTCCTCAGACTGCCGAAAGTTAGCCTCGCCGAACGCATACACCCAATCAATACGAAAAAGAAGCGATGATGGGGGCAGATAACCGTGATACATGCGGCATATATATGGCGCGCTGTGGCGATGTGGCTGATGGTGACGCTAGCCTTGAGCGGATGCTGGGACAGGAGAGAAGTCAATGATATGGTCATCGCCGTAGCGATGGGGGTGGACCAAGCGGAGGACGGGTATTCCGTAAGCGTTCAGGTTGTCGACCCGGCAGAAATCGCTTCGAAGAAGGGGAGCGGGCACGCTCCGGTTACAGTCTATAAGGAACAGGGAAAAACGGTATTCGAGGCCGTCAGGAGAATGACGACAACATCGGCGCGGAAAATATACTTTTCCCATCTGAGGATGTTCCTGATCGGCGAAGAAGCGGCCAGAAAGGGCATCGCCCATGCAATCGAATTCATTTCCCGGGATCATGAATTTCGAACCGACTTTTATATCGCCGTCGCCAGGGAGAGCAGGGCAGAGGAGATTTTAAAGGACTACCCGGCTATCGAAAAAATTCCTGCCAACAAAATGTTCTCCTCGCTGGAGATGTCGAGCAGATCGTGGGCGGCGACCGGGACGGTGAAGCTGGATGAACTGATATCCGATATGATGACCGCAGGAAAAACGCCGGTCATTACGGGAGTTCGGTACCTTGGCGATATCAAGGAAGGGAAGACGAGAAAAAACGTACAGGCAACGGAATCGCCGGCCCAATTAAAATATGAAGGAATGGCAGTCTTCAGGAAAGACAAGCTCGTCGGTTGGCTAAATGAAGATGAGAGCAAAGGCTATAACTACATAAAGGGCAGCGTGAGGAGCACCGTGGGCGTGATCCCTTGTCTGGGCGAAGAAGGTATGCTTATGTTAGAAACGCTTAGAACAAACAGCCGAATTCATGTAAATAGAGCCAGCCGTACGCCGAAAATCGATATCCATATCACGGCAATCGCCAATATAGGAGAAACGCAGTGCAGGGATAATCTTGGAGATCCGGCCGTTATTCACGCTCTGGAAAAGAGCGGGGAAAAGAGGCTGACATTGGTTTTAGAGAAGACGCTGAAAAAAGCGCACGACATGAAGACGGACTTTATCGGCCTGGGGGCTGCCCTGCATCGTTCCGCTCCCGGAGCATGGGCACGACTGAAGTCGCATTGGCCAGAACGTATGGATTCCGTTCCCGTCCATTTTCATGTCGATGTGAAGCTAAGACTTTCCGGGAAAACGAAAGGGACCTTTCTTGAAAAAGTGAAAGAATGAGCTGTTTGTACCAAATGGGGGCGAGTTGGTGGTGAAGCCGATGAAAATCAATCTGCGTCAATTTAAAATATTTGCCATTCTCTTCACGGTCGGGACGACGATTTTGATTACGCCAGCCGGGTTAGCCGCAGAAATCGGACAAGACGCCTGGATGGCTCCCATCGCGGCAATGGCGCCGGGGTTGTTGCTCGTCCTGCTCTATAACGGGATTACCCGTGCAGCTCCCGGAATGACGATCGTTGAAATAGGCGAGTCGCTGTTCGGCACATGGATTGGGAAGGGATTGGCGCTGCTGTTTATCCTGTTTTCCTTCTTTGGAGCCGCATTGGTGTTATTCGATGTCGGCAAATTCATTATTACGGTGTTAATGCCGGAAACGCCGCTTCTGTTTGTCAATGCATTGTTTGCTCTTCTTCTCCTGTATGCGATTGGGAGCGGCTTCGATACATTGGCCAGAATGACGGAATTGCTGTTCCCATGGTTTGCGCTTCTGTTTCTATTTATGGTGGCGCTGCTGCTTCCGCAAATCGATGTTAGGAATGTCCAGCCGTTCCTGGAAGCAGGGCCGAAGGAACTGGCCCATTCGGTGCTGGTGGTATTAAGCTTGTCCTATATGCCTCTCGCCATCTTCCTGATGGTTCAGCCCGTCGAGCTGACAGATGCCAGGAAAGCCCCTCGAGCCTTCGCTTGGGCTGTCATGGTTGGCGGAGTTCTATCTAGTGTCGTCGCAGCATTAACCATCCTTGTGCTTGGCGCGAACGTCACTTCACTGCAAGAATATCCGGTTTATTCCTTAGCGCAGCGAATAAGCATTGGCAAATTTCTGGAACGGGTTGAAGCGATTGCGGCGGGGCTGTGGTTAATAACGACGTTTGTGAAAATGTCCCTTTACTTCTACGCAGCGGTATCAGGGCTTGTTCGTCTTGCTCGCCTTCCAAGCTACCGAGCCATATTGCTGCCTATGGTCGCGCTGTTAGTCGTTGTATCGGTAAAGGTTTTTCCGAATTCGGCTGCAGAGCATCAATTCACCGCCACAATCTGGATTATCATCGTATCAGCGGCGGGAGTGGCTATTCCCCTTCTGTTGTTCATAGGACTGATGATTAAGCGTCAGTATCATAAGGGAAAACAGTAACCTCCAGTGTGTGCCCGACATCATACTGTCACTCTCTATGTGCGTGCAATCACAAGCTGTTCGAATGGGCCGTGTTACTCTGAAAGCAATAGATGAGAACTATTCTCATTCTAAGCCTAGATGTACTATGCAAGCTGCAAGGGGGACTGGCAATGAATAAGACGCTCGATTTGACGAAAACGGTGTTCGACTTATGCGCAACCGATCCCGAGATTATCCGAATTATGCAGTCATTGGGGTTTGAGCAGATTGCAAATCCCGTCTTATTAAATACGGCCGGCCGCATCATGACGATTCCGCGGGGAGCCAAGGCCAGGGGAATTGATATGGATGTCATTATGGATACATTCGAACGCGAAGGTTATCACGTCATCGGCAAGGAGGGGAACCGCAATGAGTGAGATCATTAGCAACCGCGGGCATCATGGTCACAAAACCAATCGGGAGCGTCAGGAGCAGCTAAAGCAAATTATTAAACAACTCCATGAGGGTAAGCCGGTTGATGAAGTCAGGGCCCAATTTGAGGAGGCGGTGGGCGACGTTACGGTGGCGGAAATTTCGGCGCTTGAGCAGGCACTGATCGGAGAAGAGGGAATTCCGGTCGAGGAGGTGCAGCGTCTCTGCTCCGTCCACACGGCCGTATTCAAGGGGTCCATCCAAGAGCTGCACCGTTCGGCTCAGCCAGAGGAGCAGCCCGGACATCCGGTTCATACGTTCAAGCTGGAAAATCGCGAGCTGGAGCGGCTGCTGCATTTCAAGCTCTCCCTTCATATGGATCGGTTCATGCAGGATGGAAGCGAGCGCAGCCGGAGCAAGGTGCTGGAAGATTTGAAGCTGCTGATGGAGATAGATAAGCACTACAGCCGCAAGGAGAATTTGCTGTTTCCGTATTTGGAGCAGTACGGAATTCACGGCCCAACGCAGGTCATGTGGGGCGTCGACGATCGTATCCGGGCTGATGTGAAGGCGGTAAGACAGGCTATATGCGACTTGTCTTCCGACGACATTGAAGAACGGGAAGGCATCGCGGCACGTCTGCGCAGCCTTGTTCAAGAAGTGGATGAGATGATCTTCAAGGAAGAAAATATACTTCTTCCTATGGCATTGCAGACATTGACAGAGGATGAATGGTTCCGCATCGCCGCAGAGAGCGGCGAGATCGGGTACTGCTTTATTGAGCCGCCCGCCGAATGGAAGCCAGTGCGTTCGCCGGCTGAAGCTGAGGATACGGCAATACGAGAAGGATATATCCGTCTGGAGACTGGCTTGCTATCTTTGAAGCAGCTGGAACTGATGTTGAATCATCTTCCGGTTGATATCACTTTCATCGACGAGCATGATGTCGTTCGTTACTTTTCGCATGGCCCGGACCGCATCTTTACCCGCACGAAGTCTGTTATCGGCCGTACCGTTCAGAATTGCCATCCGCCGCAAAGCGTGCATATTGTCAACCGGCTGTTGGATGATTTCAAATCGGGTGTGAGGGATGCAGAGGATTTCTGGATTCGGATGAAAGACAAGTATGTGCTGATCCGGTATTTTGCCATTCGAGATACGGATGGACGCTATATGGGGACATTGGAGTTTACGCAGAATATTGCGCCGATTCAGGCCATTGAGGGAGAGAAGCGCATTTATTCCGGATTATCATAGATTCATGGGTGTGGCCGTTTCCCGGTATTATCAGGGGCGGCCTTTCCTATTTTTTAACTAATAAAATCCACAAAATCCGGATTCAAACACACTTCAACCGGGTACATAGCTCATACATATTGTTAATGAATTGTAACCGTTTCACGTAGTTCCTGCTGGGCAGTTATGGTATAATGTAGACATCAAAGGAGGAGTGTCCTATGAATTACAAAGTTCGAGGTCAACACATTGAAGTGACAGACGCCTTGCTCGATTATGTCGAGAAGAAGCTAGGGCGGCTGGAACGCTATTTCGAAGCTCCCCCTAAGTCAGATGTCAACGTGACGCTGAGCGTAATACGCGACCAGCATACCGTTGAAGTGACGATTCCTTTGCCGGGCTTGCTGCTGCGAGCGGAAGATCGAAGCAAAGATATGTACGCTTCCATCGATTCCGTCACGGATAAGCTGGAAAGGCAAATCCGCAAGCACAAGACGAAGGTCAACCGGAAGTTCCGTCAGACGGGCACCGAAGCGCATCTGTTCAGTGACGCGGCCACGCCGGTACCGGTGGATGAGGAAGACCAGCTCGAAGTCGTACGGACGAAGCGGTTCACGCTGAAGCCGATGGACGTCGAGGAAGCGATTCTGCAGATGAATATGATTGGACATAGCTTTTTCGTCTTCTCGAACGCAGAGACGAAGGAAGTGAACGTAGTCTACCGCCGCAATGACGGACGCTACGGCTTGATTGAACAAGGCTGATAACGGCTTGGCCGGCTCTGCTTCATCGCGATGTCAGAGTCTGCACCCAATACCCAAATTTGGACTGAGCCTATTTCCACAACGGAATGGGCTCTTTTCGCGTCTATATTCTAGAGGTTGTTCAAAAAGCTCGCTTTTGATCACGAAGTAATTCTGAATGTAACTCGGCATCGAATCTTGCATTCACTCTCGAAGTCCGCTGCTCATGTAGCCTCGTCTACACTCCGCTGCTCCTTACAAGTTTTGCAGAGCAAAACTCGCTTCGGAAGCATAAGCTTCGAGTTCAAGCAACCTTCTCGGTGCTGAAAACCGCCCTTTTTGAACACGTATTTCATAAGATGTTTGTACACAACCTGTGGAGTGATTTGAAAAGTTTCATTTTGTTTGCGAAAGCGAGACATTCACTCATTCTGCAAGGCAGGACGGCCTGAATTGGCGGAAATGCGCGAATTCCTGCCCTGCCAAGGTTGCGGGCGCCTTTTGAAACTGTTACAATTTATTGCAAAACGAGTCAACGCCGCCATTCCCGAATCCACCCGCTCCGCGGGGGTGGGATGGACGAAGAAATCACGAACGGATTTGCGTGAAAGGGGTTTAGCATGCTAGGACTTGTGAAAAAGATATTCGGCGATGCCAACGAACGCGAAGTGAAACGGTTGATGAAGACTGTGGAACATATCAATGGCATGGAGCCGGAATTCGCGAAATTAACGGATGACCAATTGCGTGGGAAGACGGAGGAATTCCGTGCCCGTCTCGAGAAGGGCGACACGCTGGATCAATTGCTGCCTGAAGCGTTCGCTACCGTCCGCGAAGCGGGCAAGCGTGTGCTTAACAAGCGTCACTACGACGTGCAGCTGCTTGGCGGTATGGTGCTTCATGAAGGCAAGATTGCCGAGATGAAAACCGGGGAAGGGAAGACGTTGGTCGGAACTTTGCCCGTCTACCTGAACGCTCTCGCCGGCAAAGGCGTGCATGTTGTCACGGTCAATGACTATTTGGCAACGCGTGATAGCGAAGAGATGGGGCAAATATACCAATTCCTCGGCATGACGGTCGGCTTGAACCTGGCCGGTATGGATCCTGGAATGAAGAAGGAAGCCTATGGCTGTGATATTACGTATGGGACGAACAATGAGTACGGCTTTGATTACTTGCGTGATAACATGGTGCTCTATAAGGAACAAATGGTTCAGCGCCCGCTGAATTTTGCCATTATTGATGAAGTGGATTCCATTCTGATCGACGAAGCGCGGACGCCGCTGATTATTTCCGGACAAGCTGCCAAATCGACGGAGCTCTACCACATTGCGGATACGTTCGTTAAAACGTTGAAGCCGGAAGAGGACTACACGATCGACGTCAAGACCCGTCAAGTGGCCCTTACGGAAGCGGGTGTATCCAAGGCGGAGAAGGTGCTCGGCGTCGAGAACCTGTTCGACGTCAAAAACGTGACGTTGAACCACCACGTGCTGCAGGCGCTTAAGGCGAATTCGATTATGCGCCGCGACGTCGACTATGTGGTGAATGATGGCGAGATCGTCATCGTCGATGAATTCACGGGCCGCATGATGGCGGGCCGCCGTTACAGCGATGGCCTCCATCAGGCGATCGAAGCGAAGGAAAAGCTGGAAGTACAGAACGAGAGCATGACGCTCGCGACCATTACGTTCCAGAACTATTTCCGGATGTATCGCAAGCTGGCCGGCATGACCGGTACGGCGAAGACGGAGGAAGAAGAATTCAAGAGCATCTATGGTCTCGAGGTCATTCAGATTCCGACGAACAAGCCGAACCAGCGGAAGGACGGGCCTGACATCGTCTACAAGACGGAGAACGCGAAATACAATGCGGTCGTCGAAGAGATCGTGAAGCGGCATCAGAAGCAGCAGCCGGTGCTTGTCGGTACGGTATCGATCGAGAACTCGGAGCTGCTGTCGGATAAGCTCCGGAAAAAGGGCGTTAAGCATCAGGTCTTGAACGCGAAGTTCCATAGGGAGGAAGCCGAGATTATCTCCCGTGCGGGCGAGCCGGGTCAAGTTACAATCGCGACCAATATGGCTGGGCGCGGTACAGATATTATTCTCGGTGAAGGTGTGCCGGAGCTTGGCGGCCTGCATATTATCGGAACGGAGCGCCATGAGAGCCGCCGGATCGATAACCAGCTGCGCGGCCGTGCGGGACGCCAGGGAGACCCTGGCTCGACACAGTTCTATCTGTCGCTCGGAGACGAGCTGATGCGCCGCTTCGGCGCAGACAACGTGCTCGGCATGATGGAGCGCCTCGGCTTCGAGGAAGATCAGCCGATCGAGTCTAAGCTGATTACGCGTGCGGTAGAATCGGCGCAGAAGCGGGTCGAAGGCAATAACTTCGACTTGCGTAAAGTCGTCCTTCAATATGACGACGTGATGAACCAGCAGCGCGAGATTATTTACCGCCAGCGCCACGAGGTGTTGGAAGCGGAAAATATCCGCCAGATCGTCATGGATATGATCAAGCCTTGCATCGAGCGCACCGTCGACGCGCACTGCAACGAGGATGATATTCCAGAGAACTGGGATCTGCAGGAGATCGTCGATTATATGCACCGGACGATGCTTGATGAAGATACGATTACGAAGGATGACCTGTGGGGCAAGGAGAAGGACGAGATCGTCGAGTTCCTGTTCGACAAGGTCGTGGCACAGTATACCGAGCGGGAAGAGCGTCTTGGAGAGGAGCTCGTGCGCGAGTTCGAGAAGGTCGTTGTGCTTCGCGCGGTTGACTCCAAATGGATGGATCATATCGATGCGATGGATCATCTCCGTCAGGGCATTCACTTGCGAGCGTACGGCGGCACCGATCCGCTGCGTGAATATCAGTTCGAGGGCTACGAGATGTTCAACAACATGGTCGCTTCCATTCAGGAAGAAGTATCCCAATATATTATGAAGGCTCGTGTAGAACAGAACGTGGAACGCCAAGCCGTGGTGGACGAGAGCAAAATGTCGACCAACGCCGAGCCTGCGGTCAAGCGTCCGGTTGCCAAGGGCGAAACGATCGGCCGGAACGACCCTTGCCCTTGCGGCAGCGGCAAGAAATACAAACAGTGCCACGGGAAGCAAGATTAAAGAATCGAACTGCCTTTCAGGCAAGTCTCCTCTGTCGGTGACCAATGAACCACCACAGGAGGCACTCTGAGCGGCGGCATGGCAATAAGCCGATGAGAAGGACGGGCGGCAGATTAGGGAGCCGCCCGTTATTCGGATCGGAGGGAATGGAATGACTTCCCTTCCCATACACTATGGTCGAGGTGACAGCAAATGATTGATGCAAGTGTACGCCATCAATTGCGGGATATCGCAGCCAAATTGACCAACCTTAGGGGGTCTCTTTGACTTCGATCTGAAGCAAGAGATGATATCGAACTATGAAGAGAAGATGTCTGCGCCGGACTTCTGGGACGACAACGAACGGGCGCAAGGCATTATTAGCGAGCTGAACGCTATCAAGGGCATTGTCGAGGAGTACAGCAAGCTGCAGCAGGACCACGAGGACACGCAGATGATGCTTGAGCTGGCCGACGAGGAAAATGACGAAGGCTTGGCCCAGGAGCTGGCAGCGTCAAGCAGCTGTACGAGCGGGTGGAGCAGTTCGAGCTTCAACTGCTGCTCAGCGAGCCGTACGACAAGATGAACGCCATTCTGGAGCTTCATCCAGGAGCGGGCGGCACCGAGTCGCAGGATTGGGGCCAGATGCTGCTGCGCATGTATACGCGCTGGGCGGAGCAGCGGGGATTCAAGGTCGAGGTGCTGGACTACCTTCCGGGGGATGAAGCCGGCATCAAGAGCGTAACGCTGCTGATCAAAGGATACAACGCGTACGGCTATCTGAAGGCGGAGAAAGGCGTTCACCGGCTGGTGCGCATCTCTCCATTCGATTCCTCCGGCAGACGGCATACGTCCTTCGTCTCCTGCGATGTCGTTCCCGAGATAACGGATGATGTCGATATCGAGGTACGGACGGAGGATTTGAAGATTGACACGTACCGGGCCAGCGGCGCCGGCGGCCAGCATATCAATACGACGGATTCGGCCGTGCGGATTACGCATATTCCGACCGGCATCGTCGTGACATGCCAGACGGAACGCTCCCAGATCAAGAACCGCGAACGGGCGATGACCCTCCTGCGATCCAAATTGTACGAACGCAAGATTGAAGAGCAGCAGAAGCAGCTAGCCGAAATCCGCGGCGATCAGATGGATATCGCGTGGGGCAGCCAGATCCGTTCGTACGTGTTTCACCCGTACAGCATGGTCAAGGACCATCGCACCCAGGTGGAGACGGGCAACGTCGGCGCCGTCATGGACGGCGACATCGACGAATTCATTGAAGCGTATTTGCGCACATTAATACAACCCGCTTCCGAATCTTAATAGAGGTTGTTTAGTTCAAAAAGCCCCGACTTTTTGACTCGCCCTAATATAGACCGACTCGCCACCTGCGCCGATGTTCACATCGGGGCAGGTTTTTTTCTGCACGGTAACGCTTCACTTTACTAGAGCGGTGGCCGGAATGCAATACTATCATGGACGGTGTCCATGACTTGCAATTATGGTGACTAAGGAGAGACGCAATCGTTATGCCAACTCAATCTCAATCCCAATCCCAATCACAAGCGCAACCCTCATCGGGATCCTCCCGCAAGCCGCGGCGACGCGAGCCCCGGCTGCCCTATCACCATCCGCTCCGGATCGTGCTTGATTACGGCTGGATTTTGCTCGGCGCGTTCATTATGGCGCTGACGTTCAACAGTCTGATGCTGCCGAATCGCATTGCCTCTGGCGGCATCTCCGGTCTGTCCATTTTGCTGGAAAACCAATTCGGCTGGAACCCGGCCTATACCCAGTATGCGTTCAATATTCCGTTATTCATTATCGGCGTTCTGCTGCTCGGCAAGCAGTTCGGCGTGCGGACATTCATCGGTTCGCTGGCGCTGCCGACCTTTATATTTCTGACGAGCCACATCGAGCCGGCGACGGATAACCCGCTGCTGGCGTCCATATTCGGCGGCATCGGTATCGGCCTGGGCCTCGGCATTGTCTTCCGCGGGCGCGGGTCGACGGGGGGCAACGCCATCTCGGCGCAGCTGCTGCACCGGTACGGGCGCATCAGCCTCTCGCTCTCCGTCGCGATCTGCGACGGCGTCATCATCGCGCTGGCCGGCTTCATGCTCTCGTTCGAGAGCGCCATGTATGCGCTCATCGCGCTGTTCATTACGAGCAAGACGATCGACATCGTCCAGGTCGGCCTCGGCTCGACGAAGGTCGCCTTCATCATCAGCGAGGAGGCCGAACGCATGTCGGAGGTTATCCTGCATGATCTCGATCGCGGCTTGACGAAGCTGCGCGGGGAAGGCGGCTTCACAGGGGAAGGAAGAACCGTATTGATGGTCGTCGTCGGCCAGACGGAGATTATTAGACTGAAGGAGTTGGTCCGCTCTGTCGACCGGCAAGCTTTCGTCATTATTAGCGATACGAATGAAGTGCTGGGAGAAGGGTTCAAGCTGTCTCCCGACAAGCCGTAAGCGGAGTAATACCTCAATATATTCCTCATCAGGCAGGGTCTGGACATTCAGTCGAATGTTCAGACTCTTTTCTCTATGATATATGTAAACTTTCTTGACTTGGGCAGTCAGCCAATGGTACGATTATTACAGAATTGTTACCTACATATGGGAAGACGCTCTTTTTACAAAAGTAGACGACTCCCGTGAATGATTCCATCATATATATACGATGGATAGAGGATGGATAAGATTCATCTGCCAGAACCACGGCATGAACTAACCGGCCGATTGATGACTGAGTTATGGGAGGTGCATGAATGGCAGTTACGAACAATCGAATCCGCGGCAATCCGTGCGCGCTTGTCATCGTGGTGCTTATTCTCATCACCTCGATTCTCATGCCGATGCATGTCGATTTTCATCCGGTTACGGACGAGTCGCCGAAGCAAGTGGTTGAACCGTATACGCATACCATTGTTATCACGAGGCCGAACGTTAAAGTGAAGTTCGTCGGCCCGCCCCCGCTTATTACGACCCCTTCGATTCTAAAATGGAACATTCCATCTGAAATTACACCTCATATCTTTCATTTTTTGGCATTTATTGCGATTGCGCTCAAATGTTTATTTCTCATGCCCGTAAAATTCACCTCGGCGTTCGTGGACAAAGCCATGCGCACAGCTGGCAAAGCCGTGGAGCGAAAAGCTGAATCATTACGATAGTGGAGGGAATCACATTGAATATCAGGCAATCGGATTTACCGGGAATTGGTCGGAAGTATTCTATGGAGACAGCGAGCGGAGACAAGCTGGTCATTATTATTCATGACGACGGCCGCCGGGAAATGTACCATTTCGACGAGGAAGATCCCGAGCTTATTCTGTCGACGGTAACGTTGGAGGATGAGGAGGCCCGCATGATCGCCGGCATTATCGGCGGTTTGAATTATCAACCGAAAGCATTGGAAACGGTAGAGATGGCATTGAACGACCTTGTCATTGAATGGTACAAACTGGATTCGCATGCAAAATGCATCGGCAAACGCATCGGGGAATTGAAGATCCGCGAACAAACGGGCGCGACCATCATCGCCGTAGTCGAGAAAAATCAATCGAAGCACATTAATCCGGGTCCGGATTATCAATTTGCACCGAATTCGACGCTGGTAGTCACCGGGGAAAGGCAGCACCTGAAAGCGCTGAAAGCATTTTTGTCTACTGGATGCGATGAAAGTTGATGAGGGGAGGCGGCGCTAAGCCGCGTCTATATATGCTGCTATCCCTATGTACAAAGGGGGATATATGGATACGTTAATTTTTGAAATCGGACTGGCGATAGCCTTAATTACGATCGTGGGACTCGTGTCGAACAAGCTCCGGTTCTCGGTCATCCCGTTCTATATTTTGATTGGGATGGCCGTCGGGCCGCATGCTCCCCATTTCGGGGTCATCGACCTGCGGTTCATTGAGAGCGGAGTATTTATTGATTTCATGGGACGCATCGGCGTGCTGTTCTTGTTATTCTATCTCGGGTTGGAGTTCTCCGTCACCCGGCTGCTGAAGTCGGGCAAATCCATTGTCGTCGGCGGACTGTGCTACATCGGGATTAATTTCGTCTCGGGTCTGCTGCTCGGATGGCTGATGGGCTTCCCGCTCAAAGAGACGATGGTTATCTGCGGCATCATGACGAGCTCGTCCACCGCAATTGTGGCGAAAGTGCTCGTCGACCTGAAGCGGACGGCCAACCCCGAGACCGAGATTATTATGGGCATGATTATGTTCGATGATTTATTCATCGCCGTGCATATTTCGATTTTGTCCGGGCTAGTGCTGAGCGGAGACAGCTCATTCTGGAGCGTGCTTCTCACTTCACTGTCGGCCTTGATCTTCATTCTGCTCTTCCTGTTCATCGGGCGAAGGTTCATTCCTTTTATCGACAAAGGGCTGAATATCAAGTCGGCAGAGCTGTTCCTGCTCGTCATTATCTCGGCGCTGTTCCTGACGGCGGGCTTCTCGGAGACCTTCCATGTCGCGGAGGCGATCGGGGCCTTGATGGTCGGCATGGTGCTGGCGGAATCGAGCCATGTGAAGCGGATTGAGCATTATATTTTGCCGTTCCGCGATCTGTTCGGCGCGATCTTCTTCTTCAGCTTCGGCTTGACGATTGACCCGACCTCGCTGTTCGGCGCGGTATGGGTAGCCTTGCTGGGGGTTCTGCTTACGATTATCGGAAATATGCTCTCCGGCTATATCGCGGGGCGCGTGGCCGGCATTTCCGGGCGTGCTTCGATGAACATCGGCTTTACGCTCGTATCAAGGGGCGAATTCTCAATCATTATGGCCAATATCGGGAAAATGGGCGGACTGCTGCCAGTCGTTCAGTCGTTCGCCGTACTGTATGTGCTCATCTTGGCCGTCTTGGGCCCGCTGCTGACCAAGGAGTCAGAGCGAATATACGGATTGTTCGGCAAGCCGCGGCAGCGGCCGAAGCCCAAGCCGAAGCAGCAGCACAAGGAAATGTAATCCGTTCTCCGCATGGAGCGGATCTGACAGCGGAAGCGTTTATACGCTTAGTAAAAAAGGCATGAGGACGAGAAGCTTACGGCTTCGCTCCCCATGCCTTTTTCCTTTGTGGAGAGGGCAAGAAAAGGAAATTGGAAAAATGATTGTATTTATATAAATCCAGATGTATAATGATACATAAATTATTGCGCCGGAACGTATTTTCTACTGAGAGGCAGAGAAATGGAGAGAGCGAGATATGGGGAACGAACAGGCATTGAAGGTGGCGATTGTTGGATCGACGGGCTATGGCGGCGTAGAGCTGGTTCGCCTGCTGCTGAATCACCCGCATGTGGATATTGCGTCCGTCATCTCGGCATCAAGCGCCGGGACACCGATGACCGCCGGATTTCCGCATCTCCATGAGATCGTGACCGACACGCTGGACGGGGTTGACCCGGAGCTTATCAAGAGCAAGGCCGAGGTTGTATTTACGGCGACGCCATCGGGCGTCAGTGCCAAGCTTGTTCCGCAGCTGCTGGAGGCGGGTCTTAAGGTCATCGATTTATCCGGGGATTTCCGGTTGAAGGACGGGGCCGAGTATACGAAATGGTATAAGCATGAGGCGCCATCCGCCGAGCTGCTGGAGGAAGCGGTATACGGCCTGTGCGAATGGAGCGACCGCGCGGAGCGGGTGAAGGGACGAAGGCTGATCTCCAATCCGGGCTGCTATACGACGGCCGCACTGCTGGGGCTGGCGCCTGCGGTCCAGGCGGGCTGGATCGATCCGGCGACGCTCATTATCGATGCCAAGTCCGGCGTGTCCGGAGCAGGCCGGGGCGTAAGCCTGAATGTTCATTACGCGGAGATGAACGAGAACTTCAAGGCATACAAGGTGAACAAGCACCAGCATATTCCGGAGATCGAGCAGCTGCTGGGCGAAGCGGCGGGAGCGCCGGTGACCGTGACCTTCACGACCCATCTGACGCCGATGACGCGCGGCATTATGTGCACGATGTACGGCACGCTGACCGGGAATTATACGGAACAGGACTTCATCCGGCTCTATCAGGAGAGCTACGCGGGGCGGCGCTTCGTCCGCATTCGCCCGCAAGGGGAACTGCCGGCGACAAAGGAAGTGTTCGGCTCGAACTATTGCGATATCGGCTTCGCGGTCGATGCGCGGACGAAGCGGGTGACGGTCATCTCCGTTCTCGACAACGTCGTCAAGGGTGCAGCCGGGCAGGCTATCCAGAATTTGAATCTGATGATGGGCTGGGAGGAGAGCAGCGGATTGCAGCTTGCTCCGGTCTACCCCTAATCGCAACTTACCATTTCAGAAGAAGAAGGTCGATGCCTTATGAAAAATAGAGAAACCTTGCTTACCGCCACAGAGGCGCCCTATGAGGTGATTACCGGTTCCGTCACGACGCCGCTTGGCTTCCGGGCCGGGGGCCTGCATTGCGGATTGAAAAAAACCGATCGCAATGATCTCGGCGCGATCGTATGCGACGTGCCGGCGACGGCGGCGGCAGTCTACACGACGAACGCCTTCCAGGCGGCGCCGCTGGTCGTGACCCGCGCCAGCCTGGCGGAAGCCGGCACGCTGCGCGCCGTGATCGTCAACAGCGGCAACGCCAACGCCTGCACCGGCAAGCAGGGTGAGGCGGATGCGTACCGCATGCGCAGCGGCTTCGCCGAGCAGTTGGGCGCCGTGCCGCATGAGGTGGCGGTCGCTTCGACCGGCGTCATCGGCGAGCCGCTGAAGATGGAGTGCGTCGAGCGGGGCATGGCGGCCTTGCCTGCCCAGCTGACCGCAGAGGCGGACGGCGCCGAG
This sequence comes from Paenibacillus dendritiformis, assembly GCF_945605565.1. NCBI lineage: Bacteria > Bacillati > Bacillota > Bacilli > Caryophanales > Paenibacillaceae > Paenibacillus > Paenibacillus dendritiformis. The sequence continues at coordinate 55,843 of NZ_OX216966.1, read as the reverse complement.
AAGTTCGCGCAGGCGATTCTGACGACGGATCTCGTGAAGAAGGAAGCCTGCGTGGCGGTAACGGTGAACGGCAAGACGGTTACCGTCGCAGGGGCGGCCAAAGGCTCCGGCATGATTCATCCGAATATGGCGACGATGCTCGGCTTCGTGACGACCGACGCGGCGATTGAGCGCTCCGCGCTGGAACGGCTGCTGCGGCAGACGACCGACGTGACGTTCAATATGATTACGGTGGATGGCGACACGAGCACGAACGATATGCTGCTCGCGATGGCCAGCGGCTTGGCGGGCAATGAACCGCTGCATGAGGGCCATCCGGATTGGGCGGCGTTCGCTGCCGCTTTCCGCTATATTTGCGGCCAGCTGGCGCAGGCGATTGCCCGCGACGGCGAAGGCGCGACGAAGCTTATCGAGGTGAACGTCACCGGCGCGGCGACCGAGGACGCAGCCCGGGCGATTGCGAAGTCGATTATCGGCTCCAGCCTCGTCAAGTCCGCCGCTTTCGGTGCGGATGCGAACTGGGGGCGGATTATCGCGGCGGTCGGTTATTCGGGCCAGCCGGTGAACGTGGACACCGTCGATATTCATATCGGGCCGATCGAGGTGTTGAAGCAATCGACGCCGGTGCCGTTCGATGAAGAGGCGGCGCTGGACTATTTGAAGGGCGACACGGTCCATATCAAGGTGGACCTCCATATGGGCAGTGGCGAAGCGACGGCATGGGGCTGCGACCTGACCTATGATTATGTCCGCATCAATGCGGCCTACCGGACGTAGGTAGCAGCCGGGTAATTGACGGGATTAATGATTCATCCTGCTAAGGAAATAGATGGGCTTAAAGATAGATTAGCTTCCCGGTGGAGAGGGGGATGGACCTTGCACACGTTGTCTCAGGAGCAGGGAACCGAGACGAAGCGCTCCGTACGGACGGAACGGTTCGTTATGAAATGCGGCGGCAGCACCTTGGCGGCGCTGCCCGATACATTCTATCAGCAGCTGACGCAGTTGCAAGCGGAAGGCACGATGCCGGTCATCGTGCACGGCGGCGGTCCGGCGATCTCGGCCCTGCTCGACAAGCTCGGCATCGAGAGCGAGTTCGTAGGCGGACTGCGCAAGACGGACGAGGCGGTGCTGGACGTCGTGGAGATGGTGCTGGCCGGACAGATCAACAAGCAGATTGTCCGGCGCTTGACCGGGACGGGCGCGCGTGCGGTCGGCCTGTCGGGAACGGATGGCGGGCTCATTGAGGCCCGCCCGGTCGCCAACCAGGCGGAAGTCGGATACGTCGGCGACGTGACGCAGGTGAACGCTGAGTTAATAGAGGCCTTAATCAGCCAACAGTATATGCCGGTGATCGCGCCAATCGGGCTCGACGGCGGCGGTCAGCGCTACAACATTAATGCGGATACGGCAGCCGGTGCGGTTGCTGCACATCTCGGCGTGGAACGGCTCATCGTCATTACCGACGTGCCGGGAATTATGAAGATGAATGATGGCCTCCGCACCGTCCTCCCCGTCGTGACGACAGAGGAGATCGAGGCGATGATCGCAATCGGGGAGATTTACGGCGGGATGATTCCGAAGGTGCGCGCCGCGATGCAGTGCATGGCGGGCGGCGTGAAGGAAGTCGTCATCGCCGACGGAGCGGAGCCCGGAATATTGCGCCGCCTGATGAGGGGCGAGACGATCGGGACGCGAATCGTGCAGGAAGAGGATAAGGAGGGAGTACAGTGACACAGGCGGACAACGTAACATCATCATTATTGCCAACCTATGCGCGCTATCCAATGACACTCGTGAAAGGAAGCGGCAGCCGATTGTGGGATGATCGGGGCAACTCGTACTTGGACTTTATGAGCGGCATCGCCGTGGCGAATCTCGGGCATGTGCCGGAGCGGGTCAAGGCGCGCGTGCAGGAGCAATTGGAGACGCTCTGGCACGTCTCCAACCTGTTCCGCATTCCGCAGCAGGAGCAGGCGGCCGAATGGCTGACGAACCATACCTGCGCGGACGCGGTCTTCTTTTGCAATAGCGGGGCGGAGGCCAATGAGGCTGCGATCAAGCTGGCCCGCCGCTATCACGCCAAGGTGGCGAACAGTGGACGCTACGAGATTATTACGTTCCAGCAGTCGTTCCACGGCCGGACACTGGCGACACTGACGGCGACGGGGCAGGATAAGGTGAAGGAAGGCTTCCACCCGCTGCCGGAAGGCTTCCGCTACGTGCCGTTCAACGATATCGACAGCCTGCGGGCGGCGGTGAACGATAAGACAGCAGCTATCATGCTGGAGATCGTGCAAGCCGAAGGCGGCGTGCATACGATTAAGGCGGCCTTCGCCCAGGAAGTGGCGAAGCTGTGTGCCGAGCACGGGCTGCTGCTCATCATCGACGAGGTGCAGACCGGCATGGGCCGCACGGGAGCGCTGTTCGCGCACGAGCATTACGGGCTGGAGCCCGACATATTCACCGTGGCGAAGGGATTGGGCAGCGGCTTCCCGGTCGGCGCGATGCTCGCCAAGGAGTATCTGCGCGAAGCGTTCGGCCCCGGCAGCCACGGCTCGACCTTCGGCGGCAATCCCCTCGCGATGTCCGCGGTCATCGGCACGATGGAGACGATGATCGAGGAGAAGGTCGCCCAGCGGGCGGCGGAGCGCGGAGCGTATCTGCTGAACTCGCTGAAGGTGAAGCTGAGCGACGTGCCGGTGGTGAAGGATGTCCGCGGCTTGGGGCTCATTATCGGCATCGAGTGCAGCGAGCCGGCTGCGGACATCGTGGAAGCCGCCCGCGCCGCCGGATTGCTCGTCATTACGGCCGGTCCGAATGTCGTTCGGCTGCTGCCGAACCTGCTCGTGACGGCGGAAGAGATCGATGAGGCGGTCTCGATTCTCCATCAAGTGCTGGAGGCGCGTTCGCGGGCGAAGGCGCTCGTATAAATCCAATACTACACCCGAAGCCTGCCGGGCGCTTGCGGCCGGCGGCTTCGCTCATTGAAGAGGCAACAGGAATAGATTCGCGGCGAACCGCCGCAACGACACGGATCCCGGAGGTGGCTTTTATGACATTGACAGAGGCGAAGATTGACTTGCGCGGACGCGATTTCATCGCGCTGGCTGACTATACGAAGGAAGAGCTTGAATACCTAATCGATTTGGCGATCGAACTGAAGCGCAAGCAGAAGGCAGGCGAGGTGTACCGGCCGTTGGCGGGGAAGACGCTCGGCATGATTTTCGAGAAGTCGTCCACCCGGACGCGCGTCTCCTTCGAGGTGGGCATGTACCAGCTGGGCGGCCATGCGCTCTTTTTGAGCAAAAACGATCTGCAGTTAGGGCGCGGAGAGACGATCTCGGATACGGCGCAGGTCATGTCCCGCTATTTGGACGGCATTATGATTCGGACGTTCGCCCATCGCACGGTCATTGATCTGGCGCGCAGCGCGACGATTCCGGTCATCAACGGACTGACGGATATGAGCCATCCGTGTCAGGTGCTGGCCGACTACCAGACGATTCTCGAGCATAAAGGCCGTCTGGCCGGCTTGAAGGTCGCTTATATCGGCGACGGCAACAATATGGCGCACTCGCTCATGATGGGCGCCGCGAAGCTGGGCGTCAACATGGCTGTCGCTTCGCCGGAAGGCTATGTGCCGGATGCGAATGTCATTGCCCAATGCAAGGAGCAGGCCGGGCTCACTGGAGCGGAATTGCTTGTCACCCAGGATGCCGCCGAGGCGGTGGCGGATGCAGATGTCATTTACACAGATGTGTGGGCAAGCATGGGCTTCGAGGAAGAGCAGAAGGTACGGGAGCACGCGTTCAAGAATTTCCAGGTAAACGAGGAGCTTGTGCGCTATGCGAAGCCGGATTACATCTTCATGCACTGCCTGCCGGCGCATCGCGGCGAAGAGGTAAGCGCGGGCGTCATTGACGGCGGCAATTCGGTTATTTTCGACGAGGCGGAGAATCGCCTGCATGCACAGAAGGCCATCTTGGCAGCCTTAATGGGATAGCACTGCACTATTGGGACGAAGAGGAACGGGGGAGACAGAAGTGGAAAAGATCAAAATCGTATTAGCGTATTCGGGCGGCCTCGATACGTCGGTCATTTTAACCTGGCTAAAAGAAACCTATGACGCCGAAATTATCGCGTTCACCGCAGATGTGGGCCAGAAGGAAGAGCTGGACGGCCTCGAAGGGAAGGCGATCGCGACCGGCGCATCCAAAGTATATATCGACGATCTCCAGGAGGAGTTCGCTCGCGATTTCATCTATCCGATGTTCCAGGCCGGCGCCCTGTATGAAGGCCAATATTTGCTCGGCACGAGCATCGCGCGGCCGCTGATTGCGAAGCGCATGGTCGAGATCGCCCGCAAGGAAGGGGCCAAGTTCATTGCGCATGGCGCGACGGGCAAAGGCAATGACCAGGTTCGCTTCGAGTTGGCTGTCGCCTCGCTGGCGCCGGAGATCGAAGTGATCGCCCCATGGCGCTCCGAGGAGTTCCGGTCCCAATTCCCGGGCCGCGCCGAGATGATCGCTTACGCGAAGAAGCATGGCATTCCGGTGCAGGCATCGGCGGCGAAGCCGTACTCAACCGACCGCAACCTGCTTCATATTAGCTTCGAGAGCGGCATGCTGGAGGATCCGTGGTTCGACCCGGCCGCCGACAGCAACAAGGAAATGTACGTGCTGAGCGTGGCCCCGGAAGACGCGCCGAACGAAGCCGAGTACGTCGAATTGACGTTCGAGCAGGGGAACTGCGTCGCGGTCAACGGCGAGCGTCTGACGCCGCTGCAGGTGATGAACAAGCTCAATGAGCTTGGCGGCAAGCATGGCATCGGGCGCGTTGATATGGTCGAGAACCGCTTCGTGGGCATGAAGAGCCGGGGCGTATACGAGACCCCGGGCGGCACGATTCTGTTCACTGCCCACCGGAAAATGGAGTCGCTCACGATGGACCGCGAAGTGATGCATCTGCGCGATTCACTGATTCCGAAATACAGCTCGATCGTATACAACGGCTTCTGGTTTGCGCCGGAGCGCCTCGCGATTCAAGCGCTCGTGGACGAGAGCCAAAAGCATGTGACGGGCACGGTTCGTCTGAAGCTGTACAAGGGCAATGTCATCGGCGCCGGCGTGCAGAGCCCGTTGAGCCTGTACAACCCGGATATCGCCACGATGGAAGCCGATCCGACTCAGGCTTACGATCAGAATGACGCGACCGGCTTCATTCATCTGAACGCGCTGCGGCTGAAGGTCGCATCCGGCGTCCACGGCGCCAGCGTGCACGGTGCGAAGCTGGAGCAATAGACCGCACGGAACAGGCAGGCGGAGAATCGGTAGCTGTGCACGACAGCTTCCGCCGCTTGCCGCAGGCACGGGTTCCCGGTCTGCAACGCAAGCAAGGTTGAGGTTGAGGGGGGTTATAGGGTGAGCAAATTATGGGGCGGCCGGTTCACGAAGCAGACGAACGAGCTGGTAGAACAATATACGGCCTCGATCTCATTTGACAAATTGATGGCAGAAGAAGACATTCAGGGCAGCCTCGCGCATGTCACCATGCTGGGCCACTGCGGAATTTTGCCGCAGGACGATGTCGAGACCATCAAGGACGGATTGAATCAAGTTTTGAACCGGATTCGGAACGGCGCAATGGAATATTCCGTTTCCGATGAAGATATCCATATGAATATCGAAAAAGCGCTAATGGAAATCGTCGGCCCGGTCGGCGGCAAGCTGCATACGGGACGGAGCCGCAACGATCAGGTGGCAACCGATATGCATCTATACTTGCGCAAGCATGTCGTCTCCTTCGTCGGCCTGCTGGCGGACTTGCAGAGCGCGCTCATCAAGCAGGCCAAGGAAAATATCGACACGATCGTGCCGGGCTACACACATTTGCAGCGGGCGCAGCCGATCCTGTTCGCCCATCATCTGATGGCGTACGTATCCATGTTCGAGCGCGATATCGAGCGGCTTATCGACAGCTACAAGCGAATCAATGTGCTGCCGCTCGGGGCAGGGGCCTTGGCGGGAACGACCTTCGCCATTGACCGGCATCTGGTCGCTGAGCAGCTCGGCTTCGACCGCGTGTACGAGAACAGCCTCGATGCGGTGAGCGACCGCGACTTCATTGTCGAGTTCCTCTCGAATGCGTCGCTTATCATGATGCACCTGTCCCGCCTCTGTGAGGAGATGGTGCTCTGGTCGAGCACCGAGTTCCAGTTCATCGAGCTGGACGACGCGTTCTGCACGGGCTCCAGCATTATGCCGCAGAAGAAAAATCCGGATGTGGCCGAGCTGGTGCGGGGCAAGACCGGACGCGTGTACGGGCATCTCGTCGGCATGCTGACCGTGCTCAAGGCGCTGCCGCTCGCGTACAACAAAGACATGCAGGAAGACAAGGAAGGCATGTTCGATACGGTCGATACGCTCGATGGAGCGCTGCGCCTGTTCGCGCCGATGATCGGCACGATGAAGGTCAACCGCGGCCGGATGGCCGATGCGGTCCGCCAGGATTTCTCCAACGCGACCGACATCGCCGACTTCCTCGTGAACAAAGGCTTGCCGTTCCGGCAGGCGCATGAAGTCATCGGCAAAACGGTGCTCTATTGCATCGAGCGGAACAAGTTCTTGCTCGATCTGACTCTGGAAGAATTCCAGCAATTCTCCGCGTTGTTCGACGAGCGCATCTATACGGTGCTGCAGCCGGAGAACGTGGTCAACGCCCGCAACGTATACGGCGGCACCGCGACCGGCCAGGTGCAGGCGGCGATCGCCCGTGCCGAGCAAGCAGCGGCGAAGACGGCGGCCTGGGTGCAGGAGAAGCAGCCGAATGCGTAACGGATAAATTTTCGGGCACATTGGTTCATGTAGGTGGACTTTGTCCGTAATAACGCTGGGCATGCGTTAATAGCGTCCCGTGAGGCGCTGACGCATGCCATGGTAATGCTAGAGGTCCCTGCCTGATGCGGCAGGGCTATTTTTTGTGCCGCAGGGTCATGCCGCGTGTTGTTATCTGCTATCCTCTCCCTGTCGTTAAGAAGCGGTTTGGTTGCTGTGTGCATTCTGTGCACGCACTATGGAGATCGACTTTTCAATCGAATTGCTGGAAGGTTATGCGGGGACTAACTGGTGCTAATTGTATTAGGTTGAACAGATTAATGCGTGAGCAGATTAACGATATTTAGATGGAGATAGTTATCGGTTAAGGCTGGATCGTAAGTAGAATAGTTTTTTAAATGCCTCATCACCTTTTCAGGATCATCCTTCCGACCGTATTTATCTATGATCAATGCTGCAGCGGCAGATGAAGTTCTTACAGGTGCCCGGTATCAGTTCGGAACGCTTCGGTCTCGAAATGCTTGTTGTGAGCTATTTCTATCAAATTGTAGAGAGAGTAGCCGCCTCTAGGAGCAGGATACTCTGTTGGAAAAAAGGAACTCTTTTTCGTATCGTCATGCGCACATCTCATTTTTTTGAATAGAATCAATTGCATAGGTAATAATATCTTCTTGGCGATAATCCATAATCTTGTAAAGCCATTTTTTTGAATGCTGTAAGAGCTTCTGTCGGTTGTCTGTTTGGTGTCCTTCAGCATAATGAATCATTGCTTCCGCCAGATAGCAAAAAGAACGGGTATAGGTATAATTAATATTTTTAAGCCGCTTTAGAGTGTCTTCATCAATGTCTGATTTAGATGCCCATAGTAATAAGCCGCGATAAAAATAAATCAGATTTTCCATAATCGGACCATCTCCTTTTGTAAGCTTACTGGTCAGTTGATCAATAATATGCAAGCTACGCTCATAATTAAGATTTTGCGTGTGGTAATGTATGATCATGATGCCTAGGTGATAGCTTTTGGAAAGCTGGGGTGTTTCATCAAGCTGCTGCTCGAAATCATTGACCGCTGAAGCAGTTAATGTAAATTTCGGATTCAGATGATGGTTCCACAAACGATAAGACTCCATATTTCGTCCACGAATCAGTTCTAATATTTTCCCACCATCTGTATAACTACTAAAAGGAAACGCTGTACCAATAAATATGGCCATATTCAGAATGATGAAATAACTCGTTGCATCCCATAACCAATCGTTGTCAATTGGCATTAATCTGACGAGGAAACCTATCAGAATGGCAAACAAATTAGCAAGCGGACCACCCAAATAAGCAGGAATCAGTTTTTTTTGCAGCACTTTATTTGATAAATGGTTCGAAGGGATATAGCTGCTTGCCATGCCACACATCATATATAAATCGGAGTTTAAAGCAACTCTGAATTGGGCCTGCTTGCCTGGCAAGAGCAGAATCGGACCTGCTGACATGAAATGAAGCTTTGATCCCACTACATAACCGGCAAAAACATGACCTAACTCGTGAATTGTAATACATGCAAAACCTAATACAGAACATGTAAAGACAAGAAAAAAGGTGTCTTCCTTCGTCCACAAAAAAAGAAAAAATAAAATAAGCGGATAAATGATAATAATCGTAAAAGGATGTAAGGAAAACTGCTTAACCTTTAACATATTTGTCTACAAGCTCCTCGTAAGATTGGCAATCAAAAAAGCCCTGATCCTTCCAATAACGATACTCAAAATGGTCACGTAGGTATCGGTAATACCAAATGTTGTTGTGAGCTCTTGTTGATTCTCAAGGAAAATTCATCAGCAAAATCTTTCTCGTCATCTCAAAAAGTAATAATCTAGCTTTGTTTGCTAGATTTAACCATAGTTTATCATGAAAAGATTACGTGTACAAATATGGCAAAACCTATGGCAAAACCGAAATCAGTGCTTGACAACCCGGATGGGTTACCGGCCAAAAGAACATCAGAGACACCCCTCATCTAGAGGAAAATGGAACCAATTGGCGGGACTTGTACGTAAATGTTAACAAGACCTTCATTTGTCACCATATGTTACTTGTTGTATAATAAAAGGAAGGCGCTTTCATTGGCCGATACAACTTTATATAGGAGGGATGTCCATGCCTATGCCGAAGTACGTTACCGACATCGAGAAGATCACGCAGATACCCGAGACGGAGAGGAAACGGCTGAAGCAAATCACGGAAAAGTTCGTATTTCGTGTAAATGACTATTATTTGAACCTCATTGATTGGAACGACCCCGATGACCCCATTCGGAAGCTAGTGATTCCGAACACGGGTGAACTGCAGGAGTACGGCCGTTGGGATGCCTCGGATGAGGACACCAACTATGTCGTCCCCGGCTGCCAGCACAAGTATGGCACCACCGCCTTGTTAATTGTGTCGGAAGTGTGCGGCGCCTATTGCCGATACTGCTTCCGCAAGCGACTCTTCCGCAACGATGTCAAAGAAGCAATGTCCGATGTCAATCCCGGCTTGGCCTATATTGCCGACCACCCCGAAATCAACAATGTCCTGTTAACCGGCGGGGATAGCCTCATCCTCGCGACACCGAAGCTTAGAATGATTCTGGAACGCCTTCGCGCCATCCCGCATGTGCAAATCATTCGCCTGGGATCCAAAATGCCCGTATTCAATCCGATGCGAATCTATGAAGACGAGGCACTGCTGGAGACGATTCGCGAATTCTCCTCGGCCGACAAGCGCATCTATGTGATGGCTCATATTAACCATCCGCGCGAGATTACGGCGGAAGCGAAGCGGGGCTTCGAAGCGCTCCATCAGGCCGGCGCCATCGTCGTCAATCAGACGCCCGTTCTTCGCGGCATCAATGACAATGCCGATGTGCTGGGCGAACTGCTCGACAAGCTGTCCTGGGCAGGCGTGACGCCTTATTATTTCTTCATCAACCGCCCGGTCGCGGGGAACAGTGAGTTCGTTCTTCCGCTGAAGGAAGTGTACCGCCTGGTAGAGGAAGCGAAGGCGAAGACATCCGGCTTAGGGAAGCGGGTTCGCCTCTCGATGAGCCACACGTCAGGGAAGATTGAGATTCTCGCAATCGAAGACGGCAAGGCATATCTGAAATACCATCAATCCCGCGACAACCATTATGGACGCTTCATGGTGCTGGATTGTCCGGACGACGCGGCGTGGTTCGATGATTTGCCAGGGAACGAACAGTTCTGGACGCCGCCGGTGAAGAAGACCGAGGACGTCGTGTCCGTCAATGCGCTGCCAGATATGCCGCAGCGTCGAACGAAGAGGGATGCGTAATGCAAAGTTCCGCCCTGTCGATTGTCCGACTCGTTAGTCCCGTTGACCGACCCCGGTTCCGGTGAACAACCTGGCCTGTCCAACTGTGGAAAGGCCACCAGCTTCGGACGACCGACTACAGGGAATGGCGGCGAACTGCAATGTATCGCCTTGCATCCGGATCCAACTTCATTCTTATGAAGAGGCGGCGCTCACCGCATGACGGTTGGGCGACCCATAAGAACATCATTCTGGACAGGGAACAGCCTTGGCCCCATTCGGCCAAGGCTGTAAACATGCCGCCCACACGTCCACAAGACGTCGGAGCGGGAATTCCCGCGGTACAGGCTCCAATTACGTATTCGGCTTGAAATCAGGCCCGTTGATTCCATCCTCCACAATCGGTTCCTTCTCTGTCTTCGGCTTTGCCGGAACGGTCCCGCTGCCGTTATTCACGGCGATCAGCGACGGCTGAGGCCGGTAGGTATCCATCGCAATGCGCTCGCGCTCCAGCTCTTTGCCTTCCACCATTTTAATGCGGTACGACTCGACTACATATCCTTTCTTGCCCTGCTGCAGCACCTGCTCCGTGCCTGCGGTCAGATTCGGATTTTTGACGTACTTTACTTGCGGATCGAGCACCTTGACGGTTTTCGTCTCCATTTTATAGGAGAGGTTCTTATCCATCGTGCCGAAAAATTTAATCGTCAAGCGCCCGTTTTCGGTCTCGGTCCGGATAAGGAGGTGCTTGCCGGTAGAGTTTTTGAACTTGAAATTGATATAGCCCTGGGAGAAGGTCGCGTCCAGCCCCAGAGGCAGGTATGAGACCGGCAGGGAATGATTGCGCCGTTCGACGATTTCGAGTCCTGTCCGGAGCACCGCATTGTAGAGCGTGCTTGAGACTTGGCAGATGCCGCCGCCGATGCCGGGCACCAATTTGCCGTTATAAATGACAGGAGCTTCCTTGAAGCCGTACTTCTTCTCTGTCTCCGCAATCACTTTGTCATAATCGAAAATATCGCCGGGTTTTAATATCATGTCGTCGATCGTTTTGGCGGCGGATACGACATTATGCGTGCGTCCGTCCTCGGATTTGACGAAGCCGGTCGAGAACTCGATAATTTTGCGCTCGATCCCTTCCGCCTTCAGGGAGGCGACCGTTACCGGCGGATCGGTCAGCACCAGAGGGGCTTCGATGCGGATGGCTCCTCCTTCATGCCAGACCGGAGGAATGGCTGCCCGGATCAACTGCTCCAGCTGCACCCGATCGACGCGGTAGACTTGCCGCTCCGGTGTATAGACGACCTGGTCATCCTTCGTAATCTCGCGCGAGGCATTGACCGGCTTCCCGAAGCTTGCCGTCTCCCAGCCTGGCGTAAACCGCTCCTTCCACACATCCGCTTTCCAATGAAACTGCAGCCCCCAATCCTTCTTGAAGCTTCTTCTTGCCATTATTCGCTCCCAGAGAGACCCTTCCTGCAAAGGCTTCAGCGCGGTCAAGAGCGGCTTCGCGTCATACGTGACCCCGAGCGCGGACAAGGTCGTCTTGACCGGAGCTACCCCGCTGGACCCGAAGGTGACCTCCACCGGCGTCGCTTCCAATTGCCGCAGGCGCTGATCCAGTTCCTCGCGAAAGGCAGCAAAGGACATCCCGCCCACTTCCCAGGAAGAGAGCCGGACCTCCGGCGGAATGCGGTCTTGCGAAGCATAGCTGTTCGCCCAGCCCCACAGGGCGGTAGCGGCCAGCAGCAGCGAAGCGGCGGCGATGAATAGCGCATGTATTTTTTTCAAACCAATTGCCTCCTGCGTGAAGAAAGTAAAAGATCAGTCTCTCTCACTATATGCGCGCGAAGAGGCAAACTTTACTTGGAAAGCGTGGGGACGGTTGCTGTGCCGTGAGCTATGCTTTTTCAGAAATTTAAATGTTCTTCCTAATGTTTTTTCGGCATGGGGAGAAGCAAAATCAAATTGATACTCATGGCCCAGTTCAGGATTCGTCCCATCAAATAATACAGTGTCCACTTCGACACCGTTCCGAGTGAGAACGGCGATCAGATCCGCAGAATGCGGCGCCAATGGATCGACGTCTCCCACAGTAAGAAAAACAGGCGGGTAATCCGGCGTGACATGGTGAACCGTGGACATCTCATCCAGCCGGGAGAACGTGGCGAAATCTTTGACTCCCGTATAGGACCAAAATACCGACTTCACTCCAAGCCGCAGGATAAAAGAGGACTGAGGCTGAGTCATTCTATCCATATTGTAAAGACCACAGTATAAAAGGGCTCCTTTGAGCTGTTTTTTATCGACAGAGGGTTGTATTCCCATCGAATTCGCCAGTTTATCATTCGTGATGACAGCCGCAGTTTGACTGGCGATTTGGGCTCCCGCCGAATCACCGCCAATAAATAGTCGGCTCATATCGCCGCCGTATTGCCCAATATGGTCCTGCAAATATTTCAGCGCTTGGTTGGCTTGAATGACGGGACCCGGATATTTTTGCCCCGGTGCAAGGGCGTAGTTGATATTGGCTACGACATACCCCGCATTGGCGAGCGCCATTCCGTACTCTTGCGTTTGCTCTTTATTGCCGGATACGAATCCACCTCCGTGTATCCACATAATGACGGGGAGTTCCTTGCCGGCATGCTTCGGATAGTAGATATCGAGGAGGCTGTTCTCCATACCGTGCTCATCATATAGAACATCCTTTACGACATGGACTTGCTTATTGATCGTCTCGATGTTGGTGGGCGACGCAAACGGCTTCCATTCGAAGAGCCGCTTAATGATCAGGGCGTTAAGAGAAGGCGTGAACTGACCGATGATATATATGAGCAATACAGGAATAACGAAGATAGCGACGATAACGGTACCAAGTATCCATCGCGATATTCGATGACGCGTTTTCTTTGTATTCATTCGAATCAACCATTCCTTTCTCGGTGTCGCTGCGTGCTTTGTTAGTTGATCCCGCTACTGCAAGTATGGAGATTGTAACATACGAAAGATGGTCAGGAAAAAGGGCCTTTCTCCTTGCGGGGTTGAACGATGGTCGAATCGACATTTTCCGCATGATGTACAAGGTCGCAACTCATACAGACCGGAAAAAGATGTTGAAATTCGATTGTTCTTAGAGGAATTGGCGTACAGGTGTCGAATATGTAGAGGCTAATCTTTTATAACGTAGGGTGTGATGATTTGATAGAAATGCAGGATGTGTGGAAGACGTACGCGGACGGATCGCATGCGTTGCGCGGAGTCTCTGTCCAGATTGACAAGGATGAGTTCGTCTATGTGGTTGGTCCTTCCGGAGCGGGGAAATCAACCTTTATGAAGCTGATATACAGAGAAGAAATCCCGACGAAAGGGCAGATTGTCGTCAGCGGATTCAATATCGGGAAGCTGAAGCAGCGCAAGATTCCGTTCGTGCGGCGCAATATCGGCGTCGTATTTCAGGATTTCCGCCTGCTTCCCAAGCTGACTGCCTATGAAAATGTAGCCTTCGCGATGGAAGTCATCGAGGCTCCGCCGAAGGTCATTAAGCGCCGGGTGCCGGAGGTGCTCGAGCTGGTCGGCTTGAAGCATAAGGCATCGAGTCTGCCTGCCCAATTGTCCGGCGGGGAGCAGCAGCGGATTGCGATCGCCCGGGCGATCGTGAACAATCCGTCGGTTATCGTGGCGGATGAGCCGACCGGCAACCTCGACCCCGAGAATTCCTGGGGCATTATGAAGCTGCTGGAGGAAATTAATTACCGCGGAACGACGATTGTCATGGCGACGCATAACAAGGACATCGTTAACGCCATGCGTCAGCGGGTTATCGCGATTGAGCACGGACATATCGTGCGGGATGAGGTTCGGGGGGAATACGGATATGACTTTTAATACGTTGGCCCGCCATCTGAGAGAAGGCAGCAAGAGCTTGTTCCGCAACGGATGGATGTCATTCGCCTCCGTAAGTTCGATCGTGATCTCTCTGTTCATTCTCGGTGTATTCATGGTATTGTCCATCAATGTCAATGCCATTACGAACAATATTGACAATCAAGTGCAGATTCGGGTCTTCCTTCAACTGGATGTGACGCCGGAGGAGACGAAGCTGCTGGAGACCGATATCGGCAATATGTCCGAAGTCAGCAAGGTCGTCTTCATCTCGAAGAAGGAAGGAATGAAGCTGCTGGAGCAGCAAATGGGCGAGGACGGCAAGGAACTGCTCGCCGGCTATAACGACGAGACCAATCCGCTGCCGGATTCCTTCACGGTCGATGTATACGAGCCGGATGATGTGCCGATGGTGGCCAAAAAAATCTCGATGCTGAACGAGACGAACAGCGCCAAGCCGATCTGGAAGGTGCAGTACGGCAAAGGCACCGTCGAGACACTGTTCAAAGTCACCTCGACTATCCGCAACTTTGGGTTGCTCGTTGTGGCCGGGCTGGCCGTGACGGCCATGTTCCTCATTTCCAATACGATTAAGGTGACAATTATGGCGCGTCAGCGCGAGATCGGCATCATGAAGCTGGTCGGCGCGACAAATTCCTTTATCCGCGGCCCGTTCTTCGTGGAAGGGGCTCTGCTCGGCATTATTGGCTCGGTGGTGACCATCGTGCTTCTATTCTACGGGTATCAGCAGCTGACCACGCATTTTGAGTTCGGACTGATGATTATTAAGCTGGTTCCCCTTAAAGATATTTGGCTGCTCGTAGGCGGAACGCTGCTCGGCCTCGGCGTCGTCATCGGCGTATGGGGAAGCACGATTTCGATACGGAAGTTCTTGAAGGTATAATCACTTTTTTCAAAAATAGACCCTCGACGCAGATGCACCAGATGACAGGTAAGGAGGAACCGTGTTGACTAAGCAAGGATGGAAGAAGAAATGGATTGCCCTGATAGCAGGGGGCGCTCTTCTAATGACACTCGTGCCGCCGACGGTTGGGGAAGCGTCGGAGCTGGATAAAGTGAATAAGCAGCTTCAAGATCTGCAGCGGCAGATGCAGGAAGCGGAACAGAAGCAGCAGGAGGCCGATGCGCAGAAAGCGCAAGCCGAGAAGCTGATTAAGAAGACGACCAAGGATCTGAATTACGTTGTCGGCGAGATCGAGAAGAAGACGAAGGAAATGCTCGACGTGACTCTCGAAATCGACAAGACGGAAGCAAATCTGGAGGAGGCGGCCCAGGATCTCGAGGACATCAAGCACCGGATCGCTGAACGGGAGAAGCTGCTCGATTCGCGCGTGCAGCTGATGTATACGAACGGCGCTGTCTCTTATATCGATGTCTTGTTCAGCGCCACAAGCTTCTCCGACTTCGTCGATCGGCTCGACTCGATGCAGACGATCGCTTCGCGGGACAAGGAAATATTGACCGAGCATAAGCGGGACAAGGAATTGGCCGTCGTCAAGAAGAAGGAGATCGAGACGGAGCTGAAGCGGGTCAAGCTGCTGTATGCGAAGCTGGATGAAGCGAAGAAGAACTTGCAGTTGAAGGAAAAAGAGAAGAAGGTTATGATCGCCAGCTATGAGCAGCAGGCGGAAGACAACCACGGCGTGAGCGAGGAGCAGGAGCGTCTCCTGATGGAATTCGCCAAGCAGCGCGCCGAGCTGATTCGCAAGAAGAATGAGCTGAATGCGCAGCGCCAGCAGCGCAAGACGGGCCAAACGTCGCGGAAAGTATATACGTACTCCGGCGGCAAACTCGGTCTGCCGCTGCAGGCTGACTACTACATTTCTTCGCCGTTCGGTTACCGCACGGATCCGATCACCGGCGCCAAAAGCGCGTTCCACAGCGGCATCGACATGGCGACCCCGGGCGGGACGCCGATCTATGCGGCCGAGGACGGAGCGGTTATCGTAGCCGAGTGGTATGGGGGATACGGCAATTGTGTTATAATTGATCACGGCAACGGGCTCTGGACGCTGTATGGCCATATTCGCCCGGGCGGCATCAAGGTTCAGAAGGGCGATACCGTCAAGCGTGGCGACAAGATCGCGGAAGTCGGCCAGACCGGCCGCGCGACGGGCAACCATCTTCATTTCGAAGTGCGGCTGAACGGCGAACAGGTGAATCCGGACGATTATCTCAAATAAAATGCACTGCAATGGCATATACTAGTAAAGACCTGAGCATGCGCATATGGACAAGACAAAGGCGGTGATTCAATGTCGTTCAAAGGACGGACGGTCGCCTTGCTTGTAGGGGCGGCAGTGCTGGCGAGCAGCGTGGTGACGCTGGCTGCGGTGGATTTGCCCAGTCTGGCCAGCGGAGGACAAGCAGCGGCCACAGGCAAAGGCCTGTCCCCGCAGGAGATGCAGAAGATCAATTCCGCTCTCGGCATTATTGAAAATAAGTATGTAACCCCGGTAGAACGCGAGAAGATTGTGAACGGGGCTGTACATGGCATGATCTCGGCACTTCAGGATCCTTACTCCTCTTATATGGAGGCGGAGGAAGCCGATCAATTCAATCACAGCATCGAAGGCGCCTTTACGGGCATCGGAGCGGAAGTGACGATGGAGAACGGCGAGGTCACGGTCGTGTCCCCGATTAAGGGCTCGCCTGCCGAGAAGGCGGGCGTGAAGCCGAAGGACGTGCTTCTCTCCGTCAACGGCGAGAGCCTGGCAGGCAAGACGTTGAATGAAGCCGTGGAAAAGATTCGCGGCCCGAAAGGCACCAAGGCGAAAATCGCGATCAAGCGCGCAGGACAGTCAGAGCCGATTGAACTGACGGTCGTCCGCGATGAAGTGGATTTCGAGACGGTCTATCCGAAGATGCTGGATGACAAAATCGGATATATTGAGGTGCGCCAATTCTCGATGAACACGTTCGACCGGTTCAAGGAAGAACTCGAGAAGCTGGAGAAGCAGGGCATGAAGGGGCTTGTCATCGACGTGCGCAGCAACCCGGGCGGGGTGCTCGATATTGTGCAGAAGATGACGGAGCAGTTCGTACCGAAGGGCAAGACGATCGTGCAGGTGGAGAACCGCAATAAGGAGCGCGACAAGTACAACTCCCAAGGAACCTCCACAGCCGTGAAGCCGTACCCGGTCGCGGTGCTGACCAATAAGGGCAGCGCGAGCGCTTCCGAGATTATGGCGAGCGCGTTGAAGGAATCCGCCGGAGCGAAGCTGGTCGGCGAGCATACCTTTGGCAAAGGAACGGTGCAGACGAGTTATGATTCGGGCGACGGCGGCCTGATCAAGATTACGATTGCGAAGTGGCTCACTCCGGATGGCAATTGGATTCATGAAAAAGGCATCGAACCGGATATTGTCGTTCATCAGCCGGAATATTACAGTGTCGCTCCGCTTCCCCGGGACAAAACGCTGAAGTTCGATATGAACGATGCGGACGTGAAAAATATGCAGCTTATTCTGGATGGTCTCGGTTATAAGCCGGGCCGTACGGACGGCTATTTCTCCAAGGAGACCGAAGCCGCGCTGAAGTCGTTCCAGAGCGCCGCCGGATTGAGCGCGACTGGCCAGGTGGACGCGAAGACGGCGGAGAAGCTGGAAGGCGACATTTTGAAGGCGATGCGTGATCCGAAGAATGATGCGCAATTGAAAAAAGCGGTAGAAACGGTGAAGCAGGAAATTCGCTAACCGCCGTCGAATAATGAAAGGAAGGTCGCAAGCTTGAACTTGCCGGCCTTCCTTTTTTCAGCTATACGGGAAAGTATGAGATTGTATCTATACGTGGCTTCGATTCCCCGCAGCAGCGTTGTCCTCGCTTGGAGAGGAACAGCGTCTCTGCTTGTGACATGGCAAGTCGCATATCTGAAAGGGGCGAATGAAGTGGACCTCCTTACGGAAATTGGCGTTCATTTGGCGGAAGCGCTGCTTCAGTGGCTGCTGTCGCCTTTTTATTGGGTATCCATTCTATTTATTGCACTCATCTATCGCAGGCAGATGCTGCTCGAGCGAAGGCTGTTCGCGGTGAAGATGCACAGCTGGATCGAGCATACGTGGCATGCCTGGCTGGGCGGGCTGCTGGCGGGTCTCGCCGTCTCGGCCGCGGCGATCGGCCTGGGCATCTCCTTCACGGCGGAAGTGATACTAGCGCTCTGGGCGGTTGCGCTGCTGCTCTTATTATTCCGCGTCCGGTTCTTATGTCTTGCATACTCGGGGGGCGTGCTCGCGCTGGCGCAGTTCGCGCTGAACGCGTTCGCCCTGGCCTGGGCGCCGGAAGGCTTCCTCGCGCCGTTCGTGGCCGCCATCCGGGAGATGGATGCGGCCGGGCTGCTCATCCTGGTGGCGCTGCTGCACGCGGCGGAAGCCTGGCTTATCCGCAAGCAGGCCGCACGCATGGCCGGCCCGTTGTTCATGGAGAGCAAGCGGGGCCGGATTGTCGGCGCCTACCAGATGCAGAGCCTGTGGCCGATTCCACTGCTGCTGCTCTTTCCGTCGGTGACGACGGGAACGCCGCTTCCATGGACGCCGCTCCTCGGCACGGGATGGGAGCAGGGCTGGACGCTGATCGCGTTCCCGGTCGTCATCGGCTTCTCCGAGCTGACGTTCACCCGTCTGCCGCAGGAGAAGGCCGCGGTAAGCGCCTCGCGCCTGTTCGCCTATGCGGCGATTCTGCTCGCGCTCGGGCTGGCGGCTTCCTGGTGGCGGCCGCTGGTCCCGCTGGCGGCGATCGCAGCGCTTGGGCTGCATGAAGCGCTCATCTGGTTCAGCCGCCGCGAGGAGAACGAGCGCAGCCCGGTCTTCACGCATGATCCGCTCGGGCTGCGTGTGCTGGCGGTGCTGCCGGGCAGTCCGGCGGAAGCGCTCGGCATTCGGATTGGCGAGGTCATCGCGAAGGCGAACGGCGTCCCGGTGCGCACGAAGGAGCAGCTGCATCAGGCGCTGCGCGCCAATGCGGCGTTCTGCAAGCTGGAGGTGTACAACCGGGACGGCGAGGTGCGCTTCCTGCAGCGCGCGCTCTATGCCGGCGAGCATCACCAGCTCGGCGTGCTGCTCGCGCCGGACGACCGCGTCGCCTTCGTCGCCGTGACGCGGCAGCCGTCGCTGTTCGCGCTGCTGAGGATGCCCTGGACGAAGCTGAAGACGATGTTGGGCCGTCCGGAACCGGCGGCGGAAGCAGAGCAGCCGGGCTTGGGTGCGGCGGACGCCCCGGAGACGAAGCCGGCCGATAGTTCCGCGACATAATGGAATAGAAGAGAAGCGAGAAGCTCCCTCCTGTTGTGCTCAGGCGGGAGCTTTTTTTGCCGTTTTCCATCGATGTCTTTCGTTGTACACAGATGGGTATCATGTCTGTGGATATCCCGTGGATATTCGGGATAAGCATCGCCGTTGACGGCCTTTTTATGTGGATAACTTGTTGGTAAATTAAAAAAGGAGGGGATAACTCCCCTCCAGGATGTGTATAAACGGTGGGTAATGGGGATAGTCTACTGCACCATGCTGCGCAGCACGATAATCTCCACCCGCCGGTTCTGTTGGCGGTGCTCTTCCGTGTCATTATCCACAACCGGCCGCGTCTCGCCATAGCCCGCGATCTGGAACTGGTCGGCGTCCAGCTTCTTGTCATCGACGAAGAAGCGGAGGACGGACAGGGCCCGGGCTGCGGACAACTCCCAATTGTCCTTGTAGCGTCCGCCGGAAGCGAACGGCAGATTGTCCGTATGCCCTTCGATGCTGACCATCGTGTCCAGCTGCGGCAGCAGGGTAGCCAGCTTGTCGAGAGTCGGCAAGGCTTTGTCCTTCAGCTCGGCGCGGCTCAAATCGAACAGCAGCCGGTCGCTGAGCCGAATCGAGATCCCTTTGGGGATATCCGTCACTTCAATCTGACCGCCCAGATCGTTCTCGTTGATGTACTGCTGAATGACTCCCATGAAGTTCTTCAGCTGTTCTTCCTGCTTGCGGAACGCCAAGTCCTTGTCGGTCAGCACGCCGATGGCGACCGGCTTCTCTTCCTTGACTTCCCCGGAGCCCCCGTCCTCGGCGGTCTTCATCGCTCCGTTCTGGCTGGGCTTCGTATAGGCTCCGTCCAGGAGCCCCGCGCCTTGGTCCATCGGGGTGTTGCCGCTCTTGAACGATTGCTGGAGCGTCTCGGACAGCGACTGGTACTTGACGGCGTCTACCTGGCTCATGGCGTACATAATAACGAAGAAAATGAGCAGCAACGTAATCAAATCGGCATAGGTGATAAGCCAACGTTCATGATTGGTGGTCTCCTGGGCCCGTTGTCTACTTCTGCGTCTCATGGATCATCCCCCGCTTCATCAACGGATCCGCCTTGAGCGACTCGAACGCATCCTCGGCCAGCAGGAAGGAGCTCAGCTTTTTGCGGACAATCTGCGGGTTCTCTCCCGCCTGAACGGCGAGAATGCCGTACTCCATCATCTCCATGATGCGTATGTCGTCCGCGCTCCGCTCTTTAATCTTGCTCGCGATAGGCAGATAGATGACGTTGGCGGTTGCTACGCCATACAGGGTTGCCGTGAAGGCGACGGCAATCGAAGGTCCGAGCATGGAAGGATCGTTCAGGCTGCCGAGGACGTGAATCAGTCCCATGACCGTACCGAGGATCCCCATCGTCGGGGCGAAGCCGCCGGCGGCTTCGAATATTTTGGCATAGCCTTCGTGCTTCTCGGCTATCGCGTCCATCTCGAGCTCAAGCATCTGCTTCACCAGCTCCGGTTCCGTGCCGTCGATGACCATCATCATGCCGCTTCGCAAATATTCATTCTCGTGCCGCTGCACTGTGTCTTCCAGGGACAGCATTCCTTCGCGGCGGGCTACCGTGCTCAGGGCCACGATATCGTCAATGAGCTTCTCCGGCTGCGGCGCGCGGTGCGCGAAGGCCATCTTCAGCGCCTGGGGAATGCTGCGGAGCCGCTTGCCCGGGAAGCTGACGACGACTGCGGCGATGGTACCGCCGATAACGATGAGCGCCGCCGTTTTTTCCCATAGGCCGCCAATATTTCCGCCTTCCCACAAGAAACCGCCGATGAGCGCGGCTAATCCTGCGATAATCCCGATGACTGTCGTTTTATCCATCTTGTAATCCTCTCCCATTTAACATTTCCCATTTGCATCCATACCGTGAAAAGAGTATAATCGAAAGGGAACAAACATTCTTATTTATGGCTGTATATGACAGCCGAATGACGACGTAAGTGAGTTGTGTACTCTTTCACGTATAGAAGTTCGCGGGGGCGAGAAGGCCGTTCATGGGCGGAACGCCGCTTCTTTCCTCATGCTTGTCTGATCCTTTTATCGGGTCATTATCGGGTAAAGTTTAGGGAGCGGCAATTTACGCGGATTTTGGCCCGTTATTTGAGTCGGGAGACCTACAGAAGGGCTGGATTTGGGCCTGAGCAGGAACGGGTCCGGTCTGAAAGGCTTATCCCGGCGCCCAATTGATTATTATTTGGAAGAAAGTGCGGTGAAGCTATGGCGGAATGGGAAGTGTTGACGAAGCCGTTTGAGCTGGTATCGGAATTTGCGCCACAGGGGGATCAGCCGGGAGCGATCGACAAGCTGGTCGAAGGCGTGCATGAAGGCAAGCGCCATCAGACATTGCTTGGAGCGACGGGCACGGGGAAGACATTCACGATTGCCCAGACGATCGCCAAGCTGAACAAACCGACGCTGGTCATTGCCCACAACAAGACGTTGGCGGCCCAGTTGTGCAGCGAATTCCAGGAATTTTTCCCGAACAACGCTGTATCCTACTTCGTCAGCTATTACGATTACTATCAGCCGGAAGCGTACATTCCGTCTTCCGATACGTATATTGAGAAGGATTCGAGCATCAACGAGGAGATCGACAAGCTGCGCCACTCGGCGACGAGCTCGTTGTTCGAGCGGCGAGACGTTATTATCGTCGCCAGCGTGTCATGCATCTATGGCTTGGGATCTCCGATGGAATACGGGAATCTGGTCCTGTCCTTGCGGACGGGGATGGAGAAGCCGCGCAATGCGATTCTGGCCAAGCTGGTCGATATTCAGTATCAGCGCAACGATCTGAACTTCATCCGGGGCACGTTCCGGGTGCGCGGCGATGTCATTGAGATCTTCCCGGCCTCGAAGAGCGAGCATGCCGTCCGCGTTGAGCTGTTCGGGGATGAGATCGAGCGTATCACCGAGATTGACGTGCTCACAGGCGAGATTATCGGCGAGCGCGATCATATCGCGATCTTCCCGGCATCTCACTTCGTTACGGCGGAGGAGACGATGAAGATCGCATTGAAAAATATCGAGCGCGAGCTGGAGGAGCGGCTCGAGGAGCTGCGGAGCCAGGGCAAGCTGCTGGAAGCGCAGCGGCTCGAGCAGCGCACCCGGTACGACATCGAGATGATGCAGGAGATGGGCTTCTGCTCCGGCATCGAGAACTATTCCGGACCGTTGACGTTCCGGGAGCCCGGGGCGACGCCGTATACGCTGATGGACTACTTCCCGGATGATTTCCTCGTCGTCGTCGATGAGTCGCACGTGACGCTGCCGCAGATTCGGGGCATGTACAACGGGGACCGGGCGCGGAAGGAAGTGCTCGTGGAGCACGGGTTCCGGCTGCCTTCGGCCTTGGACAACCGGCCGCTTCGCTTCGAGGAATTCGAATCGAAGGTGCCGCAGGCCATCTATGTCTCGGCGACGCCGGGTCCTTATGAGCTGGAGCATTGCCCGACGATGATCCAGCAGATTATCCGGCCGACCGGCTTGCTTGATCCGGTCGTCGAGGTGCGGCCGACGAAGGGGCAGATCGACGATCTCCTTGAAGAGATTCGCCTGCGCCTGAAGAAGGACGAACGGGTGCTGGTCACCACCTTGACGAAGAAGATGGCCGAGGATCTGACCGATTATTTGAAGGAAATCGGAATCAAGGTCCGCTATCTTCACTCGGACGTCAAGACGCTGGAGCGGATGATGCTGCTTCGCGATTTGCGTCTTGGGGTATATGATGTGCTAATCGGGATTAACCTGCTAAGAGAAGGGCTCGATCTGCCGGAAGTGTCGCTTGTTGCCATATTGGATGCGGATAAGGAAGGATTCCTGCGCGCCGAGCGATCGCTCATTCAGACGATCGGGCGGGCGGCCCGGAATGCCGAGGGCCACGTCATCATGTACGCGGACAAGATGACCGAATCCATGGATAAGGCGATAAAGGAGACGGAGCGCCGCCGGACCATTCAGATGGCGTATAACGAGAAGCACGGCATTACGCCGCAGACGATTCGCAAGAAAATCCGCGAAGTCATCGAGGCGACGAAGACGGCGGAATCGAAGACGGGCTACGATGTCAGCGCGTCAGTGGATAAGATGTCGAAGAAGGATCGCCAGTCGGTCATTCAGCGGCTGGAGAAGGAAATGAAGGATGCGGCCAAGAACCTGCAGTTCGAGCGTGCGGCTGAACTGCGCGACGCCTTGATGGAATTGCGGGCGATGGATTAGAATTCAGAGGCTTGACGAGGTTCGAGTGGACCCGAAGCGGGAGGTTAAAACATTGGCGAGTGAACATATCGTGATCAAAGGGGCGAGGGCCCACAACCTGAAAAATATTGATGTAACGATTCCGCGCGACAAGTTCGTCGTGCTCACCGGATTGAGCGGCTCGGGCAAATCCTCGTTGGCGTTCGATACGATTTATGCCGAAGGCCAGCGCCGCTATGTGGAGTCGCTCTCCGCCTATGCGCGCCAGTTCCTCGGGCAGATGGAGAAGCCGGACGTAGATTCGATTGACGGCCTGTCGCCCGCCATCTCCATCGACCAGAAGACGACGAGCCGCAACCCGCGTTCCACCGTCGGAACGGTAACGGAGATTTACGACTATTTGCGGCTGTTGTACGCGCGGATTGGGCGGCCCCACTGCCCGGTGCACGGCCTCGAGATTACGTCGCAGACGGTTGAGCAGATGGTGGACCGCATTATGGCGTATCCGGAGCGGACCCGGCTGCAGATTCTGGCGCCGGTCATCTCCGGGCGCAAGGGCGAGCATAAGGGCGTTTTCGCCGACATTCAGAAGCAGGGCTTCGTGCGGGTTCGCGTAGACGGCGAGATTCGTGACGTGTCGGAGACGATCGAGCTGGAGAAGAACCGGAAGCATAATATTGAAGTGGTCGTCGACCGGATTGTCGTGAAGGACGATGTGCAGACCCGGCTAGCTGACTCGATCGAGACGGCTCTCCATATGTCGGGCGGGCGGATTATTGTCGATATCATCGGCGAAGAAGAGCTGGTCTTCAGCTCGAATCTGGCTTGTCCAGAGTGCGGCTTCAGCATTGATGAGCTGTCGCCGCGGATGTTCTCCTTCAACAGTCCGTTCGGCGCCTGCCCGGATTGCGACGGACTCGGGGTCAAGATGATCGTTGACCCCGAGCTGCTGGTTCCGGATTCACAGAAGACGATCGAAGACGGCGCGTTCGAGGCATGGGCAGGCAGCACGTCGAACTACTACCCGCAGTTCCTGCAGGCGGTATGCGAGCATTACAGCATACCGACAGACGTGCCCGTGTCGCAGTTGGAGCCGGAGCAGATGACGAAGCTGCTGCACGGCACGGGGGGAGAGAAGGTGCGCTTCCGCTACGAGAACGACTTCGGTCACAAGAAGGAAGCGCAGGTGGCGTTCGAAGGGATTATTCATAACCTGGAACGGCGTTACCGCGAGACGGCATCGGAAGGCATCCGCGAACATATTGAAGGTTTCATGAGCGCCAAGCCATGCGGTACCTGCAAAGGGCATCGGTTGCGGAAGGAAAGTCTCGCCGTGACTATCAATGATCAAAATATGGCGTATGTCACGGCGCTCTCTATCGGGGAGGCGCAGCGCTTCTTCTCGGGTCTGGAACTGACGGAGAAGGAGCAGCTGATCGCCCATCTCATTCTGAAAGAGATCAATGCCCGGCTTGGCTTCCTGGTGAACGTCGGGCTGGATTACTTGACGCTGAGCCGCGCGGCGGGAACGCTGTCCGGCGGCGAAGCGCAGCGCATACGGCTCGCGACCCAGATCGGCTCCAGCTTGATGGGCGTGCTGTATATTTTGGACGAGCCGAGCATCGGGCTGCATCAACGCGACAACGATCGCTTGATTCAGACGCTGGAGCATATGCGCGATCTTGGCAACACGCTTATCGTCGTCGAGCATGACGAGGACACGATGCTTGCGGCGGACCATATTATCGATATCGGTCCGGGCGCCGGCATTCACGGCGGGCAGGTTATTGCCGAAGGGACGCCGGAAGAGATCATGAAGGACAAGCATTCGCTTACCGGCCAATATTTGAGCGGGCGCAAGTTCATTCCGGTACCTGCGAAGCGCCGCGCGCCAGACGGCAGATGGCTCGAAATCGTCGGCGCCAAGGAGAACAATCTGCGCAGCGTGAACGTGAAGTTCCCGCTTGGCGTGTTCACGGCGGTGACCGGCGTATCCGGCTCCGGTAAATCGACGCTGGTGAACGAAATTCTGTATAAGACCTTGGCTAGAGATCTGAACCGGGCGAAGGTGCGTCCGGGCCAGTACAAGGAGATCCGCGGTCTCGATCATATCGACAAGGTCGTCGATATCGACCAGTCGCCGATCGGGCGGACGCCGCGCTCCAACCCGGCGACGTATACTGGCGTGTTCGACGATATCCGCGATCTGTTCTCGACGACGAATGAAGCGAAGATTCGCGGCTATAAGAAGGGCCGCTTCAGCTTCAACGTCAAGGGCGGCCGCTGCGAGGCATGCCGGGGCGACGGAATTATCAAGATTGAGATGCACTTCCTGCCGGATGTATACGTTCCTTGCGAGGTGTGCAAAGGCAAACGATACAACCGGGAGACGCTGGAAGTGAAATATAAAGGCAAGAGCATCGCTGATGTGCTGGAGCTGACGATCGAGGATGCGGCGGAGTTCTTCCAGAACGTGCCGCGCATTCATCGCAAAATCCAGACGCTGCTCGATGTCGGGCTCGGCTACATGAAGCTTGGCCAGCCGGCGACAACGCTGTCCGGTGGCGAAGCACAGCGGGTGAAGCTCGCGGCGGAGCTGCATCGCCGCAGCACAGGCAAGACATTTTACATTCTCGATGAGCCGACGACCGGTCTGCATGTCGCGGATATCGACCGTCTGCTGCAGGTGTTGCATCGCCTGGTGGATTCCGGCGAGACGGTGCTCGTAATCGAGCATAACCTCGACGTGATCAAGACAGCCGATTACTTGGTCGACCTCGGCCCGGAAGGCGGCAGCGGCGGCGGCACGATTGTGGCGACCGGCACGCCGGAGCAGGTCGTGAAGGTGGCAGGTTCCTACACGGGCCGTTACTTGAAGCCGATTCTGGAACGGGACCGGGAGCGGACCGCGCAGCTGGAGACGGCCTGCAGCGTGGCGCAGGAGGCATAAGCGCCACGGGTGCCTACTCATGCGCGGCATGCTGCTTTCACGATCCATCTATAAGTAGGGGTCCAACTTGCGAATATATAGAAGAGGCACAGCCCTGGATAAACTGTACCCTATCGAGTAGACACTTTAAAAAAGTCTCTCGATAGGGTACTTTTGTTTATAGCAGAAAAATGGGAATGAGGAAATATAATGAGCAAGAAATTATTTACAGATGAAGAAATCAAGCTGTTATCTAACAATCCTTATGTGAAGTCCGTTTCTTCAAAGGCAATCACGTATACGGATGCGTTTAAGCAATTGTTCATCTCAGAGAATAACAAGGGCAAACTGCCGAGAGAAATATTTGAAGAATGCGGTTTTGACGTAACCATCATTGGGATCCAAAGAGTCAGATCTTCGGGAAAGAGATGGCGTGCGAGTTACCAGGAGAACGGAGTTTTAGGTTTACAGGATACGAGAAGTAGATCATTAGGAAGACCCCTTAAACGGGAGCTGTCGCTGGAAGAGAAATATGCCAGGCTGGAGGCTCAGAATGCCTTGCTAAGAGCGGAGAACGAACTTTTAAAAAAGATTCGCTTCGCGGAAAGGGGGCAGAACAAAGAATAGCACTGCCACCTACCCAAAAATATGTCTTTATCCGTACCATCATCGAGAAATATCAACTCCACCGTATGGTCAACTATTTATGTAAAGTGTCCGAGGTTTCCAGAAGCGGATACTACAGGTACTGGTCTTCCGAAGCGAAGCAAAAGAGAAGCCAGAAGGAACAGCGGGATGAACAGCTAAGAGAAACGATCTTAAAAGCTTTCCATTTCAAAAGACGCAAGAAAGGGGCCCGTTCCATCAAGATGACATTGGAGGGGCAGTTTAAGGTTATCTATAATTTGAAACGGATTAGGAGGATTATGAAGAAATACGGTATTGTGTGCCCTTTCAGGAACGCCAATCCCTATAGACGGATGATGAAGGCTACTCAAGAGCACAGGATCGTTCCTAACCTGCTGAACCGGGAGTTTAAGCAGAAGATCTGACGGACATCACCTATTTATTTTACGGATCAGGCAAGAAAGCCTATTTATCAACTATCAAGGACAGTTCAACCAATGAAATCTTGGCATATCATGTGTCAGACCGAATCACGATGGATCTTGCGACAGATACCCTCCTGAAGCTTAAGAAAAACCGAAGGTTTAAGAAAGCAGATGGTGCCTTCATTCATTCTGACCAGGGATCTCATTATACAAATCCAGAATTTCAAAAAATGGTTAAGAAAATGAAATTGAAACAATCCATGTCCAGGCGGGGAAACTGCTGGGATAACGCCCCTCAGGAGTCCTTTTTTGGACATTTTAAAGATCAGGCCTCCATTAAACCTTGTTTGACTTTGGACGAGTTAAAACGGGAGATCAAGGACTATATGACTTATTACAACCACTACAGGTATCAATGGAATTTAAAAAAGATGACCCCTGTTCAATACAGAGATCATCTTCTTCAATCTGCCTAGACTTTTTTAAAATGTCCTTTACATGGGGGACAGTTTAGGATGGGGCTGTGCTTTTTTGCGGTGAAGTCCGTGTTTATTAAGTTCAAAAGCGGTTATTACACTACTTGCCGGCTATATGTTGAAAGCCTTACGTGCAGACTCCCCACGCCTCAGGTAGGTTCCAGTATGTTGAAAGCCTTATGTGCAAACTCCCCACGCCTCAGGTAGGTAGCAGTATGTGGCAAGCCTTACGGACAATCTCCCCAAGCCTCAGGTAAATGGTTATATGTTGAGGCCTTATGGATAGTCTCCCTTTGCGTCAGGTACCCGCTCTATCTTGTTAGTCGATCTAACCCTTCATCAGTAATCTCCCTTATGGTCAGAAATCTGGTTCATCACGACTTATTCTCAAATACACCATGCTCTTTTTGATGTAAAGCAAATCGTTATCTTGGCCTTGTGATGGAAGGAGAAGCTGATGGGGCCGAGGAGTTCTAACCGGTGATTATTTTCCTATTAGTGAATGGAAGAATATCGAGGTCCCTGACACAATGGGATAATGAAAATAAGAGACCGTGGCTACCTGACGCGATGGGATAATGAAAATAAGAGACCGTGGCTACCTGACTCGATGGGATAGTGAAATCAAGAGTCCGGGTCTACCTGACAGGGGGGATAGTGAAAATAAGAGCCTGGGGCATCTGACGCGACGGGATAGTAAAAAATAAGAATCCGAGTCACCTGACCCAATGGGAGAGTGGGCGTAAGGACAATAATAGGGAAGTCGATTTTCATTTCTGGAGGAAGTCAGGAGGGCGGTTTTTACTCCTTCACAATTCTGTCGTTGCATTTTACATTTTCAACCTATAATATGGAAGTGGAAATAAGTATTGTACAAAATTAACAAAATAACTAGCGGGAGCCTGCTGAAGCAAGCTGAGAGTACAACTAGTCTGTTGTTGACCGATTGAACCTGTTGGATAATGCCAGCGTAGGAAGCGAACATGAGGGAACATGTATTGGATTGGCCATGCATGTTTTTTCGCAAATGTTATTTGTTATCAAATGTCTAGCTAACTATGATTCTTTACGTCTTCTTTTTGATACTGCTTCATATTACCTCATGTCTATCGAGCAGAATGCTCGTTCTCGTGAAGCGAGAAGAATGTTCGTGCTCGATATGTTCCGTTCTTTGTGACCTTCCTGCAATGGTTTTGTCCTAACAGTCTAGCAATCTATGTAAAGACTCGATTCTATCGGCCTTCGCCAAGCTCCCGCTCGTGAGAAAGGTTGGATGGATCATGATCGTACATCAAGTGTCCGCGCTGATTGATAAGCTGCGGCAAGCTCGACCGCTCGTTCATAATATGACGAATGTGGTGGTGACGAATTTTACGGCGAACGGCTTGCTCGCGTTGGGGGCGTCGCCTGTCATGGCGTATGCGCGCGAAGAAGTGGCCGATATGGCGGCCATCGCCGGGGCGTTGGTGCTGAATCTGGGCACTCTCTCCGAGGATACCGTCGAGTCGATGATCGTCGCCGGACAGGCTGCTAATCGCCATGGAGTACCCGTGCTGCTCGATCCGGTTGGAGCAGGCGCGACGCGTTACCGGACGGCGTCTGCGCTGCGCGTGCTGCGGGAGGTGCAAGTGTCTCTTGTCCGCGGCAACGCTTCGGAATTGGCGAATCTGATTGGCGAACAGCGCGTCATCAAAGGGGTGGATGCGGGGGACTCGGCAGAGGACGAGCGAGTGGAGCTGGCGGTTCGCGCTGCCCGCAGCCTGCATACGGTCGTTGCCATTACGGGGCCGGAGGATGTCATTACCGACGGACAAGCCGGCTATATCGTGAAGGGCGGGCATCCTCTGCTGGCACAGGTCACGGGCGCGGGCTGCCTGCTGACGTCGGTGCTGGGGTCATTTGCCGCCGTGGAGCGGGATGTGCTGCTGGCGGGAGCTGCGGGGCTTGCCTTCTACGCCGCGGCTGCGTACGAAGCGGCGGCGCGGACGGAAGCAAACGGACCGGGAAGCTTCCAGATTGCATTCCTGGACGAGCTGTCCTGCTTGAACCGGGATTCGCTGAAAACACATACGGAAGTGAAGCCGTTCGAGCCCGCTTTAGCAAAGGAAGGTGAAGCGCGATGACCATATACAAGGCACTGACGATTGCCGGTTCGGACAGCGGCGGGGGAGCCGGGATTCAGGCCGACATCAAGACGTTCCAGGAACTCGGCGTATTCGGGATGTCGGCGATTGCGGCCATCACGATCCAGAATACGTTGGGCGTATCCGGGGTACATTCGATTCCGACCGAGGCTGTCATCGGACAAATGGATGCGATCGGATCCGATCTCCCCCCGGATGCCGTCAAGACAGGCATGCTGTTCAACAGGGAGATTATTATGGCGGTGGCTGACCGCATCGTGCGTTTCGGCTGGAAGGCCGTCGTGGTTGATCCGGTGATGATCGCCAAGGGCGGATCGGAGCTGCTGCAAAAAGAGGCGGTCGAAGCGTTGAAGGAGCACCTGCTGCCGCATGCTCTCGTCGTGACCCCCAATATCCCCGAGGCCGAGGTACTGACCGGGATTCCGATCCAGACGATGGAGGACCGGCGCGAGGCTGCCAAGCGGCTCAGCGATTGCGGCCCTGCATACGTCGTCATCAAAGGCGGTCACAGCGAGGGGGAAGACCTTGTGACGGACCTGCTCTATGACGGCGTGCAATTCACGGAGCTGCACGGGAAGCGGGTTCATACCCGCCATACGCATGGAACCGGGTGCACCTTCTCCGCAGCCATGGCGGCGGAGCTGGCCAAAGGATCGTCCGTCGCCGATGCCGTCGGCACCGCCCGCGCGTTCATCCAGGCGGCGCTGGAAGAGACGCTCGGCATCGGCCAAGGCCATGGGCCGACCAACCACTGGGCTTACGGCCGCAGAATGGCGGTGCGCTCATGAGCAGACTCCGGCCGGAAGAGATTCGGGCTCATCTGCGGCTTTACCTGGTCATGGGCAGCGTGAACTGCCGAATGGATCCAGTTCAGGTGGCTGAAGAAGCGTTGGCTGGCGGCGTGTCGGTCCTGCAATACCGCGAGAAGGGGACAGGGGCATTGACTGGCGACGACAAGAGGCGGCTGGGGGCCGAGCTGCAAGCGGTGTGCAAGCGGCACGGCGTTCCGTTCATCGTGAACGACGATCTGGAGCTCGCCCTGGAGCTTGGCGCCGACGGCATCCATATCGGGCAGCAGGATGAGCGGGCCGACCGCGTGCGGTCCCGCATTGGCGACCTCATGCTCGGCGTATCGGCGCACACGGTCGAGGAGGCGCGGCTGGCAATAGAGCAGGGAGCGGATTATTTGGGCATCGGCCCCATTTACCCGACCCAATCGAAGGAGGATGCGCTGGAAGCGCAGGGGCCCTCTATCATCGTAGACATCCGGGCGGCGGGCATCAATGTGCCGCTTGTGGGCATCGGCGGGATTACGCTCGCGAACGCCGGGGCGGTTCTGGAAGCGGGGGCGGATGGCATCGCTGTCATCTCGGCGCTGACGGGCTCGGACGATATTCGGGCGGCAGCGGCCAGCTTCCGCCGGTTGGGGCCGGGATAGGACCAGGGGCGAGCGAGCCACCGAGTCGGGGCAAGCTTAGTGGAGGGTCATAACGGGAGAGTATTGACTCGTTCAATTTTAAGGAAGGTGGAATCCAAGATGAGTGTCGTGAACGAAACGGGTACGAAGAAGCTGTTTTTGGCAGGGCCATTCAAGAGCTTGGTGGACGCGAAAACAGGCTGCATGCAGGAGAATGAACAACGCAAGCTGGTTCAACTCATCTCTTTTTTTGAAGCGAGAAATTATGATGTTCACAATGCCCATAAACGTGAGGGCTGGGGGAAAGACTTCATGACACCCGATCAATGCACGGCGATCGACTTCGAGGAAATTCGCGCCTGCGATCAGTTCGTCGCCTTTCCCGGCTGCCCGGCTTCTCCGGGGACGCATATCGAGATTGGCTGGGCCTCCGCTTTTGGCAAGCCGATCGTATTGCTGCTGGAGGAGGGGAAGGAGTATGCCTTCCTCATTCGGGGGCTTGGCCAGGTGGCCAACGTGACGTACATCTATTACCGGGAGGAACAAGACTATCTATCGGAATTGGAGCGGATGTTCGCCATTCCATAATAGAAGGGGGAGAGGCAAGTGCGCTTTGACCGTTTTCACGAAGCTTATCTGGCTACGCTGGACACCGTCGGCAGCCAGCCGCAGTTCCGCAATGCCCCGCGTGGCCATCAGAGCCGCGAGCGGCTGAATTATCAATTCGCCCTTGCGAATCCCGTAGAGCGTATCTGTTATTTGGCGAGCCGCCGCACGAATATCGTATTTAATTTTGCCGAGGCGCTGTGGTACTTGTCTGCCAGGGACGATCTGGACTTTATCGGTTACTACAATCGAAAAATGAGAGAGTACTCGATGAACGGCCAGACGCTTGCCGGAACAGCATACGGGCCTAAAATATTCCGCTTTGGATCCGGTCAAGTGAATCAATGGCAGCGGATCGCGCATTTGCTGGGCCGGGATGATCCCGATTCCAAGCGGGCGTTTATTCAAATTTTTGACGCCAATGAGGAGCTCGGCTCCGCCAATATCGATGTGTCCTGCACGTTGGGGCTGCAATTTTTCGTGCGGGAGCAAAAGCTGTATGCGATCGCCTACATGCGCGCGAACGATGCGTTCCGGGGGATGGTCAGCGATGTGTTCTCGTTCACGTTTATACAGGAGCTGCTCGCGAGAGAATTGGGGCTGGAGCTAGGCGATTATTATCATGTTGTCGGCTCGGTACATATCTATCAGCCGGATGACGAGGCGGTGGAGAGGGTGCTGGCCGAAGCCGCATCCGGTACAAAGGGGCAGAGGGATGAATTTCCGGTCATGCCTTCCGGCAATCCTTGGCCTTATCTGGAGACGGTCCTGGAATATGAATCGCTATTGAGAGAAGATTGCGTCACCTTGTCGGGTCCGGACATCGAAGCGCTGGATCTGCCTGTGTACTGGCAGCAGGTGCTGCTGCTGTTCAGCTTCTACCAGTCTGTCGCTTACAGCAGGCCTGCGGACGCTTCTGTGCTCCATGCGTTGTGTCCGCTCTATCAGCGGCTGCTGCATCACAAATGGCCGCGTCAGACGAAGACTCCGCTTTTTGAGCATCAATAGCAGAAATAGGGGGAATTACGATGCAGACTTCCTGGAAGGAAGAGGACGTGGCGAAGCAGTTCGAAGCGTATAACGACATTTTGGAGCAGACATTGGGGTTCCGCTTCGTGTTCGATCTATTGAAGACCGTTCCCGCGGGCAAACGGGTGCTGGATTATGGCTGCGGTCCCGGGAAAGTGTCTTACCGCTTGGCGGAAACGTCCGATGTGCAAGTGATCGCTGTCGATGAATCGAGGAATATGCTCGATATCGCCATGCAGAAACGCTCTCACCCCCGGGTAGACTACCGCCACATCGAGCAGGATCGGTTAACGTTCCTGGAAGACAACTCGGTAGATGGGGCCATGACCTGCTATGTTTTCATCAATACGAGCAGCCGAGAGAGAATCGCGCGCATTATCGGTGAGATTCATCGGGTGCTGGCTCCGGGCGCTTCTTATGTCATTTTGGATACGCATCCGGATTCGACGGGGATTGATTTCTCGACATTCCGCAACGGGGTTCCGGGGAAAGCCTACGGGCATGGCGAAGCCCGGCAAGAATGGCTCCATCTTCCGAACGGCGAGGATATGATTCTCCATGATTTCCACTGGCCTAAGGAGATGTACCGCGAGCTACTGGAAGATGCCGGCTTCGGGCATATCGAATGTATAGAGCCCACGTTGCGCGATATTCCGCCGGAGGAGTTAAGAAGAATTGAGCAGGAGAGCCGGTTCGATCAATGGAAAATGGAGCGGGATTATCCGCCCTTCCTTATTTACCGGGCAGTCAAAGAGGCGTGAATGTAAGGAGGAACGACGTGTTATTCGATGCATTTGACGTGTTTTTGTTTGATTTGGACGGCGTCATCTATGTCGGACCGGAGGCTTTGCCCGGTGCAGTCGAAGCGCTGGAACGTTTGCGCTCCGGGGGCAAGACGATCCGATTCCTGACCAATAATCCCTGTATGACGCGGGAGCAGACCGCAGCCAGGCTGAACCGTCTAGGAATTGAAGCCGGGACGGACGAAGTCATCTCCTCGGGCTGGGCAACAGCGCGTTGCCTGCGGGAACGGCAGGTGGGTTCTGTATATGTGCTCGGGGATGAGCATCTGGAGCGGGAGTGCCGGGAGGCCGGCCTTGACATTGTGGACGTGAACGACGCCGAGGCCGTCGTGGTCGGCTGGAGCGACGATCTGACGCTGCGGGACATTCAAAAAGCAGTGACGCGCATTGCGAATGGCGCACAGTTCTTCGCCACCAATGCCGATTGGAGCTTCCCGGGGCCTGATGGGCCCATGATGGCAGTCGGGACGGCCGTGGAAGCTATCAAGATGGCTTCGGGCAAGACGCCGTATATCGTAGGCAAGCCCTATCCTTATATGTTCCGGCAGGCGCTGCAGCAGGTGGAGGACTGGTCCCGGGCCGTCATGTTCGGGGATACGCCAGATGCGGATATCGTGGGCGCGCACCGGATAGGCATCTCGGCGGTTCTTATATCCAGCGGGCCGTATTCCGGATATTCGTCTGCCCGGGATTACCGCAAGCCCGATGCGATTATTCCCGATTTGCGCAGCCTGTGGGATGAAGACCTGCGTCTGGAGCGTTGGGTCCCGCCCGCTTTTCCTTGGCCGGACGATATCAAGCCTGGAGTGGCGGGCATCGTCATGGACGAACGCGGCAGGGTTCTCCTGATGAAGCGTTCAGATAACGGTTGCTGGGGAGTTCCGTCGGGTCATGTGGAGCGGGGGGAGAGCGTTGAGGAGGCGATCGTGCGGGAAATCCGCGAAGAGACCGGATTGCAGGTGGAAGTCAAGCGGTTGGTCGGCCTATACTCCGATCCCGAGTCGCAAGTGTTCACCTATCCAAATGGAGCGGTCAGCCACTTCGTGACGGCATGCTTTCGCTGCGAAACGGTGGGAGGAACGCTTGTCAGAACGGGGGACGAGACGTTGGATGTCAACTATTTCGAGGTGGACCGGCTGCCGGACCATATGCTCGCGATGCATCCCCGGTGGATCGCGGATGCCTTGGCGGAGGAATCGCTTTGCATTTTCCGTTAGAACGAATCTATTAAGTTAGCAAAGCAAGTTCCATTTTAATAGAGGCGGTGATTAGGAGATGTCAAAGGTAAAAGGCTTCATTTATAAGCAATTCATGATTGTGCTGGCATTGCTGCTCGTAGTCGTTGGTCCGGCCGGAGCCGGGGCGGCCCAGTCCGATGCGCCTTCGGATATTACGCTGAAGGTGGCGATCTATCCGTATGTGCCCGATCCTTCCCGTTTCCAGGCGGCCGTCCTTGACCAGTGGCAGCGCCAGGAGCCTGGCGTCAAGCTGGAGTTTACGGAATGGGATTCCTACTCCGAGGATCCGCCGGATGATTTGGATGTGTTCGTGCTGGATTCGATTTTTCTAAGCCATTTTGTCGATGCAGGGTATCTCCTGCCCTTCGGCAGCCAGGATATCGACCAGGCGGAGGATGTGGTCCCTTTTGCTCTGCAAGGAGCGAAGCGCAACGGCAAGGTCTACGGCCTTCCGCAAATTTTATGCACGAACCTGCTGTTTTACCGGAAAGGCGATTTGAAGCTAGGGCAAGTCAACAATATCTATGAGCTGTACAAAAAAATAGGAACCAACCCCTCCGAGCAGATTCCGCCTCCGAAAAATAAGGGCTTGTTAATTAATATGGCGGGCGGGACGACGAAGGCGAGCATGTATTTGGAGGCGCTTATCGATGTGACCGGCCAGTATACGGAATATGATATTCTTCCGCCGCTGGATCCCCTGAATGACAAGGTTATTCGCGGCTTGCGGCTGCTGATCGATATGGCGGGGGAAAAGCCGTCGCAGTATGCTCCTGAGGATGGCGACTCCTATGTAAGAGCGTCGTGGTTCGCGGAAGGCAGCGGACGGGCCTTCATCGGCTACAGCGAGTCGATGATGCGCATGGGCGAGTATGCTGATCAGGTCCAGTTCAAGACGATTTCCTCATCGGCGGGGCAGGACATCCCTCTGTTCTACAGCGATGTCGTGAGCGTGAACTCCAAGACGGTCTATCCGGAGCTAGCCCAAAAACTGGCGAATATTATGGCTTCCGCGGATACGGTAGAGCAAGCTCTGCGCCCGCAGGCCGATGGCCAATATCCACAGTATCTGTTGCCTGCCCGGCATCAGGTATATGAGGCATTGATGCAAGATTATCCGATTTATTCCGAATTGTCGCGTATCGTGAACCAGCCGTCGAATCGAGTGTTCCGGCTTGGGCCTGAAGTGCGCACGTGGCTGAAGGATGCCAAGCAAGTGCTGCCCGAAGCGCTCGGCTTGACGGACGTCTCAAGCCTGGCGAGCTAAAGCTTCCATATCCCCCTCCATCCGGCGCGTACGGGAGAGGGGGATTGTTGTTTGTGCGAGGGCGGGAAGGAAGCTGGAGCTTGATGAAGCCATGAAAAAGCAGCCGTGAAAAGAGGAAAAAAGGGCCCGGCGACGAATGTAGTTGTCAATACAGAGGAGAGGTTGATGCAGATGGTTCAGTTGAGCGCGGGAGAGCGCAGCGCCCGGGTCCGTGGCATTCTGTTCGACAAGGACGGCACGCTGCTGCAATTTATGAGCTTGTGGGGTTGGTGGGCTGAGAAGGTGCTTCACGACCTGGAGCAGGAGTTGAAAAAAGAGGGCGGCTCCCTGCCGGAGCAGCCTGGATATATATTAGGGGTTATTATTGAAGAGGATGGTTCGATTCGGAGGCATGACCGCCAGGGAGCGCTCGCGATGGGCTCCCCGTCGCAAATGATCGGCATCGCCACGTATTTGCTCCATCGGACAGGGGTGCCGTGGAATGAAGCGTTGCGGCGCGTTACCGCTGTCTTCGAGAACGCGAACGAGCAGGTGCTCGAGCAAGCCAATATCGTGCCGATTACCGGTACGGTCGCATTTCTGGACCGCTGCAAGGCGTTGGGATTGACGTTGGCCGTCGTCACGGCCGATGACAAGGGACCGTCAGAGCAGCATCTGGAGAAGATGGGGATTCGCCATTATTTCGATGCGGTCATCGGCGACGATTGCGTGGAGCGGGGCAAGCCATTCCCGGATATGGTCGAGCTGGCCTGCCGCGAGATCGGCTTGAAGCCGGATGAAGTCGCCGTCATCGGCGACTCGATCGGCGACATGGAGATGGGACGCAGCGCCGGCGTGGCGCTGAACATCTTCATTGATGAAGAGCGCGCCTTCACCGATGCGCCGGCCGCCGCCGATGCGATGATTCGCGCCTATGATGAGATTGGGCTGCAATCGTAGGTGGATCGGGATGTGTTGAGAAAAATATCCCCCTCGTTCCGAGATTGGTGAACGAGGGGGATTGTTGTTGTGTAATGTAGATGATTGCATTCGGATTGTTCGTGATTGCGCTGCTGTCCTTCTCTAACAAGAAGTAGACCTCCCTGAGCTTGTCGGCCTGGAGGTCTACTCTCTGAATCATGGTCGACTGCCTAACAGGCAATCTATTGCAAGACCGTAGATGTTCCAGCATCTGCGGTCTTTTTTAGTGTATTCATGCGCTGTTCCAAATAAACATATCGCTATAAAAATAATACCATAGATAAAAATAAATAGGAAGATGGACTGCAACAATTGCCGCCCTTTCCCGGGCTTGGCCGTTACGACGTGAGTGCGGGGGAAGCGAGCACCTCCGTCAGCTTCGCCTGGAAGGCTTCCGCGCCGACGCGGAGGAAGAAGGCGTGGAACGATTCCTGCCCGTTCCGCTCCTCTTTGTAGAAGCGGAGGAGCTGCTCCAGGACGTAAGGCACGTCGTCGCCCCGGACCCGGCCCTTGAGCGCCGTGTTGAAGCGGGCGCCCGGACCGAGGATGCCGCCGACGGCGATGTCGAAGGCGTCGACCATGCCCTGCTCGGTCTTGATGAGCGAGCCTTGCAGGCCGATGTCGGCGACATGCTTCTGGCCGCAGGAGTTCGGGCAGCCGATGAAATGAATCCGCACCTTTTCGTTCAAATCGCCAACATTATCGTCCAGGTATTGGGCTACGCGACGGGCCCGTTCCTTCGTCTCGACGATGGCCAGGTTGCAGAACTCGTTGCCCGTGCAGGAGACGGTGCGGCTCATGAACGGCCGCGGATACGGTGTCAGGCGCTCGAGCACCGGCAGCGCCAGCACCGTGTCCAGCGACTGCTCCGGAATGCCGGTCAGGATGATGTTCTGCGACATCGTCGTGCGTAGCGTGCCGTCGCCATACCGTTCCGCAGCGTCCGCCAGCTCCTCGAACTCATCGGCGTCAAGCCGGCCGACGGGGACATTCAGGCCGATGTAGTGAAGCCCCGGCTGCTTCTGCGGGTGGACGCCATCGAAATAAGCGGCTTGCCAGCCGGCAATCCGGTCTTCCCCCCGGGAAGGCAACTTGCCGATCAATTCCTCCAGATGAGCTTGGAATTTTTCGATTCCCCAAGCCGCGATCAGGAATTTCAGGCGGGCTTGGTGACGCTTCTCGCGGAACCCGTAATCGCGGAACAACGTCGTGACGCCGATGGCTACCTTGAGCACCTCTTCCGGGCGGACGAACAGGTCGAGCTGCTGCGTCAAATACGGCTTCGCCGACAATCCGCCGCCGACCCAGGCGTGGAAGCCGATGACTTCCTCTCCATCGATCTGCTTCGCGGCCGGGGTGAAGGCGAGGTCGTTAATTTCCGCATGCGCGTTATTATAGATGTTGGATGAAATGGACATTTTGTATTTGCGCGGCAGGTTCGAGAAATCCCGGTTCAGCAGGAAGAAATCATTCACCTCATTAACTAATTGGGTCGTGTCCATCAGCTCATCCGGGTCAATGCCTGCAAGCGGGTTGCCGACGATTGTCCTCGGGCAGTCGCCGCAAGCTTCATAGGAGTACAAGCCGACGGCTTCCAGCCGCTTGAAAATGTCCGGCAGATGCTCGACGCGCAGCCAATGGTACTGTACGGCCTGGCGCGTCGTCACATCGATCAGACCGCGTCCGTACAGTCTGGCGATCTCCGCCAAGGTCCGGGCTTGAGCCGTCTGCAATATGCCGGAAGGGATGCGGATGCGCATCATGAAATGGCCGTCCTTCGGCTTTTGCTCGTAGACGCCGGCCCATTTAAACCGGTTTTTGTCATCCTCCGGTATGGACTCATAGCCCTGCTCGGCATAGGTCTCAATGATGTCGCGGATCACGTCCAGCCCGTCCTTTTCCATCTTAATAAATTCAAACTTGTTCAACTTCGAAGGGTCCTTCATCCATACCGGTTCGTACGCCATTATGCTATCCCCCGCCCTATAAATTTAATAATTCCGATATAAATAGTGTGAATTAATTGGTGACATCGTACCACATTTCCTGGGGAGCGACAATAAAAACAGCAAAAAACAGGAATTACTTTTTCTAATGAATCCCATTTGAATTGGTTATAATTGGCGAGCGAGAATGTTAGCTATGACATGGTTCATCTGTAAATAGCATTCGGACCAGAAAACTTGAAAAATTCGTGACAATCTTGTTAAATATAGAGGAGAAGTATTGCAACTCATGCTGGGTAAATATAACATAAGGGAAGATAGGCAAAATGCGCGTGTAGAGGGAGGTCGCACCATGTTTCTGGCCGAAGGAGCAGAGCAGACTGAGAGTCTGTTTCAATTTTTTGACATCTTCATGATTGTGTTCACATTAATCTTGATTTGGGCGGTATTCCGTCAAATTAAGCAGCGTCCGCGCAATAAGTTTGCGATTGGATTTGCTGTAGTCAGCTTGATTGTCTTTTTGATTGCAGACGTGAAGATGATTTCTGGTTGGTAACATACAGCTACATAATAGTTAAGCGGTTTCAATGGGGATTCCGAGCTCCGCACACATACGAACAGCGAACAGACAGGCTCTTTGATGTAGATCATCAAAGGGCCTTTTTTTTCGCCGTTTGGGCGGTGAGGTGGCGAGGAAGAAGTTTTTTGCCATAAAGAGAAGAGAATGAAAGCAGACCATGCCAGGGCGAAGGGGCTGTGCTGCGGGGTATTGGCCCTGTCGGTTCTGTACGACGTATCCCGCACACCAGAAATGGTGGAATAGTTCGAAAAGGTCCTGGACTCGTTCCGGTTCACCAAACCATAATAATAGGAAGCAAAGATGCTGTGCCGTGGGGCATGGCGTCTTTTTGTATGTGGGGACAGGGATTGTCGCAGGGTAGCGTTGTTGTGGGGTACCGGCATCGATGCTGCGGAGGAGCGTTGCCTAGAGCGGGAGTGCAGACGGAGTCGGGATAGGCGCAGGCTAAGGAGTTGTAAGGGATGAGGAGGGTTGAGAAGTAGCGCTCTGTAGTTGCTGGCTGTTGGGATTTTTGGGGGAGTGTTGTGCTCTTAGCATCAATATCCCATCGGTTCAGGGAGGCAGTGGGGAATGAACGCTTTTGCGATACAGGCAACGGTGATGAACAGGTGCAGCGTGCTTCTTTTCTCCATTCTCCCATCGGGTCAGGGAACGAGGATGTATATAAAGCCTGCTGCTAAATGTTTAAGGCCGAGATAGAACGCAGCTGTAGTTTTTGAGACGTGGTAGAAGAGGCTGGCTGCTCTATTTTCTGGACAGGGAGGGCAGAATGGATATAGGTATTCGAGTTCTTTTAACCAAACTCCCCGTCCCTCAGGAAGAAAAGTCCCCCTATCGGTTGTTCATTGCTGCGGCTTGGCAGGAGAAGAGTGTTCTATTGATTTTATATGAAGGCAGGGACAGATGGTTCGGGAGACATAGAAACAGGATGTAATCCAGGAGCTGTTGTGCGGGAGGCACGTCGTTTGTCTGAGCGATGGGAGAGGGAGCGGGAGAAGGCAGATAGAGGGGCTTGGATCGCTGCTAGACATGGTGCAAATCGCAGGGGAGGAAGATATCGCCGCTACTGGAGTTTTGGCCGAAAGACCGCTATACTATGTAAGGCATCTTCGATGTCTGGCCTTGTTGAGTAGTAGGCAGAGTTGAAGAATTCAAGTTGGGGGTCAACGTAATGACGACGATCAAGCAACATAACGATAGACAAGCCGTAGATGTCGTGAAGGCTGCGATGCAGGAAGCGGGCATGGCGCCCCGGAATCTGCGGCGTGAAGATATTGAGCTGCTGGCGCCTGCGGGCGATTGGGATTGCATGCGGGCGGCGGTGGCGAATGGGGCGGACGCTATCTTTTTCGGCGTGGAGAAGTTCAATGCGCGGGCACGCGCGAACAATTTCCAGATGGACGAGCTGCCGGAGATTATGGCGTTTTTGCATAGCTATGGCGTGAAGGGATTTTTGACGTTCAATATTCTTGTATTTGAAAATGAGCTGGCGGACGCGAAGGAGCTGATCGATGCGTGCGTCACGGCCGGGGTCGATGCGGTCATCGTGCAGGATCTGGGCCTGGTGAAGCTGATTC
Source organism: Paenibacillus dendritiformis (assembly GCF_945605565.1). NCBI lineage: Bacteria > Bacillati > Bacillota > Bacilli > Caryophanales > Paenibacillaceae > Paenibacillus > Paenibacillus dendritiformis. The sequence goes on along the minus strand of NZ_OX216966.1, from coordinate 14,298 downwards.
GCGAGATTTCGCCGGATTTCCCGATTCACGGCTCGACGCAGATGACGATTACATCGCCGGAGGCAGCTTCGTTCACGAAGCCGTACGGACTGGAGCGGGTCGTGCTTGGGCGCGAGAACAATCTGAAGCAGATTCAGAAGATCGGGGCCGAGGCGCAGCTTCCGATGGAGGTGTTCGTGCACGGCGCTTTGTGCGTGTCGTATTCCGGACAATGCCTTACCTCGGAAATGTGGGGCGGGCGCTCCGCGAACCGCGGGGAATGCGCGCAGGCGTGCCGCCTGCCGTATGACATGATGGTCGACGGGGAGCATCAGCCGATGGGCGATGTGACGTATTTGCTGTCGCCGAAGGATCTGGCGGCGCTGGATCTCGTGCCGGAGTTGATTGAAGCGGGCGTGACGTCGTTCAAAATCGAGGGCCGCATGAAGCAGCCGGAATATGTGGCGAATGTGGTCAGCAAGTACCGGAAGGCGATTGATGATTATTTCGATGGCCGCTGGACGGGACCGACGAAGGAAGAGGTGCGCGAGCTGCAGCAGAGCTTCTCGCGCGGCTTCACGCACGGCTTCCTGAAGGGAACGAACAACAAGCAGCTCGTGGACGGCACGTTCCCGAAGAGCCGCGGCGTCTATCTCGGCCGCGTCGAGCAGGTGCTGCGCGACGGGGTCGTGTGCAAGCTGGAGGCGCCGCTGAAGCGCGGCGACGGGATTGGCTTCGACGCGGGCGACCCGACGAAGAAGGAGGAGGGCGGCCGCGTGTACGACCTGCGCCGCAAAGGCGTCAAGCTGGACGGCGAGGCGCAGGAAGGCTGGCAGGTCGATATCGTGCCGGGACGCCACGATGTTGACCTGCGGCGGGTGAAGGTTGGCGACCGCATTTGGAAGACGAGCGATCCGGCCCTGGACAAGCGCATGCGGGCCACGTTCGAGACGGAGAAGCCGTATCGCGTGTTCCCCGTGCATGTGCGCGTGGAAGGCCGCGCCGGCGAGCCGCTCCGCACCTGGTGGACCGACGTGCCGAAGGGCACGACGGTACAGGTGGATTCGGAGCTGGCGCTGGAAGCGGCCCAGAAGCGCCCGATGGATCAGGCGCTTCTGGAGGAGCAGTTCGGCCGCCTTGGCGGAACGGTGTATCAGCTCGAGCGGCTGGACGTCGCCCTGGAAGGCGACATCATCGTGCCGATGCGAGAGCTGAATGCGGTCCGCCGCCGGGCGGTGGAACTGCTCGCGGGCGAGCGGCCGAAGCCGCCGGTATACGAGCACCGCGACGTCGACGTCTACGGCGGTGCGGTGCGGGAGCACACGGCGGTGGAGCCGGGCCACGCGCGGCTGACGGCGCTGTGCCGTTCGCTCGCGCAAGTGGAGGCGGCCGTGAACACGGAGGCGGAACTCATCTACGCCGACTTCGAGTTCATCAAGCAGTTCCCGGCCGCCATCGAGGCGTGCCGCGCTGCCGGCAAGCCGATCGCGCTCGTCACGCCGCGTATCCATATGCCCGGCGAAAATGGCTACCACCGCAACATCCTGAAGCTGAAGCCGGACGCGGTGCTTGTCCGCAATACTGGCGCGCTGCAGTTCTACATGCAGGCGAAGGCCGAAGCCGCCGAGCGGGGCGAAGCCTTCCCGCAGCTCATTGGCGACTTCTCATTGAACGTCGCCAACCATAAGGCGGTGGAACTGTTCGCCGCCTCGGGTCTGGATTGCATCACGCCGTCCTATGACCTGAACATTCAGCAGATGGTCGATATGCTTCGACATAGCGACACCTCTTTGCTTGAGATCGTTATTCATCAGCATTTGCCGATGTTCCATACCGAGCACTGCGTCTACTGTACCTTCCTTAGCGAAGGAACAGATTACACGAACTGCGGCCGTCCGTGCGAGGAGCACCGCGTCTCCCTGCGCGACCGCATCGGCATGTCCCACCCGGTCCGGGTGGATGAGGGCTGCCGCAATACGGTCTACAACGCCATTGAGCAGTCCGGAGCCGAGTACATTACCCACTTCCTCGACTTGGGAGTAGGCAGCTACCGCGTCGAATTCCTGGAGGAAACGCCAGAACAGGTTCATCAAGTTATCGACCTGTACGGACGCGCTCTCCGTGCCGAGATCAGCGGCACCGAAGTATGGCGCACGTTGAAGGCGACGAACCAGCTCGGCGTGACGCGCGGGCAGTTGGTGAAGTGAGGTAATTCGTATTTGGACAGGGCCTTCTTTTGATAAAAAGGAGGCTCCTGTTTTTTGTTTTGTCGGATTTTCCCCGAATTCCGGCAAATAGTCCCTCTTTCCTGTATAATAATCAGTAATGAAAACCGATGATTTTAAGAGAACGGTGAAGGAGAGGAATACGTCTATGAAAGTCAGAAAGGCAATTATCCCTGCTGCAGGGCTTGGCACTCGCTTCCTGCCAGCGACAAAAGCAATGCCTAAAGAAATGCTTCCAATTGTAGACAAACCTACAATTCAGTACATTGTCGAAGAAGCAGCAGCATCTGGCATTGAAGATATTATTATTGTGACAGGAAAGAGCAAGCGGGCTATCGAAGATCATTTCGATAACGTATTCGAACTGGAGTACAAGCTGCGTGAAAGCGCTAAGCTGACATTGTTAAATGAAGTACAGAAGTCGTCGGAATTGGCAGATATACATTACATAAGGCAAAAAGAACCTCGTGGACTCGGCCATGCTATCTGGTGTGCCAGAAAGTTTATTGGTAACGAACCCTTTGCCGTTTTGCTGGGGGATGATATCGTGGAAGCAGATACCCCTTGCTTAAAACAAATGATAGATATTTACGAAAAGCATGAAGCTTCCATTGTGGGGGTACAGCCTGTTCAATGGGAAGAAGTGTCTCGTTATGGAGTCGTTGCGGGAGAACAGATGAATGGACGACTGCTCCGAGCAAAAGAACTCGTTGAAAAGCCATCCAGGGACCAAGCGCCATCGAACTGGGCGATCATGGGCCGTTATGTTTTGTCCCCACGGATATTCGAATTGTTAGAAAGGCAGGAAGAAGGGGTAAACGGGGAGATTCAGCTTACGGACGCCATTGCAGACTTATGCAGAGAAGAGGAAGTACTAGCGTACCATTTCGACGGACATCGTCATGATGTGGGGGAGAAATTTGGGTTCATTAAGACGAACTTGCACTATGCTATGCAGCGTCCAGAATTAAAAGATGATTTACTTCGTTACTTAAAAAATATTATTAAACAGTATGAAGAACAAGAACTAAATGTTCTCAGGTAATAGAAAGGGGGTTGCCCACAAGTCATCTAGCGTGACAAAGGGACAACCCCTTCTTTATTAATTACTTTAAAAATCTCATTCCAGCAACTTGCTCAACCTTCTCTTTTTCTTCAGGGTCCACACTAATTAACTTATCATACCATGTCTGATCGACTTGGCCGTTTTGGATTGTCGCTCCGACATACCAGCGGGCTAACTTTCGGTTAGCCGCATTAGAAAGGTCCTCGTTCAGGTAAGGCTTCATTGCTTCCGCCCCCTGCCCAGGCTCGCCTTTCATAATATATGCCCGGCCAGCATTCATGGCCATCGAGCTCGTCACTTTGAACTCTCGTCCCTGAAGCTGCCCTTCCGGCAAAGTTTTGAGATGTTCTACACCTTGTTCGACGTGGCGCAAGGCTTCAATAATCTCGTCCATATATTCATTTTTCTTTTCTGGAGATTCATTATAAACGATCATCCCTTGACGCAAGGTAGCATCCATGTACTTGTCGTACCATTCCATATCCCAAGGGAAGCCCTCAGCATTTTCGGAGTATACCTTATAAAGTTCCGAGTCCATTCCCTTTTGCTTATAAAGCTCTATCAACCGTAATAGCAATAATCGGTTTCCTGGTTGTTTTTCAAGCGCCTGTTGCAACGTATGCTCCGCTTCAGCAAAAAAGGCTTCGTCTCCTTGCTGTGCGTATACTTGTTGGAACAAGGCAGCTTTCAACTCAGCATATTCAGGCACGGTTCCCCGTATTTTTAGAGCCTTATTTAAGTAATCCATTGTTTGATTAAAATTGCTCGTTTCATTCAGGACTGCTCTCGCTTTCGCATAAGAGCTGGATGCTTGAATAAATAATAGAGAAGTGATGAACATTATTATTCCAGCGATGCCGTAAATAATTGCCGCAGCCGTCTTGAATGTACTTGGCTTTATTTTCTTAAGTGGGTCCGTTGAAATTGATGCCGCCATACCTCCCAAGCTAATAAAGACGATAATCCCGATATAAACATAGCTCATATTAAAATCCATCACGCTATGTACCAAAATGCTTGTCGCCAAAATGAAATACATGAAATAGCTATTCCGCTTCGTCTCTTCCGCGTTACGGAAGGATTGAACGTACTTCCAGTAAACTATTCCGAGAAAGGCAATTAATATAATGAAGCCGAGAAATCCGGTCTCAACGAGATACTGCATGTAGTAGCTGTGAGCTTGGGCTGATTCATACGGGTTATTTTGGTACTTTTCATACAATGCGCTCCAAGCGCCGCCGCCTGCACCGAAGACAGGATAGTCTGCCACCAGCTTCATAGAGTCTTTATAGAACGTAATCCGCTCAAGCACGCTGTGCTGTTGGAAGTTGATTGAACTTAGACGCGAAGAGATACTTTCCGGCAGCAAATTTTTGAGGCCAGTTCCTAGCAAAAAGATCAACAGCACTCCAGCAATGATGGTTCCCCCTACAGGAAGGATAGCATTGGCCCACTTCTTCATTGAGAAGCCTTCCAATTTACGTTCCAACCATGGTGCAAAGAATCGTTGTACAATCCAACATAATACGGCACATGCAGCGGATGCTCCAATAATATAGAGCCATCCTTTCAAGGAGGAACTGCCCGATTCGTTCAGATGTACTTTAATGCCGATATCCGATACTATATTTAAAATAACTAATGTTGCCACGCTGCTGATGGCCAGATGCACAATCCACAGAATCTGCCGTGCCGGATTTATAAATAATAGAACCACAATAAATACAACTGGCAGCAGCACCAGACCGCTACGAGAAAGGGTTAGAAAAATAGATAGAATAATCGGTACCAGCATAAAACCGTGAACCGCATGACTAAAGGTATTACGGGGTGTAGTTAAATAGAATACGGCTATAAACAAGAATGCCATCAGATAGGCAACATATGTATTGGGGTACTGGAACACCGATGCAAGACGGGGCCCATTCGCATCCACCCATATTGCTTGATGGTAAAGTCCTTCAGAATTAATTTGTGAAAACCAGCCAATCAACGCTGCAGCGAACTTTCCATTCCCCAGCCAGTTCATCAAACCAAACCATACAGTGGCATAGGCAGCTCCGGTTAATGTACTTTGGATGTAACGATTTAATTTCCCATCATTCAATATATAATAGGAAAGAGCGAAAAATACGGCGTACGCAAACATAATGAATATCGCATTTACAGCCAAGTAACTGGAAGTTGCAAAAAGTGACGAAACTCCATAAGAAATTGGCAGTAAAAATACAATGAGAGATAGGAAATCTATTTGATTACTGCGATTTTTGAATTGAAGTAGAAATCCGATCGTAAAAAAGGATAGAATAGAAGCTATAAGAATCGACCAATATATCGGTTTTTCGAAGTATGCTGACTGTCCATTGAACAAACCAAATTGAAACGGTGCCCATAGTAAAAACAAAATCAGAAAAATGCTGATTCCCCCACGATAAAGTGGGATTTTGTCGTTTTTCTGTTTGGACTTTTTAGCCCCGTAGCCATATGTAGACAAAGTTTTATTCTCCTTTACATTAAGTTACGATATTTATAATATCACAGCTAAAATCAAACTTCCATTAAGCTAGAAAGACAATGGATTTTTTCAACCTCAAATATTATATTTAGGAGATGATTCAAATGTAATGGTTGGGTACAAAATTGTTTAGAATAATAAAGGAGCTTAGTAATGAAGAAAAACATTCAAAATTTTCTTAAATACAAAGATCTACTACTCGAACTTATAAAAAAAGATATCAAACTAAAGTATAGAAACTCATTCTTAGGTGTACTGTGGAGCATGCTGAATCCATTGTTGATGATGATAGTTTTAACTGTTATTTTTTCCACAGTATTCAATAATCATATTGAAAATTTCCCTGTGTATGTATTAACTGGAAGAATTGTTTATCAATTTTTCTCAGAAGCCACTAGCTTTGCAATGGACTCAATACATGCCAACAGTCAACTAATTACAAAAGTATATGTTCCAAAGTACTTTTTTCCTTTATCAAGGATATGCTCTTCGTTCATTACGACTTTGATTTCGACAGTACCTTTATTGTTTGTTATGCTGGTAACGAACATTTCCTTCTCTTGGGTAAATATTATGTTTATAGTTCCATTATTGTATTTGCTTGCAATTTCTGCGGGAATTGGACTTCTATTAGCGTCAATCACAGTTTTTTTTAAAGATATGATGCATTTATATTCTATTGTGCTAATGATCATCATGTATATGACACCAATTTTTTACCCTGCGAGTATTATTCCAGCAAAGTACATGCCTATTATAAAATTGAATCCCTTGTATTCTGTGGTGGAGATGTTTAGAGATGTTGTTATATACGGACAATTACCGGGCTTAGGGTTGCATTTGATTTGTTTAGCTTACATATTCGTTTATGGAATTGTGGGCGTGTTCGTATTTTATAGAACACAAGATCGCTTTATATACCATTTATAAAATGAGGACAAGATATGAATGATAATACGGCTATAGAGGTAATCAATGTTTCAATGCGCTACAGACTAGCAACAGAGAAAATTACTTCAATGAAACATTTTATTATAAAAAAATTGAAGAAAGAAATAACATACCAAGATTTCTTTGCTCTAAAAAACATTGATTTTTCCATTAATAAAGGAGAAGTCTTTGGAATAATTGGTATGAACGGAGCAGGCAAAAGTACGCTCCTAAAGATAATAGCAGGAATATTGAAGCCTACCTCTGGAGAAGTAAAAATTAAAGGCTCCATTGCTCCCCTTATTGAATTGGGGGCAGGTTTTAATGGTGAGCTTACTGGGATGGAGAATATATATTTGAATGGACTAATATTAGGCTACTCTAAAAAATTTTTAAAGGATAAAGTGGATGAGATAGTTGAATTTTCTGAATTAGAAAAGTTCATTTACACTCCATTAAAAAACTACTCATCAGGTATGAAGGCTAGGTTGGGATTTTCCATAGCTACGATTATTCAGCCTGATATATTAATCGTCGACGAAGTTCTTTCAGTTGGAGATATAAAGTTTCAAGAAAAAAGTGGTGACAAAATTAGGGAAATGATTGAAAATGGCACTACAGTTTTGTTTGTATCCCATTCTATGGATCAGATGAAGAAGCTATGTAATCGGGTTCTGTGGCTTGAAGGAGGGAAAGTGGAGAACATTGGGGAATCGTCATCTGTTTTAGATTTGTTCATAAATAAAAATAAATAATTTTTGGACTCAATATACAAAAACAGAAAGCATGGTGGAATTATGAAAGTCTGTGTAATTGGTCTTGGTTATATTGGGCTGCCAACGGCAGCAACTCTAACGAACTGTGGATTTAACGTTGTAGGAGTAGATATTAATTCAAATGTAGTTGAAATGTTGAACATGGGGAAAATTCACATAGAAGAGCCAGGTCTAGGACAGATTATAAAAACAGCTGTAGAAAAAAAATTGTTCTCTGCCTCCAATATCCCAGAGGAAGCAGACGTTTATATTATTGCCGTACCAACTCCTAATAAACATGACTCTTATATGAGTTGTGATTTAACATATGTACTAGACGCTTGTCGCTCTATATTTCCGTATATTAAAAATGGAAGCACTATAATAATAGAGTCAACAATTGCGCCCCGATCAATGGATGATATTATCAAGCCTCTCTTTGAAAAGAATGGATTTTCTATTGGAAAAGATATTTATTTGGCGCATTGCCCAGAACGTGTATTGCCTGGGAGAATTCTCACAGAATTAATCAATAACAACCGAATAGTTGGAGGAATTACAAAAGAATGTTCAGTTGCAGCAGCAAAGATATATAAGAGTTTTGTAAAAGGAGAAATAATCGAAACTGAAGCGAAGATTGCAGAAATGTCGAAATGTATGGAGAATACATTTCGGGACGTTAATATCGCACTCTCTAACGAACTTGTGAAAGTATGCAATGATTTAAACATTAATGCATTGGAAGTAATACGTCTGGCTAATAAACACCCCAGAGTAAATATTCATTCTCCAGGGCCAGGAGTAGGAGGGCATTGCCTTGCTGTAGATCCATACTTTATATATGCTAAGTCACCAGAATATGCAAAAATGATAAAATTATCACGGGATATTAACAATAGCATGCCACAATTTGTGGTAGAGATTTCAAAAACGATTCTTAGTGACATTCAAAATCCTCAAATTGCAATTTTCGGTGTAACATATAAGGGGAACGTTGATGATTTAAGAGAATCTCCGGCAATTAAGGTAATAAATTTACTGAAAAATGAGGGGTTTCAACTAGCTATTCATGATCCTCATGTAAATCGCCCGGATTTCGTTACCTGTTTCGAAGCTGCCGCGGGTTCCGACCTTATACTAATACTTTCTGACCACGATGAATTTAAAGATCTTAATCATAGAGAAATAGCAAAAATAATGAGAACACCAAGGTTATTAGATACAAAAAATATTATTACTCCACAATTAGATTCTAATCTAGAAATAATAAATTTCGGGAGTGCTTTTGAGTATAAAAATAAGTCAATGGTGAACGAGAAAACCCCCTTTTTCATGAAATGAAGTATTTAAGGGGCTTGGTAGGAGGAGAGGATTTTGGAATTTCAAATTAGGCTCAGGGATGAGACTATTATTTCTGGGTATAAAGATGAGTATATTACGAATGTAATTAAAACTAATTCTGATTATTATGAGATTGCAGAGTTAAAAAGATTTTCGATTTATATCCCAAATAAGTCAATTATATATGATATCGGGGCTAATATTGGGAACCATACCATTTATTTTTGTAAATACTATAGGCCCCAAAAAATATATGCTTTTGAACCAGTTCTAAGTAATGCTGATCTATTGGAAGAGAATGTAGCTTTAAATCAGCTTACTGATATCGAAATTATTCGTGCAGCTGTAGGGAGCGAATCAGGTAAAGCTGGAGTTTCTGTAAATGAAAGAAATATGGGAGAATGTAAGATTACTCGTGATGATACGGGCACAGTGGAAATTGTTTCAATTGATGAGTTGAATATTGAAAAACCGGATTTCATAAAAATTGATGTCGAGGGTAATGAATTAGATGTTCTTAGGGGAATGGAAGAAGTTTTAGCCTCGTCTAATCCTACAATTTGGATAGAGATAAATAACCATTTTGATGAAGTTGATTCTTTTTTAAAGAAATACAAATATGAACTTATAGATATACATCATTTCAACTATATTTATATAAAGGTCGATAACTTGGATAAACGTTTAAATATAACACAAACTTTTAAGGAAAATGTGGTCTCACAGTATAAACAGACTTTAATTGATAAATGGAACTTAAATAAGTGGTTAAGTGCAGAAAAAGAAAAATTAAAGAAATCTGAACAAGAATTAGTACGTGAAAAAGAAAAGTTTAATTTAGAACAGAGAAATAATTTGAATATTATAAATGGGCTCAGGTTGGAGCTAGAAGAAAAGCAAAAAGAAATTGAAAATATAACTAAGAAGAATGAAGTTGAGAATCAAAAACTCTATAATAAAATTTTATATCACATAGAAATGGAAAGACGGGCACTACAAGAAATTATTACATTAAAAGAACACTATAGGATAATTGAATCAAGATATAATCGCCTAAAGAAATCATTACCTGGAAAAATTGCGGTAAGAATTTGGAAAATGGTAAAAAAATAAGGTGAGAGAGGGCTTAGGAAAGTGAATATAGACTTGATCGAACGAAGACTACAAGAATTGTTAAAAGAAGAGCGAAGCTTACGAAGCAAGTTAGATATAAGAAACATTAAATACAATAAAAATGAATGGGCACCTTCTACCTCAGAGGTAATATTAAATGATCATGAAATTGTTATAGAAGGAAATGAAACTACTCATTGTTATCTATCATACCTGGAGAAGAACAATAGTTTTGATATTAAGCCATCAACCTCAATTTTTCCCAAACTAAATTTATATAATAGATTATTTGTTGATTTTAAAGGAGAAGTGTTAGGGGAATGTGATATTAAATTGTTTATTATAACGTATTCCCAAGGACAAAAAGCAGAAACGCATTGGTTAGATATAAATAACCATGGCGAGATAGATATTAATAATGTTGATGATATGAGAATTTCACTACGAATTCAAGGAAATGGAACGATATTACTAGATTCTATAACTTTAAAGCCATTATTTGATTTTTTCTATAATAATACAAAAAATGGGGAAAATACAACTCCTAGACGCAAAACCAGACAATTGAAAGTTGCAATGGTTGTAGATGAATTTACTTATGAAAGTTTTAAATATGAATGTGAGGCTATATATTTAAGTCCAAATAACTGGCTAGAAACTTTACAAGAGACGGAGCCGGACTTTTTTTTCTGTGAGTCAGCATGGAGTGGAAAAGATCCTGACACCCGCGAATGGAAAGGTAAAGTTTATAGCAGTATTAATTTCAAGAAAGAGAATAGAACAGAGCTACTAAACATTATTCGTTATTGCAATGAGAATCAAATTACGACTGTATTCTGGAATAAAGAGGACCCTACTCATTTTGATGATAAAGTACATAATTTTGTTGATACAGCATTGAAATTTGACTATATATTTACTACCTCTGAGGAATGTGTAGTTCGATACAAGGAGGAGTATGGACATAAAAAAGTCTATCCGTTAATGTTCGCTGTTCAACCGAAGCATTTCAATCCAATAGAATCTTATGAACGAACTGATGATATAGTATTTTCAGGGAGCTACTATAAACAGCACCCAATAAGATGTGAAGAAATGGAGAGGATTTTTGATTTAATTATACAACAAGATGAGCAGAATCTTATTGTATATAATAGACAATCCGAAAATCAGGACGAAAACCACATTTTCCCTGAAAGATTCAAACCGTATCTGAGGCCCAGAGTTCCCTATACTCGTTTAGATAAGGCTTATAAAGGTTCCAAATATGCAATAAATATTAACACTGAAGTAAATTCAAAAACTATGTTCGCTCGGCGAGTATTTGAGTTGATTGCGTCAAATACTTTAGTAATTAGCAATTATTCAAAGGGCTTAGAATGGCACTTTGGAGAATTGCTATTTTTACTTGATGTCAACAACCAAGAAGAGAGTAAGAGAGTAATAAGTAAGTTAAAAGAGACTAATTATCACCAGCATCGACTCAAGGCTCTTCGTTATGTTCTTAAAAATCACACGTATGAAAAAAGAATGGAATATATATTGGATATTATCGGAGTTAATTCTGAGAGAAAAGAATCAGAAGTCTGTATGGTTATATTTTCTAAAAATGGGAATGAAATCGAAGGCGCGATCAGTTTATTTGAAAATCAAAATTTCCCTAATAAGAAGTTGTTAATAGTATTAACTGAGGAAAATTCGATTGAAACTGCAAGATATGTAGTGAATTATGCTAGTGAAAATATTTTTCTGCTAGATCTTCATTATTTCAATAAATACAATCGTAGCTTAGAAGATGTAATTGATGCCGATTACGTATCCTTTATGGATACAGAATTCGATTATGGAAGTAATTATTTGTCCGATATGATTTTGAACTATACGTATCTGAGTAATGAAACAGTAGTTACAAAAAAACTAGAGTGTAAACCTTATACTTTCGTAAATGAAGGATTACTACATGCTTCTATTTTCCCAAGAAGTGCACTTAAGTATTATGAATTTAATATTAATGGTGAATTTATAAAAAGGCTATTTCAGTGCGGGTATACTGTATTCAACTGTGACGAATTTAATGTTTTATATCCAGAAGGAAAGCGAGAAATTAACCCAGTATCGATAAATATTTAATTAGAGCAGGTGTGGAGATTATGTATAAATTAAGCATTATAATTCCAGTCTATAATGCTCAAAAGAAAATTAAAAAAACTATTTCGTCAATATTAAACCAAACAATGGATTTAAACGATATTGAAGTAATATTTGTAGATGACTGTTCCACGGATAGGTCTGTTGATATAATCCAGACATACTGTAAACAGTATGAGAATTTCAAGCTTTATCAATTGGAAGAAAATTCAGGGAGTCCCTCGAAACCGAGGAATTATGGTATTCACAAAGCAACTGCGAACTATGTTATGTTTTTGGATGCGGATGATATTCTAAAAGAAAATGCATGTAATCTATTATATTTTGAGGCCAGTACTAATAATTATGATCTTGTTCGCGGATATATAGAAGTAATACGAGAAGGAAATCAAATAAGTATTTCAAACCGTTTAGAGCAAGTACATCATGCTACTTTGTCAACATCAGATTTACTAAGTGAATTAGTTTCAAAACAAAGTACTACAATTGAAGGGATCTATAATAGATATTTTTTACTGAACAATAGTATTACCTTTGATGAAAATATACGATTGGGGGAAGATACTCTCTTTTTAAATAGATGCTATGCTAATACAAAAAAAATTCAATACATTGATGAGTGTATTTATCAATATGTTAAGAGAGATGAATTAAATAATGTTTCTTCTACACAAAGATATGGCTCTAAAGAACTTAATGATCACTTACATGTTTGGAGAGAAACAAGAAAAATATTAAAAAAAGTTGGATTAGATTATTACAAATTACGAGTACACATTGGAGTAAAGACTGCATTAGAGAGTATTTTGAACTATTCGAATGGGAGTCTTCCAAATCATGATTTTAATAAATTTAGAGATTTTTTGTTGGAAAATGAATTTATTCTCTCATCAATGAATTTAAGTGCTAGAGTACAGGGGATATTAGAAAATATTTTAGATGGTGACTATGACTCTTTTGTTCAGAATACAAAAAAGAGAATTTTAATAAATGGTTATGATTTAAAGTTTATTCGGCCCCTCATACCATTTCTTGAAAAAAAATATGAGATAAAAATTGATGAGTGGAAAGGCCATAATATTCATGATGAGCGTCAAAGTAGAGAACTTCTCGCTTGGGCGGACATAATTTTTTGTGAATGGCTTTTAGGAAATGCTGTTTGGTATTCGAATAATAAGTCCAGTGATCAATTATTGTTAACACGAATGCACCGTTTTGAGTTATTTTTAGATTTTGCAAATAAAGTAAACTTTAAAAATGTAGACTATTTTATTTCAGTCGGTCTATATTATCAAGAAGAATTTATCCGAGAGTTTAATCTTCCACGTGAAAAAGTATTTCTGATACCTAATCATGTTGATGTTGAACGATTTGAAAGACCGAAAACGCAAAATAATATATACAATTTGGCCCTGATTGGAATTCTTCCTTTACGCAAACGATTAGACTTAGCAATAACTATTTTAGAAAACTTGCTTATATATGATTCGAAATTCAAGTTACATATCATTGGGTCAAAACCAGAAGAAGTGCCATGGCTTTGGAACATTGAAAGTGAGAAAAAATATTTTGAGCAAGTGTATAAAAGAATTAATAGCAATCCTACATTACAACATGCAGTTATTTTTTCTGGCTGGCAAGACAGTTCAGAGTATCTCAAAAATATTGGGTTCGTACTTTCTGTAAGTGATTATGACAAGCCTGAAAGTTTCCACTTAGCACCTGCGGAAGGTATGGCTTCAGGGGCAATAGGATTACTATTAAAGTGGCCTGGAGTAGAATATATTTATCCACCGGAGTATACTTTTGATAATATAGAGGAGATTACAAAGAAAATACTTGAATTATCCCAAGACAAGGGGGATTTTGATTTGTTTTCAGATCAAGGGAAACAATTTATAACTGAATCTTATAGTATTTCTAAAATTGCAGATCAAATGGATATTTTAATACAAAGAGGTTACTTACGTAAAAGTTAACAAAAACTCTCGTTCAAGACAATGAACTATTAAGTATAAGTATCCCCTTTTCACGACTAAACTTTTTAAGACTAAAATCAAGCAATTATAAAATCAGTAATAAAAAACATTTTAGAAATAAGAAAAATACTTCATTTGTAGTAATAGGGAAGGATGGTTCTCTTTCTAATGACAAGCGATGCCGTAAATTATTCCAACTGCATGGATATTAGCATTATTAGATGAATTAAAATCTCCATTTGATCCA